>JAPPJZ010000003.1 GCA_028874365.1 Chloroflexota bacterium | reverse complement strand
GATTGGAGCTCATCTGGTGCGCCGCCTCGGTCATGCCGTAGGACTCGATCACCGGGGCCTCGAACGTCTCCTCAAGCTCGGCCATCACGGTCGGCGGCAGTGAGGACGACGAAGACCGGATCAGGCGCAGACTCGTCTCCGCCAGCACATCGGCGTTGCGCGATGCCCGCGTCAGGATCAACTGGTGCATCGTCGGCACAGCGGTGTACCAGGACGGCTTCGCCTCGCTAAGCCAACCGAAGACTTGCATCGCATTGAACCCGGGCGAGCACCAGGTGCAGCCGCCCGCGCCGACGCTCGCCAGGATGCCGGCCATCACGCCATGAATGTGAAACAGCGGCATGATGTTGAGGCAGCGATCCCCAGACGTCAGATTGAGCGTGTTGCGAATGTTGTGCGCGGTCGCGGTCAGGTTGCGCTGACGCAGCGGCACAATCTTGGGCCGCGACGTCGTGCCCGAGGTGTGCAGCACAAGCCCGACGTCATCCGCTCCCGCTTCGCCCGGACGCTCGGGGGAGCCGCTGATTGTGGACGACAGGCTGAAGACTCCAGCTGGACCGTCGGACTGCGGATGAAGCTCGACCAGCGGAATGCTCAGTCGTTGCGCAACCTCGCGGACCGGCGAGTCGACGCCATCCTGGACCACGACGGCTTTCGCTTCGAGGTCCTGGAGGTAGAACTCGAACTCGTCCGCGCGGTAGCCGGGATTGAGCGGCGCCGCCGTCGCGGCGTTGGCCACGCCGAGGAAGGCGGCCGCCATCTCCGCCCCGTTCGGCAGCACGATCGCGATGCCGTCCTCGCGTCCGAGCCCGAAGCTGTTCAGCTGCTCGCCGGTCTGCGCAATCTGCGCGCGAAGTCCGTCGAAGCTCAGATCAGGCCGACCCGGAGAGCCGAGCGCGGAGGCGTCGCCGTCCAACGGAGCGAGCAGTTCGGAAATGGTCTTGGCGTCAGAGGTTGGCTGGGTCACGGGGTCTCCCGACGAAGGAATAGCGGCACGAACGAGCGGTCAAATGCGCCACACGCGATACAGCGTATTGTCACTCCCCCCGCGGGACTGACAAGGCCGCTGCGTATACTCAAATTGGAGAGGTGTCCGAGTGGCCGAAGGAGCCGATCTCGAAAATCGGTAGGTGCGGCGACGTGCCTCGTGGGTTCGAATCCCACCCTCTCCGCCAGATTTCGCGTCGGCCAACGTCCCCGGAGAGGTGCTGGAGTGGACGATCAGGCACGCCTGGAAAGCGTGTAGGGCTGCAAGGCCCTCGTGGGTTCGAATCCCACCCTCTCCGCCAGCTACGAACCCCGACTACGTCGTCAACCTGAGGAACTGCCGGATCAACGGCACGATGATCTCCGGCGCGTCTTCCTGGCAGAAATGCCCCGCGTTCGGCAGCACGGTGACCGGCGCATCCGGATACAGCGCCTGGAACCCCCCGATCGCGCGCTCGGGATCGATCGCGTGATCCTGCATCCCCTCGACCATCATCGCCGGCATTGAACCCAGCTCCCGCACGTTGGCGATCTCCTCGAAAACGAAGTCGCGAATCCGTCCGAGATACGCGTCGAGCGGGAACTCGATCGCGCCGATGCATGACTCCTTGTCCGGGAACGGCGCCGAGTAGGCGCGGATCCACGCATCGTCGACGGCCTCGGAATTCTCAAACCCGATGATCTTCATCACACTCAGCACGTTGCTGCCCAGGTGACCGAGCGTCTCGTGCAGCGTGCCCGCCTCGTGGTGCTTGCCGATCCACTGGAACCACGGAGTCACCGGCGCGTTCGGAGGCTCCCGCCGTGAGCCCGGTATGACCGTGTTCAAGACGCACATGCGCTTCACCCGGTCGAGATTCCGTACGGCGTACTGCGACCCCATCGGCCCGCCCCAGTCCTGCATCACGAACGTGATGTCGCCCAGGTCCAGCTCCTCGATCAGCGCCGCCAGGTTCTCCACGTGCGTCCTCAGCGTGTACTCCCGATCCCGGGGTGTCTCGCTCTTGCCGAAACCCATGTGGTCGGGCACGATCACCCGATTCGTCTCCGACAACCCGGGAATGAAGTTCCGGTACAGATACCCCCAGGTCGGCTCGCCATGCAGCAGGATCACCGGCTCGCCCTCGCCCTCGTCGACGTAGTGCATCCGGAACCCGGGAGCA
This sequence comes from Chloroflexota bacterium, assembly GCA_028874365.1. Lineage (GTDB taxonomy): Bacteria > Chloroflexota > Dehalococcoidia > Bin125 > Bin125 > Bin125. Next base: position 53,520 of record JAPPJZ010000003.1, on the reverse strand, counting down.
TCAGTGAAGTGCGGCTCGAACGGAAACGTGCCGTCGAAGGTCTCGTCTGCGGGAATCATGGCTGAGTGGGCTCCTGTCACGCGCAACGTTTGAGTCGCTCGCCATGCTAGGGACGTAACGGCCAGCAAACTCGACTGCGGAAGTGGACAAAGTAAGTATATATGTTCTATTGTGGAGGTTGTGGATAAAGTGCGCAAGGAGGTAGTTGATGCAGCGTTCTTCGATTGAATGGACCGAGGCGACCTGGAATCCCATCACCGGCTGTACCCAGATCAGCCCCGGCTGCGCTCACTGCTATGCCTTGACCTTCGCCGAGCGGTTTCGCGGCGTGCCAGGTCATCCTTACGAGAACGGATTCGATCTTCAGCTGCGACCCGACCGCATGGAACAGCCGCTGCGCTGGAAGAAACCGCGGACAATCTTCGTCAACTCGATGAGCGACCTCTTTCACGAGGAGGTACCGGAGGACTACATCCAGCAAGTGTTTGCGGTAATGGAGTCGGCCTCCCATCACCGATTCCAGGTCCTCACAAAGCGCTCGGAGCGACTCGCCCAGCTTGCCCCCTCGCTGCCCTGGCCATCGAACGTCTGGATGGGGGTGTCAGTCGAGAATCAGCGGTTTGCTCGTCGCATCGACGATCTGCGTGTGGCGCCAGCGACGGTAAGGTTCCTCTCCTGTGAGCCGCTATTGGGCGAGTTGGACCTCGACCTTGCGGAAATCCACTGGGTGATTGCCGGAGGAGAAAGCGGACCAGGAGCTCGACCAATGGATCCAGAATGGGTCCGAGCGGTTCGCGACCAATGTGTCAATGCAGAGGTTCCGTTCTTCTTCAAGCAGTGGGGTGCGCATGACGAGATGGGGGGGCGCGTCGGCAAGAAGCGGGCCGGGCGAACGCTAGATGGCGAAACATGGTCTCACATGCCGGAGGCGTCAAATGTCGCATAGCGTCTCAGAGAGGCCGCAGAGATTTGGAGGCGAATGGACCGGGAGCAAGCTCAAGATCCTCCAAGCCTATCTGGAGACGTACACCACGTTGATGAAGAATCAGGGGTTCACCCTGTACTACGTTGACGCGTTCGCTGGATCTGGATCTGTAAAGGTCGCAGAAGACGCTGATGGCAGTAGCTTTCTCAACGGTTCCGTCCAGATCGCACTTGACATTGACAACAGACCATTTGACCACCTTTTGTTTGTCGACATTGATGCTCGGAACGTCGAATCTCTTCAAGAACTGATCAGGAATCGAAATGAACAAGGACGGGCCGAAGCTCGCCGAGGCAATGCAAATGACTTACTGCCGCGATTTCTCAATGACATGGGCAGCTTCGACCGAGCGGTGGTGTTTCTCGACCCGTTTGGCGCTCAGGTAGATTGGCGGCCCACAGTTCGGAGCATTGCAAGGTCGGAGAAGTGCGACACATGGATCCTCTTTCCTTCGGGGTACATCCGCCGCTTCCTCATACCTAGGCGCGGCACTGTTAGGTCCGAAGCAGACCGAAACGAGCTCATCCGAGTGTTTGGCGATGATCCGACTGCGGAGCTCCAGAGACCGGTATCGCAGCCGTCATTCTTCGACCCGCCTGGTGAAGTTGAAACTGCGGCTGGTACAGCCGCTATCGTCGCGGCCTACCAGCGTCGACTTGGTCAGGAGTTTGCTGAGGTGGCTGCAGCGAGTCGCACCCTGAGGAATTCGAACAACGCTCCCATCTATGAGTTTATGTTTGCCGCGGCGAATCCTAGAGGAGCTGCTAAGGCCGTAGAGATTGCCAATCACATCTTGACGAGGCTCTAGCTAAATTCCCCACCCCGACGAGTCCGCTCGAACTTCTCCCGCTGCTCCGCCTCGGCCTGGGCGGCCGCGATGTCTCCCGCGACCTTGGCCTGTTCCCAGTTCTCCTTGTTGTCATCGCCGCTCATCACCCGACCAACGAGCGCCGCGACCACTCCGAGAAACAGCCCCCATCTGAGGCCCCTCCAGAAGCCCATCTCAGCTGTCTCTCTGGCGGAAGTTGCCGCTCAGGACATCGAACATCCTCTGAATCCTCGACGCGGTGGCGTAGGCGCGGATCACCGGCTCGGCGGCCGAGTCACCCAGATACTCGGCCGTTCCCTTGACCGACTTGACCGTCTCCTGCGCGCTTTCGAGAAGCGGCGGGACGCCTTCCTGGAATGTCTTGCGGGCAGCCCTGAGCAGGCGGAACGAGAGGAAGCCGACGATGATCGTGGCCAGGATCATCACGACCAGCGCGATCACGCTGAGCAGCCCAGCGACGATGATGACGATGTCCCTGATGTCAGTGATCGTGCTCAGCGGCATGACGTGAGCGTAACCTACGCCGCCGTCTCCACCGTGCCGCCGCCCAGCACGCGCTCGCCGTCGTAGAACACGGCAGCCTGCCCCGGTGCGACCGCCTTCGCGGGCTCGTCGAGCACGAGCCGCTTCCCATCCAGACGAGCCGAGATCGGCGCTGAGCGGTAGCGCAGCTGCACCTGCAACCGGTCGACCGGCCGCGACAGCCAGCGCACATCCGACAGCGCAATCCGCTCGACCAGCAGGTCCTCGACGCTGCCAATCGTGACGACATTCGTCTCCGCATCGATCCCGGTCACGAAGCGCCGCTCGCCGCCCCCGCCAATCTCGAGACCCTTGCGTTGGCCAATCGTGAAATGCTGGATACCCCGATGCCGCCCGACCTCCCGCCCCTCGATGTCGAGCATCAGCCCTGGCCGATCCGCGACCTTCGTGGCAACCACGGCCCGGTAGTCGCCGCCCGGGACGAAGCAGATGTCGGCGCTCTCCGGCTTGTCGGCGACCGCGAGGTGGTGACGCTCGGCCACCGCCCGCACCTCTGACTTCTGCAAATCACCAACGGGGAACCGGGTCATCGCCAGCGCATCCGGCCTGAGCGTGTAGAGGAAGTACGACTGATCCTTATCCCGATCGACGCCCCGCAGAAGCTGAGGACGCCCATCCGGGCCGGTCGCAGTCCGCGCGTAGTGACCGGTAGCTATCCAGTCCGCGCCGAGCGCCTGCGCACGTTCGAGAAATGCGTCGAACTTGATGAAGGTGTTGCAGTTCAGACAGGGATTCGGTGTCCGGCCATGCGCGTACTCGTCGATGAACTGGTCCACTACGAACTTCCGGAACGGCCGCTCCAGGTTGAGCGTGTAGTGCGGAATCCCCAGCCGCTGAGCGACACGTCGCGCGTCGCCGATGTCCTCAATCGCGCAACACTGGCTGCGGCCGGTGTAGTCCTCGGGCCGCGCCTCGGTCCACAGACGCATCGTGATCCCGATCACGTCATAGCCCTGCTCGACCAGCAACGCCGCAGCAACCGACGAGTCCACTCCGCCGCTCATCCCGACGACAACCCGCTCAGTCATGTGCGAACCGAGGGACGCTACCATTGTCCACGTGACGACCTCCGCAACGGATCTCAGCCTATCCGCGTCGCGGCCAATTCGTACGACCAAGCAAGATGCCGAGCGGCTCGCCCGCGCCATCGTCGAACAGTTCGACGATCGCCAGGCCGAGGCGATCGTCCTGCTCGACGTCGCCGCTCACACCGACCTCGCCGACTACTTCGTCATCGCCTCGGCAACCTCGAGGCGCCAGTTCGGCGCGCTCGAGGACGCGCTCCGGCATGTCCCAGACGCCGACTTCCCGCGTCGCGAGGGTACCGCCGAGGGCGGCTGGCTGCTCTGCGACTACGGTTCCGTCGTGGTCCATATCTTCGACCGCGAAACCCGCGACTACTACGACCTCGACGGCCTCTGGTCGCAGGCCGACACGCTCCTGCGCGTCGAGTAGCGGTCCGAGCCTTACTCGTAAATCCATCTCTCGACGTCGCGGCTCCAGTCGACCAGCTCCGACGGCGCGAAGAACAGCGCCAGTTCACGCTCGCCTGATTCAGGCGAGTCCGAACCGTGGATCACATTGCGACCCAGATCCACACCGAAATCTGCCCGAATGCTGCCCGGCGTCGCATCAAGAGGATTCGTCGCGCCCATCGTGTTGCGCACGAGCTGAACCGCGTTCGACCCCTCAAATGCCGCCGCCACCAGCGGTCCCGACGTAATGAAGTCGCGCAAACCGGGGAAAAACGGCTTCTCCACGTGCTCTGCGTAGTGCTGGTTGGCCAGCGCCTCGTCCATCTGCATCAACTTGAGGCCGATCAGCTTCAGTCCCCGACCCTCAAGTCGTGCCAGGACCTCTCCGATCAGTCCGCGCTGCACGCCGTCGGGCTTGACCAGGACCAGGGTGCGTTCGTTGGACATCGACTGCTCCAGACCTATTGAGATGGTTGCTGTGAGGGCTGTGGACCGATCGCCGGTTCGCGCAGGTACAGCGGTTCAAGTGCAGCCGGCGCAACACCGTGACCGTCTTGAAGCCGTCTCCACCCGAGCTCCGCCAGGATCCCGGCCCGTCGAGCGTTCAACGACGGCGGCGAGAGCATCCAGCCCTCGTCCTGCAGCGATTGCGAAGCCTCATCCTCGAGCCGCTCCGGCTCACCGCAGATAATCCCCGACCGCCCGGCGAAGCGCTTGGCGTCGGCCAGTGCGCGCTGCAGTTCGTACGTGGCTCCGGTCCTCGGCGGTTCAAGTTCACGCCAGCGGTCGAGCGGACCCCAGAAAATCTGCCACGCCCACGTCGTCCGCGACGCGCGGTGGATCGCGGCCGCCAGGCCGCTTGAGGCATGCTGATACGCCTCAACCTCCAGTCGCCCGATGCCAACACATTGCAGATCGAGCGCCACCGCCAACCCCTCCGCCGCCGCCATCCCGGATCGGATACCGCCGTACGCCCCAGGCCCCACATCCACGAACACCGCCTCCAGTTCACGCTTCACGATCTCGGCGTTCCCCGTTTGCCGGCAGACCAGGTCGATCATCGGCGTCAACGACGGCGTGTGTCGCCGTCCCGAGTGCCAGCTGATCTCGGTCAGCACGCGACCCTGCTCGCTCACCGCGACGCCGGACTGCTCGCCGACCGTGTCGATTGAGAGTTCCATCAGGCAGGAACCGCAGCGAGCTCTTCGGTCAGGCTGCTGAGCAACAGCTCGGCCTGCTCCCCTGATGCAGTCAGCACCAGTCCCCGCGGCGACGCGTCGAGCGCGTCCTCGGAGACGTCTTCCTCGAGCGGCACGATCTGCACGTGCAGATGGTCCGACGGAAGGACGCCTTCGCCGCGCTCCGGCCATTCGACGAGCAGGATGCCGCCGATCGCCGCCTGGTCCAGGCCAAGCTCGGCGATCAGGTCGAGATCGTCAAGCCGATACAGATCGGCGTGGCGCAGCGGCAAACGCCCGCCCAGATGCTCGTTGACGAGCACGAAGGTCGGCGAGTTGACGACCGTCGGCGCTCCCAGCCCGCGCCCGACGCCCTGTGCGAACACCGTCTTGCCCGCTCCGAGGTCGCCTTGCAGAAGCACCACCGTCCCCGCAGCCGCGAAGCGGCCAACCGCCGCCCCGACCGCGCGGGTCGCTTCCGCGTCATCGCAGGTCAGTCGAAGTGTTGGCTGCGCATCCGGCATGCGGCCAGCTTATCGGTAGACGACGTATTCTGAGCGCATGGACACCATTCATATCGCCAATTTCCTGCCGGTGCCCGATTCCGCCCTCGACGTGATTCGAGCGGTCGACCCGCGGATCGAGATCCATAACGTCTCTCAGAATCTGGCCCGCCACATGCGCGAACCAAGGCATCCACAAATCGATCTCAGATCGGCGATCGAAGAAGGGGAGGAAATCCAGCAACGCGACCGCATCTGGTTCACCTTCTTCAGCGGCGATCTGGCCGGCCAGGCCTCGGCGCTGGAATGGATCGCCCTCGCCTCGGCCGGCGCCAACCAGATCCTCGACCGTCACATTGGCGAGGATGTCACAATCACCAAGATGCCCGGTCTCGCGGCCCGCGTGATCGGCGAGTGGGTGCTCACCTTCATGCTCATGGACGCCAAGCAGATGATCCGCCTGATCGAAGCGCATCGACAGGGCACGTGGGCCCGTTCCGATCCCCAGACGCTCGAGGGCGCAACGGTCGGCATCATCGGTTACGGCGCGATCGGCTCCGAGATCGCCCGCTTCTGCGACGCCTTCGGCGCACGCGTCGTCGGCATTCGCCGACGCGCCTCCGGCGACGGCACTCCCCCACCGGGCGCGCCCGAGTCAGTCGCCTACGTCTGGCCGCCCGAGCGCCTCAACGACGTACTCAGCGAGTCCGACTACGTCGTGCTCGCCGTCCCCCTGACCCAGGACACCCATCACCTCATCGGGGAGCGAGAACTGGCCGCGATGAAGCCCGGAGCCGCCTTGATCAACATCGCTCGGGGTGAAGTCGTCGACTGGGACGCCCAGGTCGCCGCTCTCGATAGCGGACGCTTGCGAGCCTCCTACACCGACGTCACGGCGCCCGAACCGCTGCCCGACGGACACCCGTTGTGGAGCGTGCCGAGTCTCTTCATCACGCCGCACAACAGCGGCCTGCAACCCAACTACTTCGGCAAGGCCGCCCACCGCTTCGCCGAGAATCTGCGTCGCTTCATCAACAACGAGCCGCTACACGACATCGTCGATCGACATGCCGGCTACTGACGCCGAGCCAGCCACGGCTCCGCAGCGCCATGGCATTTTCATGCCCGCCCGGGGAACCTTCGTCGAGGCGGGACGCGACCGCGATGTCTCGCGAATGCCCGACCCCGAGATCCGCTTCGGCATCGGCCTCTGGCCGTCCGAGGCGATGGCCTACCTCGAGCCCGACGACGCCTTCACCGACGCGGCGGTACGTCTGCGTCAACTCGGTCCCAAACTGGTCGCTGCCCTACAGGAGATGCAGGTTCCGCTTGAAGACCTGAAAAACCGCACCGTAGGCGCAATCGAGGAAGAACTCACACGAGAACTCGTGGAACGCACGCCGCTGCGCGTCGATCTCGTCGCCCGCTACATCGCCGAACTGCTCGACCACGTCGCGACGATTGTGCCGCGCTGCTACGGCGAGTCCGCCAACCCATTGCTCGAAGGACGCGGCAACCTCAGGCGGTTGGCGCAGGTGCCGTTGGCCGAAGTCGATCCTCGGTTGGCCGACATCATCGCCCCTCGCGGCACTCTGCCCGAATGGGCCGAGACGTTGGCATCCTCGACGATCGGCGCCAGCTCAGACTTCTCCGCCTTACCCCTGGCCAACGACCCCAACATCTACATCATCACCAACCATCCCAACTTCGAACGGGCCGAGGCCGAGCAGAAGCTCGAGGCGCTCAAGGCGTCGGCCAACCAGACCATCGCCGCCGCCGAGGCAATCGACGCTTCGATGCTGGGCATGTTCCGCTGGCTCGACGACCTGCTCGATCATCTGATCGATGTCGTCTGCGGAAGACTCCCGGAGGGCGACCGGCTGCGTCAACGCTGGTCGTCCGACGACTGGACAACAATTCAGCGTCTGACCTTCGCCGACACCGACGCCGCCCTCGCGGTCACCCGCGCCTTCCCCGCCATCTCCGAGGGTCCGCTCTTGCCCGGCACCGAGTCCGAGTAGCCGAACCCCTTACTCGACGCAGGCGGCGGCCATCGTGCCGATCGTGTGCGTGCGTTCGTAGACGTTCTCGTCCTGCTGGAACCCGTTCGTCAGGAACCCCACCGACAGCCCCGTCTCCGGATCGCCCCAGGCGATCTGGCCGCCGGCGCCGGCGTGCCCGAATGCGCTCGGCGACGCGCCGCGGCCGAAGCCGCGTTCGGCCGTGAGGCCGTCGTCGCCGGCCACAACCACCGTCAGGGCGCGGTTGACGTGGATGCCGCTCAGCGGGTCGGTGTGTCGATCGGGATTGGTCATCACAGTCGTGCCGAGTTCAACCGCGCTCTTGCTCAGCGGGCCGTCGTCCGCCGGGTTAATCACTTGCTGGTAGAACATCGCGACGTCCGCCGCGTTGGCGAATGCGCCGCCTCCCGGACATCCGGCCCGGCGCTGCGACGCCAGGTTGAAGTGCAGGATCGTCTGCGGGAACACCTCGCCGCCGTCGACCGGCAGCGGCTCCTCGGTGTAGACAATCGAAGCCGCGCGTCCGTGCTCCTCGTTCGGCAGGCCGACGAACAGGTTGTCCATGCCCATCGGGTCGAGCAGGTTGCCCCGCAGCCAGTCGCGGAAGTCCTCACCCGTCTTCTGCTCAATGATCTCTGCCAGCGCCCAGTGAGCCGACGTCGCGTGGTACTCCCACTGCGTGTCCGGCGTCCAGTTCAGCCGCCAGCCCATCATCCGCCGCAGCCGCGCATCGCGGTCTTCCCACAGGCGAGGATTCATCGGCGCGTGCGGGAATCCGCCCGTGTGCAGCATCACGTTGCGTACAGTCACGTCGGCGTACGAGGCCTCGCCGTTGCCCTCCGCGCACCAGCCCGGGATGATGTCCACCACCCGCTCGTCGAGGTCGAGCAGGCCCTCGTCGAGCAGCTTCCAGGCCCCGATCCCAACGATCGCCTTGGTCGACGAGAACATGCAAAACAGCGTGTCGTCCCCGGCCGGCCCTACTGAAGTGCCCTGATGAGCGGCACCGAACGTCCGCGCACCCGCCAGCTCCCCGTCATGGCCAATCGCAATCTGCGCGGCGGGCACCTTACCGTCGTCCACGATGCCCTCGACATAGTCGAAGAGCTCGTTCAGCTTGCCCTGGTTGATCGAAGTCATGTCACCCTCCGCCCCTTCTGGCGTGCGCCAAGTCTAGACCCTGTTCAGCCCCCTCCGACCGCCCCGCCCCCTCCCAGTCCAATCCCCAGCACTCCCCCTGTCCGGATGCCCCGCACTTGATGCGGGGCCCAGACCTCGCTCATCGCCCGGGGCGCCACCGTCCCCCTCAGCTCAGCCGCCCGTCCGCGATCTCCCTCTGGCGTCCTTCACGTAACCCAATCTCCGTCATTCCCGCGCAGGCGGGAATCCATTCTGCGATCCGGTTTGCAAGTGCCACACTGACCGGATCTCGACGATCCACGATCAGGGCCCAAGTCTCTCATGGCAATGCCGCCTACATGACACGCATCAAGACGCGCCGATTGCCATCCCCGCGACAACGCAGTACGTTTGTGCGTACTCACATCGCCTGCGCTGGAGCCGCCTCATGTCCGGTCAACCCGTTCAACCTCCCGTGAGAGACCGACGCCGAGATCTGGCCTCGTCACAAGCGAGCCCGACCACGACAGGATCGAACGGAACCGAACAAACCCGAACAACCATGACTGTCCATCACCTTCCAAACCTGACCAAACCTGACCACCTGGATCGCACGATCTCCCGCAAAACACTGGGTTTGCCCGCCGGACCCCGCGAAGAATTTTTTTCGCCTGACCACCGCTCGTCCACAGAAACCGCCCCGTGTCCGAACACCAACGTGTCCGAACACCAACGTGTCCGAACACCAACGTGTCCGAACACCAACGCTCCGATCAACAGCGCCGGTCAAAACCGAACGAACCCGAACAAAACCGAACAGGCCCGAACACCGACGACCGTCGAAAGCCTTCCGGAATTGATCAATTTTGACCACACGGATCGCACGATCTCCAGCAAAACACTGGCGATCCGCGCATCAGCGTCCGAAGTATTTTTCCGCAATATTCTCGCCCGGCGTCGGAAACCGCGCTCGCCCGAACCGCTCGCGTAACCTGCCACCCATGCCCTCGGTGATCAGCATCAACGGCGTAACCAAGCGCTACGGCTCCGTCACCGCCGTCGACGCCGTCGACCTCGAGATCGAAGCCGGTCAGGTCTACGCCCTGCTCGGTCCCAACGGTGCCGGCAAGACCACGCTGATCGAAATCCTCGAGGGTTACCGCCAGCGAGACGCCGGCGACGTGTCGGTGCTCGGCTATGACCCGCAGCGTCAGCGAGGCGAACTCAATCGCCGGGTTGGCATCGTCCTCCAGCGCAGCACGCCGATGGAGGGCCTCACGCCCCGCGAAATGCTCAGCTTCTCGGCCCGGCTCTATGACCACCCGATGGACACCGACGAGGCGTTGGAGCTGGTCGGGCTCGCGGAGCATGCGTATCGACGCGGTTCAAAGCTCTCCGGCGGCCAGAAGCGCCGGCTCGACCTCGCCACCAGCGTGATCGGCAACCCCGACCTGATCTTCCTCGACGAACCGACCACCGGCTTCGATGCCACAGCCAGGCGGCAAGCGTGGGAGGTGGTGCGCGGACTGACCGAGCGCGGCGCAACCGTCATCCTGACCACCCACTACCTCGATGAGGCGGAGCATCTCGCTCAGCGGATCGGCTTGATCAAGGACGGCCGGATCATCTTCGAGGGCGACATCGCCGAGCTGCGCCGCGAAATGGCGACCGACACACGCATCTCATGGCAACCGCCCATCGGCCTCGACCTGTCCGACCTGCTGGACGAATGGAAGTCCGTGCGCGCCGGTCCCGATGGACGACTGTCGCTGCCCACGCAAACTCCGACCGTCGATCTGGCTCGCCTGATCGACTGGGCCCGAAGTCGCGGCATCGACGAGCTGCCCGAGCTGCAGGTCGAGCGTCCCGACCTCGAAGAGATGTACCTCGAACTGGTCGACGACAGTCAAGCGCTCGATCCGGCGGAGCCGAGATGAACACCGCAGACATCGCGCGCACGCTGCGCCTCGGCTTCTTCTACATGTTGCTCAACCTCAAGACGATCTATCGCCAGCCGGCAGCGCTCTTCTTCGTCGTCGCCTTCCCGATCATGTTCCTCGTCATCTTCTCGTCGCTGCTGACCTTTGAAATCGGCATTCCCCCGGAGGCCGAAGGACACGTCCCGGTCGTCAAGTTCAGCCAGTACTTCGTCGCCGGGATCGTCGCCGTGGCGATCTTCGGCACGTCCTTCAACCTGTTGGGCACGTCGCTCTCGATCCAGCAGTTCGACGGCACGCTCAAGCAACTGGCCGCAACCCCATTGCCCAAGGCCTCGTTCTTCATGGGCCTGGTCGGCACGGCGTTGGCCTACACGATCCTGCAACTGATAATCATGATCATCCTCGGCGTCGTCGCCTACGGCGTCGAGCTGCCGGACGCCCAGGGCTGGCTGACCCTGATCTGGATCATCCTGCTCGGCGTCCCGGCCGGCTGTGTGCTGGGCATCGCGATCACCAAGATCATTCCCTCCGCCAACGCCGCGCCTGCGGTGATTCAGGCCCCGTTCATCATCCTGCAGTTCATCTCGGGCGTGTTCTTCACGCTCGCCTCGCTGCCTACCTGGCTCCAGTGGGTCGCCGGCGTCTTCCCCTTGCGCTGGCTGGCCCAGGGGTTGCGCTCGGTCTTCCTGCCCGACGCCTACAAGTTCGCCGAACCCGGCATGAGCTGGCAGCTCGAACTCGCCGCCATTGTGCTGGGCGTGTGGATCGTCGCCGGCCTCGGTCTCTCGATCCTCACTTTCAAGTGGGACCGCTCCGGTTAGCGCTCTCGACGCAGGTTGTGCCGCCGCTCCCGTTCGACCAGTTGATTCTGGCGCCGTTGCGCTTGCAGCATCGCCTCGTGAATGTCATCGGAACGGTCGCCACCACTCGACTCCACCTGCCGTTGGCCGCGCCGGAGTTCGCCTTGACCTTGCAGCGCTGTCGACCGCTGACGCGCCTCAAGGTTGGCCCCGGTCTCGTCGCGTACGCGTTCGAGAGTGCTACTGCCGCTGGGCATCGCGCTCGAATGGTCGCTCAAGCCCTCCGCCAGGAAGCTCGATGCCTGGCCGCGCATCTCCAGCTCGTAGCGCATGCGAGACTCCGCGCCCATCACATGAAGATGGTGCAGAATCCAGTTCTCGAACCGCAGGATCCCCCGACCCAACGGAGTGCGTTCCCCGCCGAGCAGGAAGCGCAGCGGACGAATCATTACCACCACCACGATCTCGCCCAGCCCGATCACCATCATCTCGTGCCTCCGATCAGACTCGGCGGAAACGCAGCGCGACCGCCATCGGGATTTCCGGCAGGAAGTTCCACATCAGCTTGGCCTCCTCGATCGGCTGCTGCGGAGCGGCCAACTCCTCCATCCCGTCGAGTACCAGGCCCGAAGCAAACGCGTCCGCCAGCAGTTCGCTCATCGATCGGTGGAAGTAAATCTGCGGCTCCTTCTGCGCCGTGTTGGTCCTGCCATGCGTGACATAGCGCGAGAGGTAGCGGGTGATCGTCAGACCGTGCGGCTCACCCTCCTCCTCCGACTTGGCAAGCTTGTATCCGGCGGTCGCGTACCCGGGATGCAGGGTGACCACGACGAACGCTCCGCGCGGTCGGAGCACGCGCCAGGCGCCGCCGAACATCGGGCGCAGCAGCGGCATCGACATCACGCCCATGATGCAGACGGCCGCATCGAACGGTCCGCCGCAGTTGAGGATGGCGCGCTCGTCCGTCGCATCGACGGTCTGGTAGCTGACATCCACCGCTTGATCGGAGATCGTTTCGGTGCGCCGTTCGGCGTGGGCAATCAGGGACGGAGAGAGATCGGTCGCCAGCACGCTCATGCCGGCCCGCCCGAGCCGCCGGGCGAAGGCGCCGTTGCCGCAAGCGAACTCGATCACCTTGGCTCCCCGCTCGAGACCGAGCATCTGCTCAGCCGCCGGCGCGAAAACATCGTGGTGGAATTCGTCTCCCTGATCACCCCAGCGCTCATCGAAAAAGTCGGCGCCCTTCTCCCAGCCGTCAAGCACCTGCTGGCGCAACTGGGCGATCATCGCGTCGGGATCGGGTGGCGGCTGTGGACGTTGCTGACTCATGGGCTCAGGGTAATCGCCTCGCCCATCGCGGTATCCGAGCGAACAGGAGACGCACGGCGGAGTTCGTATACTCGCGCAACTTCCCACCGGAGCCGGCGATGAACGATCGCAACTACTGGCAGCGGCTGAACACCAAACGCCTGCGTCGCCGTGCGCTGCTGCGGGCGGCTGGACGTGCAGGCGTAGGCGTTGCCGGCCTGGCCTTGGTCGGTTGCGGCGACGACGATGACAACGACGAGCTCGTTGTCGTCCAGTCCGAAGCGCAGCAGGCCGCCGCCCCGCGCCCGCGAGTTCGACAACCGGACGGCCCGACCTCGCAACAGCAGCAACAGCAGGCGGAACAGCAGGCAGACCAGGTCGAGCGCCAGCAACAGGCTGCGGCCGATCAACAGAATGCTCTGGAGCAGGATCCGCAGTCTGCCCAGCCGCAGCAAGAGCAGGTTGCCGTCACCCAGGTCGTGCGTGGCGGTGACCTACGCCTCTCCACTCCCGCCCACGCGCATGACTACTTCGATCCCCATCGGGCCGTGTTCGGCACGACCCAGTACTGGATGGGGTTCTACATGAACAACACCATTCGCTGGCGCAACAAGGCGCAGGCGGTCATGGAGGCGGACATCTGCAGCCTCCCCGAGACACCCGATGAAGAGACCTATCTGTTCCGTGTAGATCAGGGCGCGCGCTTCTGGGACCGGTTCCCCACCGAAGGCGGGCGAGCGGTCACATCGGAGGACATTCGCCTCAACTTCCAGCGCCACATCGACGGCCGAGATGCGACCGGCGCCGAGGACGGTACCTTCCCGCATCGTGATTCCTACGCCAAGACGGCATCGATGGACACGCCCGACGACCTGACATTCATCGCCCGCACCGACGGTCCCGACGCCACCTGGTTGGGCGTTCCCCTGGGACCGTTCGGTTGGATCACCTCGCCCGAAGCGATCGCCGCGTTCGGCGACCGCTGGCGGGACGATCCGACCAACATCGAGCTCTCCAGCGGCACCGGCATGACAATCCCGCGCTCGTACGACCCTGACATCGGGATCGAACTCGAACGCAATCCAGGATTCTGGAAACTGGGCGTCGATGGTCTGCCGCTGCCGTACTTCGAACAAGTGACGTTCGCCAGCATGCAGGATCCCACCGCGATCGAGACGGCCTATCGCGGCCGCGAAATCTCGATCGGCGGCTTTCCGCTCACCTCGATTCAGGTGGAGTCCATCTCGTCCGACTTCCCCGACCATCCGACCGGCAGCGTGCCCTTCGGCTACCCGATCATCACCGGCTGGTTCAACTTCAACCGCGATTGGCCCGGCTGGGACGGGCTGGGCAACCCCTACCTCGATCGCCGCTTTTGCCAGGCGATGCACGTGGCCGTCGATCGCTATCTGATGATCGACACCGTCTACCTCGGTTCGGCCAAGCCCACGGGCCAGGAGGACACGCCCTGGTACAACAGCTACTGGGCGATCCCCGAGGATGAACTGCTGACCGTCCCCGGTTTCCGACCCGACCGAGAAACCGACATCGAAGAGGCTCGAGCACTGCTCGACGCATCCGGCTACGACATCGAGCGTCCGGTCAAACTCATTGCCCCCGAGTTCTGGGAGGTCACATATCCGGGCGTCCTCGAGACCGAGCGCGCCATGTACACCGAGGCATTGGGCATCGAGGTGCAGTTCCAGATGGAGCCGTTCCCGGTCATCCTGCAACGATTGATCGACGGCAGTTACCCGGGCTCGGGACCACAATGGTCCAACGCCCCGATCGAGCTCGATCCCACAACCGCCTACCACAACCGCTTCATCCCCGGCGGCAGTTGGAACTACTTCCACTACGACTACGAGCCGATGGCAGAGATCGTGCAGTTGATGCGCACCACGGTCGACCAGGAGACCCGCCGCGGCCTGGCCCATGAGGCGCAGCGCATCGCTCTGGGCACGCACCCCGACCACGGTCTTGACGGCATCTCACCAACACCCGGCGTCATGAACGGAATCGCACCGGCAGTGTGGTGGCCGTTCGTCCATCGCGGCGAGGATTCACTCCAGTTCGCCCACGACTCGCACCGCCACGACGACACCTGGCTCGACGTGATCCATCCCGACTACCCGACCTAGGCATTCGGTGCTGTTCGCCGACGAAGCCGTTCCAATATCCCTAGCATTCTGCAGTTGACGGTTGGTCGAATCGAACACGAGGAGAGGTCCCATGGCAGAGCGAAACTACTGGCAGCGAATGCGGCGCAAGCAGATGAGCCGACGCGCCTTGTTGCGAGCTTCCGGTCGGGCCGGGGTCGGCGCAGCGGGATTGGCCCTCGTCGGCTGCGGCGACGATGACGACGACGGCCAGCAGTCGGCTGCACAGGCGGCCGCGCAACAACAGCAGCAACAGCAGGCGATGCAGCAACAGGGCGGGCAAGCCCAACAGCAACAAGCCATGCAACAACAGGGCGGTCAGGAGCAACAGGAGGCCGCTGCGGAATCGCAGGCTGGGCAGGCCGACCAACAGGAGCAGTCCGCTGCCGATGCCGAGGAGCAACAGCAAGCCGCCGTCGCGGAGATCGTGCGCGGCGGCAACCTGACCTTCTCGACCCCGGCAGCGACGCACGACTATTTCGATCCCGGCCGCGGGGTGTTCGGTCCGACGCAGTTCTGGATGGGGTTCTACATGAACTACCTCATCCGCTACCGCAACAAGGAACAGGACATCGCCGAGCCCGACATCGCCTCGCTGCCAGAAATCCCCGACGACGAGACCTACATCTTCAAGATCGATCAGGGCGCCCGTTTCTGGGACCAATATCCGACCGAAGGCGGTCGGTTGGTGACCTCCGAAGACATCCGCGTCAACTACGAGCGCCAGATCGAGGCCAAAGACGCCACGGGCGCCGACGACGGCACCTACCTCTCCGCCGGCGCGTTCCGCCGCACCGCCTCGATGGACGTGCCTGACGACGAGACCTGGATCGCCAAGACCGACGGGCCCGACGCCACGTGGCTCGGTGTCCCGCTGCGCCCCTTCAGTTGGATCACCTCGCCCGAAGCGATCTCGGAATTCGGCGACCGCTGGCGCGACGAAGCCGGCAACCTCGAACTGTCCAGCGGCACCGGCCCGTTCATCCCCCACAGCTATGACCCCGATATCGGGATCGGCATGTCGCGCAACCCCAACTACTGGAAAATGGGCGTTGACGGCCAGCCGCTGCCCTACTACGACGAGGTCACGCTGGCCAACATGGAGGATCCCACCACAGTCGACGCCGCCTACCGCAGCAAGGAAATCCTCAACGGGCGCTTCCCGCTGACCACCCTGCAAGCCGACGGCATCGCCGAAGACTTCCCCGACCACAACTATGGACAAATCGCCTTCGGCTTTACGATTATCACGCTGGTCAACTACAACGCCGACTGGCCCGGTGAGGACGGCCTCGGCAACCCTTGGGTCGACCGACGTTTCGCCAAGGCGCTCGGCATGGCCGTTGACCCGTACCTGATGATCGACACGGTCTACCTCGGTTCAGGCAAGCCGACCGGTCTGCACGACACCCCGTGGTACAGCTCGTACTGGGCGCTCCCGGAGGAAGAACTGCTGCAAACCCCCGGCTTCCGCCCCGACCGCGACCTCGACATCGCCGAAGCGCGGGCACTGCTCGAAGCCTCCGGCTACGACAAGAGCCGCGGCCTGCGCATGATCGCGCCGGACCTTTGGGAAGCATCCTATCCCGGCGTACTCGAAACCGAAGTCGGCATGTACCGCAACGCGCTCGACCTTGAGGTCGAGTTCGATGTGCAGCCGTACACCGTCATCCTGCAGCGCTTCGTCGACGGCACCTACCCCGGCAGCGGACCGCAGTGGGGCAACCCGCCCGCCGAACTCGACCCGACTGCGCCCTACAACGACTTCTTCACCCCGGAAGGGTCGGTCAACACACTGTCTTACGACTACCCGCCAATGGCCGAGATCGCGTACAAGATGCGCGTCACCCTCGACCGCGAAGAGCGTTGGGGGATGGCCCAAGACGCCCAGCGCCTGCTGCTTGGCACCCACCCCGATCACGGTCTGGACGGAATCACCACGATCCCCGGTGTGATGAACGGTATCTCGCCGGTGCTGTGGTGGCCGTTCGTCCACCACAGCGAGGACACCCTGCAGTTCGCTCACGCCAGCCATCGCTACGACGAGACCTGGATCGACTTAAACCACCCCGACTACCCGGCCTAGTCCCTTACCTGGCGCAACCTTCGGCGGCCCGCTATCGACTCGAATCGGGGGCCGCCTGCTTGTTCCTTCCCACGGATGTTTCGACATTCGGTTGTATCGCTGGTGCGTAGGGTGTATCCGCGCTTACACTTCGCGAATCTCCTGCCGACACCACAAGTAAAGGAGCGGGCAGATGAGCGAGCGAAACTACTGGCAACGCATGCGGCGCAACCGAATGAGTCGGCGTGCCCTCTTGCGAGCTTCGGGGCGGGCTGGAGTAGGGGCGGCGGGCCTCGCGCTGGTCGGTTGCGGCGACGACGACGATGACGACGGTGTTGCCCAGGTTCGACAGCAACAGCAGCAGCAACAGCAGGCGATGGAGCAGCAGGGCCAGCAGCAACAGCAGCAGCAGGCCATGCAGCAGCAACAACAGCAGCAGGCGGCCGATCAGGCGGCGCAGCAAGCTGATCAACAAGAGCAGCAGGCGGTTGCCGACGCCGACGAGCAGCAACAGCAACAGGCTGCGGCTGAGGTCCCTGAGAGCGGGATTCCGACCTATGGCGGCACGATGCGCCGCGCGTCGACGATTGAGACGCACGACTACTGGGATCCGCACCGCGGCGTGTTCGGGCCGACCCAGTTCATGCACTCGATGCTCTACAACAACCTGATCCGCTGGAAGAACAAGGAGAAGTCGGAAATGGAGGCCGACATCTCCGATCTGCCGGAGATCCCGGATCCGACGACCTACGTCTTCAACATCAACCCCCGGGCCGCCTGGCACGACGCCTATCCGACCGAGGGCGGGCGCAACATCACGGCCGAGGACATCGTCGTCAACGTCGAGCGCAACACGGCCGGCGTCGACTCGACCGGCGCCGAGGACGGCACATTCCTCGGACTATCAAGTTGGCGCAAGATCGCATCGGCCGAAGCGGTAGACGATCTCACTTTGCGAACGACTTCGGAGGGCATCGACTCGACGTACCTGTCGGCAACGTTCCTGCGCCCGTTCGGATGGATGGCCGCGCCCGAAGGGATCCGAGAGTGGGGCACCGAGTCGGACGTCTGGCGCGACGACCCGACCACCCTGCGCGTCGCCGGCTCCGGCCCGTTCATCGCCGAGAGCTATGAGCCGACCGAGGTGTTCATCGCCAACCGCAACCCGAACTACTGGAAGGACGACCAGTGGGGCCAGCAGTTGCCGTATGTCGACAAGATGGAGTACTACAACCTCTTCGACGAAACGGCGATTGAGACCGCGGTTCGCTCGAAGGAGCTGGACGGCGCCTGGCTGAACATCAGCCGCGTGGAGTCGCTGCTCAACGACTTCCCACAGATGCAGCGCAACACGGTCGGCGGCGGATTCACGATCATGATTCGCACCAACTACAACCCCGATTGGCCGGGCGAAGACGGGCTGGGCAACCCCTGGCTGGATCGGCGGGTCGCGGCCGCGTTCCACGTGGCGACCGACCGGTACCTGATGATCGACACCGTCTACCTGGGTTCGGCCAAGCCATCGGTGTTGGAAGAAATTCCCTGGTTCTCGACATTCTGGTCGCCCAGCCAGGAAGAGATGGCCCAGATCCCCGGCTTCCGACCGGATCGCGATGCTGAGCTACAGCTGGTCAACGAGCTCATGGACGCCAGCGGGTTCCGCGATGAGGGGCGCACCATCGGCCTGTTCGCGCCCGATGTGTGGGAGCAGCGCTATCCCGGCATCGTCGAGACCCAAAAGAACATGTATGAGTCGGCGATGGGGGTCGGCATCGAGATCGGCATCGACCCGTACACCGTGCTGTTGCAGCGGTTGGTCGACGGCACGTTCCAGGGTCAGGTCCCCTGTTGGACCAACCCGCCGTCCGACCTCGACCCGACCAGCTACTGGCTCAACGGTCGAGTGCCCGGGGCATCGGCGAACTTCTACAGCTACGAGAACCCACGCGTGACCGAGATCGCCGAGGAGATGAAGGTCACGCTCGACCTCGAGGCCAAGGGCGCACTCGGACACGAGATGGTGCAACTCCAGTTGGGTATTCACCCCGACTACGGCTGGGAATCGCTCTCGCCGGGTCTGGGCGTGATGAACCCGGTCTCGAACGAGGCCGCGTGGCCGTGGTACCACGTGATTCCCGACGGCTACCAGTTTGCGCACCAGGGCCACAAGATCGTCGAGGAGCTGTGGCTCGACACCGCCCACGAGGACTACCCGGCGTAGCCCAGAGATCGCCCGGCGCGACCGCGGACGTGGAGTTCGCGCCGGGCGATGCGGCTCTGGTCTGTTGCGGACTCGACACCCGCAACGTCAATTCGCTTACACTCTGCCAAGTCGCAACCGCGCGCGACGCATGTCTGACTTGATGGAGCATGAAATGGCTGAACGCAACTACTGGCAACGCATGAGGCGGAATCGGATGAGCCGGCGCGCTCTGCTACGAGCGTCGGGTCGGGCGGGCGTGGGCGCCGCCGGTCTGGCGTTGATTGGCTGCGGAGGCGACGACGACGAGGACAGCGTCGCGCAAACCGCGCAGCAACAACAGCAGGCGATGCAGCAGCAGGCCGCGCAGCAACAACAACAGCAGGCGATGCAGCAGCAGGCCGCGCAGCAGGGCCAGCAGGCGCAACAGGAATCGGCCGCGACGCAACAGGCGGAGCAGGCCGATCAGCAGGAGCAAACGGCTGACGACGCCGATCAACAGCAACAGGCGGCGGTGTCGAACATCACCCGTGGCGGCACATTGCGCTTCTCGAGTCCTGCCCGCACGCACGACTACTTCGATCCTCACCGAGCCGTGTTCGGGCCTACCCAGTTCTGGATGGGGTTCTACATGAACTACCTCATCCGCTGGCGCAACAAGGAACAGGGCATCCTCGAGGCCGATGTGGCGTCGCTTCCAGAGACGCCGGACGCGGAAACCTACATCTTCTCGATTGACCGCGGGGCGCGGTACTGGGATCAGTACCCAACCGAGGGCGGACGCCTCGTTACGGCCCAGGACATCGAGGCCAACTTCCAGCGTCAGATCGACGCGGTCGACGCGAGCGGTTCCGAGGACGGTACCTACCTTGGTTCGTCGGCATTTCGTAAAACGGCGGCGATGGAGACTCCCGACGACGTGACATTCATCGCCAAGACCGATGGCATCGACGCCACTTATCTGGGCAGCCCGGTCTTGCGTCCGTTCTCGTGGATCACTTCGCCGGAAGCGATCAGTGAGTTCGGCGATCGCTGGCGCGACGAGGCGACCAACGTTGAGTTGTCGTCCGGGACGGGCCCCTACATTCCCACGTTCTATGACCCCGACATCGGCGTGGACATGGTCCGCAACGAGGACTACTGGAAGATGGGCGCCGACGGCCAGCCGCTGCCTTACATGGATGGCATTGGCATTGCGAGTATGGACGATCCAACGGTCGTCGAAACGGCCTACCGCAACGGAGAGATCGACGTTGGCGGCTTCCCGCTGTCGAGCTTGCAGGCGGAATCGATCGGCGCCGATTTCCCCGATCACCCGCAGGGTCAGATCGCATTCGGCTTCACAATCATCACCGGCATCTTCAACTACAACCCGGACTGGCCCGGTGAAGACGGACTAGGCAATCCTTACCTCGATCGCCGATTCTGCTACGCGCTGCACCTGGCCGTCGATCGCTACCTGATGATCGACGCGGTCTACCTCGGGTCGGGCAAGCCCAGTGGTCAGGAGCACACGCCCTGGTTTAACAAGTACTGGGCCATCCCCGAGGAGGAACTGCTCTCGACACCGGGCTATCGGCCCGACCGCGATGCGGACATCGCCGATGCTCGCGCGGCTCTCGACGCATCGGGCTACGACAAGGATCGCAAGATGATCCTCTATGCGCCCGACATTTGGGAGCAGACGTACCAGGGCATCCTCGAGACCGAGAAGAACATGTACGAGGAGGCGCTGGGGATCGAGATCGAGTTCAACATCCAGCCCTATACCGTGCTGCTGCAGCGTTGGGTCTCGAAGACATACCCCGGCGGCGGACCGCAGTGGACCAACCCGCCGGATGACCTCGACCCGACGACGTCATATCTGCAGAACCTCGTGCCGGGCGGCGCGACCAACAACCTGTCCTATGACTTCCAGCCGATGACCGACATTGCTAACACGATGCGAGTGACGCTCGACCAGGAGCAGCGCCGAGACATGGCCTTCGAGGCGCAGCGCATCTTGCTCGGCACTCACCCGGATCACGGCGTCGAGGGTCTTGGCTTCGCCCCCGCCGTGATGAACGGCATCTCGCCGGCGCTCTGGTGGCCGTACGTCCAGCGCCCCGAAGACACCTTGCAGTTCGCCCACGCGTCACACCGGTACGACGACGCGTGGCTCGACCTGAACCACCCGGATTACCCCGCCTAATGTGCACTTTCGCACGAACCTCAGTGGCGCTTGTAGTCAACTGATCGGGAGCAGCGATGCAGCGATACCTTCTCCAGCGCATACTCCTGGTGATCCCGACGCTGTGGTTGGTTGTCTCGCTGCTCTTCCTTGCGCTTCGCGCCCTGCCGGGCGACTTCGTCACGCGCAAGCTCTCGAACCTGGAGAACCAGGGTGCAGAGCAGCGAGAATCAGAGATTACTGGTTACATCGAAGTCGAGGAGACGTTGCACCGTGTGATCTCTGGCGACACTCTGGAGTCGATCGCCGCGGACAACAGCACCACGGTCTCGGAGCTCCTCGCGACGAATCCCGACCTCGATACCTCGGCCGATTTACGGCCCGGTACCAGAGTGGCGGTGATCCCTGGCCGGTTGCTGGAGACGATTGCGGTCGCGGAGAAGGTATCACTGCCTGAAGAAGCCCAGCAGGGCGTTCAGCTGCTGATCGATCGCAATCCTGATATCGACTTTCCCTTGTATCAGGGGAAACCATACGCGGAGGCTGGAACGATCCTGACGATCCGCACCAGCCTCACGTTGGAGGAGTTGGCGCACGTCAACCGTATTGAGGCCGGCGACATCCTGGCCGTCAATCCGACCGGCAGCGCGAGCAATCCCGATGGCAACTTGACTGCCGATACCCAGTTGGTGCCAACCTCGCTGGTGATCGCCGAGGAGGGCGACACGCTCGAAGGGATTGCGGTCGCCTTCGGGCGCGACGTCGATGACGTGACCGATGCGAACCGCGGAATCGATGCGGCTGAACCACTCGAGGCGGGCAAGGAGATCGTGATCCCCTCGGACAAGATCGTCACACCGACGACCAAGATCACCGAGGCCAACATCCGGAATCGGCTTGGGATCGACAAGCCGCTGGGCACGCAATACATCGATTTCCTCTGGGAGACGGTGCGGCTCAAATTCCGTCCGTCGTTCCAGACCCAGGAGGGTTCACTCGACATCTTCCTCCGCGCCCTGCCCCGCACGCTGCACCTCAATGTGTATTCGTTGATCGTGGCGCTGATCATCGCGTTGCCGGTCGGGATCCTCTCGGCCATGCGGCAGGACCGACCGCTCGACTACGCGCTGCGCGGCTTCGCCATCCTGGCACTGGCGGCACCCTCGTTCTGGATTGCGACGATGCTGATCTTCGTCGTGACACCCGGCGGTATCTCGGAGAGCGGCATCTGGTCGATCCCGCTGACGTCCGAGGAGGCGCGTTCGGTCTTTAGCTCCTTCACCGGCGCGCTGGCGCTCTATTCGATTCCGGCCATCGCCGGAGGGATTGCGGCGGGAGCGGGCCTGATGCGCATCACGAGGTCCGAGCTGCTCGAGGTCCTGCGCCAGGACTACGTGCGGACCGCATGGTCCAAGGGTCTGCGCGAGCGCACGGTCATCCGACGCCATGCGATGCGCAACGCGCTGGTCAACGTGATGAGCGTGCTCGGCCTTCAGATCGCTGCGCTCGTCGGGGGCAACATCATCCTCGAGCTGCTCTTCAACATCCCCGGCATCGGCCTGCTGCTCATTCAGCGGATCAACCAGGCGGACCTGCCGGTCGTCCAGACGATGGTGTTCTTCTTCGCGCTCTTCATCATTGTCGTCAACATCATCATCGACATCTCCTACGCGGTGATCGATCCGCGTATTCGATACACGTAACCGGGTCGAGCGGGAGACGCACTATGAGCGACGAACGTCAGACGACCGCCAGGGAACTGGAAGAGTTCGCGCAGGCTCAGGGTCTGCGCGTTGAAGAGCGCACCACGCTCCAACTGGTCAGCAGCGCGCTGCTTTCCTTCTTCCGGACCAAACCCTTGGGCGCGGCCGGGCTCGTGTTGGTCGTTGTCTGGTCGATCATCGCCGTCGGCACGGTCGGCTCGGGCGGCGGTTGGCTCGGAATCGGGCGCTACGACTCGCAAGATGTCTTCAAGATCGCCAATCCCAGCTTCGCCGACGACAAGATGGCCAACGCCCTGGACGGTGAGCCGGCCGACATCTCCGACGCGAGGCTGCGGGAGCTGTTGCTCGCCCCGGAGGTCTACGGAGAGCTGGCCCAAGAGTCCGGCGTACTGGACGACATGCTCGCCTACGTCGAAGGCCTGATTGAGACCGGCACGTTGCTGACTCACCTGGCAGAGGACATCGATCCCGCCCAGATCGAAATCGCCAATGGCACGATCACCGATGTCGACGACCTGCTCGCGACAGGAACCAACACGCCGCTGACGACCGCCTCGCTTCAGGGACCGTCGGCCAAGCATTGGTTTGGCACCGACCGGGCCGGACACGACCTGTTCTCGCGGGTCACCGAAGGCGCGAGGCTATCGCTCTACATCGGCTTCTTCGCGACCCTGATCGGCGTCGTCGCCGGAACCGCTCTCGGTCTGGTCGCCGGAGGGCTAGGCGGCAACATCGACTTGGCGATCAGCCGCCTGGTCGACGCGCTGCTCTCGTTCCCGCCGATCGTGCTGCTGCTGCTGCTGCGCTCGGTCACCGAGCCCTCGGCAATCTGGGTGACACTCGCGCTCTCTGTTCTGGCGATCGCGCCGGTACAGCGAATTGTGCGCGGTGCCGTGATCGCTCTGCGCGAGATGCCATTCGTCGAAGCAGCACGCACGGTTGGCGCCACCAACGCGCGGATCATGATGCTGCACATCCTGCCCAACATCGTTGCTCCGCTAATCGTGATCTTCTCGATCACGATTGGCGCTTTTATCCTTGCCGAGGCGGCGCTGAGCTTCCTCGGGCTGGGCACCCTGGATGTGTCCTGGGGCAAGATGATCGCTGACGGACGCCAATTCATCGTCCAGTCGCCGTGGACATCGCTCTTCGCCGGTCTCGCCCTGACCAGCCTGGTCTTCGGCTTCAACGTATTGGGAGACGCCCTGCGAGACGTCTTTGACCCTCGCCTTCGAGGCACCCGCTAGGCCGACTCTCGACGCGTCGCAGTGGTTCTATCTGGTCGCTCGGCCCAATGGAGTTGAGCGAATGAGACACTACGCATCGGTTGGGCTAGAATTATCCGACTATCGGCGCGTCTCCAGAAGCGCTGAAAAGGAGTGAGACCGATGAGCGATCGCAACTATTGGCAGCGCATGCAGCGCAATCGTTTGAGTCGGCGTGCTCTCTTGCGCGCATCAGGCCGAGCCGGAGTCGGCGCAGCCGGTCTCGCGCTCGTCGGCTGCGGTGACGATGACGATGACGACGGACAGGCCGTCGCTCAGACACGGCAACAGCAGCAACAGCAACAGCAGGCGATGCAGCAACAGCAGCAGGCGATGCAGCAACAGCAGCAGGCCATGCAGCAGGAGCAGCAAGAGCAGCAAGCCGACCAGGCCGCTCAGCAGGCTGAGCAGCAGGAAGAGCAGACTGTCGCCCAGGCGCAGCAGCAACAACAGCAGCAGGCTGCCGCTCCGCTACGCACATACGGCGGCACGCTGAAGTTCTCCACGCCGGCTGCCACCCACGATTTCTTCGACCCGCACCGCGGTGTCTTTGGTCCCACCGTCTACTGGATGGGGTTCTACATGAACTACCTCATCCGCTGGGCAAACAAAGAGAAGGGGATCATGGAGTCGGATATCGCGTCCCTGCCGGAGCAGCCGGACGGCGAGACCTACATCTTCAATATCGACCGCGGAGCGAGTTGGTGGGACCAGTATCCGACCGAAGGTGGTCGACTGGTCACCGCACAGGACATCGACATCAACTTCGACCGCCAAATCGCTGCACTCGATGCCGACGGCAACCCCGACGCCCGGTTCCGTGGTCAGGACGCCTTCCGCAAGACCGCGACCAAGGAAGCTCCCGACGAGCAGACCTTCATCGCCAGGACTGACGGCCCCGACTCTACCTACCTGGGTGGCACGATCTTGCGGCCGTTCTCGTGGTTTACTTCGCCCGAAGGCATCCAGGAGTTCGGGAGCCGCTGGCGTGACGAGACGGCCAACATCGAGCTCTCATCAGGTTCCGGGCCGTTCATCCCGATCAGCTACGACCCTGACATCGGCACCTACCTCGAGCGCAACCCGAACTACTGGAAGAACGGGGCCGACGGTCAGCAGTTGCCGTACCCCGACGCGGTCGACTTCGTCAACCTGACCGACCCGACCGCCGTTGACGCCGCTTATCGCGGCCAGCAGATCGACATTGGCGGATTCCCGCTGTCATCGGTGCAGGTCGAGGAAATGACCAGCGACTTCCCCGACCACCCGGTCGCCGAAGGCGCATTTGGCTACACGATCGTGACCGTGACCGGTACCTACGAGCCGGGCTGGGAAGGCTCCGACGGTCTGGGCAACCCGTACCTTGACCGGCGCTTCGCCTACGCGATGCATGTCGCGGTCGACCGCGACCTGTTGATTGACGCGGTCTATCTGGGCGCGGCGAAGCCGTCCGGCACGCACTACTGCCCCTGGTTCTCGACCTACTGGACGATCCCGGCCGACGAGCTGCGCCAGTATCCGGGCTACCGGATCGACCGCGAGGCCGACATTCAGCTCTGCCGTGAGTTGATCGCCGCCTCAGGCTTCGACACCGATCGGACGGTGACGATTTACATCCCCGACATTTGGGAGACAACATACCCGGGTGTCTCGGAGACCACTCGCAACATGTACAGCGAGGCGGTGGGATTCAACGTCGAGCTCGACTTGCAGCCCTACACGGTGATGCAGGACCGCTTCGACAACAAGACCTTCCCCGGCCGCGCGCCGACCTGGACGAATCCACCGGCCGACCTCGACCCGACCGCGCAGTTCGGTCTCGCGCTCAAGCGCGGCGGCGCCTCCAACGTGACGCAGTACAACTACCAGCCGGTCGAAGACATCATCGACGAGATGACCGTCACGCTCGACACGGAGAAGCGCCGCGACATGGCGCGCAATGTGCAGCGGATCGGGCTCGGCGTCGACGAAGGCGGTGGGTACCCCAACAGCGATCACGGTCTGGACGGCATCTTCAGCTGGTTCGGTGTGATGAACGGCGTTGTGCCGACCATCTGGTGGCCGTACGTCAACCGTGACGAGAACACCTGGCAGTTCGCGCACGACTCGCACAAGCACGACGAGACCTGGCTCGACACGAACCACCCGCAATTCCAGGCCTAGGCCACCGGGATTCGAGACCATTCGGCCGCGGGGTTCCGCTCAACCTGAGAGCGTAACCCCGCGCTCGTTGCAGGGCAGCGCCGCGTACAGCGGCCGGAGCGCAAGATGCAGAAGTATCTGATCCGCCGCCTCTTGCTCGTGATACCGACGCTGTGGTTGGTGATTTCGCTGCTCTTCCTCGGAGTGAACCTGCTGCCTGGCGACTACGTCACCATCAAGCTTTCTAATCTCGAAGCCTCCGGAGCGACGACTCAGCCGGCGGATATCATCGGCGAGGTCGAGATCGAGCGGACACTGCATCGCGTGGTGGCTGGTGACAGCGTCGACTCGCTGGCGCTCTTCTATGGAGTGGCGCCAGAAGAGATTCTCGCTCTGAATCCGAGAGTCAAGCGCGACA
Organism: Chloroflexota bacterium; assembly: GCA_028874365.1. GTDB lineage: Bacteria > Chloroflexota > Dehalococcoidia > Bin125 > Bin125 > Bin125. The sequence goes on along the minus strand of JAPPJZ010000003.1, from coordinate 26,676 downwards.
GCGAGCTGATTCCCGGCTCCAGCATCATCGTCATTGACGGCCAGTTGTTGTCAGTCATCGCCAGACGGGAGCGGCTTGCGCTTCCCGAAGATGTCGACCAGGGAGTCGCGCTATTGATCGAGCGCAATCCGAGCGTCGACTTCGCGACCTTCGCTGGAGAGCCCTTTGCTCAGGCCGGCACCACGCTGAAACTGCGTGACAGCACCACCATCAACGAGCTTGCCCACGTCAACCGGGTCACGCCCGAGGACTATCTGAATGTCAACCTCGTCGGCACACCGTCGAACCCCGACGGGGAACTGACCGCGGACACGCCATTGTTGCCGGGATCCACGATCATTGCGCCAACCCGTGAAATTACAGAGTCGTCGGTCAAGAATCGTCTCGGGCTCGACAAGCCGCTCGGGATTCAATACGTGGAGTTCATCTGGGACACGATTCGGCTCAAGTTCCGACCGTCGTTCCAGACGAACGAACCGTCGATGGATATCTTCCTGCGCACGCTCCCGCGCACGCTCCACCTCAACGTGTACGCGCTGATCGTGGCCATCGTGGTTGCGCTACCGGTCGGCGTGTTCTCCGCGATGCGCCAGGACCGGCTGCCCGACTACCTCTTGCGCGGCTTTGCAATCTTCGCTCTCGCCGCGCCCTCGTTCTGGGTCGCGACCATGCTGATCTTCGTGGTCTCGCCGGGCTCGCTGTTCGAAGGCGGTTTGTGGTCGATTCCGTTGGCTGAGGAGGAGGCGCGAAGCATCTTTACCTCGGTTCCGGGGTTCTTCGCCCTCTATACGATCCCCGCGGTGGCCGGCGGCATAGCCGCCGGAGCAGGACTCATGCGCATCACCCGCTCTGAATTGCTGGAGGTGTTGCGACAGGACTACGTGCGCACCGCATGGTCGAAAGGGCTCCGCGAACGACAGGTCATTCGAAGGCACGCGTTCCGTAATGCCCTGGTGCCGGTGCTCAGCGTGTTCGGACTGCAGGTGGCTGCGTTGGTTGGCGGCAACATCATCCTCGAGGTGTTGTTCAACATCCCCGGTGTCGGCCTGGCGCTGCTGCAGCGCATCTACCAGGCCGATACGCCGGTCATTGCCACGATGGTCTTCTTCCTCGCCCTGTTCGTGATCGTCGTCAACATCATCATCGACATCAGCTATGCGCTCATCGATCCGCGCATCCGCTATGCGTAGCTCGGCTGGCACTTCATCATGAGCGAGCCAACGGCCGACGCGGGATCGATCGAGGAATTCGCGGCGTCGGAGGGCCTGCGGGTTGACGAGTCCGGTGGGCTGCGCGGCAGTATCCGCTGGTTCGCCGACTTCATGAGTCAAAAGCGGCTCGGCGCGGCCGGCGTGCTGCTGGTCTTCTTCTGGAGCATCATCGCTGTCGGTACCGTGGGCGACGGTGGCGGCTGGATGGGGATCGGTCGCTACGACTCGCGAGACGTCTTCGAGATCGCTTCCGTGAGCTATGCGGATGACAAGCTCGCCAATGCGTTGGATGGCCTGGCTGAGGACGTTTCGGATGGCGAGCTACGCGAGCTTGTTTCGGACCCGGAGATTTACGGATCGGCGGCTATCGATCAGGGCGTTGCACATGAGATGGTCGACTACGCGCTCCAGCAGATTGAGGCCAGGACCCTGCTTGAGACGTTGATCGACGAGGAACAGATTGAGATTCGTAGCGGCACCATCCACGACATCGATGCGCTGCTCGCCACGGGCACCGACAATCCGCTAACCGCCGCCTCACTGCAGGGACCATCAAGCAAGCATTGGCTCGGTACTGATCGGGCTGGACACGATCTCTTTTCCCGCGTGACCGAGGGCGCGAGGCTGTCGCTGTACATCGGGTTCTTCGCCACGTTGATCGGCGTCGGCGTCGGCACGATCATCGGGTTGGTCGCCGGTTCCCTGGGTGGAACCGTCGACCTGACGGTGAATCGCATCATGGATGCGATTCAGTCGTACCCACCGATCGTGTTCCTGTTGCTGATCGCGTCGTTGACTGACCCCTCGGCGCTATGGGTCACGCTCGCCCTCTCGGTGCTCGGCGTCGCGCCTACGAATCGCATTGTGCGCGGCAGCGTGATTCAAATTCGCGAGATGCCGTACGTCGAGGCGGCCCGAACGATCGGCGCGTCATCCGGTCGAATCATGATCTTCCACATTCTGCCCAATCTCTTCGCGCCGCTGATCGTGATTTTCTCGATCACCATCGGCGCCTTCATCCTCGCCGAGGCGGCGCTTAGCTTCCTCGGCCTGGGCACGCTGGATGTCTCCTGGGGCAAGATGATTGCCGATGGCCGCCAGTTCATCGTCTATTCGCCCTGGACGTCGCTCTGGGCCGGCCTGGCCTTGAGCTCGCTCGTGTTCGGCTTCAACGTCCTGGGCGACGCCCTCCGCGACGTGCTCGACCCGCGACTGCGGGGCAGCCGCTAGATGGTTCACGGATCTTCATCGGCGTCCATAGGTTAGATGCTTACCGAATGCCGCCGATACCGACGCGCTGGCGGTCAACACGGTGATCGAGCTCGAGCGCTGAAGTTTGGACTGGTCAACGCGCGACAGAGCCGCCGCAGGGTGTCCGTTAGGATTGCCCTATAAGCAACGCTGGTCCCTACCGATGCGTTGCGTAGTCGGCTCCAAAGACAAAGGGGACAGTGATGGCAGAACTATCGATCAGCGACCAGATCGTGTTGTTGGGACTCGGCGAGGACGGAGTGCTGGACCGACCTTACGATGGCCGCCTGGACTACGCGATCGCCGGTGCTTCGTTGCTCGACCTGTCGTTTCTGAATCGGATCGACACCGACCCCAATCGCCTGTTCATTATCTCGGCCGACGCGACCGGCAACCCGCTGCTCGACAGCGTGCTGCATCAGATCAATTCCGGTCCTCCGAACCAGCCGATCTCATACTGGATCTCCGAGATCGCGCGTTACGCGCTGGTCCTGCGTCAGCAGATCATCGAAGACCTGACAGACCGCCAGATTATCCAGCGCGAGGCTGGGCGCCGCCTGATTGTGCTCAAGTCGGAGAAGTTTCCGCCGATCGATCCGCAGGTCGTCCGCGACGTGCAGCGCAAGCTGATTGACACGTTGCTCTCGGATGAGATTCCCGACCCGGAGACGGTCGCCCTGATCGGCCTCGCCCGAGCGAGCCGACTGCTCGAGTTGCTGCTGCCGCGCGAGTACCTCGACCGTGTCGAGACGCGGATTGAGCAGCTGGCCAGAATGGACCTGATCGGCATGAGTGTCAACCGCACGCTCGATGAGATCCAGGCCGCCGTCGCGCTGGCCGTGCCTGGACTCTAGGCGCCGCCCGCCCTATCGCCACGAATCCGCACCGGAGGCCGCCATGGATTGGCGCGACACACCTGAGCAGGCCGCCTTTCGCAGTGAAGTGTCGACGCTGATTGGTGAGCGGCTGCCGCAGCGCTACCGCGACTTTGCCGCACGCGGCGCGATGCCGGAACGCGCCTGGGAGAACGATCGCAAATCGGACGATCCGGTTGCATTGCAGGCGGCGGTCGACTGGCACGCCGCGCTGGCCGATCGTCACTGGGTTGCCCCGCATTGGCCTGCCGAGTATGGCGGCGGCGGGCTGACTGCGATGGAGCAGTTCATCTTCAATCAGGAGGTCGCCGAGGCCGGCGCGCCCGCCGTGGGCGGTTCCGGCGTGCATATGCTTGGCCCCACGCTGATCGTTCACGGTTCGGACGAGCAGAAAGAGAAGTACCTTCCACCAATCCTCGGCGGAGCGGTCACCTGGGCACAGGGCTACAGCGAACCGGGCTCCGGCTCCGACCTCGCTTCGCTCACGACCCGAGCCGTCCGCGACGGTGACGATTTCATCATCAATGGGCAGAAGATCTGGACCTCGGCCGCACACACTGCGGACGCCATGTTTGCGCTCGTCCGCACCGATCCCGACGCGCCCAAGCATCGCGGTATCTCGTTTGTGATGATCGACGACATCAAGACTCCCGGCATCACCGTCCGACCATTGATCAACATCAACGGCGACCACTACTTCAATGAGGTGTTCTTCGAGGATGTCCGTATACCGGCGAGCAATCTCGTCGGCGAGCTCAATCGTGGCTGGTACGTCGGCATGACGCTGCTTGACTTCGAGCGCTCCAACATCGGCGGGGCCGTCGCAGCGCGGAGACAGTTGCACCAGTTGATCACGCACATTCAGAACAACGATCAGGGCGCGCGGGAGCGCGTCACTCCGGAGCTACGCCAGGAGATCGTCGACCGCTACGTCGAGACTGAGACGCTCTACCAGTTCAGCTTTCGCATCATCTCCATGCAGTCGGCCGGCCTCGTGCCGAACTATGAGGCGTCGACGGCCAAGCTGTTCGCCTCGGAGTTGAGCCAGCGTCTGGCCCTGACTGCGACCAAGGTCTTCGGCCTCCACGCCCAGACCTGGAGCGACTCGCCGCCGGCCAGCACATTCACGAGGAACTACGTCGGCATGGTCCCGGCCACGATCCGCGGCGGAACGTCGGAAGTCCAGCGCAACGTGATTGCGACGCGGGGCCTGGGTCTGCCTCGGGCGTAGCTCATCTTCGAGCGTCGAGCGACCTGCTCATATCATCCTCTGAAGTGTGACAGGGCAGGAACGTCCCATGACCCAAGATGAGCATCTCCTCGGCGGCGTCCGCGTGGTTGAGATCGGCGACGAAGTTTCGGCCTATGCCGGGAAGCTGCTGGCCGGGCTGGGCGCCGACGTGATCAAGGTGGAGCCGCCTGAGGGGTGCTCAACGCGCAGCATCGGACCGTTCTATCAGGACGAGCCGGGCCCTGAACGATCGCTGTTCTGGTGGCACTACAGCGTTGGCAAGCGGTCGCTGACGCTCGATTTGAGCGCTGAAGATGGCCGATCGACGTTGCTCGAGCTCCTTGGGACGGCCGACTTGCTCCTCGACGCGCGTCCGAAGCCGGATATCGACCAGCACGGTCCCGCCGAGGCTGCGATTCGTGAGGCGAGCCCGGGCATTGTGATCGCTCGGATGACGCCGTTTGGGGACACGGGGCCGTGGGCCGGATATCGGGGCTCGGACCTGGTCCATCTCGCGCTCGGTGGTCCAATGATGAACTGCGGCTACGACCCGCAGCCCGACGGCACGTACGACACACCACCGATCGCGCCGCAGATCTGGCAGGCGTATCACATCGCCGGCGAGCTGACCGTGATGAACGCCATTGGGGCGCTGATTGACCGAGGACGTTCCGGTCGGGCGCAGACTCTGCATACCGCGGTGCATGATGCGGTCGCCAAGAACACCGAGCTGGACCTGATGAGTTGGGTCTATCGGCGGGCTCGGTTCTACCGGCAGACCTGCCGACACGCGATGGAGGAAGTCTCGCCGCTGCCGATGATCGGCCCGACCAAGGATGGACGCTGGGTGATGGCGTTGCCGCGGGGACGCTCGCGGTCGTTGATCGACTTCCTCGAGCGCTACGACATGGCCGCGGACCTGAACGACGTGCCGCCGGAGGGCGGCGGCGCCAACAACCGTTCGAGGGGTGAGACGGCTGCTCATCTGCAGGAGGTGACGCAGCGGCTGATCCGCAAGTTCCGCTTCGACGATGTGCCGTGGCGTGAGGCGCAGGATCTCGGGCAGCTCTGGGCGCCACTGCGCAAGCCGCATGAGAACGTGCTCGACCCTCATTGGTGGGAGCGCGGCAGCTTTGCCAAGGTGGCGCATCCGGAGCACCTGATTGATGGCAGGCCGGCGGAGTTCGTCTACACGTCGAGCAAGTGGGTGTCGTCGGAGACGCGGTGGAAGGTGGGGCCTCGGGCTCCGCTGCTGGGTGAGCACAATGAGGGGATCCTGGCGGAGTTGGCTGTACGGAAGCCCTCCGCAGCGGCCGGCATCTCCTCCCGGGTTGCGGGGGGAGAGGGGAGCATGCGGTCTCGGTGGGGGACGGCGTTTCCGCTTGACGGGGTCCGGATACTGGACTTCACCTGGTGGCTGGCGTCGGGTGGGGCGCCTCGGTTCCTGTCGGCTCTGGGTGCGGAGGACATCAAGGTTGAGTGGCACCAGAACATGGACCTGCGGGTTGGGATGGCTCAGTTCCCGCAGGGCGGTAAGGCCGCTCGGCAGGCGTTGGATGTGAACGACGCGCCGCTGGCGCCGGACAACTCGACGATCAACCGGTCGGGGCAGTTCAACGACTTCCATGCCGGGCACCGCGGGTTGTCTCTGAAACTGCGCGACCCGCGGGGTCTGGAGATTGCCAAGCAGCTCGTTGCGGTGAGCGACATCGTGGCGGAGGGGTTCTCGCCGGGTGTGATGGAGCGCTGGGGGCTGGGATACGAGGTGATGAAGGAGATCAAGCCGGACATCATCTACCTCTCGCAGTCGGGGATGGGACAGGTCGGGGTCTATGGGCGCTACCGGACGGTGGGTCCGATCGCGGCGTCGTTCGCGGGCATCTCTGAGCTGTCGGGGCTGCCCGAGCCGTATGCGCCGGCGGGCTGGGGATACAGCTATCTGGACTGGTTCGGGGCGTACAACCTGGCCAACGCGATGATGGCGGCGCTGTACTACCGCGACCGGACCGGCAAGGGCCAGTGGATCGACTCCTCGCAGGTCGACGCGGGGATCTACCTGAATGGCCCTTCGGTGCTGGAGTGGTCGGCCAACGGGACGGTCTGGCAGCGCTACGGGAATCGCTCGCCCTACAAGCCGGCTGCGCCGCATGGCGCCTACCGCTGCCGCGACGATGTCGAGTCCAGCGACCGGTGGATCGCGATTGCCTGCTTCGACGAGTCGGACTGGCACGCGCTGCGGCGGGTGATGGGCGATCCCGAGTGGGCCTCCGCCGACCAGTTCGCGAGCCTCTCTGACCGACTCGCGAATCATGACGAGCTGGACGAGCGGATTGGCGAGTGGACGCGCCAGCACGACCGCTGGGAGCTAATGCACAGTCTGCAGGAGGCAGGCGTCGCCGCCGGTGTCTGCCAGGACGCGCAGGATCGGCTCGAGGTCGACCCTCAGCTTGCGCATCTGAACTGGCTGACCGAGGTCGAGCACTCGGAGATGGGGGCGTGGCCGACGAAGGAAGTGCCGGTCAAGTGGAGTCACACACCTCCGTTCATGGGCGGTCCGATCGATCGCGGCGCACCGTGCTACGGGGAGGACAACCACTACGTGCTGGGCGAGTTGCTGGGGATGAGCTCGTCGGAGATAGCGCGGCTGGCAGACGATGGCGTGATCGCCGAGGGACTGACGAGCGTCTAGAGACGGCTGCGGCCGGCGGTGGGTGAGGTCCGTTCGGACGCGGACGAATTTCGACGGGTTGGGCACGATTTCCTGCTGTGGGCGGGAGATCGTGCGTGTTGGCGTTCGGCCTTGTTCGGTTTTGTTCGGTTCTGTTCGGCTGAGGTCGAACACTGCCTGGGTGGGGCTCGCTCGATGATCGGGTGACGGGTTCGCTCACTTTCAGCTTCTCGGAAGAATTTTTTCTGGGGTCGCTGGAGAGCGCAGGTCCAGTGTTTTGCGGGAGATCGTGGCGTTTCGACTTTCATGTTCTTTCAGGTTTTTTCGGTGTGGTTGAGGTTCGTGCGGAGCGCGGCGACGCGCGCCGCCGAGAAAAAATCTCCGATTGTTCGAGGGGTTCGGCGATGTCGCTGGCGGCACGGCGTTCTCCGATCGCGGTGGTGGAGTAGCACAACTGTACTGCGATCGACGGACCGTGGTGGTGGTCAGGAATGTCTTGTGTGTCGGGAGCGACAAATGTTCTAGTGGCGATCGTCGCGAGGGACGGATTTCTCGCCGTCGTCGGTGAAGACGACGCGGGACTTCTTGCCTCCGTGGATCTGGGGTTCTCGGGCGAGCTTTCGGCGGATCAGGTCGATGGGGCCGCCGCACGGAGGTCCTTCAGCCTCGATAGACATGCTCGTTGTGCCACTCGAGGGACTCGGTCGTCGGACGCTCCTCGTAACGGTCCGGTACGAAGATCTTGGAACCGTGCATCGCGTAGTAGTGGCGTCCGTTGCTGAACTGCTCGCGGATGGATCTGCTGACCTCCAAGCGGAGCGAGGGACTCACAGTGAGATAGCCAGCGTCAAAGAGGCTATGGAGATCGCGGCGCAAGAGCAGCCCATTGCTGGCGTCGTGACGACCGCCCTCCGAGTACGGGCGAATGTGTGCGGCCTCAAGCGCGGGCAGCGTCCGTTCCCCGGTGACGGCACACTTGCGCGAGTAGATATCCGTGACCTTGAGCCGGAACGCTCCTTGACCGAGTCGAGGTGCAACCAGTTGCGGGGCGCCGTACATCGGTGCCTCTTCGGCAACGGCCACCGCCTCTTGACTCCGCAGCCTGTCTTGGACTGCATTCCACAGCATGAATCCTTCGTCGCTGTCACTGAAGTAGGTCTTGTGCCGAACAATACTCCGACTCCAACCCGGAGGATCGAACCATTGCGACCGGTTTAGGAAGAATGGCTGAGTGATGATTCGGCAACCGATTTCAAAGTCATCGAAGCGATCTGTTGGTTCCCTTTTGAGGCTGACGATTCGGTTTCGCATCTCTGCGAATGAGGCAGCTCCATTGTTGGTTCCAAATGCCTCCCACGCGTAAGAACACGGCATGATCGTCGAATGCGCAAAGATGCCGCCGCCCACGATCTTGTTGACCGGCGCCTTGGCCTTGAAGAGAAAGAGCTCGCCCTCTCGCAGGGAACGGAACTGGGTCGGCGATGGAGACCAAAAGTTCACCTCGGAGATATCAGGCTGTCCACTCAAGAACGCGTGCCAATCGAGATCAGTAACAGCGACGACGATGTTGATTGACATCAGGGATTCTCATCGTCCCAGGCTTGAGCGTTCTGCGTGTTGATCGCTTGCCTTGCTCGAATGCTACCGAAGCGGAGTGTGGTTGAGTGGCGAGGCTTCACAGCGACGCCGCTCTGTTCTGCTCAGGCCGGGTACAGGAGGCGCAGTGCGGGTGAGAGCGAGAACGGATCCTGGCGTTCAGGTAGGGGCTAGGGTCTGGCTGCAGCGGGGACGGAGTGAGCAGGTGGGCGTTACGGGGCCTCGCCTGCGCGGGGCCGACTTTGGGTGGGTTGGGTCACAGCGATTCGTAGAGGGCGTCGATGAGGGTGGCGCAGCGGGGGTCGTGGGCGACTTCGGTTCCCATTTGATTCATGGCGTAGCCGAAGCCGATTCCGGCGTCGAGGTCGGCGTAGCCGAGGGAGCCTCCGGCACCGGGGTGGCCGAAGGCTCGGGGATTGGGACCGTAGGGGGTGGACTCGCCGGTCAGGGCCCAGCCGAGGCCGAAGCGGGTGTTGATGCCGATGCAGGTGTCGGGACCGTTGGTCTGTTCCTTGATGCCTCGCTCGATGGTCTCGGGGTTGAGGACATGAACGCCGTCGATTTCTCCGCCGTTGGCTGCGCCTCCGTAGATGCGAGCGAGTGCGTGGGCGGTGGTGTGACCATTGGCGGCGGGGATCTCGGCGGCTCGCCAGTCGCGGCGCGAGGCCATGGCCGGGCCTCCGGGATTGAAGACGGGCGGATTGATGACGGCGACGATGCCCACGCTGTCCGGGTCGCCGAAGAGGTCGCTGGTGGGCGGAAACTCGGCGGCGACCTGCGGCTCGATCACGGTGGAGATGCGGGTGTCGTACTCGGGTCCTGTGCCGATGTGGGCGTCGAGACCGAGCGGGGCGGCGAACTCTTCGCGGAAGTACGTGCCGACCGAGCGGCCGTCGATGCGGCGTATGACTTCGCCGATGAGCCAGCCGAAGGTCATGGCGTGATAGCCGTGCTTCTCGCCGGGCGTCCACCAGGGTTCCTGCTCGGCGAGGGCGGAGGTCATGGTGTCCCAGTCGAACATGTCCTCGGTGACGAGCTCGCGCTTGACCGCGGCCATACCAGCCTTGTGGCAGAGCAGCCAGCGGACGGGCATGTCCTGCTTGCCGGCGGCGGCGAACTCCGGCCAGTACTCGGCGACGGGGGCGTCGATGTCGAGCTTGCCCTCTTCGACCAGTCGGTGCGCGCAGAAGGCGACGAGGCCCTTGGTCGAGGAGTAGACGTTGACGAGCGTGTTGCGGTCCCACTCGCGCTCGCGGTCGGGGGAGTACCAACCGCCCCAGAGGTCGACGACTGGCTCCCCGTGGACGTAGACGCCGACCGCAGCGCCGATCTCGTTGCGCTCGGCGAAGTTGCTCTCGAATGCCTGGCGGACGGCGTCGAATCGTGGGTCGTTCCAGCCGTGGATCGGGGCAGTCATGCGACCAGTGCTTCCCGCTAGAGCGAGGCGTAAACGGCGTCGATGAGGCCGTTGACTCGGGGGTCTCCGCTGAGGTTGTTTTGCATCTGGTTCATGGTGTAGCCGAAGCCGATGTTGGCGTCGATGTCTCCGTAGCCGAGGGAGCCTCCGGCGCCTGGGTGGCCGAAGGCGCGGGGGTTGGGGCCGAGCGGCATGAACTCGCCGGTGAGCATGAAGCCGAGGCCGAAGCGGGTGGGGATCATGAGGCAGGCGTCGGGGCCGCGGGACTGCTCGACGATCGCGTTGTCCAGCGTTTTGGGGTTGATGACGTGGATGCCGTCGATCTGGCCGCCGTTGGCTGCTCCCCCGTAGAGACGGGCGAGCGAGCGGGCCGTCGCGTGTCCGTTGGCGGCGGGAATTTCGGCGCCTCGCCAACCGCGGCTGGCGGTGATGTTGTCTTCGTCGGGCCCGGCGATGGGCGGGTTGGAGAAGGCGGCGGCTCCGACGCTGTCTTCGCCCAGCATCTCGAACAGGTTTGGCGCGTCGGGGTCGACCGGGGCGTCGATCAGGGTGGAGATGCGGGCGTCGAATTCGGGTCCGGTGCCGATGTGGGCGTCGAGACCGAGGGGCGCGGCGAACTCATCCCACCAGTAGCGGCCGATTGAGCGTCCGTCGATGCGGCGCACGACCTCGCCCACGAGCCAGCCGTAGGTCAGGGCGTGATAACCATGCTGCTCGCCCGGGGTCCACCAGGGTTCCTGCTCGGCGAGGGCGTCGCACATGGTGTCCCAGTCGAAGAGGTCTTCCATGACGAGCGGACGTCGGACGGCGGCCATGCCGGCGCGGTGCGACATTAGCCAGCGGACGGGCATATCGCCCTTGCCGGCCTGGGCGAACTCGGGCCAGTACTGGGAGACGGGGGCGTCGAAGTCGAGCCGGCCTTCCTCGGCCAATCGGTGAGCGCAGAAGGCGGCGAGACCCTTGGTGGTCGAGAAGACGTTGACGAGCGTGTTGCGGTCCCAGGCGCGCTGGCGGTCGGTGTCGTACCAGCCGCCCCAGAGGTCGACGACCGGTTCGCCGTTGAGGTAGACCGAGACGGCGGCGCCGACCTCGCCGTGCTCGGCGAAGTTGTTGGCGAAGGCTTCCTTGACTGCGGCGAATTGCGGCTCGGTCCATCCGCCGATTGGGGTGTCGGTCATGGTTGAACTCCTTGGTCTGGCTGGGTCTCGAAGTGTCCGCAGGCAACGCTAGCACGTCGGCTAGCGGGTAGCCTGTCGGCGTCAATCCGACCTGACTCGATGACCTAGAGAGGACACTCCGATGCCGAACGTTCCGACTGAAGCTGAAGTGATTGCGATGATGGACTCGCTCTCCAACTGGGGTCGCTGGGGCGACGATGATCAGCTGGGGACGCTGAACTACGTCACTCCCGAAGTGCGCAAAGCGGCGGCGGGGCTGGTGACCGAGGGCGTGTCGGTGTCGTGCGCGTGGGATATCGAGAACACGCACGAGCCGGACCACGCGATGGGGACGCCGCAGCGATTCATGGTGGCGACCGGCGAGTCGGCGGCGGCGGTCGCGGAGTCCGGGGTGTCGCGGATGAGCGGGGCGCTGGAGTTCTTCGGGCTCGTCTATCACGGCTATGCGATTACGCACCTGGATGGTCTGTGCCACATATTCTGGGACGGCAAGATGTACAACGGGAAGCCGGCGCATCTGGTCAACTCGGGCGGGGGCGCGACCGACCTGCCGATTACGGAGTTGCGGGACGGGATTGTGACTCGCGGCGTGCTGCTCGATGTGGCCGCGGCGAAGGGCGTCGACTGGATGGAGCCGGGCGAGGGGGTCTTCCCGGAGGATCTCGAGGCGGCGGAAGAGCGGCAGGGCGTTCGGGTGCGCGAGGGCGACGCCGTGCTGCTGCGGACCGGTTACGGCAAGCGCAAGCGCGAGGTCGGGCGTGAGCCGCTACTCGAGACGGGATTCCCGGGCTGGCACGTCGCCAGTCTGCCCTGGCTGCATGAGCGGGGCGCGGCGGTGATCGGGGCGGATACCGCGACGGATGTGAATCCGTCGGGCTACGAGACGCTGCGCATCCCGATCCATGCGGTCGGGATTGTGCATATGGGTCTTTGGCTGATGGACAACATGCAGCTTGAGGATGTTGCGGCGGCGGCAGACCGATACGGTCGGCACGAGTTCCAGTTCGTGCTGAGTCCGCTCAGGATTATCGGCGGGACGGGGAGTCCGGCGAATCCGTTGGCGATCTTCTAGGTCGGTTCACGCGTTGGGCGTGATGTGGACCTTGATCGACTTCGAGCTCTTGTCGAGGGCGGTGTCGAAGGCCTCGTTGACGTCCTCGAGGGTGTAGCGGTGGGTGATCAGGGAACGGGCTTCCTCGGTGCAGCCGGAGAGGACTTCCAGCGCCTGCTGGTAGTCGGGGGCTCGACCGCCGAGTGCGCCATAGGTGACGGCTCCAACCATGGTGATCTCTTTGCCCAGCAGTGTGAGCGGATTGAAGCCAGCGTTGTCGATGGCGAACACGCCGAGGACGATCACGCGTCCAAGGCGGCGGACGACATCGACGGACTGGCGGATGGTGTCGGCGTGTCCGCCGACGCACTCGGCGACAACGTCGATGGAGTCGTCGCCGGTGAGTTCTTTGAGTCGTTGTTGTCCGGCTTCGTCCTCGCCGATGACCTCGGCTGCACCGAGATATCGAGCGGCTTCCTGCTGGTGGGGGTGTCGGGCGAGGACGATGACGTTGGCTCCGGCAGCCTGGGCGGCGAGCTGGGCGGTGAGTCCGATGGTGCCTGCGCCGATGACCAGGACGGTCTCGCCCTGTCCCAGGGTGGCCATGTTGTAGCCGTGTACGCCGCAGGCGAGCGGCTCGGCGATGGCGGCGACTTCGCCGTCGACGTTGGGCGGCGCCTTGAAGACGGCGGGCGAGGGGGCGAACACATCCTGGGCCATGCCGCCGTCGACGGCGATGCCGATCAGTCCACCGGCGACCTGGCACTGGTTGTAGTGTCCTGAGACGCAGTGTCCGCAGTTGCCGCAGCGCAGGAGCGGCTCGACGCCGACGACATCGCCCTCCTGTACGTGGTCGACGCCGGGACCCACGGCCGACACGATGCCGCCGATCTCGTGTCCGGGCGTGCGCATGGAGATTGGTTCGAAGTCTCCGCGGTACCAGTGCAGATCGGAGCCGCAGATGCCGGCGTTGACGACCTGTACTCGCACTTCTCCCCCGCCGGGGGCGCGGGTTGGATCGTCGTGGACGCTGAGTGAACGGTCTTTATTCCAGGCGGCGCGTCGCATCGGTGGGCTCCAATCGGCTGCCACAGGTGGGGTCGAATTCGCGGCAAGGCTAACAGCCGGAGCGGGCGCGCGATGGCGGGCTGCGGATACGCTGACCTTCATGCGTCGGACAGTCACCCTACTTGTCGGCTCACTCGCTGTCGCCTTGATGGTTGCTGGTTGCGGGGACGATGATGCGACGGAGCAGGTGGAACCTGTACGGTCGTCGCCTGCGCAAGTCGAGCAGCAGGAGGATGCGGGGCAGCGCGATGGAGAGACTGCGCGAGCGCAGCAGTCGGAGCAGGTGGAGCCGACCGAGACGGCGGAGGAGGGCCAATCCGAGCAAGTGACACCGGAACAATCCGAGCATGCCCAGTCCGCGCAGGTCGCTGCGGAACAATCGCAGCAAGAACAGGAGACCGAGGAGCAGGGTCAGCAGCAGGTTCAGCAGACGTCGCAGGAAGGGCCGATGAAGGTGATCGTTGGCGGCGATCGACCGGCGACCCTCGTGCTACCGCAGGAGGCGGACCTAGCGGCTCCGCGACCGTTGATCGTGTTGCTGCACGGCTACAGCAGCTTCGCTCAACAGGCGGACCAGTACTTCCAGTTTTCGGAGCGCGTTGACGAGGGCGGGTTCGGCCTGTTGCTGCCCGATGGAACGATCGATCAGATCCGTAACCGCTTCTGGAATGCCACACCCGAGTGCTGCGACATCTTCGGCGCCGAGACGGATGATGTGGGCTACATTAAGTCGCTCATCGAAGAAGCGCAGACTGTCGGGAGCTTCGATCGGGTCTTCGCGGTCGGTCACTCGAACGGCGGATTCATGGCCTATCGGCTCGCCTGTGAGGAGGTTCCCGGCCTGACGGCGATCGTCAGTCTCGCCGGCGGGGCGTTCGCGGACCCGGAGGATTGCCGCGTTCCGGCGCCGCTATCGGTGCTGCAGATTCACGGCACCAAAGACCAGTCCGTGCTCTACGAAGGCGGGCGGCTGCCGGATCATCCAGACCCGGATCGTCAAGCGGTGCCGGGCGCGAAGGAGTCAGTCTTGCGCTGGGCGGAGCGGGCGGGCTGCGATGTCGACAACGCGAAGTTCCCACCGAGGATCGACACCGACACAGCGGTTGACGGCGCCGAGACATCGATCGTTCGCTTCGCTGAAGGCTGCGCCGACGGAACGGTGATGGAGCTCTGGACGATCGAGGGCGGGGGCCATATTCCGCTGGTCTGGGGGACCGACTTCACACCGGGAATCCTGAAGTGGCTGCTTGAGCGTTATGGCGTTGATGTCCTGGCGGAGGACTCGGCCAGCACAGAGGTCGAGGAACGGACCATCGGCGGTGAACGGACCGCTCAGTTGTTGCTGCCGGCCGAGCGCAGCGATGAACCGATGCCGCTCGTCCTGTCGCTGCACGGCTACGGCGGCGACTCGGAAGGGCAAGACTGGTACTTCGGTCTGCCAGCTCGGGTCGTCGAGTACGGCTTCGCACTGATTGTGCCGCAGGGAACGCCCGACTCGAGTGGCAATGCCTTCTGGAACGCCACCGACGGCTGCTGCAATTTCTACGGCAGCGACGTCGACGACTACCGCTGGCTGAGCGAACTGGTGGCTGAAGCGCGTGAGATCGTGGAGATTTCGGGCGTGTACTCGGTGGGTTACTCCAACGGCGGGTTTATGTCCTATCGAGTTGCCTGCGACGGGCTTGACGGACTGGTCGCGATTGCCAGCCTGGCCGGATCGTCGTTCGGCGATCCGGAGCGATGCGCGGATGCGTCAGCGGTGTCGGTCCTACAGATTCACGGGACTCGGGACATGCAGATCCCGTACGAAGGCACGCTTGAGTACGAGGCCGGCTATCCCGGTGCGGTCGAACTGGTGACGCGTTGGGCGGAACGAGCCGGATGCGATTTTGACTCGGCTGTTGCGCTGACGAACGTCGATCTTGAGATTGCCATTGCCGGGGCCGAGACGTCGGTCCAGCGGGTCCGCGAGGGTTGCTCCGAGGGGATCACGATTGAGCTGTGGACCATTGAGGGCGGGGACCACTTCCCGGATTTCCAGGAGGACTGGCCGGACCGACTCTTGCGCTGGCTGTTCAATGAGTCGCGGGCTAACTAGCGGGCCATGCTGCGCAAACTGGGCATTGTCGGCCTGGGTGTTCCGTTGGTCGCGATCGTCGCGGCGTTGACTTATCTCTTCCTCTTCGGTACATCCGAACCGACCTTCGATGCCGCCACCCGCGACCTGGCGCGCAACCACACGGTCGTGCGGATTCGCGATGAGCCGCCAGCGGCGCTCGTCGTCCCGACGGAGCCTCCCGACTCGGTGGTGCTCGTCCTGGTGCTGCCCGACGATGAGCGACACGCTTGGTCGGCGACGGAGGCGCTCGGCTTGCTCGAATACGTCGACAGCCACGAACTTGCCCTGATCCCCGTCACTGTTCCGGTGGGTCGCGACCAGTTGACCGAGTTGGCTGACCTTGCCGGTCAGTTCGTGATGCACAGAGACATCTATGTGGCGGCTTTCAGCGGCTCACCGATCTCGGCTCTTTGCGACGGTCGATTGGGAGACGGTTGGTCTGGCGTGATCATCGTGGAAACCGGAGCGACTACCGTTTTGGACCCGTGCGGCGATCTGCCCATCTTGCGGATTGACGATCCGACCGACCTCGGCGCGCGTATCGTGCAGTGGATCTTGGAGCCGCAATGATTCTGGTCGACGGCCTCCGGACTCTGTCGATCGGGCGTGGCGACGACGTGGCCATCGCCATTTCGGACCGGCTGCCGGCGGACGACGCCACGCGACTGGCGCAAGCGATTACGGGACGGCTGCGTGAGGCGGGCGTGCCGCGGAGTCAGCGCACGTGGATCATTGCGACCCGTGGAGACGATGAAGCCGCGGCATCCACAGCGTCGGCGATCTCGGATCATATTGGTGGGGCGCGGCTGGTCGTTCACGACTCGCGAGAGCCGGACGGTCTGATCTTTCAGCGGCGGATTCCGGGGCAGCGTCGGGGCGGTATCTATCTCAACGCCGCCTGGCAATCGGCGAGCGTGAGGATCGCGTGCGGGGAGCCGAGGCGCGTGTTGTTTGGCCTGTGCGGCTGGTTCAATCGGCCTGCCCGTCTCCGGCAGGAGGACCTGAACGCGGACCTGGTGTTGAGGGACTAGCCGCGAGGCAATCCGAGGCCGCGGGTGGCGATGATGTTGCGCTGGATCTCGGACGTGCCGCCTTCGATCGTGTTGGCGATCGAACGGATGAATCCGTAGGAGTGGCGACCGCGGCGCGGGGCGTTCTTGCCCTGGAGTTGACCGTGCAGTCCCAGCACCTTGATGGCGGTGCTCTGGATGCGCTGGTTCAGCTCCATCGCGAACAGCTTGGCCATTGACGCCTCGTGATTGGGGATCAGGCCCTGGTTTTGCATCGAGACGATGCGGTAGGAGATCATCCGCGCGGTCTGGGTCTCGATGTAACGGTCGGTCAGGGCGAGCTGAGTCTCGCGCCGGTCGACAGAGGAGAGTCCGGTGCCGCGGTTCTCCTTGGCGTAGCGGACGATATCTTCGACGGCCTGCTGCATGCCGACGGCGGATCCGATGCTGGAGCGCTCGAAGTCGAGGGTGGTGACGGCGCCGTG
Source organism: Chloroflexota bacterium (assembly GCA_028874365.1). Classification (GTDB taxonomy): domain Bacteria; phylum Chloroflexota; class Dehalococcoidia; order Bin125; family Bin125; genus Bin125. Next base: position 9,516 of record JAPPJZ010000003.1, on the reverse strand, counting down.
CCAGCCGCGGTTGACCTCGCCGAGGACGTTGCGCTGTGGAATGCGGACATCCTCGAAGAAGACCTCGTTGAACTCGTGCGTGCCGGCCATGTTGACCAACGGCCGGGTCGAGACGCCGGGCGAGTGCATGTCGAGCACGAAGTAGGTGATGCCCTTGTGCTTTGGGGCATCGGGGTCGGTGCGGGCGAGGAGGATCATCCAGTCGGACTTGTGGGCGCCGGAGGTCCAGATCTTCTGGCCGTTGACGACGAAGTCGTCGCCGTCCTTGACGGCTCGGGTCTGAAGCGAAGCGAGGTCGGAGCCGGAGCCCGGTTCCGAGTAACCCTGGCACCAGACCACATCGCCGCTGAGGATTGGCGGCAGGTGTTCTTCCTGCTGCTCCTCGGTGCCGATGGTGATGATGGTCGGGCCGGCCATGCCGATGGCGATGCCGCCGGGTCGCGGCGCGCGGGCTTCGGCCATTTCTTCGTTGAAGATGAACTGCTGCATGACGGAGAGTCCGGCGCCGCCGTACTGCTTCGGCCAGGCGGGGGCGATCCAGCCGCGGTCGGCGAGTTCCTTCTCCCACTCGCGCTGGGTCGGCGGTCGGTCGAATGGCTGAGCCGAGCGGGCTTCCTCACGCATCTGATTGCGTCGCGGCTGGAATTCGTCCTGGATAAACGACTTCACCTCGGTGCGGAATGCGGCTTCTTCGTTGTTGTCGTGGAAGTCAACCATCGTGCGTCTCCATCCGGGCCAGTTGAACGCATCGTATCTCAAGTCGAGGCTAGACTCTGGCCATGGTTCGCAAACGGATGCTGGAGGATGACGCCCGACGTCTGTTGGGCGGGTCGCCGGTGGCGATCGTCAGCACCAACTGGCGGGGAGTGGGGAATGCTGCGCCGATCGCCTGGTCAATGCCCGTGTCGGTCAATCCTCCACTGGTCGCGATCGCGGTGCATCCCTCTCGGCGCACGCACGACATGATCAAGTTCGGCGAGGAGTTTGCGATCAACATTCCGTCCAAGGTGCTGCTGAATCACACGCAGTGGCTCGGGATGGTATCGAACACGATTGGCGACAAGCTGGAAGCGTCGGGCGTGCCGACGTTCAAGGGCAAGGAGATTGATTCGCCGTTGCTTGAGGGCTGTATCGGCTGGATTGAATGCACGTTGCATGACTTTTACACGATGGGCGATCATACGTTGTTCATCGGGAAAGTCATGTCGGCCCAGGCCGATACCGACGGGTTCGACTTCAATACCGGTATGTGGTCGCTGGATGATGATGAGTACAAACCGCTGATGTACCTGGGCGGGCGCAGTTACAGCATCATGGACGATGGGTTTGATGCAACGGTGGAACAGCGGCCGGTCGAGCAGATGATCGAAGAGGGAATCGGCCGAGAGCTGGAAGAGGCAGAGGCCGAGCGGCGGATCAAACGCGAAGAAGAGGCCGAGCGGCGAGACGAAGAGGAGCGGCGCGGCGAGTCGGAGCCGGACACGTCCAGCCTGCCTCGCGAGTTGCCTGAAGCGTGAGCCTGGAACCGGCCGGTCGGATCATTGAGGGCGACAATCTGCCTGTCCTTCGCGCGTTGCCCTCGGAGAGCGCGCAGCTCGTCTATTCGGACCCGCCTTTCAATACCGGTAACGTTCGCGCTTATCAGCGGATCCACACGACCCAGGACAAGGACGGCGACCGGGTTGGTTTCGGCGGGCGACGGTATCGCAGCGCGCCAGGCGAGTCTCTGTCGTACGCCGACGCGTTTGAGGAGTACATCGATTTTCTGACGCCCCGGCTCGCCGAGATCTGGCGGGTGTTGCGTTCCGACGGGAGCCTGTACCTGCATCTCGATGCGCGTGAGGTGCACTACGTCAAGGTGCTGCTCGATAGCATCTTCGGCCGTGATTGTTTCCTGAATGAGATCATCTGGGCCTACGACTATGGCGGGCGGCCGAGGCGGCGGTGGCCGGCCAAGCACGACAACATCCTGGTCTACGTCAAGGATCGGGAGCGGTATATCTTCAACCGCGATGCCATTGATCGGATTCCCTACCTGGCGCCTGGGCTGGTGGGGAAGGAGAAGGCGGAGCGAGGCAAGCTTCCGACCGATGTCTGGTGGCACACGATTGTTGGCACGAACGCCAGGGAGCGGACCGGATATCCAACGCAGAAACCGGTCGCGTTGGCGGAACGAATCATCCGCGCGTCCAGCGATCCCGGGGAGTTGGTGCTGGATCCGTTTGCGGGCAGCGGCACGGTCGGCGCGGCGGCGGCTGGGCTCGGTCGAGGCTATCTGCTGATTGACGAGAATCCCGAGGCGGTCGAGGTGATGCGGCAGAGGCTGCCTGAGGCTGAGGTGGTCAGACCGTAATGTTGGGCGCGCATTCCTGCATGAAGAGGCTCATTGATCGAGTCACCTGTTCGTGCGGGATGACGCCGCCGGCGTTGCACCAGGTCAGGAAGTGTCCGACGCCGTAGCGGGCGCCCAGCCCCGACAGCTTCTCGGTGACTTCGTCGGGGTTGCCGATCGCGCACATGGCATCGACGATCTCCTCGTAGCTGGCGTTGCGGTTCCGAGCGAGTAGCGGCGGTAGGTCGTCCGGGTCGCCGCCACGCCGGAGCCAACCGCGCATTCCGGTATCGGTGACGACCTTCATGTAGCTCATCAGGCTGCCCCGGGCTTCGGCCTTCGCGGTCTCGGAGGACTCGTGCACGTGGACGGGGAGGAGGAGCCCGGCGTCAGCTGCCGGAGCGTGCGGCCGTGCGCCGTGGTACATCGTGAAGCGACGATCGAGTTCGTCATTGAAGGCGGTGATCGGGCTGGCGAAGACGCGCCAGCCTTCGTTGGCTGCGCGGGCGAACGACTCGTCGCTGTTGGCGGCCATCCGCAGAGGGGGACCGGGCCGCTGGATCGGTTTGGGCACGACCTGCACGTCGCGATAACTGAAATGCTCGCCGTCGAAGTTGACCGGCTTATCGGACCAGGCCTGCTGGATCACGTTCAGTGCTTCGTTGAAGCGGATCGCTCGGTCGCCCATGCTGACGTTGAAGCCGGCGAAATGCTCGCTGATGGCGCCCCGTCCGATGCCGTATTCCAGGCGTCCGCCCGAAATGATGTCGAGCGTCGCGGCGTCCTCGGCGGCGCGGATGGGGTCGACGAGTGGCAACAGCGCGACGCCGGTGCCCAGGCGGATGTGTTCGGTCTGGGCCGCTGCTGCGGCCATTGCGACCATGGGAGACGGCAAGACGGAGAACTCACGAACGAAGTGCATCTCCGCCAGCCAGGCGGCGTCCCAACCGATTCGATCGGCATGGACAATCTGGGCGATGGTGTCGCGGTACCGCTGCGGAACGTCCTGGCCGTCGGCCTGGGGCAGCTGGAAGAAGAGTCCGAATTCAGCGCGCTCGCGAGGCATGGACCTGCTCCGCTCGTCCAGTCTGTCGGTTAGGGCAGGCTAACCGACAGGCTCCCCGAGGGATTTCGCAGACCTATACTCGACGCCAACGTACGCCACCGAGTGAAGGGCTCGATTGATGACGACCGGCACATACACCCTGCAGGACTTTGTCAAGGAAGCTCAACGGGTTGCCGACCGCGGCGAATCGGCCGAGCGGCAGATTGCGCAGATCGCGGAGCCGCTTGAGCGGATCATCCAGCGACAGGATTGTTTGCTCGACCTGCCCGATAACGATGACGCCGACCCCGACAAGGGTTTCGTGATCCATCGCGCGGACAACCTGACGATCATGTGCACGGTGTGGCAGCCCGACTCGAGCGCTCCGGTGCATAACCACAACGGCTGGGCGATGGAAGGCGTGATCTCGGGGGTGGAGTTCAATCGCAACTACCAGCGCGTGGACGACGGTACGACTCCGTGGTACGCGGAGTTGGAGGAGTTGGATCCGACCCGCGTGCCGACGGGCACGACGACGGTGATCGCCGAGCCGCCGGCGGATATTCACTCGGTCGAGATCAGGGAGGGTAAGACGCTGGCGATTCACGTGTACGGGCTTGATCTGCTGCGTCAGTGGCGCTACCGATTCAACCTGGAGACCAACGAAGTCGAGCCGTTCGGCATGAGCACCCGAAGAGAGATCAAGTCGATCTGACCGAAGCGCCGGCGCTCTGTAGGACGGGCAGGAGGCAGTTGATGGGCAAGCTCGACGGACACGTGGCACTGATCTCGGGTGGGGCGAGAGGTCAGGGCGAAGCGCAGGCGCGATTGTTCGCTCGTGAGGGCGCCCAGGTGGCGCTCGCCGACGTGCTGGACGCCGAGGGCGAACTCGTGGCGGCCAGCATCAACGACACGGGCGGCGACGCGGTGTACCACCATCTCGACGTGACCGAGCAGAGCCAGTGGAGGGCCACGGTTGATGCCGTCGTGGAGCAGTACGGACGGCTCGATATCGTGATCAACAACGCCGGAATCGCGCGGATCAAACTGATCGAGGAATCGTCGCTGGAGGACTACCTCGAGGTGATCCGGATCAACCAGGTTGGGGTGTGGCTGGGCATCCAGGCGGCCATTCCCGCGCTCAAGGCTGCGGGCGGCGGCTGCATCATCAACACGTCCTCGGTGGCCGGACTGCTGGGCAGCGCGGGGCTGGGCGCGTACGTGTCGTCCAAGTTCGCTGTGCGCGGCCTGACCAAGGTCGCGGCGCAAGAGCTGGGTCAGTACAACATTCGAGTGAACTCCGTCCATCCCGGCCCGATCGACACGCCGATGATTCGCGACCCGGCGATCGCCACGCGCGACGCGGGGGACACCAGTTTCGACGCACCCATTCCGCGGGTGGGCCGGACCGATGAGGTCGCGGCAATGATGCTGTTCATTGCCGCAGATGCCACGTACAGCACCGGGTCGGAGTTCGTGATCGACGGTGGGATGACCGCCGGGTGGTCAGTCACCCGGGTGCAGGATCGCGGCGAGTAGATCGAGGAGCGATTGAGATGGGCAAACTGGACGGACAGGTGGCGCTCATCTCGGGCGCGGCGCGGGGACAGGGTGAAGCGCAAGCTCGACTGTTCGCCCGGGAGGGCGCTGCGGTCATGCTCAGCGATGTGCTGGAGGCAGAGGGGCGGCAAGTCGCGGAGAGCATCATCGACACCGGCGGCGAGGCGATGTTCCACCGACTGGATGTCACGGAGCAGGCGGGCTGGTCCGAGATTGTCGCTCTCACCGTGGAACGGTTTGGCGGTCTCAACATCCTGATCAACAACGCCGGCATACTGCGCGCCGGGACGATTGAGGACTCGACGCTCGAGGAGTATCTCGAGGTCATCGACATCAACCAGGTTGGTGTCTGGTTGGGGATCCGTGCCGCGATCGAGCCGATGCGCGAGGCGGGTGGTGGCTGCATCGTCAATGTGTCGTCGACCGCCGGATACGAGGGGTATGCCGGCCTCAGCGGCTACGTCTCCTCGAAGTTCGCCGTGCGGGGGATTACCAAAGTGGCGGCGCTGGAACTGGCGCCGTACAACATTCGCGTCAATTCGGTTCATCCCGGGCAGATCGATACGCCGATGGTGCGAGATCCCAGGATTGGCGGCAGCCCCGACGGGGAGATTTCGGTAACCAGCCCAATCGCGCGCGCTGGTCTGCCGGAAGAGGTGGCCAAGATGATGCTGTTCATTGCGGCCGACGCGACCTACAGCACCGGGGCGGAGTTCCAGATCGACGGCGGTCATATGTCGGGCCGGGCGATTCCGGTCAACGACTAGCTGTCGATGCTCCGAGTAGCGGAGACTAGTCTTCGCTCTGCGAGAGCAAGCTGTAGGGAAAGACGGAATCTGACGGAGGAGGTACGAGATGGGAAAGCTCGATGGACAGGTTGCGCTGATATCCGGCGGCGCGAGAGGACAGGGAGAGGCTCAGGCTCGTCTGTTCGCCCGAGAGGGAGCGGCTGTCGCGCTCGGCGATGTGCTGGAGGAAGACGGCCAGCGCGTCGCCGAGAGCATCAACGACACCGGCGGTCAGGCCATGTTCCAGAAGCTCGATGTGACCGAGGCGTCGAGCTGGCAGTCGATGGTCGACGAGAGCGTGTCGCAGTTTGGCCGTCTCGACATCGTGATCAACAACGCCGGCATCGCCCGGGTGAACCTGATCGAAGACTCCACTCTGCAGGACTATCTGGACGTGATCCTGGTCAACCAACTCGGTGTCTGGCTGGGCATGAAGACGGCGATTCCGGCGCTCAAGGAAGCCGGCGGCGGCTGCATCATCAACACGTCGTCCACGGCAGGCCTTGAAGGCTACTCGGGCCTGGGAGCTTACGTCTCGTCGAAGTTCGCGGTTCGCGGGATGACCAAGGTGGCGGCGCTGGAGTTGGCGCCGTACAACATTCGCGTGAATTCAGTGCATCCGGGACCGATCGACACGCCGATGATTCGCGATCCGCAGATCCAGCGGACTGACGACGACGACTTCGACATCGCAAGGACCGCACCGATCGCGCGAGTGGGGCACGTCGACGAGGTGGCTAAGATGATGCTCTTCATCGCCGCCGATGCCACCTACAGCACCGGAGCCGAATTCGTGATCGACGGCGGCGTCACAGCCGGAACAATGGTCGCGCGGTCCCAGGATTGACATGGTCGACCAGGGCGGCAATGCTCCCGCGAATTCCGGAATGACGAAACTGGATTGAGAGAACCAACATGGGCAAGCTCGATGGACAGGTCGCACTGATTTCTGGAGGCGCCCGAGGGCAGGGTGAACATCAGGCGCGCCTCTTTGCGCGCGAGGGCGCGGCAATCGCGATTGGCGATGTGCTGGAGGAAGACGGCAACCGGGTTGCCGAGAGCATCAACGACACCGGCGGCGATGCCATGTTCCGGAAGCTGGATGTCTCCGATCAATCAAGCTGGGCCGAGATGGTCGACGCGACGACCGAGCGGTTCGGCAAGCTGAACATCCTGATCAACAACGCAGGCATCCTACGCAACGCGTCGATCGAGGACACGACCGCGCAGGAGTACCTGGAGATGATCAAGATCAACCAGGTGGGCGTGTGGTTGGGCATCCGAGCAGCGATCAAGGCGATGCGCGAGGCCGGCGGCGGCTGCATCATCAACACGTCATCGACGGCCGGTCTGGAAGGCTATCCCGATTCCAGCGCCTATGTTTCGTCGAAGTTCGCGGTTCGGGGCCTGACGAAAGTTGCGGCGCTGGAGCTGGGGCCATACAACATTCGCGTCAACTCGGTTCATCCCGGTCCGATTGACACGCTGATGACCACGAATGAGGACACACCGCGCAGGCCGGACGGCGACGTGCCGGTTCGGATGCCGATCCCGCGCTTTGGTCGGGTCGATGAGGTGGCCAAGATGATGCTGTTCATCGCCGCCGACGCGACCTACAGCACCGGCTCTGAGTTCGTCATTGATGGTGGGCTGACCGCAGGTCGGTCGCTCGAGGTGGGGGAATAGCTGCCGACGCCGGCGCGTTCCCTCTCCGCCAAGGCTGTACTGCGAAACCGGCGGACCCTCACTCCTGCCCTCTCCCAGAGGGAGAGGGAGTGGAGATCGGCCTGGCGAATGAGATCTCGTGGCCGTCGGGGTCGACGATGTGGAAGTAGCGCTCGCGCCAGGGGGCGTCTCTGGGTTCGAACTCGGGATTGAGTCCGGCGTTGGTTGCGTTGGCGTGGAAGGCGTCGACGTCGTCCACGTAGAAGATGGCACGTCCCCAGAAGCCTGATCCAGTCTCGGCGGCGATCAGATTGAGATAGCTCTGGCCTGCTCGGTATGAGGTGAAACCGGCCTGCGGTCCTCCGTAGATCTTCTCGAAGCCGAGCGCCTCGTAGAACGTCGTGGCGGCGGCCATGTCGGCAGTGGCCAGGGTGACTGCGCTGAGGGACGTGACCTTCGGCATGGTCATGTCAGGTCCGTGAAGGGGTTGTGTGCGAGCTCCCAGAGGTAGCCGTCGGGGTCGGCGAAGTAGCCGCTGTAGCCGCCCCAGAAGACCTTTTCGGGCTGCTTGACCAGCGTGGCGCCCGCGTCGACGGCTTCCTGCATGGCGGCATCGACGTCCTCGGGCGAGGGCAGGTTGTGGGCGAGAGTGATGGTCGGGGTGCCGGCCGTGGAATCGGCGAAAGGAACGTCGGCCTCCTCGGGGAACTTGTCTCGGCGATAGAGGGAGAGCCAGGTCCCCTCAAGTTCGAGGAAGCAGATGTCGTCGCCGTCGTTGTAGTTGGGAGCGGGGAGCCCGAGTCCGTCGCGGTAGAAGCGGACCGAGGCATCGAGGTCGGAGACGCCGAGCGTGACGATGCTGATCTTTGGCTTCATCTACCCAGCGTACCGCTGAGTCACGGCGCTGCGGCTTCCACGGCGCGCCGGATCGCGTCAAACGAAGTGCCTGCGTTGGTTCCGTTGACATGAACCCTCGGACCGTACGTAATACCGATGTCCCGAGCGTCACTGACGTTCTGGTTATGTGCCTGCCGCGTTGCCGGAGCGTCGTAGCACTGCGTGAAGTCGTCGGAGTCGAGACCGATCTCGCCTGCATACTCGATCAGTTGCGCACGCGATGCGGCGCGGCTGCGGTCGACGAGGAAGCGATCGTGGAACCGCCAGAACGAGGCGCCGTTCTGCTCGGTTGCGCAGATCATCGCATAGCCAACCCGTTCGGAAGCTGCGCCCAAGTAGGCGATGTTGATGAACTGGAACCGGGCGATGCCGGTGCGTACGTACTCTTCGATCAGTCGCGGCTCAACCTGAGTCGCGATGCGGTGGCAATTCGGTCAAAACGGATCGCCGTACTCGACGATCAGGACCGGCGCGTCGGGGTCGCCGATGATGTTGCCGTCGACGATTAGTCCGTCACGGGCTCCACCGCTGATTCTCTCGACGCCGGAACCTTCATCCGGCTGATCGGCTGCGGAGTCGTCGCTGTCATCCTGCGGCGGATCCGGTTCGTCCGGTTCAGGCGCCGGAGTTTCCGGTACCGGGTCGTGATGATCGGCGTCGGTCCCGGGCGCTGGGAGCAGGACCGGTGTGCTGGAGAGCCAGCGGCCGACCGTGGCGGAGCGCGGGAAGAAACGTCGGGTGGGCAGGAAGTCGCGGAGGGGCTCATCGATCCGAATTCCGAACTCGACCCTCGTGTCGCCACTCCGTCTGGCAATGATCCGGACGACGGTGCCGTCCGGGAGCTCGAGCGTGGAGCTGCGCAACCAACGCCCATGGGACACGTTCGCGGGGAAGATTCGCAGTCTGGGGAACTGGTTGCCTTCCGATGTGCGCAGGCCGAACTCGATTTGCCCTCCCTCGTGCAGGCGGGCGATGACGCGAACCGTCTCTCCGCCGTCGTCGCCGTGCGCGTCGAGCGTTGCCAAGCCGACCAGCAGCAGTAGGGCCAGCAAGGCCGTCAGGGCGAGCCGCCTGGCGAGGAGTAGTTCCGTCATCGTGGTTCGATGATATGACGAAGGGCGGCGCCCCCGCGCCCCCCCTAGTGAATTGAAACCAGTGCCGATTTATGGCCACAAGAAAGCGAGCGGCGCGGGGTGGGGCGGTACCCGTTACAATCCCAGGGGGCCCCA
>JAPPJZ010000072.1 GCA_028874365.1 Chloroflexota bacterium | reverse complement strand
TCCAGCCCATGGTCGAGCGAGCCCAGAAGATCTTCGGAGGTCACATGGGCAACCCCGCCGGCGACATGGCCCTGACCGGAACCCCGGACATGATCAAAGAGCGAATCAACCGCCACATGGAGCGCGGCTGCGACATGTTCATGATCGAGTTCTTCGGCCGAGACACGATCGAACCGGCCCAGATGTTCGCGGAGACGGTGATCCCCGAGTTCCGCTAACGGTGAGAAGCGCCGCGACGCTCAGCGTTCACTCCGACGGCGTGCGCGACTGGACTACGTACATTGGGTCGCTCCGGCCTTTGGCGGGGGAGATGTCGTGCCATTGGGGTGGGTCGAAGGCGTTGGAGTAGTGGAAGTAGGCTCCGACGAGCTGAATGTGGCCTTCGTCTCCCATTCCTTGCCAGAGCCAGACCGCCTTGGTCGGGAAGCAACGGTTTGAGAACGAGACGATGCAGCCTCCGCCTGGTCGGAGGACTCGGCCGATCTCGCGGAAAACCTCCAGGGGGCGGGTCAGGTACTGGACCGAGACCGCGATTGTGACGACATCGAACTCGTCGTCTCCGTAGGGCAGGACGGGGTCAGCGTTGAGGTCGTGGACGACCCATTCGGTGAGTTGCGGGTTTTCGGCCAGCTCATCGGCGTTCATCCCGAGGCCAGCGACGCGTTCGGACTCCAGGTCGTCCGGGTAGTGCGAGACCCACGATGACATCAGGTCGAGCAGCCGGCCCTGTTTCGGGAGGAACCTGGAGTAGTGCTCGCGGAGCGCGCCGATGGCTGCGTCGTCGATGTGGGTGACGAGGCGAGGCTGGACGTAGAAGTTGGCGTCGTCGGACTCGTCGGCACGCCGGAAGTGGGCGTCTTCGAAGGGTGGATCGGCGGGTTGGTCGGGCACGGGAGCCACCCTCCACCTGCGGCACCTCCCCCCGCCGAGCGGGGGGAGGGAGACGATGTTGTGGCAGCTCGCCCCCAGCGAGGCCAGGGAGAGGCTAGAACTTGGGCGGTTTGGGCAGGATGTAGGCGGCTGAAAGGCCGAGCAGAATGGCGGCCATCGCGATTCCGATCACGATGGCGACGATCTGACCGGCGTGCAGCCCGCCTCCGCCGCCCTCGCCGGCAGCCATCGCCGCGCCGCCCAGCAGGACGGCGGCGATCAGAGCAGCGGCCAGGGTCAGTGTGCGCAGCATGGTCGATGCGATCCTGAGCTAGAACGCTGGCCTGCTGATCTGCGCAGCGTGATCGGCCAGGTGCCAGACCGCGGCGTGCATCAGCATCCCGGCCGGCGCGGCGCCAAAGCCTTCGCCGCCGGCCGATTTGCCCAGCTCGTGATCCTGCACGTATTTGATCTTGCTGTTCGATGCTTCGACCACTGCGTCCAGCGCGGCGACGGCTTCGGCTGCGGTCGCAAACTGCGGGTTCTCGCCCACCGGATCCTCCGGACCGTCGTAGCCGCATGCGGCGCAGATCATGTTGGCGAACATGATCTCGGAGGGAATCACGTGCTCGGCGGTCTGGCGCGGTGACCAGCCGGCTTCGCCTTCCTCCTCGGTGCCTTTGGCGACGTCCCAGCTGTCCTCAGCGCTCTGGATCGCCAGGCGCAGTGCCGCGCGCCCGCCATCGATCCCGGAGCGCAGTTCGTCAGCAGTCGGCATGTTGAGTACTCCTTGGTTGGGTTGTGTTCGGGTCGTTCTCAAGCAGCATAGGACAGGCTCGGACTACCCTGAGCCAACAGCCTCAGACCTTCACGATGACCTCTGGGTAGACGGAGGAGCAGGACATGGCATTTGGTATTGGACTGATCGGAGCGGGCGGCAATCAGAAGCTGCGCCACATCCCCGGCTTTCGCGAGATCGACGACGTCGAGGTCGTCAACGTGGTCAACCGTTCGCGGGCATCGAGTGAGCGGGTGGCCTCGGAATGGGAGATTCCCAGAGTCTCGGAGTCGGTGGAGGAACTGCTCTCGGACCCCGACGTGGACGCGGTCAGCATTGGTACCTGGCCGTACAAGCATCTCGAGTACACGCGGGCGGCGCTGGAGGCGGGGAAGCACGTGCTCTGCGAGGCGCGCATGGCCTCGAATGCGACCGAGGCCGAGGCGATGCTGGCGATCAGCCAGCAGCATCCCGAGCTGGTCGCCCAGCTTGTGCCGGCTCCGTTCGACTTCCGCCTGGGCAAAACGATCAAGCGGCTCTGTGAGGATGGCTCGCTGGGCAGCATCATCGAGGTTCACCTGACGCTGCTCAGTGGATCGGGTCTGGACGCGTCGGGAGCGCTGCACTGGCGTCACCGAAGCGACTACTCCGGACATAACATGATGCAACTGGGCATCTTCAACGAGACGATCCAGCGCTGGCTGGGGGACACGTCCCGGGTGACCGCCCATGCGCGGACGTTCGTGCCTTCGCGAGTGGACGGAGAAACCGGCGAGCGCTACGACATCGTGATCCCCGACAGCCTGGGCATCTTCGCCGACATGGCGAACGGCGCGCGCTGCACCTATCGGGTGAGCGCGGTGACGGAGGGGGCGCCGCAGCCGCCGAGTATCGACATCTACGGCTCCGAGGGCCGGCTGCACTGGCGGTTCGGCGACACCGGCGAGTGGGGCAAGCACGGCGAGGACGTGCAGGCAATCCAACCCGACACGGGAACCGCTCACGACTGGCAGGTCGAGGCAGACTTCATTAGCTCGGTCCGAGACGGCGCTCCCGTTACGCTGACCAACTTCGCAGACGGCGTCCGCTACATGCGTTTCACCGACGCGGTGTGGGAGTCGTGGAACAGCGGTCAGAGCCGTGAGATTGAGCCGCTGACGGAGTAGGGGCTACGGATGGCGCGGATCGTCTCGCTATTGCCCAGCGCGACCGAAATCGTCTCTGCGCTCGGCGCAGGCGAGGACCTGGTGGGCCGCTCGCACGAGTGCGACTACCCACCCGAAGCTCAGAAATTGCCGGTGTTGACCAGTCCACGATTCCTACCCGCCACCACCAGCGGAGAGATCGATCGGCAGGTACGCGAGCTGGCGCTGCAAGCTCGGGCTGAGGATGCGTTGGGCGTGTATGCGATTGAAATGGATCTGCTGCAAGGACTTGCGCCGACACATATCGTCACTCAGACCCAGTGCGAGGTCTGTGCGGTCAGCTTGCGCGACGTGGAGCGGGCGGTCGAGCAGCTCACCGGGTTCGATACGAAGCTTGTGCCGCTCGCGCCAAACTCGCTCGAAGACATCTGGGACGACATTCAGCGCACCGCCCAGGCGCTGGGTATCGGATATCGCGGGAGGGCGCTCGTCGCCGAACTGCAGCGCCGGATCGATGATGTGCCCCGGACGCTTAGCGCGCCTCGGGTTGCAGTCGTCGAGTGGGCCGATCCGCTGATGACGGCGGGTCACTGGACGATGGAGCTGGTGGAGCGCGCGGGCGGTGTGCCAGTGATCGGAGCGCCGAAGGGTCCGTCGCTGCACTTCGAGATGTCCGACCTTGCCGCCGCCGACCCGGACATCATCATCATCTCGCCGTGCGGTTACGACCTCGAGCGAACGCGCGGAGACGCGGCGCTGCTGGACGCTCGCGAGGACTGGCGAGCGCTTCGCGCGGTCGAACAGGGTCGTGTCGCGCTGATCGATGGCAACCAGTACGTCAATCGACCGGGTCCGCGGGTTGTTGAGACGCTTGAGATCATTGCCGAGATCATCAATCCCGATCTCGACGAGCGTCGGCACAAGGGCCTCGGCTGGGAGCGCTTTCCCTCCTGAATCGGGGAGTTGGCGAGTCAGAGAGTCTTCAACCAGTCGATGAGGATGCGGTTGAGCTCTTCCGGCTCTTCCTGCTGCGTCCAGTGGCCGCAGTCTTCGATGTGGCCGCGGCTGAGGTTGGGAATCCAGTCCTCCATGCCTTCGCTCATCGATGGTAGGAGGACGCCGTCCTTGCCGGCGGTGACCATCAGTGCGGGCTGAGAGATGTCTTGTCCGTCGACGGCGGCGCCCCATTCCCAGTTGCGGCCGTGGTTGCGGTACCAGTTGAGTCCGCCGCGGAAGCCGGTCTGCTCGAAGGCGCTGACAAAGGTGTCGAGATCCTCCTCGGTCAGCATGATCGAGCGTTCTGCGTCGTCGGGCAGACCGACCAACAGGCCGCCGCGGGCGCGGACGCCCGAGGTCATGCCGATCACGTCGAGACGATCTTCGGGCTTGGACGTGCGCAGCATCAGGGTCATGGTGCGACGCACGTTGCCTGCGAGTTCGGCTTCGGCGACGCCTTCGTCCTGGAAGTAGAGCTGATAGTCGAAGCGGCCGGGATCCATTTTCATCGCGTCGAGCGGGTTGATTGGCGGTCGGCGACCGGCGGGCGTGTTGATCCCGGCGACGGCATTGCAACGCGAGGGGTGATGTTGAGCCATGTTCCAGACGACGGCCCCGCCCCAGTCGTGGCCGACGAAGACGGCGTCGTCAATGGCGAGCGCGTCGAGCAGCGCGACCATGTCCGCGCAGATGAGCTCCTGGGTGTAGTCCTCGGCGTTGGGCGGGGCGTCGGTCTCGCCGTAGCCGCGCATGTCCGGTGCGATCGCGCGGAAGCCGGCCTCGGCGACCACCGGTAGCTGGTGGCGCCAGGAGTACCAGAGCTCGGGAAAGCCGTGGCAGAAGACGACTGCCGGGCCGTCGCCGGCCTCGGCGATGTGCATGTTGATTCCGGTGGAGAGGTTGATCTGGGAGTGAGTGATGTCGGTCATTTGGCGCCCTTGCGATTGGATTTGAAGCGGCGGAGCGGGGCTCCACGCTCGCACGATCATACGCAGAAGCTGCAACTGCGGATACCGTAGCTCCGACAGGAGCATGACGATGACGATCGAGACACCGAACTGGGGCACGACTACCGCCGACGACATCGAGAGTGGCGTCGACGAGGCGATGCGGACTGTCGAGCGGCTGGCCGACGAGCTGGTGTCGGTGCCGGACGGACGGCGGAGCTTTGAGAACACGGTGCTGCCTCTGGACGAGATCGGCGACGTGTTTACGCAGGCGTCGGGTCGGTACGGCTTCCTCTCGCAGGTGTCGGCCGACGAGACGTTGCGCGAGGTGGCGCATCGGCAAGAAGAGCGGTTGAGTGTGTTTGCGGCCGGGCTTGGATTTCGTGAGGACATCGACCGGGCGCTCAAGGCGTATGCCTCTCGGGCCGAGCTTGAGGCACTGCCGGACGACGCCCGTCGGCTGCTGGAGTTTGCGTTGCGGGATTATCGGCGCAACGGGCTTGACCTGGACAAGGAAACGCGCGACGAACTGCAGTCGTTGCAGGAGCGGCTGGTCGGTCTGGGCATCCAGTTCCGCAAGAACATTGACGATTACGAGGACCACATCGAGGTCAGCCGCGGGGAGTTAGACGGCTTGCCTGACTCATACGTCGACCGTCTGCGCACGGTCGAGGTCGATGGCGCGATTCGCTACCGGGTTGGGCTGGACTACCCCGAGTTGCATCCGTTTCTGGACAGCGCCCACGATGGTGAGCTCCGCCGCGAACTGTTCCACAAGAATCACAACAAGGCGGCAGATACGAACATCGACATTCTTGAAGAGGCACTGGGCGTGCGGGGGTCGATGGCGACGCTGCTCGGCTTCGAGTCCTGGGCCGCGTATGCGCTGGAGATCAAGATGGCCAAGCAGGCCGACGCGGTGCTGGGGTTCCTCGAGGATCTGGAAGAGCGACTGCAGTCGAAGCTGGCGAGCGATCTGACGCGTCTGAGTGAGCAGCAGGAGCGGCGCACCGGTATTGCGGGTCCGATCGGCATCTCCGACTGGCGCTACTACACAAACCAGGTTGTCCAAGAGCAGTATCAGGTCGATCCGTTTGACGTGGCGGCCTACTTCCCGCTCGATGCGGTGCTGGACGGCATGTTCCGCATCTATGAAGAACTGGTCGGGGTCAAGTTTGTTCGCCGTTCCGATGTCGCAGGGTCTGCGTGGCACGACGATGCTCAGCCGTTTGACATCGTTGATCCAAACAGCGGCGAGGCGCTGGCGCGGTTCTACATGGACCTGTATCCGCGGACGGGGAAGTTTGGTCACGCGGCGGCGTTCACCGTGCGCGGCGGACGACGGCTCAGCGATGATGGATATCAACGGCCGATCTCGGCGATCGTGGCCAACTTCACCAAGCCGACCGAGTCGTCGCCCTCGCTTCTTCGGCATACGGAAGTGGTGACGCTGTTCCACGAGTTCGGACACATCCTGCACCAGACGCTGACGACTTCGCGCTATACGCGGTTCAGCGGAACGCGGGTCGAGCGCGATTTCGTCGAAGCGCCCTCGCAGATGCTGGAGCACTGGTGCTGGCAGCCGGACATGTTGAGCAGCTTCAGTCGTCACTACGAGACCGGCGACCCATTGCCGACTTCGCTGATTAACCGGATGATCGAAGCGAAACACACGTCATCTGCGATCGCGACGTTGCGCCAGGTGTACTTCTCCCGGCTTGATCTCGCCTATCACTCCGAGTCCGGTCGGAGCACCGACGAGATTGCGCGCGAGCTGCATCCGATCACGGGATTCCCGTTCCCCGAGGACACGCATTTCCAGGCCGGGTTCGGGCATCTCTTCGGCTACGACGCCGGCTACTACGGCTATCTGTGGTCGCGCGTCTTCGGCGACGACATGTTCACACGCTTCGAGGCGCCGGGCGCGTCCGTGTCGAGGGTGGGTGCGGAGTATCGCCAACACATCCTCGAGCCGGGCGGCACGGCGGATGCGGATCAGCTGATCGTTCGCTTCCTCGGGCGGGAGCCGAATGCCGACGCATTCCTGCGCGAGCTGGGGCTCACGACGTAATCTCGTCCGCGCGAATCTGGTTCTACGCGGATCGGTGCAGCAGGTAGACTGCCGGAGGAACTGCGACGCGGTTGTTTCGCCGAGGAGAAAGAACATGCCCAACATTGGCTCTATCGAGCAGGCCAAGCAGCGCTTTGGTGAACTGCTCGAGGCTCAACAGACGCGCGTGGACGCGATCAAGGCAGAGGGCGAACCAACCGACTTCACGACACTCGATCACATCGAGATCGGCGTGCTGGGCGGCGACGGGATTGGCCCGTCGATCGCTCATGAATCACAACGGGTGCTCGAAGCGCTGCTCGAGGATCAGGTTGCCTCTGGCCGGGTCAGTTTCCGCACCATTGACGGCCTCACGATTGAGCGCCGCGCCGAAGAGATGGCCGCGATTCCGGAGGGCGTGCTCAAGGAAATCCACGAGTGTGACGTCACCCTGAAAGGTCCGACCACGACGCCGGAACAGGGCGACGGCTGGCCGAACATCGAATCGGCCAACGTGGCGATGCGCAAGGTGCTCGACCTGTACGCCAACGTGCGGCCGGTTCGCGTACCGGCGGAGGGTATCGACTGGACGTTCTTCCGCGAGAACACCGAGGATTTGTACGCGGTGGGTTCCGAGGGCTTCTCGCTGGGCGACCTGAACATCGACTTCAAGATCCTCTCCAATCCGGGCTCGGAACGGATCATCCGCGCGGCGTTCGAATACGCGAAGACGAACGGCAAGGACTCGGTCACGATCGTGACCAAGGCGAACGTGGTCAAGACGACCGACGGGGCCTTCCTCGACGCGGCGCGCAAGGTGGCGGAGGACTACGAGGGGATCGAGTGGGAGGGCTGGTACATCGACATCATGACGGCGAAGCTGGTCGACCCCAAGCGGCGGACCAACTTCCAGGTGTTCGCGCTGCCCAACCTCTATGGCGACATCCTCACTGACGAGGCGGCCGAGTTCCAGGGCGGCGTCGGTACCGCCGGTGCGGGCAACATCGGCACGAAGACCGCGATGTTCGAGGCGATTCACGGCTCGGCGCCGCGTATGGTGCGCGAGGGACGCGACATTTACGCCGACCCATCGTCGATGCTGCGAGCAGGCGCGATGATGCTCTCGCACATCGGCTTCCCGGAACTGGGCGGCAAGCTCGACAAGGCGATGGACCTATGTGGCCAGTACGAGAAGGAACTCGTGATGACCGGCCGCGACACAGGGGCGACCACGGCGGCGTTCGGGGACTACGTGCTGGCGACGGTCAACGATTCCACGCTGGATGACCGCTGGACGACGGCAATCGAGGCCGTGCGCGCCGGGTTGTAGGTCGACACATGGCGGACTCGGTTCGAGTCGAGCGAGCTCGGGCGGAGCGTGCCGAGGCGGGCCGCAAGGCCGCCGTCGAGCGCGCCAACTCTCTCGAAGATCGCGCCAAGCGAGCGGAGAAACAGTCGCGCGAGCTTCGCGCGCATCTTGATCGGCTGGCGGACCGGTTGTCGAAGTCGGGTGAGGAGGTCGAGCCGCTGCGCAATGAACTGCGCGACGCCAAGAGCGAGCTGGAATCTCTTCGACAGACGGCGGAGTCCTCCAGATCATCCGCGGATGCGGCCGGCGCGCAAGTTGCCGAACTGCAGGCAAGAGCTGAATCGGCGGAGCAGGAACGCGATCGACTTCGGAACGAACAACAGGCGCTGACGGAGAAGTCGACGTTCTACGAGCAGGCGGCCAAGGAAGCGTCATCCTCGCTGGCCGCTGCGTCCGCGGCTCAGACCGAGGCGGAGCACAAGGCGTCGGAGTTGCAATCGACGCTTGACGCCCGGCACGAAGAGTTTCGCCAGGAGCGCAACCGGCTGAGCCGCGAGAACGAGCGGCTGCAGAAGCAGGTGCAGCAGCTAGAGTCGGAGCTGGAGGCGGCGAGCGCAGGCATCGGCGGCGCGCTGCGACGTCGTATTCGCGGATAGGTCTCTCGCCGAGACGGACTGTTCGCGCGATACTGCCACGCCTTCGTTTGCTGGATACGATCAACGGATGCAACGTCCCGACTTGCGCGCGGCTGCTGCTGAGCGAGTGATCGTGCTCGACGGCGCGACAGGCACCGGCCTGCAGTTGCTCGACCTCTCGCTATCCGACTTCGACGGACTCGAGGGCTGCAACGAGGTCCTGAACGTCTCGCGTCCCGACGCGGTCGCATCGTTGCACGAGTCCTATCTTGAGGCCGGTGCGGACGCAGTCCTGACCAACACCTTCGGCGGTTCGTCGATCACCCTCGGTGAGTACGACCTCTCCGAGCGCACGCGGGAGATCAACCGCGCGTCGGCAAGAATCGCCGTGGAGGTCGCCGAGCGGTTCTCGACATCGAATCGGCCGCGGTTCGTGCTCGGCTCGCTGGGTCCCGGTACCAAGCTGCCGTCTCTTGGCCATGTTGGGTTCGACGAGTTGCACGCCGCCTACCTGGAGCAGGCACGGGGCCTTCTGGAAGGTGGCGTCGATGCGCTGCTGGTCGAGACGGTTTACGACCTGCTCCAGGGCAAGGCGGCGATCCTCGCGTGCAAGGATGCGTTGGCGGAGTTGAAGAGCAATACCCCGCTGTACGCGACGGTGACGATTGAGACCACCGGCCAGATGCTGGTTGGCAGCGAGATTGGCGCGGCATTCACAGCGTTATCGGCGCTGGGTCTGGACGGGATCGGGCTGAACTGCGCGACCGGGCCCGATTTGATGCACGAGCCGCTGCGTTACCTCTCGGGCAACGCCCAGACGACTCTGCTGTGTTCGCCCAATGCGGGCCTGCCACGCACCGAAGACGGGCAGATGGTTTACGACCTGCAGCCGTCCGAACTGGCGGATGCGCATCGCACATTCGTCAGCGAGTACGGCGTCGGCATCGTCGGCGGATGCTGCGGCACGACTCCGGATCACGTCCGCGCCATGCGTGAAGCCATGAATGGGATGCGGGCGGCCAAGCGGAGTCCCGAGCCTGAAGCGTCGGCGGCGTCGCTGTTCGTGTCGACGCCATACCGGCAGGATGCTTCGTTCCTGATCGTCGGCGAGCGAGCCAACGCCAACGGTTCGCGGCGCTTCAAACGCCTCTTGCAGAACGAAGAGTGGGAGCAGATGGCGAACGTCATCCGCGACCAGGCCTCCGAGGGCGCGCACATCGCCGATGTCTGCGTTGACTTCGTCGGCCGCGACGGCACCCCCGACATGGCGGAACTGGTGCGCCGCGCCCGAGGGCTCTCGACCCTGCCGCTGATGCTCGACTCGACGGAACCGGCCGTGCTGGAGGCGGGCCTGAAGCAACTCGGCGGTAAGGCGATCGTCAACTCGATCAACCTCGAGGACGGCGGCCAGCGGCTCGATGAGACGCTCTCGTCGGCCATCCGCTTCGGTGCCGGCGTGGTGGCATTGGTGATCGACGAGGAAGGTCAAGCCCGCACCTGTGAGCGTAAGCTCGAGATTGCCCGACGGCTCTATCGGATCGCTACGGAGGACTACGGCCTCGCGCCTGAAGATCTGTTCTTCGACGCGCTGACCTTGCCCGTCAGCACCGGCCAGGAAGATTTGCGCCGCGACGGACTGGAAACGCTCGATGCCGTTGAGGCGATTACGCGGGAGTTCCCGCGCGCGCAGACGATTCTGGGCATATCGAACATCTCCTTCGGCCTCAATCCGGCGGCTCGGCAGGTGCTGAACTCCGTGTTCCTGCACGACGCGGTGGAGCGCGGGCTCAAGGCGGCCATCGTGCATGCGGCTCAGATTCTCCCGATTAACCGGATTCCGGACGAGCAGCTTGCGGCGGCTCGGCGGTTGATTCTGGACGAGTGGGCCGAGGGACCGGACGGTCCGGTCGATCCGGTCGATCCCCTGCCCGCCTTCATGGCGTTGTTCGAGGACCAACAGGCGACGACGCAACAGCGTGGAAGCCTGTCGGACCTCCCACTCGAAGAGCGCCTGCATCGACGAATCGTGGACGGACAGCGCGAAGGCCTCGAACGTGATCTGGACAAGGCGCTCGTGCGACGCGAGGCGATTCCGATCATCAACGATCTGCTCCTGCCCGCGATGCAGGAGGTCGGCGACCTGTTTGGCGCTGGCGACATGCAGCTGCCGTTTGTGCTTCAGTCGGCTGAGACGATGAAGAAAGCCGTTGCGTATCTCGAGCCGCACATGGACCGGCTGGAATCGACCAGCAAGGGCTCGATCGTGCTCGCCACGGTGCGTGGCGACGTGCACGACATTGGCAAGAACCTGGTCGAGATCATCCTCTCGAACAACGGCTTCACGACGATCAATCTGGGGATCAAGCAGCCGATCGCGAATGTGATCGAAGCGGCGCTTGAGCATAACGCCGACGCGATCGGGCTCTCCGGTTTGCTGGTCAAGTCGACGCTGGTGATGAAGGAAGACCTTGAGGAGTTGAATCGACGCGAACTGTCGGGTCGTTGGCCGGTGTTGCTCGGTGGCGCCGCGCTGACTCGCAAATTTGTCGAGTGGGACCTGAGAAACACGTTCCACGGCGATGTGTTCTACGGCCAGGATGCGTTCGACGGTTTGCGAATCATGAATGCGCTTAGCGACGGCGTCGAGTTGAACGCTGCCCCGGTCGAACCGGCGCCGGCTCCGACCGCGAGAGCATCGAGTGCGACGGCTACCGCGGCTCGGCCGACGCTTGCCCCCGCGGCGTCGATACCGGTTGCTCCGTTTCATGGTTCTCGCGTCGTGCGCGGACTACCGCTGACCGATGTGTTCCCGTACATCAATCGCAATGCGTTGTTGCGAGGCCAGTGGGGGTTCAAGGGTCGGGACGCGGAGACGGCCACTCGGGCCGAACTGGCGCTGTCGGAAATTCAGCAACAGGCGCTCCGCGATGGCGTGTTGGAACCGGCGGTCGTCTACGGCTACTTCCCGGCGCAGTCCGAGGGCGACGACCTCATCGTCTACGCGCCGGACGATTCGCGGACTGAGGCCGCGCGGTTCACGTTCCCGCGACAGCAGGGCAAACAGGGGCTCTGCCTGGCCGATTACTTCCGCTCGGTCGACTCCGGCGAGATGGATGTCATCGGCTTCCACGTCGTGACGATGGGTTCCCAGGTTGGTGAATACGCGCAGGAGCTGTACGCGGACAATCGTTACCAGGACTATCTCTACTGGCACGGGTTTGGCGTTGAGATTGCGGAAGCGCTGGCCGAGTACTGGCACCGCCGGATTCGACAGGAGCTCAGGATCGACGGCTCAGACGGCGCGACTCCGGAGGAACTGTTCAAGACCAACTACCAGGGCGCCCGTTATTCATTCGGCTATCCCGCGTGTCCCAATCTTGAAGATCAGGCGTTGCTCTGGCAGTTGCTGCAGCCGGAACGGATCGGCGTCAGGCTGAGCGAAGAGTTCCAGATGCATCCGGAACAGTCGACCTCGGCGCTGATCGTGCACCATCCCGAGGCTCGTTACTTCAGCGTTTGATCGGAATCTAGGCGTGGAGCGCGGTAGGCTGCGTTCGGTTGACGTCGACTCACTCGAAGCGAAGAGGGACCGACCGGTGAAGTCGCAGGGGCGGCATGGCTGATCTCTTCCGACCACGCTGGCGCGAGGGCAACGATCCGTTCCGACGGATCGTCGTGCAGACGACGTTGCGGTTCATGGAGATCGAGGCGGCGGGCGGGATCGTACTGGTGATTGCGGCCGCGATCGCGCTGATCTGGGCCAATCTCGACATTGGTTCATACGACTCGTTCTGGCACAGCCATATCGAGCTCGATCTGGGGATCTGGTCGTTTGACCAATCGTTGCAGCACGTCGTCAACGACGTGTTGATGGTGGTCTTCTTCCTGGTCGTGGGCGCCGAGATCAAGCGCGAAGTGACCCACGGGGAGTTGCGCGATCCACGCCAGGCGGCACTGCCGATTTTCGCCGCGCTCGGCGGGATGCTGGTTCCTGCGGCGCTCTACGCCGCGCTCAACGCGGGTGGCGAAGGCAGCTCCGGCTGGGGTATCCCGGTCGCCACCGATATCGCGTTTGCGCTGGGCGTGCTGGCGCTGGTCGGCAAAGGCGTCCCGGTTCAACTGAAGGTGTTCTTGCTCACGCTTGCCGTGGCCGACGATGTCGGCGGCATCCTGATCATTGCGATCTTCTACTCCGACTCGATCCAGGTTGAGTGGATCCTGGGCATGGTTGGGGCGATCGCCTTCCTGCTATTGCTCAAGCGCGCGGGATTCCGCCACATCGGCATACATGCGATCGGTGGGGTCTTCCTCTGGCTCACACTGTGGGAGGCAGGTGTGCATGCGACGCTGGCTGGAGTGATGCTGGGCCTGATCGTTCCGGCCGACGCGCTCTACGACGACAGAGGCATCACTCGGCGGATCGACTACCTGCTGCAACGCCTGCGATATGTACAGGAGGACCCCGACCCCGCGGTTCGCGAGCACGACTCTCATGAAGCGTTGCGCAACATCGAGCACGTCGCCCGCGAAGGAGTGAGTCCGCTTGAGCGCCTGGAGGAAGACATCGCCCCCATCTCGGCGTTTGTCGTTGTCCCGCTCTTCGCCCTCGCCAACGCGGGAATTCACATCACCGGTGAGAGCATCGACGCCGCTCTGGGGTCGAACATCGCGTGGGGCATTTTCCTGGGCCTTCTGATCGGCAAGTTCTTCGGGATCGTCGGGGCTTCGGCGCTCGCGATCCGGCTGGGGATCGCATTCAAGCCGCAACAGTTGCAGTGGTCGCATCTGGGTGGAGCGGCCCTGCTGGCCGGGATCGGGTTCACGGTGGCCATCTTCATCGCCAATCTCAGCTTCGGCGCAGGTCAAGCCGATTTGCTGGAAGGCGCGAAGATCGGGATCTTCGCGGCGTCGATCGTCGCCGCGGTGCTCGGATTCGCAGTGCTGCGCGCCGTGAGACCGCGCTTCTGACGTTTCTTGCCCGTTCGCTGGTGCGTTACACTTTGCACGGCTAGCCGCCGTGCGGGCTATCGTGCCGAAGCGCGGCGGTGGCATCGTTCCAATGATCGAGCGCGAGCGCCTGAGGGCGCTGATTACGAGGAGGCGGACTACGTGCAAGCGGTGAAATATGCCCGCGCCGAGAGCGTGGAAGAGGCAGTCAGCCTACTGCAGGACGGCGGCGATGGCGCGCGCCCGCTAGCAGGTGGCACGGACGTGATCGTGCAGGCGCGAGAGCGAACGCGCGATATCGACCTGTTCGTCGACATCAAGCACATACCGGAGGTGATCGGCATCGAGCACGGCACAGACGGCAGTCTGACCATCGGTGCAGCGACCCCCTGCTATGAGATCTATGGCGACGACACGATCGCTGAGAAGTACCCGGTTCTGGTGGATTCGTGCTCGCTGATCGGCGGGACGGCGATCCAGGGTCGGGCTTCGCTGGGGGGGAACCTGTGCAACTCTTCTCCCGCTGCGGACGGGATCCCTTCGCTGATCGTCCTTGAGGGCCAGGTGGAGATTGCGGGGCCGAACGGACGTCGCACAGTGGCCGTAGAGGACTTCTGCACCGGTCCCGGACAGAACGTCCTGGGCGACGGGGAATTCGTGGTCAAGCTTCACTTCCCGGCGCCGGCCGAGCGGTCGGGCGCACGCTTCCTGCGCTTCATTCCTCGCAACGAGATGGACATCGCGGTGGCCAATGCGGCCTCGGCGGTGCGACTCGACGGTGACGGCAATGTGACCTGGGCGCGCGTGTCGGTCGGAGCGATCGCGCCGACACCGCTGCTTGTCGGCGGAGCCGCCGACGCGATTGTTGGCCAGCCGCTGAGTGAAGCGTCGATCGCCGCCGCCGCGGCTGCGTCGAGCGCCGCCGCCAATCCAATCACCGACATGCGCGGCAGCATCCGGCAACGGGTTCACCTGGCCGGTGTGCTGACCGAGCGGACCATTCGCCAGGCTGCCGAGCGCGCCGGCTGATCGAGCACGATTGAAACAACGACAAAGGACAGGTACTTCATGGCAACCGAACACATCGTCGTCAACTGCACGATCAACGGGGAACAGCAGGTGTTCCTGGCGAACGAGCGGGACTCGCTGCTCGAAGCGCTGCGCGACCGGATCGGACTGACCGGCGCCAAGGAGGGCTGCAACAACGGCAACTGCGGCGCCTGCTGCGTCAACATGGACGGCCGAATCGTCAACAGCTGCCTCGTCATGGCGGCCGAGTGCGAAGGCGCCGAGATTCGCACGGTCGAAGGGTTGGCCGACGGCGACCAACTCTCGCCGCTGCAGAACGCATTCCTTGAGCAGGCTGCACTGCAGTGCGGCATCTGCACGCCCGGCTTCCTCGTTGCCGCCGAGGCGCTGCTGGAGCAGAATCCCGATCCCAGCGAGCACGAGATTCGCTACTGGCTGGCCGGCAACCTCTGCCGCTGCACCGGCTACGACAAGATCATCAAGGCCGTCCAGCAGGCCGCTGGGCAGAGCGTCGTCTAACCACACCCGTCACGCTGATCTCACGCTGATAGAAGGGACAACCGTCATGGTCACCGCTCAGTCGAAGGAAACCGAACAGTACAACGTCATCGGCACACGTCCGATTCGTCATGACGGCGTGGACAAAGTCACCGGCGCTGCGCAATACGGTGCGGACCTGAATCTGCCGGGGATGCTCGCCGGCCGAGTCCTGCGCAGCCCTCACGCACACGCCAGGATTGTCAGCATCGACACGTCCAAGGCGGAAGCGCTGGACGGCGTGCAGGCCGTGATCACCAATGCCGACTTCCCGCGCGCGGGCGACGAGGAGATCGACACCGGTGAAGGCACCGCCAACCTCAAATGGGTGCTGGACAACGTGATCGCATCGGACAAGGTGCTCTACAAGGGTCACGCTGTCGCCGCAGTGGCCGCCGCCGACCACCACATCGCCGAGGACGCGCTCGAACTGATTGAGGTTGAGTACGAGTTGCTGACGCCGGTACTCGATGTCCGCGACGCCATGGTGGACGGCTCGCCGCTGCTTCACGACGGCTTGCACACGGCAGCCATGGACGGCTCGAAGAGCGACAATCCCAGCAACACTGCCTCGCACCTGCAGTTCACCAAGGGCGACCTCGACGCCGGGTTCGCCGACGCTGACGTTGTGCTCGAGCGCGAGTTCGAGACTTCGATGGCCCACCAGGGCTACATCGAGCCGCACAACGGCACCGCCTACTACCGCGCCGACGGTACGCTCGACATCTGGACTTCGACCCAGGGCGCGTTCGTGGTTCGCGACTCGGTCGCGCCACTGCTGCAGCTCTCGCCGTCACAGGTGAAGGTCACGCCGATGGAGATCGGCGGCGGCTTCGGCGGCAAGATTCCGGTTTACCTGGAGCCGCTGGCGGCGCTGCTTTCGCAGAAGACCGGCCGACCGGTCAAGCTGACCATGAACCGCGAGGAAGTGCTGCTCGCGACCGGTCCGACCTCCGGTACGTACATGCGCGTGCGGATGGGGGCGAAGCGGGACGGCACGATCACTGCCGCCGACGTACACCTCGCCTTCGAGGCAGGCGCGTACCCCGGCTCGCCCGTCGGCGCCGGCGCGATGTGCGCCCTCGCTCCATACGACATTCCCAATCAGCGGATCGACGGTTACGACGTTGTCGTCAACAAGCCCAAGACCGCCGCCTACCGTGCTCCCGGAGCTCCACAGTCGGAGTTCGCGACCGAGTCCGTGTTGAACGAGCTCGCCGAGGAGCTGGGTCTCGACCCGCTCGAGATGCGGCTGCAGAACGCCTGCGTCGAGGGTGCCCAGCGCGCCGACGGTTTCACGTACGGCATCATCGGCAACGTTGAGTGCCTCGAGGCCGCGCAGGAATCGCCGCACTGGCAGTCGGAGTTGCAGGGACCGAACCGGGGCCGCGGCATCGCCCAGGGCTTCTGGTTCAACATCGGCTTCGAGTCTTCGGCGTACGCCCAGGTCAACGGTGACGGCACGGTTCCGCTGGTGCTCGGTTCGACCGACATCGGCGGCACCCGCGCTTCGATCGCCATGCAGCTCGCGGAGACGCTCGGCATCTCTGCCGAGGAAGTGCACCCGCACGTGGTCGACACCAACTCGGTCGGCTACACGCAGGTCACCGGCGGCAGCCGGACGACGTTCGCCGGCGGTTGGGCCGCCTACGAGTGTGCGATGGACATTCGCCGCCAGATGGAGGAGCGCGCCGCGCAGATCTGGGAGTGCGACGCAGCCGACGTCACCTACGGCGACGACGCCATCATCCGCGGACCCGCTGACGAAGACGGCAACGACCAGCAGTTCAGCTTCAAGGAGCTCGCCGGTCAGCTGGTCACCTCGGGTGGCCACATTGTCGGCCGCGCGGACGTGAACAAGACATCCAGCGGACCTGCGTTCGCGACGCACATCGTCGATGTCGAGGTCGACCCCGACACCGGCAAGGTCGACATTCTTCGCTACACGGCGGTCCAGGACGCCGGCACGGCGATCCACCCGGCATACGTCGAGGGACAGATGCAGGGCGGCGTCGCCCAGGGCGTCGGCATGGCGCTGAACGAGGAGTACTACTACGACGAGTCCGGCGATCTGAAGAACGCCAGCCTGCTCGATTACCGGATGCCGACTGCGCTGGACCTGCCGATGATCGAGACCAACATCGTCGAGGTCCCGAACCCGGGCCACCCCTATGGTGTGCGTGGGGTCGGCGAGGTGCCGATTATCCCGCCGGCACCGGCCGTGCGGGCGGCGATCGCAAACGCGATCGGTGTGCACATGAACGAGCTGCCGATGTCGCCGCGCGCCATTCTCGACGCGACGCTTCCGTCGGGGGACTGAGGCGTCTACCTCTCAATCCCTCTCCCTCTGGGAGAGGGATTCGGTGAGGGCACTCATGGTCACCGTCCTGATCCCTCAACCGCTCAGGACCCTCACCAATGGTGAGCCGGTACTGACGGCGGAGGGTCACAACATACGGGCGGTCATCAGAGACCTCGCGCCGCGCTATCCCGAACTGGCCGACCGCCTGGTCAACGAAGGCAAGATCGGCCGAGGCATCTCGTTGGCGATCAATGGAGATGTGGTCTCGACGGGCCTGATCACGAGGGTGCCCGAGGGCGCAGAGATCGCGATTGTGCCGCAGATCAGCGGAGGCTAGTGCCGTTATTGTCCCGAAGTCAGCACCGCGATTGAGGCGGTGAAGCCGTGGAGGTAGTTTTCGCCTCCGACGGGGCCGATCTCTCCGTTGCAGAAGAATCCTGCGGTCGGCACCGGGCCGAAGATCTCCGAGAGCGCGGCGGCGTCGTGGTCGGGCTCCCCGAACAGGCCGCGACCGCGTCCGTTGCAGGAACAGAGCAGCGCTCCGACGACCTCTTCTTCGGGTTCCAGGGCGTCTCGGAGGTCGGTGAGGCGGGTACGCAAATCGTCATCGGCGGCCTGCGCGTCGCGGAACTGGAACTGGAACGTCTGCCCGACCCTCGGAATTGCGTTGATCGCCACGATTCCTGATTCACGGTCGGCGCCCATCACATTGCGGATCAGGAAGTCGCCGCGCTCGTGGGTCTCCTTGTACTCGTTCATTGCGAGCCCGACCAGCAGGTTTCGCGCCGCTCGGTCGCGCGTCTCGTCGTCGAGTTCCATCAAGGTTTCCTGCAGGACCTCGAGTGCAGGCCGTGAGCCCAGCGTTTTGACCGTGTTGTTCTCGCAGTCGGTCACGATCCACGGTTGGCCCAGCGGCTCCGCGCCCTGTGCCACGATGGGACGCACGGAGACGCCAGTGAGACCCATCATCACGGCGCCGCTCTTGAGCGCCTGATCGTCGATGAATACGCCGCAGCCGTCCTGCTGTCGATGGGAGGAGGCCATGCCGCCGAGCAGCACGATCTCGGGACGCAACTGTTGCAAGTGGCCGACGAGCCGATCGGTCATTAACGTGAATGGGTTGCTGAACATCAACCAGACTTCCGGACCGTCCTGGATTGGTTCGAAGACGTCGTCTGTCATTGATTCCGGGTCAATCGCCAGCGGCTTGAATTCTGCCTCGGGCAGCGAGACGCCGAGCACTGCGATTGCGGACCCTTCCTGGGCTTCCAGCGAAGAGCCGATGACGCTCTGTCCCGATGCGCCAATCAGGTGGCGAGCGCCGGTCGATTCTCTCAGTTGTTGGATGATCTCGGCGTAGTGTTCCGCGTAGCGGGAGTCGATGAAGACCAGCAGCAGGTCGGGTGAGGTAGCGAGGTCCATACCGCGGAGGGCAGATTCGCAGGCGGACTCCCACTCCGCCTCGAACGCCACCGCTGCGGATGCTCTGGCTGTGCTGGTCTCGACGGTCGCGTGACCCGGGCCGCTCGAGCGACGGATTGTGTTCTCGGTTGTTGACCCGTGGTTTGCCATTTGAACACTCCGTTCACCCGCTTTGCGGTTAGCATTCCAAAGGGTAGCCGTTGAACAGGGAGCAAATGACTCAACATTCAGGCTCGACGGATCCGTCGGGCTTATTCGACGTATCGGATGGCGAACTGGACGAACTTGCCAATGCAGCACGTGCGCTCGCTCAACGCGGCGGCGACATCCTCATGGATCGCTTCCACGCGACGATAGAAATCTCGTTCAAGGGGCAGAACGCTCATGATCCTGTCACCGAGGTTGACCACGCAATCGAAGACCTGATTCGGGCTGAGGTGCACGACAGTTTCCCGGAGCATGGCGTTCTCGGGGAGGAACGGGAGAACGGCGGTCCCATCGATGCGGACATCGTGTGGGTGATCGATCCGCTCGACGGCACCTCAAATTTCATCAACGGGATTGGCATGTTCGCTTGTTCGATTGGCATTCTCCATCGAGGCACGCCGATTGCGGGCGCGATGTGGCTGCCGTCCAATCGGTTTCTCACGCCCGGTGTCTACCACGCGCGAGGGGGGAGTGGCCTGATGTTCAACGGCGAGGAAGTCGACTGCGGCGCCCCTGCGTTGCAGGCCGCCTCTCGATTGAGCACCGTGCCGGCCGGAACCGGCGGCGTGACGGGACCGGCGGGCCGCCGATTTGGGATTGCCCGCACCTTCGGCAGCACGGCGACCGAACTGGCCCTCGCGGCCGAGGGTTCGGTACAGATGGCGTTGTTTGACGGCTCGCGAATCTGGGACGTTGCCGGCGGGGTGGCTCTGTGCATCGCCGCCGGCCGAGCGGTCTACACGAAGCCGCGCCGAGCAGATGCGGGATGGCGGCCGTTTACGCACTTCTGCGACCGCGTCGAAGGCCCGGTCACGATGTCCAAGCTACGCGCCTGGAGTGATCCATTGGTCGCCGGCGACGCTGCCGTGCTGCCCAGTTCAGCCTCGGACCTGAAGCGCGAGCAGAGCGTCGCCGCGACGGCGAAGCGTGCGGCGGTGAAGAGCGTCAAGAGAGCGTTCCCGAACCTGCCGCTGCCGTCGTATCCCTAGACTCTGGCCTCGGTCAGGCGTGGACGACCGGCAGCACCTCGTCGAACAGACGCTGTGACTGGTACATGATCGCGTCGTCGCCGCGGGCCATGGGACGCATGATGAACTTGCTGACGCCGGCGGCTCGGTACGCGTTCACGCGCCTCAGAATCTCGTCGGCGTCACCGACTGCGAAGTAGGTGTCGGGATTGATCTCAGGGAGTCGCGCCTTGATTCCCTTGATGGTCATCTGAACGTCTTCGTCGTCCCACGAGCCGAAGTGGTAGCCGAATCCGGCGCCGAAGTGGTCGGGCTCGTAGTCGGTGCGTCCAGCCTCGGCCAGCGCGGCGCGGATCTGCTGGATGATCGGCCCGACCTCGTGGGCGGACTGGATTCCGGCGACCCACCCGGTTCCGATCCGCGCGGTGCGCCGGATCGCGGCCTTGCTGTGACCGCCGATCCAGAGCGGCAGCGGGTCTTGCACCGGGCGCGGAGAGATGGTGGCGTTGTCGTAGGTGAAATGCTCGCCGTGATAGGTGAACGACTCCTCGTTCCACAAGCCGTTGATGATGTCCAGCATCTCGTCGGCGATTGGCGCGCGGCCCCGCAGTTGACGATTGGTCACGTTCCACTCGGGCGCGAATCCGCCGCCGACGCCGAAGGCGGGCAGCATTCGGCCATTGGAGAGGAAGTCGATCGTGGCGCACTGCTTGGCCAGGACGAGCGGATCGCGGAAGCCAACGACGACCACATTCATGCCGAACTTCAACTTCTCCGTGCGGGCAGCGAGCGCCGCCATGAAGGTCATCGACTCAAGGATCGGTTCCCGCGAGATCAGCCGATCGGTCTGCCAGATGGAGTCGACATCGTGCTCCTCACAGAGGTCGATCCAGCGCCACATGGTGTCCACGTCGGAAAACGGAAAATTGGCCAGTCCCATGCCGATCCGGTCGCTCATCTTCGGTTCCTCCAGTTAGCGTCGTCGTCTATGCACTCAGCCTAAACGGCGGGTAGCGGTCGGTGATCAGCAGGAAGCCGTATGCCTCGATCCGCAACCAGTAGCGGCCCACGCCGACCGCGAAATCGAACAGAGGTCTCGGATGCTTCCCGGTGATCAGGATCGAGAACCAGGCGACGATCGTTGCCAGGAATGCCAGGATGCCGAGAATCACCAGCGCGATGTAGTGCGGGATCAGCAGGAGCCATTTGACGATCGGGAGGAACTGGTTGAGTTGGTCGGCATCCGGGTAGTCCAGCTCAAGGTGAACGCTCTGCTCCTCATCCGTGGACGGATACTGATCCGTCAGCAGACTGATATAGGCCGAGATGCGGTACTGAAAGCGACTCAGGTTGAGCAGAAAGTCGAACCACCAGTGCGGGTACTTCCGGCGGAAGAGGAGCATCAGAATTAGCGGCAGGAAGAATGCGGCCGCAAACCAGCCGGAGCCGGAGTCGTCGATCATTCCTTCAACGGCGAGGCTGATAGCCAGGAGGGGCGCCACCGGTAACAGGTACGAGAGGATTACGATCGGTATGGCGAACGGGATGCGCAGCAGGGTGCTGAGTCGGTCACGCGATTCTGGGTAGTCGATCTCTAGCCGTGCCGGATACGCGTCGGGCTGGTGCTCCATCGGCCACCTCCAGTGCAGCGAATGCTACTCCGCGACACGCATCGCCCGTTGCCAGATTCCCACATCCCAGTACTGATCGAACTTGCGCCCGCACTCTTTCCAGACACCCGAGAGCGTGTAGCCGACCTTCTCGGTCATCGCAATCGAGGCGTCGTTAGGCAGGGTGATGAGAGCGAAGAGCTGATGCAGCTCATCGACCTTCACTAACTCGTCATAGAGCGCGTACCAAAGGCGCGTGCCGACGCCGCGGCCAACCTCGCCCGGCAGCAGATACACGCTGGTCGCGACGCTGCTGTCGTAGGCGGCCTTGGGATAGAGGGCGCTGGAGTAGGAGTGCCCCACGATCGTGCCGTCGGGCTCTGCGGCGACCATGACGCGGAACGGTCCCGAATCCGAGTACTTCGAGAACCACTCGCGCTTCGCGTCGACCGTATGCGGCTCCGTATCGAAGGTGGCCGGGCTGGTCAGGATGTAGTGGTTGTACAGGTCGGTGAGCTGGGGGATGTCGGCATCATGGGCAGGGCGAATCGTCAGGTCGTCGGTCATGGTTTCGTCCATGGAAAGAGAGCGCAAAACGGCGGACCCGTGGGTCCGCCGTCAGCGTATGTGAACCGGGACAGGAGGATCAGCCGAAGAGGCGGCTGCCTTCGATCGCTGGCTTGAAGACCCGCTCGATCTCCTCGGCTGCGCGCTCGACGCTCCAGCCTTCGTTACTGGAGAGGTTACGGATGATCTCGTACTGGTTGTACAGCCCGATGTCGTAGCCCATTGCCTGGATCACCTGGCCGTTGAGCCAGTCCGAGGCCTCGGAGGCGATGTAGACGATCGGCACGGCGACGTTGGCCGGCGAGCGGCGTGGGTCGACCGTGGTCTCCGAGTCCTCATCGAATCCGCGGGAGCGTCGATCCGTTGGAACGGTGTCGGTCATCCGGGTAGAGGCGCCCGGTCCGATTGCGTTGGACGTCACGCCGTAGCGCCCCAGTGCGTTCGCGCAGCTATAGGTGAATCCAACGATGCCGAGCTTGGCCGCCGCGTAGTTGGGCTGCCCCGGGGCGCCGTGCAGGCCGGAGCCGGACGTGAAGTTGATCAGCCGGTAGTGACCCTCGCGGTTGGCGCGCCAGTAGATCGAGGCGTACTTGGTCGTATTGAAGGTGCCCTTCATGTGCACCGCGACGACCGCGTCCCATTCCTCTTCGGTCATATTGAAGACCATCCGGTCGCGCAGGTTGCCCGCCACGTTGACCAGGATGTCCAGTCGGCCGTATTCGTCCAGCGCCTGCTGGATGATGCCCTCGGCGCCGTCGTAGTCGGCGACCGACGTGTAGTTGGCGACTGCGTTGCCGCCAGCGTCGCGGATGGTCGCGACGGTCTCGTCGGCCGGACCGGCCTCGCCGCCTGTACCGTCGACTGCGCCGCCCAGGTCGTTGACCACGACACTGGCGCCGTTGGCCGCGAACAGCTTGGCCACCTCGGAACCGATTCCGCGTCCTGCGCCGGTCACGATCGCGACGCGATTGTCAAGCATTCCCATGATGTCTCTCCCTCTCGGAGTCGACTAGCCGTAGAACCCGCCGCCGCCGACGGCTGGCTTGAACAGTTCTTCGATCTGCTGGGCCGCGCCCTCGGTCGTCCAGCGCTCGGTTCCGCGCACCTGGCGGATCACAGCGGGCTTGTTGAAGAGCTGCAGCTCGTAGCCCGACGCGCCGACGATCTGGCCGTTCAGCCAGTCGGACTGCTCGGAGGCGATGTAGACCAGCGGCACGGCGACGTTGGCCGGTGAGCGCTGGGGATCCTCTTCCGACGAGTCACCGATGTCGCTGCCTGCGCGGCGTCGCTCTTCCGGAACGGTGTCCGTCATCCGTGTCGAGGCGCCCGGCGAGATCGCGTTGGCGGTCGCGCCGTAGCGTCCCAGCGCGTTCGCGCAGCTGTAGGTAAAGCCGACGATGCCCATCTTGGCTGCGGCGTAGTTGGGTTGGCCGGGTGCGCCGAAGATGCCGGAGACCGAGGAGAAGTTGATCAGTCGGTAGTGGCCCTTGCGCTCCGAGCGCCAGTGGATCGAGGCGTACTTGGTCAGGTTGAAGTGCCCCTTGAGGTGGACGTCGAGCACCGCGTCCCACTCCGCTTCGGTCATGTTGAAGACCATGCGGTCACGTAGGATGCCGGCCGTGTTGACGACGATGTCGAGGTCGCCGAAGTTCTCCAGCGCGTCCTTGACGATGCCTTCGGCGGCGTCGTAGTCGGCCACCGACGAATAGTTGGCGACCGCTTCGCCGCCGGCGTCGCGGATCGCCGCGACGACCTCATCGGCCGGCGCCGCAGCTGCTCCGCTGCCGTCGACTGCGCCGCCGAGGTCATTGACTACGACCCTGGCGCCCTCCGAGGCGAACAGCTTGGCCGTCTCGGCCCCGATCCCACGTCCCGCGCCGGTGACGATCGCCACTCGGCCATCAAGCATTCCCATGTGTCTGTCCTCTCAGCCCACAGCACCGTCACGTCAGGCGTGCGGGAAAATTTTCACAGGTGGGCACAGGCTATCACCGCGGGTTGCTAGCTTCTGATAGCCAAGACCTCCCTCAGCAGGGAGCTCGCAATGCGGACTTAGTGCCGCGGACCTCGACGATTGGGGTCCGGCGCCGTGTCAATCAGCTCTCTGCTGGTCGCTGTCTCGTTGATCACCGGTTCATACAGACCCAACTGGGGCGGGCCTGTCAGCACGCCGGCCACCGTTCCCTGGGCGTGACCCCTGCGGAACGCCTCGGACTGCGTCCAGGCATGGAATGCGGCCTGATCTTCCCAGACCGAATAGGAGATGTAGTCGCCCGGCTCCGCGCCTCGGAGCAGCATGAACTGGACGAAACCGGGCACCTCCTGCAGATAGGTCTCGCGATTTCTCCAGATCTCTTCCCACTCGGCTTCGCGTTCGACATTGACACTGAAGCGGTTCATGGCCAGATACATGGTGCGTCTCGCATTCAGTTGGTAGACACGTCATTCACGCCGCACCGCCCAGGCGACCGGCGCATAGACTGAGTCTAGATGAGGCGCCGACTCCTGCTACTCACCGCTTTGACCTGCGCAGTCGCGATCGCGGTGCTCCTCCGCTCTGCGACATCAGACGTAGAACCTGTCGCGGCCGATGACCAGGCAGGGTTCGAAGGCTCGCTCGTCTCGGAGGCTGCGCTCGACAGTTGCACGATTGGCACGGAGAGCGCGCCGAGCCTGGCCACGTACGAGGCTGCGCAACTGTTTCCGCCCACGCCCGCCAACTCCGTTGACCTCGCCGTTTCGTTCCAGGCCGACGAATGCAGCCTCGCACTCTTCCCTGAACTCGAATTCGGGCCGCCGGGATCGCCGGTGGACTCCTCCCGCGACACCATTCGGCCTCCGCCTTCGCCACGAATCTCCTGATCGTCCGCTGAGGCGGAGTATGCGCGGACGTTCGCGCAGTGAGAAGGTGGTGTTGTGAAGGTTCTTTTGTCTCTCGTCGTTCTGGTCGTGTTGGCCTCTGCACTCAGCGCGTGCAGTGTGCCGAACGTCAACGACATTGATGACATCCAAGTCGAGGCAGCGCGAGCACAGGAGGCCGCTCAACGTGCGCAAGTCCTTGCCGCTCTCGAACCGCTGGATCCGTTGCGCTATCACCACCTCGATGCGGTAGTGCGCGACGAGCACCGAATCCCGGCCGATGCCGTGGTATGGGCCACGCGGGCCCGCGAAGTGCTGGACTGGGTCGACTGGCCGCTTGAGCTCAGCGGTCACGTCGACCAATACGGCGAATGGCTCGATTCGCTGCTAGCCGCATTCCGCAACGACGATGCTCACGCGGCGGCCGAGCCGTCGAAGATTGTCCATGCGCTGGCGCATACGTTTGAGGCGACGCTGGAAGCATGGCTGGACAATGAATCGCTGCCCGCCGTGCCGCAACTGGCGGGCCTGGAACCTCCGACGCACGATGACGGTGGTCACGGTGGTCACGGCGAGTAAGTGGCAACTGCTGCTGGCGCTCGCGCTGGGCGCGACGGCCTGCTGGCTCGTCTTCTCCGATGCGTCCGCGCACGCCGCGTATGACTCGTCGAGCCCGGAGTTTGCCGAAGTGCTCAGCGAACCACCGAGCGAGATTCGGATTCGCTTTACGCAGGAGCTTTTTCGTCGCGAAGGCGCCAATGGGATCACGCTGACACACCTGGACGGCGGAAACGACGTGCGTCTCGGTGATCCGCTGATCGACAACGATGACCGGCACGTGATGACGGCGTCCGTTGATGAAGAGTTGGAACCAGGCCGCTACGTGGTCTCCTGGACCAATCTCTCTGCAGAAGACGGCGATTCCGATTCCGGGTCGTATCCGTTCTACGTCGGACGCAGCCCGACTCCAACCGAAGAAGAGGAGGACCGCCTGAACGCCGCCGACCTGCTGATCGTCTATCCGGGCGACGAGGCACAAGCCTCCGGCGAACAGGAGGCGACGGCACAACGCACGCCGACCGTCGTCCGCTCGGAATCTTCAGACAGCGCGAGCCTCGGAGTCGGCCCAATCATCTGGCTGGTCGTTGGCATTGTGGCAGCGTTGATCCTGGTCGGTTCGCTCGGATTCCACCTTGGACGTGGACAGGGGCGACGATGATGCTTCGCCGGCGCGGGTTGGCGTTACTGGTGCTCGCGTGGGCGTTCGTCGCCTGCGGTAGCGGTTCCGATGGCCTGGCCGATGCCGAACGTCGGATTCCGGTTTCCGGTCTATTGGTCTTCACCGTCGGCGTCGACCTCTGGATTCAGGACGATCAGGGTGCGCGCCCACTGATTCAGGCCGGACAGGATCAACAGTTGCTTCAACCGGCGATCTCGCCGGACGGCGAGCGTGTCGCCTATGTGGTCTTCCAGCTCACCAACGCCGAGGGTACGTCGATCGGCACGGACCTCGCCGTTGCAAGCCTGGATGATCCCCAACAGGAGATTGTCGTCCGGCATACCAGGCAGGCGGAGTTCGTCTGGAGTCCACGCTGGACACCAGACGGCCAGTCTCTGATCTTCACCCACGAGCCGGGCGAGCTCACGATTCGCGTCGTCCGCCTCGATCTTCAGCGGCGCGAAGCTGAAGTCGTGCGCGAAGACGCTCGTGACGCCGACGTATCTCCCGATGGCGCGCGCATCGTATTCGTCAACACCCCCTATAGCGGCGATCCACACCTCGTGGTGCGGAACCTGTCCGACGGATCGGAAACTGTTCTCGACCCCGAACGGGAATGGCCGCCGATGCCGGTGCGGCTGCCTCGGTTCGCTCCCGACGGCGAATCCGTCGTGTTCTCGGGGGGACAGTTCTTGCCGCAGGTCTCCGCGCGTGTGATGGGCCTCAACGGGCCGGAAGACATCTGGAGCTACCAACTCACAACGGGCGTGCTGACCCAGCTCGCCGCGATCGGCGAGGATCAGCCCGACTTCGCCATCTCTGATGACGGCCGACACGTCTTGATCATGGGCGCATTCGGCATGTACCTGGTTGAGGCCGTGCCCCGGGATCCCCCCTATGCGATCGCCCCAGGCGAGTTCCATGGTGGTATCGACTGGACCGGCAATATCTCCGACCACGAGTGGCAGACGATTCGCGAGTCGGTCTTCGAGCTGCCGGACGGCGCGCAATGAAGCGCGCGGTTGTCGTGCTGCTCGGCGTGGCTGCCGTACTCGCGGTCGGGTTCTGGCCGCAGAGCGTTGATGCGCACGCGCTGTTGGCCCGCGCCGACCCTCCTGTCAATGCCTCGCTGCGCGAGTCGCCAACGAGGGTGACGCTGTTCATGACCGAACAGCTGCAGCGCACGCACAGTTCGGTCCAGGTGCTCGACAGCGGGGGACAGCGGCGCGATATCGGCGAAACGGAGTTCTCGGACGAGGTCCCGACCCAGATGGGCGTCCGCGTACTCAGACTCGAGCCCGGCGTCTACACGGTCGTATGGGAAACGTTGTCAGAGGTTGACGGTCACACCTGGACCGGCTCCTATGTCTTCTCGGTGCTGAACGAGGACGGCTCCGCGCCGTCTGGCATCGGGATCGCCATCGACCTCGATCGTCCAGGTCCCCCGATCGCAGCGGACGCGGCGGTGAAAGCGATTGGCCTCGCCGCGCTGGTGCTGTTTGTCGGCGCGGTGCTGATCAGTTGGCTGCTGCGACCGTCGCCGCTGCCAACGCTGCTGCCGCTCATGGCGGGAGCGCTCGTGATCGCGATTGCGGGGACGGCCTACGAATCGATTGCCGGCGCAATGCGCCTGGGCGATATCGGCTTCCTTGGCGACGTGTTGTTCGATTCGCGCAACGGCCTCTGGCTGCAGCAACGCTGGTACGCGCTGATCCTGGCGGCGCTCGTGCTCGGCGTTCGCCTGATGTGGCCTCGAGTCGTCGACCATCGCGTGTTGCTTCGCCTGTTGGCGGTGCTCGCGTTGGCCTGGCTGGCGTCGACCTCGGCTGTCTCGCATGGCGCCGCGATCGGCTCCGGTTGGATCTGGGGAACGCTGTTCGATGCCTTGCACCTCTCGCTGGTCGCGGTTTGGATTGGTGGTCTGGCGAGCCTGATCGTGGCGCTGAAAGACACGCCAGGAGCGCGTGTTGAAGCGGTCAGGCGCTTTTCGATCGTGGCGGCCGCCTCGGTGCCTGTGCTACTCGCCGCCGGATTGCTGTCGGCGCTGATTCAGATCCCCGATGTCGACGGACTCGTCGACACCGACTGGGGCCTGATCTTCATCGCCAAAATCATCGTTCTCCTGGCGCTGTTCTCCGCTGCCGCGACAAACGCGTTCCTGCTTCGTCCTCGTGACGCCGACGCCGATGGCCAGGACGAGGATCTTGCTCGCCGCTTCCGCCGCTTCATGCGCATCGAAGCAGTCCTGGGACTGGTTGTGATCGTCGTCTCCGCTGTGCTGACCCAGTTGCCCTCGCCAGCCAGCGCCCAACCAGAGATTGAACAGAAGGACAACACGGTGGTCGAGACGGTCGTGCGAGGCGACGTCGTGGTGTCGCTGGAGATTTCGCCGAATCTGGTTGGCTTTAGCACCTGGACGGCGACCGTCGACGCGCCTGCGGACAATCCGGTGGAGGATCTGCTGTTGCGTTTCCGCTATCAGGATGCGGCCGTGGGTCCAGTAACTGTCATGACGACCAAACTCGGGGACGGTCGCTTCCAGCTTGAGGGCGCATACTTCGGGTTACCCGGGGACTGGACCGTCGAGACGGAACTCCGCCGTACGTCGGGCGACGACCTCGTTGCGGCAGTGCGGACGAGCGTCGAGTCCGGCTACCAGGCGTCACCGTTCGCCGCCGATCGCGGGGGCGCGCTTGCTCTCCCCTTGACCCAGATGGACTGGAACGGCGTCGGCGCGCTCTGGGCGCTCATCCTTGGTGGCCTGGCCTGGATCAATCGCCCCAACCTCAGGGACCGCTTCGGCCCTCGCGTCGCGGACGGCGCGTTCGTCAGCGCCGTGTTGGGCTTGATCGTGGCGGTTGTCCTACTGACCGGGCTGCACGTCGAGCCCGGACGAACGTTGGCCAATCCGGTCGCGTTCACGGCGGAGTCGGTCGAACGCGGCTCCGCCCTGTTCGCGGCCAACTGTGTTTCCTGCCACGGAGACACCGGAGCCGGCGACGGGCCCCTGGCCGACTCGTTGCCCGCCCCACCGGCCAACTTCACCGTTCATGTCCCGTTTCATCCCGACGGCGTGCTCTTCGCCTGGATCACCGACGGCATTCGCGGCACGGGAATGCCCGGATGGTCGCCCCAGTTGTCCGACCAGGAACGCTGGGACCTGGTCAACTTCCTGCGCGCCAACTTCGACCCTCTCGGCGCGCAGTAGCGCGTCAGCGACTGCGTCTCCAGGGCGCAGCGGAGCTCAGCCCCACCCAGGGACGGAAGTGTTACGGAGTAGCAGAGATCGCTCGGCCAACTCCGAAAACATTCCGGAACCCGAAGCATTGGCCAATCAGCCCTGTCCCCCTGATACGCTGAACCTGATCCACGGCGATGGGCGCAAGACAGGAACGCAACATGGTCACCGCGATTGAGAATCCAGGACTCAACCTCGATTGGCTGAACCTGGAGACCGACGACGAGTTCGACATCAAGGTCGGCCGCAAAGGTGTGACCCTGCAGTCGATCAATCAACGCATGGCCGGGGTCGAAGGCGTCGACCAGGCCGATGCACGCTCGTTTGCGCCTCGCGGCATCGAGGCCGACCCGCGCTCCAACGCGCACGCGCGACAGTACCGCGACAAGGGCGATGTCTGGTCCGAGTCGGCGATGCTGCTCTACGAGGAAGCCCTGCAACGCCAGTGGTCCTCGGCCCGCGACATCCCGTGGGACACCATCGGCGACCAGCCCGACGACATCGAAAAGGCGATGTGCACGCTCTGCACATTCCTCACCCAGGTCGAGTTCATTGCCGGGGATGTGCCCGGCCGCTTCCTCGAGTCGGTTCATCCCGATTTCTTCGAGTCGCAGCTCTTCCTCGGTACCCAGCTCATGGACGAAGCGCGGCACCTCGACGTCTTCCGCAAGCGCGTGCTCGTCAATGGTGGCGGCATGTCGCCGGCAGGCCTGGGCGCGGTTGGTTTGCTCGCCATCGACGACTTCACCGAGATGACCGCCATCCTTCACCTCTTCGCCGAGGGTCTGGTCCAGTCGCTCTTCCGCATGGGCGAGCTCATCGGTCAAAACGAGGCCGAGAAGCGCATGTTCCGCCTCTCGGCCCAGGACGAGTCGCGCCACTTGGCCTTCGGGGTCACGCACACCAAGTACACCGTCGAGACCCAGCCCTGGCGCAAGGAAGAACTCCACCACTACCTCGACATTAACGAGACCGTGCAGAACACCCAGGCCGGACTGACCACCAACCCGATCACCGGCGAAGCGCTGGCCGTGCTGGCCGGCGGCGGCATCGAGTACCTCGACGAGGGCTACAACCTGCTCATGCTGATGCGCAAGAAGCAGATCAACGAGTACTACCACCGGCTCCAGGTGGTCGGCCTCGGTGACCGGCTCGACCGCATGGCGCCCGACCTGCGGGAACTGATCACGGTCTAGCGGGGAAACGAACTGGATCTGGCTGAACTGGTCTGCACTCACCTGCTCGGACATGGACAGATTCGGACAAATCTGGACAAAACTGGACCGTTTCGGACAATTCTGAGCCGTCAAGAAGCCGTTCGCCCTGAGAAACACGGGAAATTCTGATGCCGACATTCTCTCCCGCCCAGAAAATGCGCGCACAGGTCCGCGGTTGGTCTACCGACCTGATCGAGCGCGCCGAACAGTCGGGCGCCTCCGGCAAGCAGATCGACAACATCCTCAACGTGTCGATCGAACCAGACCGGATTGCCAAATGGCTCGAATTCATCGAGTCGAACCCGGATCATCCCTCCGCCAAGGCGCAGTTCATCATGTTCGAAGACGGCGGAGAGACGGGGCTGAAGCCGACCCCGTCTGAGGACGGCATGCGTCTCAGCGACGTCGACATCGGCTCGTACGGGTACGTGCCCGACATCTGGAACTACCGCAACGACCTCCCTCGCGGGACTCGCCCGGTGCCCGGCATGTACATGCCCGCCGGCTACGCGATCTACGACCGCACCGAGGTCTGGGCCGATGGCGTCGCCGATCTTTATGAAGACGCGATCCGCGACCGCTGGATTCCCGCCACCGACCTCGACTGGGAGAATCGCGAGGAGTTGTCCCCGGAGGTCGAGCGTGCAACTGGCCAGCTCTGCGCCGTCTACTCCACATACGGCATCGCCGAGCAGAAAATCATCTCCAAATGGCTGGAAGAGATCTCCTACGGCTTCCACGAAGTCAAGCTCTTCCTGGCCACCCAGGTCTACGATGCCGGACGCAAGGTCGAGGCGCTGCGCAAGCGGGCTCTGCATGGCTCGGGGACCATCGGCAAAGCGCCGCTGTCCGACGTTTCCGAATCCTGGTACTCGGCACTCACCTTCACCGACATGATCATCGCGCTCGATGTGGTCTACAAGTCGTACGAGCTGACCACG
This sequence comes from Chloroflexota bacterium, assembly GCA_028874365.1. GTDB lineage: Bacteria > Chloroflexota > Dehalococcoidia > Bin125 > Bin125 > Bin125. Next base: position 25,887 of record JAPPJZ010000072.1, on the reverse strand, counting down.
TTTGAGTGCGCAACGGATTGGGCACGGTCAGACTTCGACCGCGACCTGTTCGCTCGCTTGGCTGAAGACAGCAAGCGACATCTCGAGTACGGCCTCAAGCACCTGGAGTGGTACAACCGCTACGCCGAGCGCGCTGAGCTCGAGCTGCCGATCTTCTTCATCAAGGCCGAAGGCGGCCTCTCCTCCGAGTTGGCCCAGTCGCCACTCGAGCGTGAAGCGCTGGCAGTGCTGTACGGCGACGGCGTCGAGCGACTGGACGCCGGCGTCGAAGCGCTGCGCAAGCTGAGAGAGAAGCAGTATCACGACTACCTGCATCGTTTGCACGAGCACGGCTTCGACCGCATCGGACAGACGGCCAGCATCCTGGGCATGGTGACCCAGGACCCGCTGCTCAAGGCGCTTAACCCCGAGGCGCTGACTGAGGGCGCTGCCGCAGGGACCACCGCGACCGACCGCGATTAGCCGAGCTGCGCCAGCCGGCCCGCGTGATGCTTCGCTCGTCGATTTCGCTGTGACCGCGCCTGAGATCGACCTCAACTACGTCATCGACGGCCCGTCCGATGGTCGCCCTGTGCTGTTCGTCCACGGCATCCTCACCTGTCGGGCGCACTGGCTGCTCAACCTCCCGGCCTTTCACGACGCCGGGTTCCGCAGCATCACGGTTGAACTCTTCGGGCACGGCTCGTCTCCAGCTCCGGAGGAGGAAGCCGCCTATCACCCGGATCGATACTCGGAGCAGTTCAGTGCGCTCCGCAACCTGGTCGATGCCGAGCGTTGGTTCGTCGTCGGTCAGTCGTTGGGCGCCGCCCTGACGCTCAACTACGCCATGTCACGCCCGGACGAGGTGATCGCGCATGTCGTCACCAACTCCCATTCGGCCTTCGGCGAACTGGAACGAATTCGCAACCCGGAGGCCGCTCGCGAACGCGCGCAAATGATGATCGACGGCGGAATCGACGCGGTCATGCGGCATCCGCTCAATCCTCGGCGAGCGCGAGCCTTCGATCACGCGCATCGTGCCGAGTTCGATGACGCGATGTTGCTGAGCACCCCGGTAGGCATCGCTCGCACCATGATGTACACGTCTCCACACACGCCGCTTAGGCATCGATTGCCGACCAACCCGGTCGACACCCTGTTGATCGCCGGCGACCGCGAAGAGGCGTTCACGCCGGCACGCGAGTGGGTCGAGACCAACGCCGCCAACTTCCGGGTCGCGCGAGTGTCGGCGACGCATGCTGTCAACATCAGTGCCGCTGAGGATTTCAATAGAATCTCGTTACAGTTTTTGGCGGAGTACATGTAACCAGCCGCGGGGGTGAGGATGGATTTGTGGAAGAATCGGTAGATTTCACCCCTCTGCTACTGGTCAGTGTGATGGCGGTACTGGTGCCGTTCGTCGCCTGGCGGCTGACGGGTGGCCTGGTACCAGCGGTGGTTGGCGAAGTACTGGTCGGGATCATCTTCGGCGAACCGTTGCTCGGCATCATCAACCGAGACCACGTCTGGCTGACATTCCTCGCCCTGTTCGGGTTCGCCTATCTGATGTTCCTCTCTGGTCTGGAGATCAACCTCAGTCTGCTCGGCCAATCACCAGGCAAACGCTGGTTCGTGCCCAAAGTGGCGCTTCGTCACCCGTTGATCTCGGGAGCGGTGTTGCTTGGCATGGTGGTCGCGTTCACGTTCATCGCGTTGCACTTGATGCGCCAGGTCGGCCTGATCGAGTCAAATCAGATTCCGATGCTGCTCTTCATCCTGATCGCCACCGCGGTCGGCGTCGTCGTTCCGGTGCTGAAAGACCGACCGGATCTCGGCCGAATGGGGCAGTCGCTGCTGGTCGGCGGCTTCCTGCTCGAATTCGTCGCGATTGTCGGCGTCGGTGTGGTAGCGGCGCTCGAGCGCGAAGGGGTTAGCTGGAAGATCTTCCTGATCCTTGCTGTGCCCGCAGCACTTGTTCTGATGGTTTGGCTGTCGAGATACGGCAGCGGACGCTTTCCAATCATTCCCCGAACCATGCATGAACTGGCACAGACGTCGTCTCAGCTCAAAATTCGCGCATCGCTGGCCTTGCTCGTCGTCTTTGTCGCGTTGTCTCAGGTGGCAGGCACCGAGATGGTGCTGGGCGCATTCGTCGCAGGTCTAGCAGTCACTGTGGTGTCACCGCGGCACGGCTCGTCGCTTCGCGGAAAGCTGGATGCGCTGGGCTATGGATTCTTTGTGCCCATCTTCTTCATCCACGCTGGCGCGACGCTCGACCTGGGCGCGGTATTCGACTCCACCGAATCGTTGATCCTGGTGCCGGTACTGCTGTTGGTCGCGTTCGGAGCGAAGATGGCGCCGTCGCTACTGGGATTGGTCCCGGCGTGGGGCATTCGGCCGGGTCTCGCCGGGGGCTCGCTATTGAGCGCCAATCTGTCCCTGGTCCTGGCGGCCGGAGCGATCGCGGCCGACCTCGGAGTAATCGACGAGGGTCTGCACGGTGCGCTACTGCTCATGGCCTTGCTCACGACCGTCCTCGCGCCGCTGATGTTCTCGACTATTGCCGGCCGAGCGCCTGAACAGGAGGACGGTCACACGCTGATCGTCGGCGGCGGAAATCTCGCCACCACCCTGGCCGACCGGCTTATGGCCGGCGGTCGGCGCGTGATCGTCCTGGATCGCGATCCGAACGCGGCGGAGCGCTGGCGACCGCGAGGGGTTGAGAGCGTAGTCGGAGACCCGCTCGACGCCTTGACCCTGATCAGCGTTCGCCTGTTGCAGACTGAGGTCGCCGTGATCGTCGATGAGGAGCGCACCGAGCATGTGGCCGAGTACGCCCAGTCGATGCGTCGGATACATCCCACGCTCAGGGTCGTGACGTGGGTCTCGGAGCACGATGTACAACTTGAGCAACTGGGTATCGAGACGTACTCATTGTCGGACGTGACGGCTCTGGCGCTCGAAGAAGCGGTCCTGCGACCGGGGTTGCACGCGGCCCGGAGCGACCCCGAGTCGGGGCTGATCGAAGTCGAGGTGCTCAATAGCGAGTTTGATGGACGGGCGCTCCACGAGATTGACTTCGAAGGTGATGTCCGCGTACTGGTCGTCATGCGCGAAGGTGAGTCCAGCGTCGCGGCGGGCGACACGACGATCTTCCTGCACGACCGCCTGACACTGGCCGGAGAGCCCGCCGCCGTCGCATTGATGGGGAACCGACTTCAGGAGCGCAAGCGGAATCGGTGGTTCGTCGATGTGCGTACAACGCGGAAGTTTGAGACGGAGTTCTAGGCGGAGCGCATCGTCTGCTCGGAGCCGATCCCGGCCAGGTGGCCGAGGTAGATCGGGACGAGCGGCAAGACACAGGGGCTGATGAAGCTCACGAAGCCCCCGACGAAGGCGATCGCGGCCGAGCCGGCGTTGAGGTCCAGCATCTCGGTCGAAGAGCCGTCCGACCCGGCGACGATATCCACTCCGAAGCTGCCCAACGCCTCGTTCAGGACGACGACCCTGTCCAGCGCGATCAACATACCGACGAAGACCAGCAGTACTCCCGAGACGACGCCGATGAGTGGCATCCAGCGGTTGAGCTTGCGCAAGAACTTGGTTGATGCGCCGAAGGTGGCCCCGACCAGCAGAAACGGGATCCCGAGTCCGGCCGCGTAGCAAATGAGCAGTATCACCGCCTGGAAAAGCGAAGCGGAGTCGAGCGCAAGCACCAGAATGCCGGCCAGTATCGGTCCGACGCACGGCGTCCAGCCCACGGAAAACGCAACGCCGACCACCAGGGAGCGTCCATAGTCGGCGGCGGCACGCGCTCGGGACGCTCCCTCCGCCGGCTGCACTGCGGTGGAACTGCCCGGAGCCCCGACCTGGAAGCTGCGATAGAGGAAGGGGATCGTGATCACTTCGGCCAAATGCAGGCCAAGCACGACGAGCATCGCGCCCGCGACGCGCTGGAACCAGATCAGCTCGTTCTGGAACGCGGAGCCCAGGGCACCGAGCAGGGCACCCAATGCGACGAACACGACGCTGAAACCGAGCACAAATGCTGCAGCGTGGAGGAAGACGACTCGCCGTGCCGTTGCTTGGCCGCCCACTGCCGTGCCGGTTGCGATCGCCATGGGGTCAGTGTACGTCAACCATGGGCCGCCAGAGACACCCCCGGCCTATTGAGACACGCCGGCGTCTTCTTCAGCCGACAGCAGCGTTGCCGTGACCGCCTTCATGTCGTGACCACGATTCTTCGCCCGCATCAACATGTCGCTGGCCGCTGAGGCGATCGGCGCGGGGATGCCGGTTTCCCGCGCGACCTGCACGGCCAGCGAGACATCCTTGGCCGCCCACTTGAGGAAGAACGACGGATCGTCGAACTCACGCTGAAGTAATGCTGGCATATTGCCGACATAGTGCTGCGCCGAAGCGACGCTCATCACCTCGTGCGCGCGATGCGGGTCGAGCCCGGCGGCTTCCGCGATCACGGTTGCCTCGATCAGCACCTGCATCGAGGTGATGCCGACCATGTTGTTGATGATCTTGGTCAGGGCGCCCATGCCCAACTCGCCCATGTAGAAGACGTTGCTGCCGATGCACTGCAGCACCGGCTTGTACCGCTCGAACGATGCCTGGTCGCCGCCGACCATGACCGCCAGCGTGGCATCGATTGCCCCCTGAACGCCGTTTGAGACAGGGGAATCGTGGAAGATCACACCGTGCTCGGCGGCGCGCTCAGCGAGCAGCTCGACCGTCGAGGGCAGGTTGGTCGAGAGGTCGAAGCAGACCAGCCCGGGCTCAGCGCCCGCAAGGATGCCGTCTGCGCCGCGCAGCACCGCCGTCACCTCCGGGGGTCCCGGCAACGAAGTCAATACGACCTCGCTCTGGGACGCGACGTCGGCGGGGGACTCGGCCCACACAGCGCCAAGCTCAATCAGGTTCGCCGCGTGCTCTTCGACCAGGTCGTGGACGACGACTCGGTGACCGCCCTTGATCACGTTCGCGCACATGGGGTTGCCGATCTTGCCAACGCCGATGAAGCCAACATCCGTCATGGTCTGCTCCTGGATGAATGATGGGAACGGTGTGACGGGCAGGGTAACGCCGATCCAGCGGTATCCTGCCTCGGTGACTGACCAAGAACCCGCTCCTGACTCAGGACCGCTGAACGGGATCCAGGTCGTGGAGGTCTCCGAGACTCCTGCGGGCGCGTACTGCGGTCGATTGTTGGCTGGATTCGGGGCGACCGTCACCATGGTCGAGCCGTCGTCGGGCACTCCCCTGAGACGCCGGGGCCCGTTTCGCGACGACCGGCCCGACGTCGAGGGCGGCGCGACGCATCTCCATCTGAACCGACGAAAGAGGTCGGTCCGACTGGAGGTGGGCAGCGCAGCCGGCCGTCGACTGTTGCACCAGATGCTGTGCGAGTCCGACGTACTGATCGTCGACCTCGACCGGCGCCATTGGACCGAACTCGGACTGGAGCCGACCGCAATCCGCAGTCAGCACTTTGATCTTCAGGTTTGCACGATCACTCCGTACGGGACGGCAGGCCCGAAGTCAGAGTGGTTCGGCTCAGAGCTTACGCTCTACGCGGCCGGCGGCTACCTACGGATTGGGGGCGAGCCGGATAGGGAACCGGTCAAGGCATGGGGCGAGCAGGGGCATCTGCAGGCCGGCCTCCACGCCGCGCTAGGTGTGCTGTCGGCGATCTACTCGCGCAGGGGCGGCCAGATAATCGATACCGCTGTGTGCGAGGCATTGGCGTTTTTGCTGGGCGGGGGCTATCAACACGCGTGGTTCTCCGATCGTGAACCGGTCAGAAACGGCGCCCGCCTGGTCGGGTTCGGCCCCGGCCATCTGTACCCGTCCACGATCCGACCTTGCGCCGATGGCTGGGTCCACGCTCATTGCAACAACCGCTATCCCGAAGCGATGGCGGTGCTGTTCGATCAACCGCGGCTGGCTGAACCCGAGCTATTGGCGACACTGATGGGCCATGCCGACGAGGTCGATGAGCTGATGGCTCCGATGCTGATGAAGACCCCACGTCGTGAGGTGGTGAGACGAGCGCAGGAGCTGCGAGTTCCGTTCACTGAGGTGTTGATGCCCTCTGAAGTAGTGTCCGACGCCGACGGTCATCACGCATCCCGCGACTTCTGGCAGTCCACGTCGCATCCTCGCGGAGGCGACTACCGGGCGCCAGGCCCGGCGGTACGGTTCGGCGCAACGCCATGGGGGGACGGCCCTGCGCCGTGGCTTGGGGCCGACAACGCCGCTCTCGGTACTCAGAAGGAACGGGTTCGCTGGAGGCGCGCCGGTGTTGCCTGAGCCGCACCTTGTGCCGTACCCGCGCTCGAGCGATCGCCCACTGGACGGGATTCGGGTCCTTGATTTGACGACGGCCGTTGCAGGGCCAACGGCGACCGTACTGCTCGGCGTCTTGGGCGCCGAGGTCATCAGGATTGAGACACCGTGGGCTCGGCCGGCTCAGCCCGCTTCGGCGCTGCCGCATCGCGGAGAAGGTCCCGACGAACCCTGGAACCGTGAGCCGCGGCAGAACGAGCTGGCGAACAGCAAACGCTCGATGGCACTCGACCTCACCACTGAGGCCGGGCGCGATGTGTTCCTCGACTTGGTCGAGCAGTCGGACGTCGTTCTGGAGAACTACTCGCCCCGGGTGATGGGCAACTTTGGGCTCGAATGGAACGAGTTGAGCAGACGCAATCCGCAGATCATCTATGTGTCGATGCCTGCGTTCGGCAAGTCCGGTCCCTGGCGCGACCGAATCTCGTACGGCCCCGGCATCGACGCGATGAGCGGCATGTCCTGGCTGACCGGCTATGTGGACGGCTCCCCGCTCAAGCCGGGCAACTTCTACTGCGACCAGAACGCGGGACTCAGCGCGGCTCTGTCAGCCGTGGCGGCGCTGATGGCCCGCTGCCGCGTCGGCGGCCAGACGGTCGAACTCGCGATGCTGGAAGGCGAACTCCAGCTGATCGGCGAGGCGATGGTTGGCCAGCAACTGTCCGGGAGGGAGCCGACGCGCATCGGCAACGAGCACTCGTCGGCGGCGCCGCACGGCGTCTATCCAACACAAGAATCACTCGGTGAACCCGACTCCTGGATTGCGATCGCCTGCCGCGACGACACGGAGTGGCAAGGGCTGTTGGAGGTTTGGCAGGATGAGGCCGTCTGTGCCAACCGCCGGTTCAGAACTGGTCTACGCCGCTGGCATCATCGGGTGGAACTCGACGAGCTACTCGGGGCATGGACGCTCAGATTCGATCCGTTCGAGCTCTCCTCTCGGCTGCAGGACGCCGGCGTCCCCGTCTCACCGGTCATGGGGGCGCGGACATTGCTACGCGACGAACAGGTGTTGGCCAGGCAATCGGTTGGCGGGTTACATCACCTCCAGCTCGGTCTGTCGCCGGCACCGCAGGCCGCGTTTCGCCTGTCCGAGACCCCGTCGCCGCCAAAGAACGCCGCCCCGTTGTTTGCTGCCGATACTGTGCCCGTCATGCGTGAGATCTTGGGATACTCAGACGAGCGCATTCTCGGGCTGATCGACTCGGGAGCCGCGAGCGACCGGCTACGTCCGCGTTAGCTACCTCTTGAGAGCGAGGACTCGATGCCTATCCGCAAGCCATGGATTCAGCCGTCGCCCGAGTCGATTCGCGCGATTCCCGCAGTCGTTGGCGTGTATGAGATCGCCGATGCGGAGGGCAACCTGCTCTACATCGGACAGGCCGGCGGTCGCGAGCCGTTTGGTCTGCGCACTCGGATTGCGCTGCACTTCGGCGGCGACGATCCGAACGCAGTACTGCGCGAACGAGCGGCCCAGTTTCGCTGGGAGGCGAATCAGCAGTACACGACCAAGAGGCTGGAGATGCTGATGCAGTTCCAGCGCGACGAAGGTATCGAGTGGCCGCCGGCCCATCCGGCTGGCGATTGGCGCGACACACCCCAGCTCGGCCGGCTGCGCCGGTCGCAACCGGTCGAACCGGCGAACGGTTAGAGGACGGCAGAGGAGCCATGTCATGGACATCCTGATGTCTGAAGAGCAGCGAATGATCACCCAGGCCGTCAAGCGGTTTGTGCGTGAGGAAGTGCAGCCGCTGGAGCGTGACTTGGATCCGGACGCGGTCGAGCTACCGCCGGGAGAACTGGATCGACTCAAGACCATCGTCCAGCAGATGGGGCTCTATCACATCGACGTGCCTGAGGATTACGGCGGTCCCGGTCTGCCGCTGACCACGCGCGGACTGGTCGCCGAGGAGATGTCGCAGCACCGGGCCGGACTGTACCTCCCCTGTTATGGCGCGTTCGGCTCTGCGGGACTGGCACAGCTATACGACGCCTCGGACGACCAGAAGGATCGCTACCTTCATCCGATGCTGCGGGGCGAGAAGCGGGCGTTCTTCGGGCTCACCGAGCCGTCCGGCGGCTCCGACCCGGCTCGAGCGATCCAGACGAAGGCGGTCAAGGACGGCGACGATTGGATCCTCAACGGTTCGAAGCTGTTCAGCTCTGGCGCCGACCGCGCCGACTTCGGTCTGGTCTTCGCTCGCACCGACCCTGAGAAAGGGCGTCGCGGCATCTCCGCATTCCTCGTGGACACTGATTCGCCCGGCTTCGAGGTGCGACGAGTCGTACACACCTTGCGTTCGGCCAACTACGGCACCGAGCTCTCCTTTGATGACGTCCGCGTACCGGCGGCCAATCTGGTCGGAGAAGAAGGCGGCGGATTCGCGCTGGCCAACAACAACCTGACGCGTCAGCGGATTCCGTATTCGGCGACCTGCGTGGGAATCGCGGTCGCTGCGCAGGAGATGGCGATCTCTTACTCACAACAACGCGAGACCTTCGGCGCAGCGCTCGCCTCCAGGCAGGCGATCCAGTGGATGATTGTCGACAACGAGATCGATATCCGCACCGGTCGGATGATGTACCTGGCGGCGGCCGAAAAAGCCGAGCAGGGCGAGCCATTTCGATTCGAAGCGGCGATGGCCAAGCTCACGTCGACCGAGGGGGCCAGCCGCGTCGTCGATCGCGCTATACAGATTCACGGCGGGATCGGCGTGACAAAGGACCTGCCGCTTGAGCGCTGGTACCGGGAGATGCGAATCCGCCGAATCGGTGAGGGACCGTCCGAGGTCCAACGCATCATCATGGCTCGCGACCTGCTTGGTCGCGGAAGCAGCGGGTAGCCTGATTCGGATGCTGGAGCAGGCTAGGAGTGTGTGATGAGCGAGATCATCGAGGTATCAACGGACGGCGCCGTTCGGACCGTGACACTGAATCGACCGGAGAAGCGCAACGCGCTGAACAGCGAGATGCTTACCGAGTTGCACGGGGCCTTCGACGGTGAACCGTCCTCGGAGGAACGAGTTGCGGTGATTCGAGCCAACGGCCCCGTGTTCTGCGCGGGACTTGACCTGCGAGAGCGGGAAGAAGGGCTGCCCGGCGGCGACGTTTCGATCGAGCAGATGCTCGACGCGATTCAACACTGGCCTCTGCCGGTCGTCGCCGTGGTCCAGGGCGACGCGATCGCCGGCGGGAACGAGCTCGCACTGCACTGCGACTTCGTCGTCGCGAGCGTTGACGCGAAGTTCGGTATGTCGCTGGCCCAGATTGGCCTTGCTCCGTCGTGGTTCCTGACGAAGAAGCTGCTGGAGGTCGCCGGTCCGGTTGCAACCCGCGAGATCCTGTTGCTTGGCGATCGCATTCCCGCCTGGCGCATGCATGAGTGGGGCGTGATAGCTCGTGTGGCCAACGCGGATGAGCTCGAAGAGGCGGCTGAGAGGGTTATCGATCGGTTGAGCAACAACGCCCCGCTGAGTCTGATCGCGATGAAGGCGCTCATCGTCCGAGAGATGGACTTCCGCGATCACATCCCGCACGCGGACGTGGACGAGCTCGTCGCCGCAGCGAGGAACTCTAATGACGCGAAGGAGGGCATCCGAGCCCTGTTCGAGCGCCGTCCGCCGGCGTTCGCCGGGGAGTAGCGAATCCTCCGTCTAGCGGACCAGCGGCGGGTCCTCTGGGCGGCGGAACGCGAAGCCTCCGGGTTCCCCGTTGAAGCCGCCTTCGACTGTGCGAGCGGTCGCCGCCAATGCATGGTTGACGGTCGGCAGCAGGAGTTTCGACCCGCGCTCTCCGCCGATGGTGATCTTCAGAGTCGCTTCGTCCCCTTGAGTCGGGACGATCAGGTTGTCAGCGTCGGCTGCGGCAATGGTCAGGCGGATTCGGTCGCCGGTTCGCACGATGCAGGAGATCGGATACATCTCGACCTGCACGTCCATCGTTTCGCCCGAGTTGACCCGCGCGAGGTCGGCCTTGCTCCAACTGTGCCAGACGGGGCCCTCGTGTCCGCCGGGGTCGTCGCGGACGTGGCGGTGCTCGAAGTTGAGGAATCCTTCCGAGAGGTAGGCCGCTGAACCGTCCTTGCCGATCTGCTCGAGCGTGACGACGACCGCGCCGCGATCCGATGTTGTCGACACGTCCAGCTTCACCGCAGGCCAACCGGTGATTTCGATGTCGTGAGACAGTGGTTCGGTGGTGAAGGTGATGCAGCGCTCGGCTCGGGCGTTGAGGTCGACAGTGTTGATGTACATGTCATCGACGTAGTAGCTGTGCCGACTCAGCTCGCCGAGACTAACGCGGTGGTCGACTTCGTAGGAGAGCGAGTGCGCATCGCCGACTCGTGTAGCGGACAATCCACCGTCGGCCGTTAGCCAGTGCGTGCGATTGCCGGCCTCCGGCAGCGGTAGTCGTGGCGCGGACTTCCAGACGGTCGCGCCCGACGGCTTGCTCGCGCCGTAGTGGACCGGCGGCTCGTCCATCACGCCGTTGTCGATGTCCTTGAGCCAATAGTCGAACCAGCGCAGGAGCTCCGGGTCGCCTCCCTGTCCGTGATTCCACGGTCCGACGATCAGCTTCTTCGGCACATCGAGGCGATTGAACGCGTCGATCAGGTAGCCGGGGAAGGTCAGGTCCCACCAGCCGGTGACGATGTAGGTCGGCACGCCGCTCTGGTTGATCAGATCGCAGGAATCGAACCAGCCGCTCGCGACCTCTCCGAGGCCCAAGTCCGGACGTGGGCGCCTGCGCAGGAGTCCGTCGAAGGACGACATTCGGGTGACATCGCGCGGATCCATCTCGGAGAAGGTTTCGACCCAGCGATAGCGATCCGGCGAACGCTCCGACTCGGCCTCTGCGCGCAGCCGATCCCCGTTTGGCCCATCGACCGGCGCCGCAGGTTCGTTCTCGGACATGCCTTTGTGCAATGACTCCCAGACTCGGGCGAAGCTGCTGATTGCGAGACCACCGTCGACGTAGCAGTGTGGCAGACCGGGGTACTGCGGCGCGATGCAACTGAGTCCCGCGGGTCGATGCGCGGCGGTGAAGAACTGCATCATGCCCTCGTACGAGATGCCAACCATCCCTACGCGTCCCGACGACCATGGTTGTTCGCAGATCCAGTCGATCACTGCGGCCATGTCCTGCCCAGCCAGCCAAGAGTCGCCGTACTCGGCGCCGAACGAAGCGCCGGTTCCACGAATGTCGACAGAGACGAAGCGGTAGCCGTGGTGGATCAGGTCGCGCGCGATCGGGCGCTCCTCGTATTGCGTGACGAGTTCGCCGGGCTCCATGCTGCGCAGTTGTTCGGCGTATCGGGCTGCCGTTCCTGCGCTGCCTGAGATTTCGAAGGATCTGCGATATGGCGTGGTGTGCAGCACGGTCGGGGTCTTGCCCTCGAGTGTGTGCCCGTTGTTGGTTGGATGCAGCACGTCGATCGCGATGCGGCATCCGTCGCGCATCGGCAGATAGAGCGACTCGCGCTCGTATCCGTCTGCTACTTCCTCTGTGTATCCCTCGTAGACGCCCAGCAGTGATCGTTTGTCGCTCATGGCGCTCCTCGACGCAGCGCGTGCGTCCCTGTTTTGGATTGATACGCTCAGCAAGAGGATACCGACGCGACGGCCGGCGACGAAGGAGGACGCTGATGACGACGATGGCGAGCGGACTCGATCACATTGACCTCGTGACTCCTGAGCTCTATGGGCAGCGGGGCTATCCATGGGACGGGTGGGCACTGCTGCGCCGCGAAGCGCCTGTCTACTGGTACGACCGGGCCGGAGTTACACCGTTTTGGGCGATCACGAAGTACGACGACATCCAGCAGATCTCGCGGGATCCGGAGACGTTCATCAGTAGCCGACGGCTGGTCATCCGCGAGGCCGGATCGGGCGACGGCGGCGCGAACGACCCCTCGCTGACCGTGCCCAATCTGATCAACATGGATCCTCCGGAGCACGGGAAGTATCGCAACGCGACCAGCCGGCGCTTTTCGCCTCGCGGCATGCGGCTGCTGGAAGATCGGATTGACGAGATTGCCGAAGACGTCGTCGACGATGCCGCTGCGCATGTCGTCGATCGATTGACCGATCGGCGCGAGGCCGACTTTGTGCGCGACGTCGCGGCGCGCATGCCACTCGCAGCGATCTGCGAGCTGCTCGCGGTTGACCGCGATTCGTGGGACGACCTCTTCCACTGGACGAACGAGTTCCTGGGCTCCGAAGATCCTGAGTACCAGCAAGGCCGCACGCGGCGGGAGACGTGGCAATCGGGGATGCGCGGGCTTCAGGGCTTTTTCATGGGCCACATTGAGCGCAAGCGGCGTGAGCCCGACAAGAGCGTGATGACGGCGTTGGTTCAGGCCGAGATTGATGGCGAGCCGATGCCTGAGCACCAGATCATCTCCTATGCTGTCCTGCTGATCCTGGCCGGTAACGAGACGACGCGGAACGCTACCTCGGGCGGAATGCAGGCGTTGATTGAGCATCCCGAGCAGTTCGAGCGGCTGCGGGATCAGCCTGAGCTGCTCGACAGCGCGGTCGAGGAGATGTTGCGCTGGACGTCACCAGTCGTGCATTTCGCGCGGACGGTGACCCAGGACACTGAAGTGCGCGGCGTGCCGATGAAGGCGGGTGAGACGCTGGCGATGTGGTACCCGTCGGCCAACCGTGACGAGGATGTGTTCGAGGACCCGGATACGTTCGACATCGGGCGCTCGCCGAATGAGCATCTTGCCTTCGGCGGGTTTGGCGAGCACTTCTGCCTGGGCGCGAACCTGGCGAGGTTGGAGATGCGATCGGTCTTCCGTCACTTGATTGGGAAGCTGGACGACTTCGCGATTGAGGGCGAGGTCGAGCGGCTGTCGTCGGGATTGATCGGTGGGATCAAGCGGTTGCCGGTGTCGTACGACACTCGCTAGACCACTCCTGCTCTAGAGCGTTGCTCCGCCGTCGACGGTGATGGTTTGGCCGGTGACGAAGACGTTTCGTTCGATCAGGGCGACGATGGCGTCGGCGCAGGTTTCGGGTGTGGCGACGCCTCTGAGGGGGGCGGTTTCCCCGAGGCGTTTGCGGCCGGCTTCGTAGGTGTCCTCACCGAGTCCGCCTCTGAGCCAGCGGCCTTCGATGAAGCCGGGGGCGATGGTGTTGATGCGGATCTCCGGGCCGAGGACGCGGGCCAGCGACTTGGTGATCACGTTGACGCCGGCCTTGCTGGCGGCGTAGGGGATGCAGGAGCCGCCGCCACCGGCGCCGGCGACGCTGCTGACGTTGACGACTGCGCCCTCACCAGCGGCCCTCATGTGCGGCGCGGCGGCTCGGGTGCAGCTGAATACGCCGCGCAGGTTGACGCCGATGATGTCGTCCCAGACTTCGTCGGTGACGGCTTCGAGGTCGTCATGGGCGATGAAGTGGGTCATGCCGGCGTTGTTGACGAGGATCTCCAGATGGCCGTACTCGTCGACGGCGGCCTGGATCAGCTTGCGGCAGTCGGCGTCGGCGCGGGTGTCGGCCTGGACGGCGATGGCGGAGCCGCCGGCGGCCTGGATTTCATCCACGACCCGTTGCCCGGCGTCGGCGCCGCGGAAGTAGTTGACTACGACCGACGCGCCGAGGGAGGCGAGCAGCTTCGCTGTGGCCTCGCCGACGCCTGAGGAGGATCCGGTGACGACCGCGACCTTGCCGTTGATCTCCATCTAGCCACCGCCGCCGGCGGCGGCTGCGGCGGCGAGGCCGGCGGGCATGACGTCGGGGATGTCGATGTTGTAGAGCCTGGCCGAGTTCTCCCAGAGGATCTTGCGGCGGACCTCTTCGGGTTGGCCTTCGAGGCCGTCTTCGATCGTCTCCTGCACGTTGCCGTAGAGGCAGGTCGGGTGGGGGAAGTCAGTCTCGAAGAGGATGTTGTCGGCGCCGATGTCGTCGATCAGCTTGCGCGGGGCGACCTTCTCGAACCAGTAGCAGGCGTAGACCTGGCGGCGGAAGTAGTCGGAGGGCATCATCTCGAACTCGGGCCGGGCCTTGCGCACGTCGGCGGCCAGGAAGTGGTAGTCGCAGCTCTCGAGGCAGAACGGCACCCAGCCGATACCGGATTCGACCGAGATGAACTTGAGCGTCGGGAAACGCGCCAGTACGCCGGAGAGGAGCAGGTCGGTGAGCTGGAATCCGTTGGTCATGAACAGCTGCGTCGAGAGCCGCGCGTAGGTGATCTCATGCCCATCGACGCGCAGGCGCTCGGGCGTGAAGCCGTCGTTGAAGTCGCCGGAACCGACGTGGAAGGCGATCGGCATATCGGTTTCAACGGCGGCGTGCCAGATCGGGTCCCAGTGGTGGTCGCCGAGGAACGGCTGTCCGTGCGAGTGCGGGTCGCCGGTGAAGAGGATGCCTCCGTGCCCGATGTTCTTTGCCCGATAGATCTCGGCGGCAGCATTGTCGACGTCCCAGAAGGGGACCGATGCATTGGGCACGAAGCGCTCCGGCGCAGGAGAAATCCAGTCAGCCTGGAAGTCGTTCCAGGCGCGGACGCATTCCATCATCAGTTCGGGCTCGCCGAGCTGGAGGAAGCGCTGGGAGGCGAAGCCGGCGACGTTCGGGTAGAGCACCTGGGCGTAGACGCCGGTCTCGTCCATCAGCTTGAGCCGTTCGTGGACATCGAATGAGGCAGGGTGCGCTGCTTCGTAGCTCGGTGGTGAGGAGGGGAACTTGCCCTTCCAACCGGCGAAGACCCCTGATGGCGCATTGGCGACCTTTTCGTCGCCGATGAACCAGGCGTTGACGCCTTCGTTGTCCTGCTTGACGTGGAGGACGCGGTCGCCCCATTTCGAAGAGACTCGGCTCGTCCAGAGGTCGGCCGGTTCGGTGATGTGGGTGTCGGCGTCGATGAAGGTTGTGAAAGCCATGGGGGTTTCCGAGCGATTCAGGCGCGCAGTGGTCCTTCCCTGTGGCTATCCACCGCCGCCGGCGGCGGCTGCGGCGGCGAGGCCGGCGGGCATGACCTCGGGGATGTCGATGTTGTAGAGCTTGGCCGAGTTCTCCCAGAGGATCTTGCGTCGCACCTCTTCCGATTGGCCTTCGAGGCCGTCTTCGATCGTCTCCTGCACGTTGCCGTAGAGGCAGGTGGGGTGGGGGAAGTCGGTCTCGAAGAGGATGTTGTCGGCGCCGATGTCGTCGATCAGCTTGCGCGGCGCGACCTTCTCAAACCAGTAGCAGGCGTAGACCTGGCGGCGGAAGTAGTCGGAGGGCATCATCTCGAACTCGGGCCGGGCCTTGCGCACGTCGGCGGCGATGAAGTGGTAGTCGCAGCTTTCGAGGCAGAACGGCACCCAGCCGATGCCGGACTCGACCGAGATGAACTTGAGGTCGGGGAAGCGCGGCAGCACACCGGAGAGGAGCAGGTCGGTCATCTGCAGGCCGTTGGCCATGAAGAGGACGGTGGAGGTGCGCGCGTAGGTGACCTCGGGGCCGTCGACGGCGAGCCGCTCGGGGGTGAAGCCGTCGGTGAAGTCGCCGGAGCCGATGTGGAAGGAGATCGGCAGGCCGGCGTCGGAGGCGACGTTCCAGATCGGGTCCCAGTGGTGGTCGCCGAGGAAGGGCTCGCCGTGCGACTGCGGGTCACCGGTGAAGAGGATGCCGCGCATCCCCTTCGGCGCGACGCGTTCGATCTCCTTGACGGAGGCTTCGACGTCCCAGAAGGGGATCGAGATGTTGGCGACGAAGCGCTCCGGGGCGACCGAGATCCAGTCGAGCTGGAAGTCGTTCCAGGCGCGGACGCACTCGAGCATGAGCTCGGGGTCCTTGAGCGAGAGGAAGCGCTGGGAGGCGAATCCGGCGACGTTGGGGTAGAGCACCTGTGCGTAGACGCCGGTCCCGTCCATCAGCTTGAGTCGCTCGTGGACGTCGAAGGATGCGGGGTGGGCCTCTTCGTAGGTTGGCGGTGAGCTGGGGAACTTGCCTTTCCAACCGGCGAAGACGCCGGAGGGCGCGGCCGCCACCTTTTGGTCACCGACGAACCAGGAATTGATTCCCTTGTCGTCCTGCTTGACGTGGAGGACCATGTCGCCCCACTTGGAGGAGACGCGAGAGGTCCAGAGGTCTGCGGGTTCGGTGATGTGTGTGTCGGCGTCAATGAAGGTCTCGAACGCCATGCGTGCTCCTTTGACTCAGGGCGTGGATCGGGAATGTGAACAGTGTAACGGGGACGACATTGGAGCGTGGCTGGTGTTGGGCACGGTAGGGACCGGGCGGGCGTGAATTGCTCGCGCCGGCGCGAAAAAATCGCGCGGTCAAGAAGAAAACGGAAGCGATTACCACGGGTCGTCGTCGTCCTCGGCGGTGTCCTCCGGGGTGGAGCTGTCGGCGTCGGTCGCGGTGTCGGTCGGGGCGGCGGGGAGGGGTTCGGTGGGATGGAGGTGGAACCACTCGCGCTGTTCCTGGGTGAGGGCGGCGTCGGGCAGGTGCGGCGGTCGGACGGGCCAGTCCTTCCAGATGGGCCCGAAGATGCGGGTGAGGATTCGACCGGCGTGACGACGGACGTACTCCGGTCCTTCGTTGGCGTTGCGATGGAGTTCTTGCATGACAGCCTGCGGGTCGACGGTTGTTACGCGGGTCATTTGTTCTTCCTTTCGGGAAATGGGGATCGTCGATCATATACGTATGTATGTTCTGTTGTTGTGTCGGGGTTGTCGGAGGGGACGGGTGAGCGCGTCAGGGGATGACGGGCTCGCCGGAGACGGCCTTGATGATGTCGAAGTAGCTGATGACGACGATGAAGATGAGCAGAGCGGCGAAGCCGGCCATGTGGACGAGGCCCTCACGCTCGGGGCTGATCTTCTTGCCTCGGCGGGCGACCTCGATGAGGACGAACATGATGCGTCCGCCGTCGAGCATCGGCAGGGGCAGGATGTTGATGATGGCGAGGTTGAGGGAAATCAGCGCGGCGAGCTCTATCAGGCGGGTCCAACCGGCGCGGTCGACGACTTCACCGGTGACGCGCGCGATGCCGACCGGGCCGGACAGTTCAATCGCCTCGCCGCCGGCGATCCAGGAGCGGATGCGGTTGCGGACGAGGATGAATGTGTCGCGGGTCTGCGTCCAGCCGGCGGCGATTGACTCGCCGACGGACGGGGTGTCACGCGCGACGAGCAACGATCCGTTGGCGATGCTGATCCCGGTGGCGCCCTGGGGGACCTCTATTGTGATGCCGGGTGGAGGATGAAGCGGATCGATGTCCAAGGCGGCGTAGATGGCGGCCATGCGGACCTGTTCTTCGACGGCGATACTGAGCATCGTGTCGTCTTCCTGGGTGGTGTAGAAGACGCCGCCGGGCAACTGGAGATCGAGACCCTGCTGGAGTTCTTGCGTCTCGATGCCCCATCCGGCGATGACGGAGGCTGAGGAGACGCCGAGCCTGTCGGCGATGTCGTGGACGGAGTCACCGGGCTGGACGATGTGGGTGAGCGGCCTGGGCGCCAGCCTCGCGTGGACGGAGACGTCGAACACCTCCGGCTCCCCGGTGGCGCGGCTGTCCGTCAGGGACCGCTGCTGCGGCCGCTCGACCGTGAAGCGCAGCGTTTCGCCCAGATTCAACTGAATCGCGCGAGACAAGTCGGAGGCGTTCTGGATGGGCTCGCCGTCGATCGCGATGATGCGGTCGCCGGCGCGGATGCCGGCCTGGTGGGCGGGCGCATGCTCGATCGTGCTTGTCACGATCGCGGGGCCGGCGGAGACGTTGTCGGGGATGAGCGCGCCGACGGCAAACAGGATGAGCGGCAGGACGGCGTTGACGATTGCGCCGGCTGCCATGATGAGAATTCGGGTCAGTTTCGACTTGGCGCCCAGTGAGCGTGGATCGATGCCCACCGAGAGGCCGAAGATCTCCGCCTCGCCTTTCTCGTTGATGAACTGGGCACGCTGCTCGGGTGTGGTCTTGAGATCGCGCGGCGGCGGTCGGTCTTCGTCCTGGTCCTCGGTGCGTGTGGTGGTGAGTGTCCAGGAGGTTTTGCGACCGTCGATTTCGGTGTGGTCGTAGGTGAAGACGAGCTTCGGGTCGCCGTGGGTGCGGAAGATGCGGTCGAGGAACTGGTCGGGGCTGACGACGCGCTTGCCGTTGACCTTGAGGATGCGGTCGCCGGCGACGAAGTGCTCGGACATGCGCGAGCCCTTTTCGACAGCGGTGATCAGGAGCCCGGAGGCTTCCTCTCCGGTGAGTCGGACGAAGCCGCCGATGGGCAGCCAGTTGAAGGAGTAGAGGGTTTCGCCGAACTGCCAGCCTTTGCCGATCCTGGGCGGTAGGCCGACGCCGAATTCCTCGACGCGGACACCGGCGAGCTTGGCGGCGACGAAGTGTCCGAGTTCGTGCAGGACGACGAGTCCGAGAAGCACGCCGATGAAGGGGAGGATGGTGTCGACGAGGACCATGGGGTCAGCGTACTAGCGGAGGGGGGGGACGGATTGGGGAAGGGGACCCTCACCCTAGCCCTCTCCCAAAGGGAGAGGGGACCCTCACCCTAGCCCTCTCCCAGAGGGAGAGGGGACCGGAGGGGATCAGACGGCGGCTGCAGTCTTGCCTGGCGGGGCGATTGGGTTGGGGACTGGGCGCAGGTCTTCCGTGGCGGGAAGGAGCGATTTGGGGGTGTGTGCCCCCCTCTGCCTGCGGCATCTCCCCCCGGCTTATGCCTGGGGGAGAGTAGGAGCGGGGAGTGCGGGGATGGCTGGGGCGGTTAGACGGCGGCGGCGATTCGGCCGGTGGTGAAGCCTCGGGCCCAGGCGTCGGCGGCGTCGATGGCTTCGATGTTGGGGTCGGCGGTGTTGCGGTGGGCGTCCATGGCCTGATTGACGTAGTCGGCGATCTCGGTGAAGGCGATGCGGCGTTCGAGGAATGCTTCGACGGCGACCTCGTCGGCGGCGGCCATGACGGCGGGGAAGGTTCCGCCGGCTCGACCGGCCTGCTGGGCGAGCTTGAGGCAGGGGTAACGGTCGAGATCGGGTCGGGAGAAGTTGAGCGTGCCGACGGAGGCGAGGTCGAGCGGCTCGACGGTGGGTTCGAGCCGCTGCGGGTAAGACAGCGCGAGCTGGATGGGCAGCTTCATGTCGGGATAGCCAAGCTGCGCCTTGACCGAGCCGTCGCCGAACTCGACGAGGGAGTGGACGATCGACTCGGCGTGCTGGACGATTTCGACGCGCTCGTAGGGCACGTCGAAGAGCCACTTGGCCTCGATCGTCTCCATGCCCTTGTTCATCAGCGTGGCGCTGTCAATCGTGATCTTGTCGCCCATGTTCCAGGTGGGATGGTTGAGCGCCTGCTCGGGTGTGACGTCGGCGAGTTGGTCGGCGGGGAGATGACGCAGCGCGCCGCCGGAGGCGGTGAGCAGGATGCGGCGGATTTCGTGGTCGTCCTCGCCCCAGAGGCATTGCCAGATGGCGGAGTGCTCGGAATCGACGGGGCGGAGTTGTCCGCCGCCGCGGTCGACGGCGTCGCGGACGAGCTGGCCGGCCATGACGACGACTTCCTTGTTGGCCAGGGCGACCGCGCCGCCGCGTTCGAGCGAGGTGAGGGTGGGTTCGAGTCCGGCGCGTCCGGCGGTGCCGACGACGAGCACGTCGCCATCGGGATCGGCGGCCATGTGGTCCATCGGGGTGACGGCTGCGCCGCTGTCACGACCGATCCGATTCAACCTGGATTCGTCGTCGGAGGCGGCCCAGATGTACTTCGGCTTGAACTCGTTGGCCTGGGATTCGAGGGCGTCGAGGTTGCGTCCGGCGGCGAGTCCGAGGATGTTGAATCGGTCGGGCATGGCGCGGACGACATCGAGCGTCTGGCGGCCGATGCTGCCGGTGGAGCCAAGCAGGACGAGGTTGATGGGTTTGGCGTTCAGGTCGTCCATTGCAAGAAGAAATATACGACGGGCAATCCGAAGAGGAGGGAGTCGAGCCGGTCGAGGACGCCGCCGTGACCGGGGATCAGGTTGGATGAGTCCTTGACGTCCATGGCGCGCTTGAAGAGGGATTCGACGAGGTCGCCGAGCTGGGAGATGACGGGCAAGACGAGGGCGAGGAGGACGAGGGGCCAGATTTCGACGTCGAGGTTGAGGATCTGGTCGAGGGCGATGGTTGCGCCGAATCCTCCGAGCCAGCCGAATAGCGCGCCCTCGAGGGTCTTGTTGGGTGAGACGGAGGGGGCGAGTTGGTGTCGACCGAGGAGGCGTCCACCGGCGTAGGCGGCGGCGTCGGCGGACATGATGGCGAGGACGGCGAGCAAGACCCAGTCGGCGCCCTGATGGGAGGCTCGGACGGCGACGAAGGTCGTGCCGGGGATGGCGAGGTAGGCGGTTGCCGCAAGCATGGCCAGGCCGCCGATCAGGATTGGTTTGAGTTGAGCCGGTTCAGGGTCGGGCACGGAACGGATTGCGGAGAGCGTTGCTGCTCCTGTGATGCCGAGGGCGGAAGCGAGGATGGGCCAGAGCAAGGGGATGTTTGCGTCTGAGGCGATGACGCCGATGATCGCGCCAACCGCAGCGACGCCGACGATGAAGAGCGGGCTGCGGAGATCGAGCTTGACGATCACGGCGATCTCGCCCAGAGCGATGGCGAGGCTGAGTGCGATCAGGGCGGCGAAGAGGGGTCCGCCGACGAGGATGGCGGCGATGATGATTGGCATGCCGACGGCGGCGCTGGCGAGTCGGAGTCCGAGGCCTCCGGCTATTAGCCGTTCGCGACGAGATGCGCTAGTCGCCATTGGCGGGGCGTCCGCCGAAGTTTCTGGTTCGCTGTGCGTAGGCGGCGAGGGCTATGTCGACGTCTCGCTCGCAGAAGTCGGGCCAGTAGGTGTCGGAGAAGACGTACTCGGCGTAGGCGGCCTGCCAGAGGAGGAAGTTGGAGACGCGCTGATCGCCGCCGGTGCGGATGATCAGGTCGGGATCGGGGAGCTCTCTGGTGTAGAGGTAGTCGGAGAGCATGCGCTCGGTGATCTGATCGGGGTGGACGCCGTCGGCGACGATTCGACGGACGGCGTCGACCAGTTCGGCGCGCGAGCCGTAGTTGAAGGCGACGCAGACGGTCATGCGGTCGTTGTGACGGGTGAGCGCGATGGCGTCGTCGATTTTTCGCCGGAGGCGGGCGTCGAGGGCATCGAGGCGGCCGATGTAGCGGAGCTTGACTCCGGCTTCGTGTAGGGGCTTGACTTCGCGGTCGATGGTGGAGGAGAGGATGCGCATGAGGCCGCGGACCTCGGGACGAGGGCGCTTCCAGTTCTCGGTGGAGAAGGCGAATAGGGTGAGGCAGCGGACGCCGCGCTCGGCGAAGGCTTCGATGGCGGCGCGGATGTTCTCGGTGCCGGCGCGGTGGCCGTCGGTGGGTCGCAGTCCGCGCTGGGCGGCCCAGCGACCGTTGCCGTCCATGATCACGGCGACGTGGTGGGGAACCTCCGCCGGAGGGTGCGGACGGACGCCGTTGGCTGCGGCGGGAATCGTGGTCGGTCGGGCTGGGGCTGAGACAGTGGAAACGAGTGGGGTTGACACGTACTAGACCTCGAGGAGCTCTCGCTCCTTCTGACTGCCCGCAGCATCAACTTTAGCGATGAATTGGCTAGTCAGATTGTCGAGTTGTGTTTCGGCGCGGCGTTCTTCGTCCTGTGAGAGGTCGCCGTCGCGCTGCATGTGTCGGAGGTCGTCGTGGATGTGGCGTCGGACGTTGCGGATGGCGACGCGGGCCGACTCGGTCTTCTGGTGGACGACCTTAACCAGGTCGCGGCGGCGCTCCTCGGTGAGTTCGGGCAGGGCGAGGCGGATGAGGATACCGTCGGACTGGGGATTGATGCCGATGTCGGACTGTTGAATGGCCTTGGTGATGGGATCGAACGCGTTGCGGTCCCAGGGCTGGATGGCGATGAGGCGCGCCTCGGGGGTGGAGATCGTGGCCAGTTGGTTCAGGGCCATGGTGGTGCCGTAGTAGTCGACGCGCATCTGGTCAACGAGCGAGGTGTGGGCGCGGCCGGTGCGAATGGCCATGAGGTCGCGTTCGAGGGCGCTGACTGCGCCCTTCATACGTGAATCGGCGTCGTCGAAGGCGAGGTCGAGGAGCTCGTTGTCGGACATGTCGTGCTCCTGACTGGGCGCCGGACCTAGATGCCGGAGTCGGGGTCAACCGGCGAGCAGGGTGTCTCCGTGATCGACGCGGGTGCCGGCCTGCTCCAGATTGGGGCCGTCGATCACAGTGCTCACGATAGCGTCAGGCGTCTCGATGTTGAATACGACGATGGGCAGGGAATGCTCCTCGCAGAGGGCGAGGGCGGAGGCGTCCATGAGGACGCCGAGATTTTGCTGCAAGGCCTCGCGATAGTTGAGGCGGGCGTAGCGTCGGGCGTCGGGATGGGTAGCGGGATCCGCGGTGTAGACGCCGTCGGTGCCGTGCTTGCCCATGAGGAGCTGGTCGGCGTCGAGCTCGATGCCGCGCAGGGCGGCGGCGGTGTCGGTGGTGACGTAGGGATTGCCGGTGCCGCCGACGCAGAGCACGATGCGGCCCTTCTCGAGGTGGCGGAGGGCGCGTCGGCGGATGAAGATTTCGGAGACCTGTCGGACCTGCAGGGCGGACATGGTGCGCACCTCGCCGCCGGCGGCCTCGATGGCGTCCTGGAGGGCGAGTCCGTTGATGATGGTGGCGAGCATGCCGGCGTAGTGGGCGGTGGCCTCGGCCATGCCGAGTTGGCTCGCGAGTCTGCCGCGGAAGAGATTGCCACCGCCCACGACGACGCCGATTTCGACGCCGCGGTTGCGGCACTCGACGATCTGGCGTGCGATGTCGTTGAGCGAGGCGGAGTCGATGCCGGAGTCGCGCTGGCCCTGGAGCGACTCGCCGGAGACCTTGAGGACGACTCGGGGTGTGGATTCCTGGGTGCTCACGGGTTGCCTCAGTTTGCCACCGGCACTACGTTTGCCCCCCTCTGCCCCCGCATCAAGTGCGGGGCCGGCTTGCGGCATCTCCCCCCGCGGAGCGGGGGGAGAGGAGAGTATCTCGGTCGGCCGTTATTCGCCCATTTCGTAGCGGGTGAAGCGGGCGACTTCGATTCGTTCTCCGATTGAGGCGATCACGTCGTTGATTCGGTCGGCGATGGTCTGGGAGGCGTCCTTGATGAACTCCTGGTCGAGCAGCGCGACGGCATCGGGGTCGGCGTCGTCGGGGAGATCGTCGGACGAGACAGCGGCCGGATTCATTGACGCGATCTGCATGGCGATGTCGTGAGCGAGTTGCTGGAAGGGTTCGGTCTTGGCGACGAAGTCGGTCTCGCAGCGGAGGTCGACGAGCACGCCGATTCGGCCGCCGTGGATGTAACTGTGGATGAGGCCCTGGCCGGTGGCGCGGTCGGCGCGCTTGCTGGCGGTGGCGATGCCCTTCTCGCGCAGGACGAGGCGCGCCTGTTCGATGTCGCCGTTGGCTTCGGTGAGGGCCTGGCGGCAGTCCATGACGCCGGCGCCGGTCTCGGCGCGCAGCTCCTTGATCTGATCAATCGTTACGGGCACGTTGGTTGCTCCTCTAATGGTCGGTCGGGCAGTGGTTGATTGGCCAATGTGGCGAGCGGGTCAGTCCGCGGGGACGGGCTCCGCGGCTGGGACGTCCTCGTAGGTGTCGTCGCCCTCGACGGCGCTCTGACGCAACATCCCGCCGGCCTGGCAAGCGTCGGCGATCTGCGAGGTGAGCAGTCTCACGGCACGGATCGCGTCGTCGTTGGAGGGGATGGGGAAGTCGGTCAGATTCGGATCGGAGTTGGTGTCGCAGACGGCGATGATGGGGATCTGCAGGCGGCGGGCTTCGGCGATGGCGATGTGCTCGCGCGGGACGTCGACGACGAACAGTGCGCCGGGGAGCGAGGTCATGTCGCGCAGGCCGCGCAGGTAGCGATGCAGGCGGGTGAGTTTGTCGCGCAGCTTGAGCGCTTCCTTCTTGGGCAGCAGGTCGAGTTGGCCGGCTTCTTCGCGGCGTTCGAGTTCGATCATGTAGTCGACGCGTTGTCGAATGGTCTGGAAGTTGGTCAGAGTGCCGCCCAGCCAGCGAGTGACGACGTAGGGCATGTTGGCGCGGTCGGCCTCATTGCGGATGACGTCCTGGGCCTGTCGCTTGGTGCCGACGAAGAGGATCTGTTGTCCGGAGGAGGAGAGTTCCTGGACGAACGAGGTGGCATCCTGCAGCCTGGTGACGGTCTGGGCGAGGTCGAGGATGTGGACCCCGTTGCGCGCGCCGTAGATGTAGGGCGCCATTTTTGGATTCCAGCGTCCGGTCTGGTGGCCGAAATGGACTCCGGCCTCCAGCAGGTCGCGCATTGAGATCGTTGACGTCATCCCGCTCCTCAGATGATTCAGGCGTTCACTCACGGCAGAGCCGCCCCATATGGCGGGTCTGTGGATCGAGTATAGGCGTGTGCTTCGGATACGCGCACTGAATGAGGCTTCGTGATAGCTTACGTGGTGTTGTCTGCTGTTCTTCGCGGAGGAAGTACGTGCCCCGCTACGTGTATGAGTGTTTCGAGTGCGGCCACACGGTCGAGAAGCTGGAAGGCTGGAGCGCTCCGGCGCAACAACCGTGCACGGAGTGCGATCACACGCTGCAGCGGATTCCCAGCGCTCCGGCGATCGTGTTCAAGGGCTCCGGTTGGTACTCGACCGACAGCAAGAAGAGCAACTGGAAGTCGCGCCGCGACGAGGATCGGGCGGATGAGGGCGACGGCGGCTCGGAATCCGAGGACGCGTCGTCGAACGGGACCGGTTCCAGCGAGCGCGAGACGTCGGCCGCCACGGCGGATTAGCGGCACCAGCATTCTCAAGCGGGATTTGCCGTTGGGCGTTGCCCCATGAGGGTCGTGCTGCAGCGCGTCACCCGCGCATCCGTGACGGTCGGTGCAGAGGTCGTGGGAGCGATCGGTCCGGGACTACTGATCCTGGTCGGCGTGGCGGACGGTGACACGGAGTTGCAGGCCGACGCTCTGGCAGCCAAGGTTGCGGTTCTGCGGATCTTCGCGGACGCCGAGGGTCGGTTCAACGAGAGCCTGCTCGACATCGGCGGCTCGGCGCTGGTCGTTAGCCAGTTCACGCTGCATGCGGATGTGCGCAAGGGTCGGCGACCGGGGTTCACGGCGGCAGCCCGGCCTGACGTGGCGGAGCCGCTGTGCGACTACTTCGCCGAGGCGATGCGCCGGCAGGGGATTCCGGTCGAGACGGGCGTTTTCGGAGCGATGATGTCGGTGGAGCTGGTCAATGATGGGCCGTTCACGATCGTGATCGATTCGGCTGATCTGGAGCGTTCTCGGCGGGGTTGAGGTTCGTCAGTATCGGGAGCGAGCGGGCCCTCACCCTAACCCTCTCCCTCGGGGAGAGGGGACCGGAATGGGGAAGGGGCCTCACCCGCTCCTTCGCGGGGGCAGGCTCTAGCCATCTCGCTCGGGGTGCGGGAAGCGCAGTGTGGAGGGTGCCCCCCTCTGCCTTCGGCATCTCCCCCCGCTTGCGCGGGGGGAGAGGGGACCAGAATGGGGAGCGTGTGGGGGGTCTGCGATGGGCACAGGGTGGGGCCCCGCCTGCGC
>JAPPJZ010000033.1:158656-203093 GCA_028874365.1 Chloroflexota bacterium | reverse complement strand
TCCACGCCCGCAACGACCGAGCCCGAGCCAACTACCAGATGTACCTCGCCACCGACCCCTACGACGTCGCCCGCCACCAACTCCGAGAGCTCTACGACCAGTCATCCCCCGCAATACACGAAGTCGTCCCCGCGCAGAGGGAGGCCCCCTCCGAGGCCTCCCTCTTACCCCCTCTCCCTCTGGGAGAGGGTGGGGGTGAGGGTTCCCCCGACGAAGACGACGACCCCTTCTATTCCCCAAACTCGTCTTTTTTTCCCGCGCGTTTTTTTCCCCACACACGACACACCGATGTCGGCCGCCCCGTGCCCTACGCTGAACACCGCGCAACGAACAACTCAGGAACGAGGTCCGACATGAAATTCGGCGTATTCATCTTCGCCACCGACCTGGCCATGGACCCGGCAGACCTGGCTGTGGCCGCCGAGGAGCGAGGCTTCGAGTCCTTCTTCGTTCCCGAGCACGTCCACATGCCGGTTGAACGGGAGACGCAGTTCCCACGGTCGGAGGACGGCTCACTACCCGAGGAGTACCGCCGAATCCACGACCCCTTCGTCGCCCTCGGCGCGGCCGCCGGCGCAACCTCTGAGATCCGTCTCGGCACCGGCATCTGCCTCGTCACCGAGCATGAACCAATCGCCCTGGCCAAGCAGATCGCCTCTCTGGACATGATCTCTGGCGGCCGCTTCGACTTCGGCATCGGCGCCGGCTGGCTGGCCGAGGAGATGGAGCCGCTCGGCGTCCGCTACCAGGACCGCTGGAAGGTCACCGAACAACGGATCGCGGCGATGAAGGAGATGTGGACCGAGGAGGAAGCCGAGTATCACTCCGAGTTCGTCGACATCCCCAAAACCTACGTGATCCCCAAGCCTGTTCAGGCCCCACATCCGCCGATCCTGATCGGCGCCGGCAGCAAGTGGGCGCGGCAACGCGTCGTTGACTGGGCAGACGGCTGGCTGCCGAACATCACCGCTCCCGGATTCGTCGAGCGCGGTATCCAGGACATCCAGTCCCGCGCGCACGAGGCCGGCCGCGACTTCGACGAAATCTCGATCAACGTCTTCGGCGGAGACGACAACGCCATCGCCGAGTACGAGCGAATGGGGGTCGACCGCCTCATCTTCCGCCTGCCCCACGCAGGCGCAGACGAGGTGGTTCCCGAGCTGGATCGGCTTGCAGCCCTGATCCGGTAGTTACTTGTAGCGCCGCCCGCGCTCGTCCTGGGATCGATCGCCCCGGTACTCGTAGAGCGGTACACCGTAGCCGCATGAGGTCTGGGTGCAATCGACGCTGATCTCGATCACCTGTCGCTCCGGGGTCGGCATCTCGACCGCGCGTAGCGCTTCGGCCTGCTCGGCCAGCACCGACTCCTCCAGCGGCTTGGCCACGGCACGGCCGTAGAGCCGAACGATGGCAGCGTCCTCATCGAAGGAAGTCACCATCACGGTAATCGGACCGCCAGCCGCTGTATGGCGGGCCGTCTCGTTGCCGCTGCCGCGATAGTCGAAATACGCGACCGTGTGGCGGTCGATGACCTGCAAATCGGCCGCGCCCTTGGGCGACAGGTTGACCGGACCCTCCCCGTTCGGACCAGCCCCGAAAGAAGGGTCGGCGGACGCAACGAAGAACACCTTCGCGTTGCGGATCAGATCGGCCTGCTCGTCGGTGATGTGATCGATCATCGGCATCGTGACTATCGCTTTCGTTTGCGCGCCTCTTCTGAAGTCTTGCGGTAGGTGCGGCCGAGGAACCTGGCCGCGCCTCTGAAGGTGGACTCGGCCTCTTTCGAGGCCTGCTTCATCAACTGCTGCGTATCGGGCTGCTTCGGTTGCATGGCAGCGATCAACTCGTCGAAGTGCTGTTGGTCCGACTCCGCGAGTTGAGCAAACCAGGCTGACAACGCACTCGGACCGGCGGCCTGGAGTTCGAGGAAGACGCCCGTCAGAGCGTTGATCGTTTGATCGTTGCCGCTCAACCGGGGCCAGAGTTGCTCGTACCCGTCGGGCTGCGACTGCTTGAACGGACCAGCAAGCCAGATGAGGAAGCGACGGCGGTCTTCGTCGCGCGTCTGCTGCGCGGTCAAGCGCTGAGCCAGTTGCGAGGCAACCTGCGGTGCAGCCGAGCCGGCAATCACCCGCGCGGCCTGACGGATCAGAAAGTGCGACATGCGGTCACGATACCGAAGCTGGGATCCAGACCGTCACAGCCGCGCATTCCACGACGTCCAGGTCGCGCGAGTCAACCTACGCACGTTGCCATGCTCCAGCGAGGCAGTGACGATGTCCCAGTTGCCGCCGTCGTGCAGCTGATAGGCGACGGTGTCGATCTCCAGTGGATGCGGCGCCGGCGCGCCCGCCGGAGACGGGTGATAGGAGATATCGGTCATGGCGCCGTCTTGGTGGATGATCATGAGTTGCGCATGGCGAATGAAGACGATGTCGCCGTCGAACTGGATGCAGGGCGACTCGTCTACTGGATTCTGGGTTCGCTGCCTGAGCCTGCCGCTTCCGACATCCAGCTCCCAGATCCCGCGCCTGGCAAAGACAATGGTCTCTCCATCCGCCGACCAATGAGGCTGATCGGCATCTCGCAAGATGAGCCGCTCCGTGCCGTCCACCTCCAGAACGTAGAGATCCCGATTGCGCACAAAGGCAAGCTGCTGGCTCGGCGACCACGCCGGTTGGCTGGCATCCTCGACCAGCACCTTGCGTGCGCTGCCGTCCGGCGAGACTGCCTCAATCCGATCATTGCGCTCGACGGCGATCCAGCCACCGTCAGTCGACCAGGCGGGGCTGTCTGCCGTGGCCCCACTCGTCAATCGGGTCGCTTCACCTCCGGCCGCGGGCATCGTGTACAAGTCCCAGCCCTCCGCCCGGTTGCTGAGGAAGGCGATCTGTCGGCCGTCGGGCGACCAGGTTGGCGACATGCCGTTCTCGGCCGAGATCAGTTCCATGTGCGATACGGTACGTCGCGTGGACGGTATCCGACACTTCACGGTGACCGCGTTTGTGTCGATGGACGGCGCGACCCTGTTGCACTGGCATCGTAAAGTTGGCTTGTGGCTGCCTCCCGGCGGCCACATCGAAGCGAACGAAGATCCAATGCAGGCCGCCCGTCGCGAGGCCTTGGAGGAGACCGGGTTCTCGGTGCAGATCTTGCCGACCTCGTCGCGGTTCGCGTATAACGATCCACCACAGTTATCGCCGCCGGCGACGATCATGGTGGAGCCAATCCGGTCCTTCGGCGGCGAAGACGCCCACCACCACATCGACATGATCTACTTCACTAGACCGATGAACAGCGAACGACCGAGGCCGCCGGGCGAAACGTGGCGATGGGTGAGTCGGCAACAACTGGAGGATGACGCGCCGATGACGCTTGAGGGCGTCTCGGCGCGAATCTCCGAGGACGTGCGGATCCTGGGGATGGCGGCAATCGACCATATAGCAACATTCGAGGAGACCGAAGCGTGATCTCAGCGCAAATGGTGCGGGAGGAAACGGAGACCATTCGTCGATCGTTGGTGCGTCGCAGGGCGGAGGCTCCGCTCGATGAGGCAATCGAGGCCGACGAGCGACGCCGTGGCGTGTTGGTCGAACTGGAGGAGCTTCGGGCCGAACGCAACAACGCCGGCCGAGCCATCGGCAAGGCCGGCGACAACGAGGAGCGCCAGCGACTGATTGCCGCCCAGCGAGTATCGGCGGCGCGGATCGATGAGCTGGAAGAGCAGTTGCGTGCCGTGGAATCATCCATGAACGCGCTCCTCTCCGAGATTCCCAACGTGGTCGGCGACGAAACCCCGGACGGCGACGACGAGGAATCAAATGTCGCGGTACGCGAGTGGGGCGAACGTCGGGCGTTCGACTTCGAGCCGAAGCCGCATTGGGAGATCGGCGAACATCTCGGCATCATCGACATCGAGCGAGCCGCCGCGATGTCGGGCTCTCGCATGTACGCCCTGCGAGGCGCGGGCGCTCGTCTGCAGCGAGCGTTGATCGGCTGGTTCCTCGATTGCCACGGCGAGTCCGGCTATGAGGAGTGCTACGTCCCGGCGATGGTGCGCGAGGACGCGATGCGCGCCTCGGGTCAGTTGCCCAAGTTCCGCGACAATCTCTACCGCGACGAAGAAGAGGACTACTACTTCGTCCCGACTGCCGAGGTGCCGCTGACCAACATGCATGCGGACGAGATCCTCTCGGAAGATCAGCTGCCGATTCGCTATGCCGCGCATACGCCGTGCTTCCGCCGGGAGAAGACCAGCGCCGGACGCGACGTGCGCGGCATCAAACGGGTGCATCAGTTCGAGAAAGTCGAGATGTATCAGTTCACGACCCCCGAAACATCCGCGTCGGCATTGGACGAGATGTTGGCTTCGGCGGAGTCGTTGCTACAGGGACTGGAGTTGGAGTATCGCGTGCTGCAGATCTGCAGCGGCGACATCGGATTCAGCGCCTCGGTCAGCTACGACCTCGAGATCTGGGCGCCCGGAGCGCAGGAGTGGCTGGAAGTGTCCAGCATTTCCAACTGCACCGACTTCCAGGCCCGGCGGGCGAATGTTCGTTATCGGCCGGAAGGCAAGAAGGGCACGCGGTTCGTGCACACGCTGAACGGCTCAGGTCTGGCGCTGCCCAGGACCATCGCCGCGCTGCTGGAGAACGGCCAGCAGTCCGACGGCTCGGTCATCTTGCCCGACATGCTGGCCTCGCGGATGGGTTCGCGTGTCATCGCTTGACCAGTTTCGGGAAGCGAATCGCGCTCGCTGGGACGAATCGGTTCCGGTTCACGCCGCCTCAGACTTCTACGGGGTCGACCGGTTCCTGGCAGGCGAATCGACGCTTCTGCCACTTGACCTGGATGAAGTCGGCAACGTTGCAGGAAAGTCGCTGCTGCATCTTCAGTGCCATTTCGGCCTGGACACGCTCTCGTGGGCTCGAGCGGGGGCCGAGGTCGTGGGCGTCGACTTCGCGCCGTCAGCGGTCGATACCGCTCGCGAGATTGCCACTCGGGCAGGCTTGAAGGCTGAGTTCGTCGAATCGGAGTTGTACGCGTCGCCTGAAGTCCTGTCTGACCAGCTGGGGTCATTCGATGTGGTCTACGTGAACATTGGTGCGTTGTGCTGGTTGCCTGACATCGCCGGTTGGGCAAAAGTCTGCGCCGGATTCCTGAAAGACGGCGGCCAGTTGTACGTCCGGGACGTACATCCAATCACGTTTTCGGTCGACGACGACGCGCCGGTCGGTGAGTTGCCGCTGCGTTACCCCTACTTCGAGACCGAACAACCGCTGCATTGGAGCGGCGACGGCGATTACACCGACCCGACAGCCACGTTTGAGCACCAGGAGTCATACGAGTGGAATCACGGCCTGGGCCAGATTGTGACCGCCGTGGTGGCGGCAGGATTGCAGATCGATTTCCTGCACGAGCAGGATTGGACCGTCTATCCGGCGCTTCCCTGGCTGGTTGAAACGGAGCGAGGTGTTTGGCGCTTGCCCGACATCGACGGTAAGCCTGACCGACGCCTACCGTTGATGTTCTCGCTGCGCGCGACCCGGGGCGCTACTCGACGCTCCCCATCGGATCCTCCGTCCAGGTGAAGAAGGGACCGCCGATCTTCACGTGGACCGGCTCGGTGAAGGTGGGATGCGTGGCCAACGTGAGCTGGTGCCTCGCGCGCCCTCCCTCGGCCAGCCTGGTTCGCACGTCATCGGGACCGCGCCAGGTGTCTGCGCGAGCTCGAACAGCGTGCCAGTGGTCGCGATCGGTGTACTGCGTCAGCAGGATGACCATGTCGCAGGGTTCCGTGACTTCTTCGTTGGGGTGAGGCTCCTCGGCCCGGAACATGCCCAGGATGCTGGCGCCGGCCGCTTCAATCGGCGGCCAGATCTCTTCACGACTGAGTCGCTCGAACTCGTCAATCGAGCCCTTTTGGATCCAGAATCTGCGCATGACCACGAGCATCGGTTGCCCCCACTTCAGCGCGTAGCATTATGGCGCACATCCCGCCGAGATCTGGCACGAAGCAAGGGAAGTCCTGTGAGCATCCTCAGTCGGCTGTTTCGGCGCGGGCCCGACACCGAAGCGACCAACGCGGTGATCGACATGCTCGCCAAGCGAAACGTCAGCGGTGAGTCAGCAGAGGACGGCCAACGGATCGTTAGGGAGCTGTCGTTTCCAAGGGGCACGCGAGCGTTGGCCGTGATCGACCTGGAGGCCGGCCAGGCGCCCTTGCAGCACGTGATCGCCTCCCGCATCGGCGGCGACGCGGCCGGTCACTCGGGTCGAATCACGGTGACGGGAATCCACGTGACGCTCGACCGACGGGCGCTACCCGATCAATGGCCGGCACGCTGGGCCACCGCGATCCACGCCCAGCCGGACACCGCTCGCGAAGGCGTTGGCGAAGCGCGTGACTTCGCCTGGCGCCCGCTGGACGCGACTGGTGCCGGAGCGTCCGATGTGGTTGAACTGCTGACCGGGAACGAGCGCGTGGCCAGATGGGTCAGTACGGCATTGCGAGAGCCCGGGATCATTCACGTCGAAGTGGTGCCGTCCGCGTCGCTAGTGCGCGTAGCGGCGCATCGAACCGGGGAAGGTCTGCCGTACCCAACGACGGTGGACGCAGTTGTCACCGTGGCGCGCGCCATCGCGGGCGCGGCGTAAGGACCACAATTCGGAAAGGTGATGGCGGAGGGGGAGGGATTCGAACCCCCGAGACGCTTGCACGCCTAACGGTTTTCAAGACCGCCGCCTTCGTCCGCTCGGCCACCCCTCCGCACTGCAAATCGTACATCGACTGGTGACCGGTCACCGAGGCGCAAAGCTCGCGGTGATCCGTCTCCGATTCCAAGAAGACGCCACAGGGGCGGCCTTTGCGGCCGCCCCTTCAGGTCATCCGACCGACGGCGAACTAGAAGCTGGTCAGAACCGTGCGGGCGACCTCGCCGGCCTTCATGGCCCGGAAGGCTTCGTTGATGTCCTCGAGCGGCGCAGTCACGCTGACCATCTCGTCGAGCATTAGGCGGCCCTGGCGGTAATAGTCGACGAGGTTTGGCATGTCCGTGCGGAAGCGGTTGCTGCCCATGCTCGAGCCCTGCAGCACCTTTTCGGAGAGCAGTTCGTGGGCCGGAATCTCCAGCGTTTGTCCGAGCGGGACCATGCCGATGATGGTGGCGACGCCGCCCCGCTTGATCGCTGCGAAGCACTGCTCGGCGACGGACTTGAGGCCGATCGCCTCGAAGCTGAAGTCGACGCCCTCGCCGTCGGTCATGTCCTGGATCTGGGCGACTGGGTCGCCTGTGGAGGCGTCGACCGAGTGCGTGGCGCCGAGCTCGCGGGCCAGGGCCAGTTTGTGCTCGTGCAGGTCGACGGCGATGATCTGCTTGGCTCCGGCGATCCGCGCACCCTGAATCGCTGAGAGGCCGACGCCGCCGGCGCCAAAGACCGCCACGGTGCTGCCGTGATGCACCTTGGCGGTATTCATCGCAGCGCCGGCGCCGGTCATCACGCCGCATCCGATCAGAGCGGCCTTGTCCAACGGCATGTCGTCGTCGACGTAGACGAGCGCGTTCTCGTGGACCAGCGTGTACTCCGCGTAGGTCGAGAGGTTGGCGAACTGTGCGACGGGATTACCGTTCCAGGAGAGACGGGGATCTTCATCCGGTCGGCGCTGTGTTTCCGGGCTGCGGCAGAGATTGGGCCGGCCGCTGAGGCAGTAGGAGCAGTTTCCGCAGAAGACCGAGAGACACATGATTACGTGGTCGCCGGACTTGAACTGTTGAACCAGTTCGCCAACTTCCTCGACGACGCCGGCGGCTTCGTGTCCGAGAATGCCGGGCGCCTGGAAGGGGTAGAGACCCTCGACGAAGTGCAGGTCGGAGTGGCAGACGCCGGAGGCGGCCGTCTTAACCAACACCTCGCGCGGTCCAGGCTTGGATACGTCAACGTCTTCGATCGTCAAATCCTGATGCGGGCCGTGGAAGACAGCGGCTTTCATCGCGACATCCTTTCTGGGCACGACACGCCGGTGTGCCGTTGCGCAGCGCATTCTAGGGCTTCAAGCGATCCGAGTGGCAAGTGGTGCCGGGAGAGGGGCTCGAACCCACACGGCCGTTAGGCCAGCGGATTTTAAGTCCGCCGCGTCTGCCAATTCCGCCATCCCGGCGCTCACGCCAGCGCGCCTCGGCCATCGGCGCGTTGCCGCGTCTTGTGACGATATCGAAGAATCAGCGCTCCGTCGCGAAGCTGATCGATCGTCCGTCGGTGCTCAGCGAGATGTCGCCACGTTCCGCCGTGACCAGCGAGGTAGCGCCGATTCGGTCCAGATTGGCCATCACTTCGGTGTGCGGATGCCCATGCGGATTACGCACTCCGGCGCTGACGATGGCCACGTTCGGGCGCACCCGCTCAAGGAAGAGGCTTGTCGAAGAGAAACGGCTGCCCTGATGCGAGACCTTGAGCACGTCGGCTCCGATGTCACAGGAGTGAACGGAACGAGCGCAGGGACCGCGCACCAGGTCGAGCTCCTGTTGTGCGTTGATGTCGCCAGTGAACAGGAACACCGCATCCCCGTAACTGGCTCGCAAGACGGTGGACGTGGCGTTGGGATCGGCGAGGTAGCTCTCCGGCAAACCCGCAACGGGTGGCCAGAGCAAGTCGAGAACGAGGTCGGGACCTCCCGTCACGACGACGCGCTGCCCCGGTTCAGCCGCAATCGTGGGAATCTCGTGTTGTTTCGCGAGACTGACCAATCTCTGACCGAACCGGGTCGCCTCGAAGTACCGATTCACCAGCAGTTGACCGATGTCGTAGTGCTCGACGATCGGCCAAAGCGCCTCGCCGTGGTCGGATTGAGGATGTGTGATCACCACCATGTCAATCGAGCGTGCACCGTCGGGTAGGTGCTTGCGTAACGCGGCGAGGATGGAGTCCGCACTCTCGCCAGTGTCAATCAGGACTGAGCGTCCTTCCGGTGTGACCAACAGGGTCGCGTCCCCCTGTCCCACATCTAGAAAATGCACGCGCAGGCGCTCTCCGCCACCGCCTAGAGAGGAAAGCCAGAGCACAGCAGCGAGCGCCGAGGCTGCTGCGGCGACGGCGACGGGCGTTAGGTGTGATCGCAAGCGCGGAATGAACTCAATAGGTAGCGGAACTGGGAGACCGGGCTGGATTCTCGACCTGTCGCTCGCACCTGTGCGGTGCCAGCGTGCCACTCGTTCCTTGTGCGGCCGCCAGGCGGCGACGACAATGGCGCCATAGATCAGTAACAGGTGCCAATGACTGAAACCCTGAATCGGGACGCCGGCTCCGGGCGCTTGCGCCGCCTGCTCCGTTACCAGGGTCAGCCAGCGCAGCGGCAGCCACGCCAACGGCCAGGCGAGCACGAGCGCAGCGCTCTCGGATACCAGACCGACGACTGCAGTGGCTGCTGAGCCAAGCAGCATCCAACTGAATAAGGGTGTGACCAGCACGTTGGCTGGCAACCCGATCAGTGCCGCACGCTCGAAGTGCAGAATGATCAGCGGCATCGTGGCTAGACCTGCGACGAGAGTTACGAGCGCAGCATCGCGAATCGAAGCGGTCGCGCCCTGCTCGTCGCTGAGGAATCGCTGCGATAGCGCGGGCATCAGCAGGACGATGCCAAGGGTGCCGGCGAGCGTAAGTTGGAATGACAGGTCGAGCAGAATGTGGGGCTCCAGTCCAATCAAGATTCCGGCTGACGCTGCGACCGCGTAGAGCGCAGAGGGGCCGCGCCCCAGGAGATGGGCCGCTGCGAACACGATGGCCATCCACATGGCCCGCTGGACGGGTGGGTCCGGTCCGATAAGAACGCCGTACGACAGCGCGGTAACGATGACCAGCATCGCAGCAGGCCTCCGCCCCAAGAGCCAGGCTGACGCAGCCATGACAATCGCCGTCAGCAGCGTGAGATTGCTCCCTGAGATGACAATCAAATGAGAGAGCGATGTGTCGTTGAGGTCGCTGCGGAGTGCCGGGTCAATGCCATCCCGGCGACCGGTGATCATCCCCTGCGCAATACCCGAGAGCGGCGGTGGCAACGCCTCGCGCAGACTGTGGTTCAGGGCGTTGCGAACGTCCGCCGCCGTTGACTGCCACCAAGAAAGCTGATTGGTCCGGACAACCTGAACGCTGCCCGGCCTCGCGTTTGCCGATGCTGCAACTCGCTGACTCGCCAGCCAACTGAGATAGTCGTCGTCGCTTCCCCCAACCGGGACGATTGTGGCGCTTACCGTGATTTCGTCGCCCCGCTTGATCGTGACCGGTTCCGGAATCTGCAGCTGGACTTGGTCTCGAACTGAACGTCGCTCTGAACCAAGCGAGATGGCGGTTGCGTCGATCAGCAGGCGTAGCCCGGCGGACCGATGGACCGGATCGTCCGCGACGACGCCCCTGAGCTGCACCACCTGATCGGAAAGGTCGATCCATGCGATGCTGTCGGCCTCGAAGGAGGTTGACTCGCCTCGCCAAAAGCCGGCGCCCACCAGAGTCGGCGAGATCACGATCAGGACAACGTTGACGCGCCAGAATCTCGATGTGCGGGGAGCCGCCGACGCCGAGGCGAAGGCCCCGATCGTCGCCGCGGCGGTCGCCGCCGCCGCGATCCATGGGTTGGCCTCGAGGAGCGCGAGCGCTACTCCAGCCGTGAATGCCAGCGTCCAGAGCAGCAATGGCGGCTGGTACGACGGCCTGAAGCGCCTCAAATGCAGCGGAAGCGACCTAGTCCAACGTGACATAGACGGCCGCCTGTTCGGCGATGGCTGCGAGTTGCGTTGGACGCAGGATGCCCCGATCGACTACATCGGCAAGCGAAGTGAACCTTGACTGTTCGCGCGAGACGACGATCGCCTTGGCTCGAGTTTCACCAATCCCGGGCAACGTGGCCAACTCAGCAACCGTTGCCGTATTCAGATCGATAAGGCTGGGCTCGGAACCCGTCGGCAAGTCGACCGACTCCACGATCAACGGCTGATTTGCCTGCGATTGTTGATGCGCGATAGCTGCTAGGCCCATAAGAGCCGCGATCATTGCGAGACCCAACGGCGCGAATGCGATCGCTCGGCGCAACGACCACATGGCTCGTAGACCGCTGACCCTGCTCTCTGCGGCATCGCGTCTCGGCGGGCGGATTTCCGACCAGATTGACATGGCGGGTCTCAGCTCGGTGTTGGGTGCTCGCGACGGGTAGACATTAAACGAAGGAGGTACCAAATGTGAATCTTGTGACGGGTACAGTTGGATTTGAGAGGTGGTCGAGGCATGGCTCGCTCGCTCTTGACAGTGGCTGATCTCTCCACCACCGAGATTGGTCAGGTTCTGGATCTGGCGCTCCAAACGAAGCGCGGGGAGAACCCCCGCCCCACGCCGCTCGAAGGCAAGACCGCGCTATTGATCTTCCAGAAGCCGTCGCTGCGAACTCGTGTGTCGTTCGAGTTGGCCGTCGACAACCTCGGTGGGCGCGCCCTGTACCTCTCGCCTCCCGAGGTCGGGATCGGCGAACGCGAATCGCCGGAGGATGTGGGCGGTGTAGCAGGGCGCTATTGCGATCTGATCGTGTGTCGCACGTTCGAACAGAGCAATCTTGAACGCCTGGCTGCTTCGTCCGGTGTGCCGATCGTCAACGCGCTGAGCGACTGGGAGCATCCTTGCCAGGCCCTGGCCGACGTGCTGACGATCCGCGAGCATGGAGGGACCGCAGGCCGAACATTGGCCTATGTCGGTGATGGCAACAATGTGGCTCGGTCGTTGGTGATCGCGGCGGCGGGCGAGGGTATGGCTGTACGGATCGCCTCGCCCTCCGGCTATGAACTCGACGAGGCCAGCATTACGGTGGCGTCGCAACGCGCAATCGGTGCCGGTGGCTCGGTGTCCGCCGTCCTCAACCCGAGTGAGGCGGTGGATGGCGCCGACGTGGTTTACACCGATACGTGGACATCAATGGGTCAGGAACTCGAGGCAAAGCAGCGTCTGGAAGCCTTCTCGGGATACCAAGTGGATGTCGCGCTGGTCCGCGAGGCTTCGCCAGGCGCGTGTGTGATGCACTGCCTCCCGGCCCATCGCGGCGAAGAGATTACCGACGAGGTGCTGGACGGTCCCCAATCGATCGTCCTCGATCAGGCAGAGAACCGCCTGCACGCTCAGCAGGCCTTGCTGGCCTGGCTGTTTGGCTAGTCCGATCGAAGGGCTGGCGTTCGCCTAGCATGGCGAGCGTCGAATCTGGTCTGAGACCTGATAGAGAACAGAGGCGGATGTCGTGGATGGTCTGATCAACGACATTCAGGTCGCATTCGGCGACTTCAGTTGGACCAACGCGCTGGAGGTTACGGCGATCGCCGTCGTGTTCTACGCGGGCCTGCGATTGTTGCGCGGTACGACGGCGATGTCCGTCGTTAGGGGCATGGTCCTGGTTGTGGTTGCGATCATCGTGATCGGTCGGGTCGTGGACTCGGTCGTGCTGAACTGGATCGTTGACAACGCCCTGGCAGTCCTGTTGATCCTCGTTCTGCTGGTGTTTCAGCCGGAGTTCCGTCGGGCCTTTGAACACGTTGGCCGAGCAGGGGGATTGAGGCACTGGGGTAGTCGAGGACAGCCGTATCGCTCGCTGATTCCGATGACGGCGGCGGTGGCGTACCGACTGTCGCAGAAGGGCGTGGGTGGCCTCTTCGTCTTCGAACGCGACACCGGCCTCGAAGAGCTGGCTGAGGCGGGCGTCAGGCTTGGCGCAGCACCTACGACCGATCTGTTGGAGAGCATTTTCTGGCCCGGCTCGCCGCTGCACGACGGTGCAGTGTTGTTGCGTCCATCGGAAGTGGTCGCGGCTGCCGTGATCCTGCCGACCCCGACCAGTGACTTTGCCAGCCGCGGCCAGTCCAACGATCAGTTTGGCGGGCATCTGGGAACCCGCCATCGGGCCGCGCTGACGATCTCGGATGAGACCGACGCCATCGCTGTAGTGATCTCGGAGGAGACAGGCATCATCTCGCTGTCCGCGGGGGGGCTGCTCTCACCCCCGTTGACCGCGTCGGAGCTCGAAGGGGCACTGTCCAGGCATCTGCACTCGCGCCGCTGGGGCGATCGCCTGGGAGTGCCGTTCCTCGGCCGAACATCGGGACCACATCAGAGCGCGCCGACAACTGCCGGCGGAGACGCAACGGGGCCATAGGTGCGACGCGCGGCGCAAGAAGCGACGCTGCTTGTCACCGTGATCGTGTTGGCGCTGGCTGTCTGGTTCGTGATCGCCGATGCAGAGAATCGGGAGATCGAAGAGCGGCTCGGATTCTCTCTGCAGGTCGAGGTGAGAGGCCTTGCATCCAACCTGGTAGTGGCTGGTGAGCCGTTGCCGGTGACCGTCACCGTAGTCGGTCGAGAAGCGGATCTCGAAGCCGCCCGGCCGGAGCATTTTCTGGCGACGGTCTCGCTGAGGAATCGCGCCGCCGGCCGGCATAGCCTTCCCGTCCGTGTGGAGGCGGTCGACGGCGACGTTCGAGTGCGTGCCGTGCAGCCGGAGACGGTCGTCGTCATCGTGCAGGAGACGGTCGAGCGCGAGGTGCCGGTCATCGTTGAGCCTTCCAACTTTCCCCAGCTCGGATTCCGTGTCGGAACGCCCGAGGTGAGGCCTGAGACCGCGATCGTGTCGGGCATTGCTTCAGAGGTCGATGCAGTCGATTCCGTGGTCGCGAGGCTCGACTTGGGTGGGGCGGAAGCATCCGTCGAACGCGATGTCATCCTGGAGGCGCGTACAGCCTCGGGCGGCGCCGTGACACAGGTCGTGGTCAACCCACGAGTCGCCAAAGTGCGGGTGCCAATCGTCCAGGAGGTCTTCCGACGCACGGCATCGATCTTGCCGGACGTGGTTGGCACGCCGGCTGACGGCTACAGAGTCCGGACCGTGCGCGCGACGCCGGCAACGGTCGAAGTCCTGGTCTCTGTTGATGTGCTTGACGACGAGGTCGAGGTTAAGACCGTGCCGCTCGACATCTCTGGCATGGACACCAACCTGTCGACGATCGCCGAGTTGGTGTTCGGTGACGACGCGCCGGCAGCGAGCGATACGGAAACGGCGGTGCGGGTCGTCGTGGTGATTGAACCGCTGATCACGACCGTCACACTCCCGGTAGAGGTGCTGACAGAGGGCGTGGCCGAGGATCTGCGTTTGGCGGTGGCGAGTCCGACAAGCGTAGACGTGACGCTACGCGGTCCGGTCGCGATAGTTTCGGAGTTGGCCGGTCCGCTTTCACCGATTGTCGTCGACTTGAGCGCCTACGGCATAGGCCGCCATCGAATCGACTTACGCTGGAATGCACCGATCGGCCTGGAACTGATCGAATTGGCTCCGGATCGCATGATCGTCACGCTCGCGGCGCTCCCCCGCCTTGAGCCTCGTCCTGTCGACGAGGACGCTGACGGGACCGAAGGCGAAGAGACACCGGACGGCGACACCGCGGGGTCCGAGGAGGCGGAAGATGAGTGACAGTGGGACTGGTTCTCTGCCGAAGGTCGATGTCCGCGCGGTACCGGGCAATACGTTGCCTACCGTTGCGATCGTTGGACGTCCCAATGTCGGCAAATCAACGCTATTCAATCGATTGGTGCGGCGCCGACAAGCCATCGTTCGAGGAGAACCCGGGACAACACGGGATCGCAACTACGCGAGCACCGAGTGGCGAGGTCAGCACTTCTCGGTGATTGATACGGGAGGCCTGCTGGGCGAGCAGCTCACGGGCCCGTTCGCAACATCGGTCGCTGAGCAGGTGGAGCAGGCGATGGCTGAGGCAGACGCCATCGTCCTGGTTGTCGATGTCCAAGCGGGTCCGCTTCCTGCGGACGAGGATGTTGCCGCGTTGCTTCGCGAGGCCGTGCAGCCGGTCACCGTCTGCGCAAACAAGGCGGACAATGATCTCCTTGCCGCCGAGGCTTCGCAATTCTACGGACTAGGACTCGGCGACCCTGTGGCGATATCAGCCCATCACGGTCGCCGGATTGACGACCTGTTGGACCGGGTGACAGCCAATCTCGCCGTCACCGAACCGCTTGAGGCGGACGATGTGGCCTGCCGACTGGCGATTGTCGGACGTCCAAATGTGGGCAAGTCGTCACTGGTCAACGCTCTGCTGAGAGACGAGCGCATGATCGTCTCAGAGGTCCCTGGCACTACGCGGGATGCAGTGGACACGCAGCTCACCTTCGGCGGCGAACGCGTGTCGTTGGTCGACACCGCGGGAATCAGGCGCCCCGGCAGAGTCGCCCCCGGCGTCGAGCGCGCGTCGGTCCGCCGTGCCGGAGCCGCCGTGCGGCGCGCTGACGTGTCGGCGGTGGTGATTGACGCCTTCGAGGGAGTCACGTCCCAGGACCTGCACGTGCTCGGCATGGCGATGGACGACGGCGCGGGCATCGTGATTGTGATGAATAAATCGGATCTCGTCGATGGGCAGGATGGTTTGCGCAACAGCCGAGAGCGGCAGTTGGCAGGGCGAGCGCGGTTCGTTAGCTGGGCGCCAATCGTCTGGATCTCGGCCCTGACCGGGGACGCGGTCGATAGCGTGGTCGGCGCGGCGCTGCATGTTGCCCAGGCACGACGGCAGCGGATTCCTACGCCTCGGTTGAACGCGTTGCTGCGACAGGCGCAAGTGGAGCGACCGCCAGCCACGTATCGAGGCAAGCGAATTCGGTTCTACTACGGCGTACAGACAGCCTTCGCTCCTCCGACGTTCACATTCTTCGTGAACTATCCGGATGCCGTTCACTTTTCCTACGAGCGATTCCTGATGGGCCGGATCCGGCGCGCCTTTGGCTTCGACGGCACACCACTACGATGCATCTTGCGTGGTCGGGAATCGACCGAGTCGGACGACGGAGGTGGTCGACGTGGTTGAGGCGTGGTTCGTCGGAGCCGTCATCGGTTATCTGCTCGGCTCGATACCAACGGGTCTGTGGATCGGAAAGTGGCGGGGCGGGGGCGACATCCGTACGTCGGGCAGTGGACGAACCGGCGCGACGAACACCTTTCGGGCACTTGGTCTTCGTTGGTCAGTCACCGTCCTAGCGCTCGATGCGCTGAAGGGCGCATTGCCGATCCTGATCATGATGGTCGTCTGGGACAGCCCGACCGGCGAGGTCGTAGGAGGCCTGGCAGCAGTGGTCGGGCACCAGTTCCCCCTGTTCGCAGGATTCCGCGGCGGCCGAGGGGCTGCGACGGCGCTCGGCGGCATGATCGCGATCATGCCGATGGGCGCACTATTCGCGCTGGGGTCGGCTATACCTATCCTGCTGCGCATCAAGGTGATGTCACTGGCGACCCTGACTGGGGCGACATCGGCCGCCGTCGGTATCTCGCTGCTGGCCGCATTCGGTGCCGCGCCGGACGCGTACATCGGCTTCGCTATTGGCACCTGGGTGCTGGTCTTCTGGGGACACAGGGACAACCTTGAACGATTGGCTGCAGGGACAGAACGGGTGCTCTCGATGGGTGGTAGGTCGGCGTAATGCGCGTGATGGTCGTTGGAGCGACCTCGTGGGGCTGCACGCTGGCGTCCTGCGCGGATCGCGCAGGCAACGAGACGATCGTCCTCTGC
The DNA here is from genome assembly GCA_028874365.1 of Chloroflexota bacterium. Classification (GTDB taxonomy): domain Bacteria; phylum Chloroflexota; class Dehalococcoidia; order Bin125; family Bin125; genus Bin125. Next base: position 186,510 of record JAPPJZ010000033.1, on the reverse strand, counting down.
CGCACCGAAGAGGAAGCGGTCGAGCTGTCCGCTGCGCGCGAGCATCGACGATTGCTGCCGGGGGTTCCCTTGCCGGAGAGCCTGATTTTCACCTCCGATGCGTCCGGTGCTCCCCCGCCAGTAGTGATCTGGGCAACGCCGTCGCAGCGACTGCGGGAGAACCTGCGCACCGTGTTGCCGATGCTTACACCTGGAGACACGGTGCACGCGTCAGCCGCCAAAGGCTTGGAGAAGGGCTCACATCTGCGTATGACCGAGCTCCTGAGCCAGGAGCTCGAACTGGCGGGACGCGATGCGAGAGTGGGAGCGATCTCCGGACCGAACATTGCCAGGGAAGTGGCGCGCGGCCTACCGGCAACCACGGTGGTTGCCTCGGTGTCCCCGCCAGATCGTGAACGATTGCAGGCAGCCCTGAACTCGACAAGTTTCCGGGTATACACGAACGAGGACGTAGTCGGCGTCGAAACGGGCGGAGCACTGAAGAACGTCATCGCAATCGCGGTGGGCACCGCGACCGGCCTGGATGTCGGTGACAATGCGCGTGCTGCGCTGATGACCCGCGGACTCTCAGAGATCGCACGACTCGGCGTTGCGATGGGCGCCTCGCCGTCGACCTTTTCCGGACTGGCCGGACTTGGCGATCTGCTGGCCACCGCGAGCAGTCCTCGCTCTCGCAATCGAACTCTGGGCGAGAGGATCGGAAGCGGGATGACCCTGGCCGAGGCGATGGCGGACAATCCACACGTAGTCGAAGGCGTTGAGACCACGCGCGTCGTGCTGGAGGTGGCCGAGGCGCTTGATGTCCAGATGCCCGTCGCCGAAGTGGTCTCGAGAGTGTTGTTCGAAGGCCTGGAGCCGCAGGAAGCGATCCGGGTGCTCATGGAGCGGGCTCCAACCGTGGAAGGCTAATGACGCAACAGACTGGGCACGAGGATGAAGCCGAACCGCTCGATGGACTGCGCCGGGTGATCGGCGCGATCACATCGGGGGTTGTGGAACTGGAACCTGAAGATCTTCACGCCGTCTCGCGGCTCGCTGCCGGCTCCGAGAACGTTGTCCATCAGCAGCTCAGCGAACTCGACTCGGCGGAGCGATTCGCACTGCTGGACCGTCTCCGGGAGGTTGGCGCAGAGTTCGGCGGGTACGACTTCACGGTCTTCTTTGGAGCGATGCTCACGGACGAAGATGCTTCTGTGCGGACCATGGCGGTCAGTGGGCTGGCGCTCTGCGAGACCCCCGGGGCTACCGCGGCACTGTTGGCCACCGTGCGTTCCGACGAAGAGGAAACCGGTGTGCGGCGCGAAGCTGTCAATGCGCTCGGCGAAGTGGCCATGCGAGTGGAGTTGGGTTGGGCAGCAAGCGAAGATGCCGGTGAGGTCGTTGGCGCGTTGCGTACGATCGTTGAGGACGACAGAGAGGATGAGGAGGTGAGAGCCACCGCGTTGTCTGGAATTGGTGTGATTTCCGAGTCGTGGGTGACGGGGCTGATCGAGGATGCGTTCGAAAGCGACGCGGCCTCCTTACACCTGGGGGCGGTACAGGCCATGGGGCGCAATGCCGATGTCTACTGGCTCCCGGTGTTGGAGGGTTCGCTGGTAGCGGAGGATGACGATGAACGAATCGCCGCGGTGCAGGCAATCGGCGAGATCGGCTCGGAGGACGGCGCTCCGATGTTACTGGAGCTGTTCGACGATCCTTCGGCCTCGGAGGAGCTGATCCGCGCCGCCGTTGCGGCGCTGGGGGAGGTAGGAAGCGAGGAAGCGGTCGAAGAACTGGAGCGATTGCGAACCCATCCGGATCCGGCGGTTCGGGCAACCGCCCAGGCGGCGCTGGAGGAAGCAACTTGGCTCGATGACCTGGACGACCCTTCGTCCAGTCAAGACCCGTTCAGGTGGGCGCACGAGTAGGGCAGCGCTCGCGGGGACCGTTCAGTGGGTGCGGCCGCCTAGCGAAATGGTGACGCTCTGATAGATTGAAATTTGTTGATACGAATTGCGGAGGAGCTGAGGCGTGCGGAGTACTGGCGAGCGCCGACGACGAAACGGAAATCGACGAACCACGAGGTCAGCCAAGTCCATTCGGAAGGGAATTGCCGTTAGCGCGGGCGGTGTCGTTTGGCGCGAGACCTCCGCGGATGGTGAAGTGGAAATCGTCCTCGTGCAGACCCCGCAACGGCGCTGGTCGCTGCCCAAAGGGACCCCGGAGAACGGCGAGAAGCTGCCCGATACGGCGTTGCGCGAGGTCTCGGAGGAGACCGGGTTGCAAGTTCAGCTGGATGAGAAGATCGGCGTGATGCGCTACTCCTTCTTCGGGGAGGAAGCGCGAATCGACAAGGCGGTTCACTTCTGGCTGATGCAGCCCACCGGCGGCTCATTTGAACATCACGACGATGAACACATCGACGTGCGCTGGGTCGGCCTGGGCGACGCGATGAGGATGGTCAGCTACCCGAACACGGCGTCGCTGCTGGAGGACGCCGCGGCCATGTTGGATCGGCGGGTCGGGCCTGCACAGGCTTGACCAGCGTCGTAGCCTACGGCGGTCGCCCGCTGGGGCGAAGCAGTCCGGGAGTCGCGTCGTGGTCACGAGTCCGGCCGATGTTGTCGCTGAAGGCAAGTTGGTGCTCTTGCGGCGCAAGCGTCTCGAGGACGCAGAGCTCGACTGGATCTGGCGGACCGACGCGGAGTTGGCTGAGCTCGATGCCGCGACGGTCAGCCCTCTGACCTTTGAGCAATACCGCAATCAGTACGCCTGGCAGCTTCGATCGACGCCGGTCTACCGCTCAACGTTCGCGGTCGAGACGCTTGAGGATCCGCGCCATGTCGGCAACGTGATGTACTACAACACGGACTTCCAGCGGCGTGAGACGGAGCTCGGCATTCTGTTAGGCGACCGTACCTGCTGGAACGGTGGGTATGGGCGTGAAGCGGTGCGATTGTTGGTCGACCATGTGTTCACGAATACATCGCTGACCCGCATCTACCTGCACACGTTGGACTGGAACGTGCGGGCGCAGCGGGCCTTTGCGGCGGCGGGGTTCCGGGACTGTGGACGGGTCAGGCGCGGCCGCCACCGTTTCCACCAGATGCACGTACTGCGCGAATGGTTTTGGGAGCGGGATTACCAACGCCGCGGGGCGCGTTGACGGAGGAACTTGGCCCCGGCCGGACCCTCACCCTAGCCCTCTCTCGGAGGGAGAGGGAATTGAACGACAAAGGTTGCGGTTAGCCGCGGCTGGGGAGAATCACGACCCCGGTACCCGGGGTGCTGACCGATCCGTCGGCGCGGACGCCCTCGACGCTGAGCTCAACGAAGTTGCGCTCACCCTCGGTGTACTTGCGGGTGACGCTGCCGCGCAGGGTGAACTTCTTTTCCTGAGCCGACTCGCGGCCCTGGGCGGCCGGGTCCATGCCTCGGTAGGAGCACTGCACGCGCTTGACCTGACCCTCAGGACCGGCAAATCGCCAGAGCAGTTCGCCCAAGAAGGCGTGCTTGAGCGCGCCGTGGACGATGATGTCTTCGAGGCCGGTGTCCTGCGCGTAGCTTGTGTCGTAGTGAATCTGGTAGAAGTCGCCTGAGCCGGCGGCCCACTGGACGAGCTGCTGGCTAGTCGGGCTTTTCTCCAGTTCAGGGATGCTGTCGCCAACTTCGATGTCTTCGAAGTAGATCTGGTCCGGCACTGCGTCTGACATATGTGCTCTCCTTCAATCGTCGTGGACAGTCTATGTGATGTCCTGGGTTTAGTCGCCGCTAAGCCGTGGCGACCTTCTAGTCGCCGCTCGGTTGAGGCGACTCGTTAGTCGCCAGGACGGGGGTAGGAGATGCCGGTGCCGCGTGAGATGGCGACGACCGCGCCGTTCTGGTTGGTGTAGGTAGTTTCCGACACCTGGATCAGCATCGGCACGCCCAGGGCGCCGCTCCAGCGCTCATTCAGCGAGGCCAGCGCGGTCGCCGAGGTGAGGGTGTCGCCGGCGCAGATTTGCTCGCCGGTGTACTCGATGTCGGTCCCGCCGTTGAGGACCAACGGGTACGGCGAGCGGAAGCCGCCCGAGCCGCGACGACCGCCGAAGGTCGGATCGGAATCGGCCGGATTGTAGATCGGCGTGCCCAGGTATCCCGGAGGCGCCGGCAGGCTGCGGAAGCCGCGGTCGCGGGCGACCGCTTCGTCGTAGAAGGCGGGGTCGACGTAGCCGACGGAGCGGGCGAACATGCGCACGCTGGTGGTGGTCAGTTCGCTGACCGTTTCTTCGCCCTTGACGCCGATCATGGCGCGCATCTCATCGGTGATGACCGATTCAAACTCTTGGTCTGCCATTTGGCTCCTCCCTTGCTCGTGAGCTGGTTTCGGGTTGTGTGGGCTTGACGAATCGAAGTTTAGCTGCCGCTGGCAGTCGCTCCGACGATCCGGAACTTGGGCGGCCGCGAAGGAATCGCGAACTCTTCGCCGGTGGCCATGTCGACGGCGCAGAAGTTGCCGGCCTTGAGTTCGCGTACGAGGTCTTGCCAGGTCTCGATCGAGTCGGACTCGAACCAGGTGGCGACCTTGCCGATGTCGTGAACGGCATGCGAGTCGGTGCCGGCGGTGCCATTCATCCCTGAGGCGGCGGCGAGGTCGGCGGAGAAGCGGTTCTCGCGCTCCTTGCCGCGACCGTTGAGGATTTCGAGGGCGATCACGTGTTCCATGGCGCCGTTGTTGGCGGCGCGTTCAACGGCGATGTCCCAGTCGTCGGGATTGTCTTTCCAGGCGATCTGTCGGCGGTAGGGGTGGGCAAAGACGAGCGCGCCGCCACGTTCGTAGACATGCTCGGCGAGGCGCTCGACACGGTGCATGCCGAAGACGTACTTCTCCATGCCCCAGGCGAGGATGTGGCCGGGGTCGGTTGAGACCTCGCAGCCGGGAATGATGACGATGCCGACTTCCTCGGCGATCTTCTGCACCTCGTCGTGCGGCCAGAGCGCGTCGTGTTCGGTGAACGAGATGGCGTCGAGCCCCGCGTTCTTGGCGCGGATGGCCAAGTCTTTGGGGTCGAGCACGGAATCGTGCGAGCGCGGCCACGTGTGGTTGTGCAGGTCAATCAGCATGTAGACATCTAACTGGTGGTAGGCAAGCAGCGTTCGCTGACTGGCGTTAGCTGGGCGAGTGTCATGGTATCACCCGTCCTGGTGTGGTCTCGGATGGGGGGCACGGCGGGGCCAAGGGCCGGGTTGTGGCCCGCTCGAAAAAAAACGCGCAGGAAAAAAGAGATGCGGATTGGCGATTACAAGGGGTCGTCGTCTTCGTCGGGTCGTTGTTCGTCCTGTGCCGGGGAACCCTCACCCCAGCCCTCTCCCAGAGGGAGAGGGGGTAAGAGGGAGGCCCGGTCGTGGAGGTGGCGGAGTTGGTGGCGGGCGACGTCGTAGGGATCGGTGGCGAGGTACATCTGGTAGTTGGCTCGGGCTCGGTCGTTGCGGGCGTGGAGTTCTCGGACGAGGGTGTTGAGGGCATTGAGCCGGAGGTAGCCGGGTCCGTTGCCGAAGGCGCGCCGGCAGATTCGGTCGATCCTGGCTCGGAAGTGGTACGGGTTGGGCATGGTGGGAGGCTCCTTGGGTCTTAGATGTACGTATGTTCTGATTGTATCGAATCTTGGAGGAGATAGACATGGCTGAAACGAGGTAAGAGGAACTGTGTTGCCCTGAATGCGTTGGGAGGCCCCCCTCTGCCTGCGGCATCTCCCCCCGCTCGCGCGGGGGGAGAACGGGAATGAGGAGGGGCACCGGAGTGCAGAGTGGGAACGGTGCGGGAGGGCCCTCAGCCCAGCCTTCTTGCTCGGGGAGAGGGGACCGGAAGGGGGAGGTCATAGGCTGGGGGGATGCAGCATCACGTGTTGGTCCCTCCTTCTCCGCCTGAGCGGGTTGCGATGGTGCTCGATACGGATACGGCGAATGAGATTGACGACCAGTTCGCCGTGGTCCACGCGTTGCTATCGCAGGATCGGCTGCGGTTGGAGGCGATGTACGCGACGCTGTTTCTGCGCCAGGGGGACTCGCCGGCGCGGGGACTGGATGAGTCGGAGGCGGAGATTCATCGCCTGATTGAGCGACTGGGGGTCGATGGCAGCGGGCGGGTGCTTCGAGGTGCGGATCGATTCCTGTCCGACGATGTGGCGTCGATCAACAACGCGGCTTCGGACGATCTGATCAAGCGGGCAATGGAGCCGCGCGACGGACCGCTCTGGGTCGTGGCGATCGGCGCGCTGACCAACGTCGCTTCGGCGCTCAACGCGGCGCCATACATCGCCGGGCGGATTGTGATCGTCTGGTTGGGCGGTCAGCCGCAGCATCGCGAGGACGCGAGGGAGTTCAACCTGTACCAGGACCCTGTGGCCGCCCGGACTGTGTTCGCCAGCGGCGCGCCGCTAGTGCACATTCCCTGCTACGGCGCTGCTTCGCATCTGTTGACGAGCACGGCGGAGCTCGATGCGTATGTGCGTCCCCAGGGGCCGATCGGCGAGTACTTGAGCGACATTTTCCGCGACCACAACGAGCAGTATCCGGGCCGCTCGAAGGAGATCTGGGACCTTTCAGCGACGGGTTACGTGATCAGCCACTCATGGGTACCAACGCGGAGCGTGGCGCGACCGATGCTGTCGGAGGAGATGAAGTGGGTGGCGTCGCCTGATGACGCGCCGCTGGCCGCGTTCGCCGAGGCGCACTACGTTCAGCGCGACCCGATCTTCAATGACCTGTTCGTGAAGCTGGCGGAGTTCCATCGCGGCGAGCGAGCTGCGGGTTTTGCCGAGTAGCGGCCTCAGAGCGGCACAGTGACGGGGCGGGTCATGCCGCCGAAGGTGGGCATCCAGCAGGAGTGTTTGCCGGGGCCTCCGGCGACGATGATGTGGATTTCGTCGGGCTTGTCGGAGATGGGCAGCAATTCGTCGGAGTCGTGTTCGGCCAGGACGCCGCCGGCCATGCGGATGTTGACCGACTCGAGGAACTCGTCGCTAAGTTTGCTGGCGGGGTAGCGGGCGTTCTCCCAGAGATATTCCTGGACGGTTTCGCGGGTCCAGCCCTCAGAGGCGACGGTCTCGGCGTGCTCGGGACCGAAGGCGAGGACGGGCTCGCCCTTGCCGAGGATGTTGTTCGAGCCGGCCTGGCCCATGGCTCCGGCGACGGTCTGGAGGATACCGGCGGCAGTGTTACTGCCGTGATCCTGGATGTTGTGCGGACCCTCGCAGGCCCAGGTCGTGACGCAACTGTCCTCGGCGTTGAGTCCGCGGGTGGTTTGGAAGGGTGGCCAGGGCGAGGCGTCCTCGCGCTCGGTGGCGCAGAAGGCGAACTTGGCCGGGGTGCCCTGGGTGGCGCGATCTCCGCGGCCGGGTGTTGCGCCGGCGACATTGAGCTGGACCAACCGGACGGCGCGACCGATCGTCGCGTTGGAGGGGAAGGTGGGTCCGAAACAACCTGATCCTCCGTGGATGCCGGCCGAGCGTGCGGCGGGACCGGAGGCGAGGATGAAGACGGCGCATGGGTGCGTGGTGGCGTTGATGCCGTCCAGGTTGAACGGCGGCTGGGCGATGGCCTCTACGGCGGCGAGGACAATCGGAAACTGCGGGGGACGACAGCCGGCCATGACGGCGTTGATCGCAATCGCCTGGACGGTCGCCTCGCCCTGCCGCGGGGCGAGGACGCCGAGCAGCTCGAGCGGATCTCGGCCGGATGACTCGATCATTGCGTCGACGCGGTCCGGCGTTGGCGGGATCAGGGGCAGGCCGTCGGACCAACCGCGACGCTGGCATTCCTGGGAGAAGTCGAAGGGGTCGGAGGGCAGGCTGAATCGGTCGGCTACTCGGCCGCGAGCTGCGGTCACGAGCTTGCCGCCTGACCGAGCAGGGCGGCTTCGAGGCGGTCGAGGACGCCCTCGTCGACACGTGCGCGGACGCGGTCAGGCCGCAGGCCGCCGAGCGGGTGTGGGACGATCAGGCGATCGAGTTCGGGCAGGCCGCGCTGCTCGGCTTCGAGCTGGAGGAGGTCGGTGAAGGCGGAGGTACCGACCGTCACGGTCGGGATTCCCATGTCTTCGAAGAGGACCGAGGCGTGGACACTCCACGTCGTGCAGCTGCCTCAATCGCAGCTGCCGATGAGGAGGAAGTCGGCGCCGTTGCGCAGGGCGTCGATGGTTGAGTCGGAGGGTGGGCCGCCGACCGGCTTGCTGCCGACGACGAGGTCGCCGAGTTGGTGGCGTTCGCCGAGCCGCTCGACCATGGTTTCCATCAGGAGTCGGGCGTTGGCCTTGCGGTTCTCGAGGATGCCGGGTCGGAGGCCGTCAAGGGACAGGGGACGGGGGGCTGCGGTCGCCTCGTGGACGGCGACGTGCGCGAGGGGGCTGAGGACTTCAATGGTTTCGGACATCAGTCGGCTCCAAGGGTGAGGACAAGCATCAGATCGACATCGGCGTAGCGAGTCTACCCGTCCGCGACTCACTCGTCCTCATCTGCCAGATCGACCACGATGATCTCCGAGTAGCCAACCAGGCGTGGCTCCTGCGCATAGCCATCCGGGCACAACGTGGTGATTCTGATTCGCACCCGGCCCTCCTGCGTTGGCGTGCCCTGGAGAATCATGCCACCCCGTCCGGACGCTCCCGAGAATCCGAAGATTCTAAGACCGTTCCAGGTTCCTCCGGGATTGACAGTGAACTCACCTCGTGGTCCGTGACGCAGGCGATACGTCGTGCCGTCGGAGTAGGCCTCGTCAACCAGGCAAGTCGGAGACAGTTCCGACGTCACGATGACTACATCATTCGGGTGTTCATACGACCGCCCGACTCCCAGCGTCGCGCTGAGATGCAGATCCTCGGGAGCAATCGGCTCGTAGTCGGACGGTAGGACCGGCGCCGGTTTCGCGAACGCCGCATGGACCGCCTGCGTCCGGCCGGACAAAGGTTGTACGGGCACAGGAGCAACGATCTCGACCGAGTACCGTTGCGCCAACTGCAGCGCCAGGTCCGCGTCGAAGTCGGGCACGTACCGCTCCCAGAGCAATAGCAGAGTCGCGGCAAACCTGGGGCTCATTCCTTCATCGACCCCGACAAGGAGACGAGCGAGGTGATGGAGGATGACAGCAACATTCGCCCCGCAGACAATGGTCCGCGTCGCGACGGCGGATGCGCCGGTCACTTCCTCGCTCATCTCCCCGGTCATTTCACCCATCATCTCCTCTTCCGTATCCGCTCCCGTCATACTGTCTGACGCTTCAGTGTTGGACGATGCGACAGGGACGTTCGGTAAGCGATAGTTCACATCAAATGGCCGATCATCACTGCGGAACAGATCATCCATGATCAGGCTGAGCCAGAGGTTAACTTCCGCCTGGTATGCCACCCAGTCAGGCAGGAAGTAGTGGGCAGTGCGTTCAAATGACAAGGGGATCAGCTCGTCTGCGATGTGATCGGACCAATCGATCACGTTGTACTGTTGAGGATCACTTTGCGTTCCGACCAGGGGCTTGCGAAGGAATCGAGTTTGAATACCGGGACCCCTCGCTATGTACTCCGTGGTAGCCCACACTCCTTCGCCTCGGCTCAACAGCCAGAGTAAGGTCCGACGCGTAGGATTCGGCTCTGGTCCTGATTGGTCGACCCGGATGTGATACCAGCCGTCCGGTCCATCGACGACGAACTGATGGCCGATTACGAAGATCGTGAACTCTGCCCGGTTCACCGACTCGCTCGACTCGCGGATCCGCTCATTGTTGTAACAGGGGTACCCGGGATCAATCATGGACAGGATTCCGTCCCGGAGCTGGAACCGGCGTTCACAGGCGTCATAGAACTCAACGCGGTCGGAATAGCCCATGATGTACAGGTCCGCCTCAAGCGCGGCCCGAGTGTTCCAGCGCAAGGTGCTTTCGCCAACCTCCAGCAGAACGATTCCATCAACTAGCTGTCCTCGAATGGCCCCAACGTGACCGCGCCCGGCCGAGGAACGCAGGCACGCGCCAAAATCATCCTGAGTGGCGCTGCCGGGGATGCCTTCCGCGTACAGGAGCCACCACTTGCCGTTGTAGCACCAAGCAGGCGTTTGATTCTCGCCCAAGGCATGTGTCGAACTGGATGCGACTGCAAGCAACAGGCCGCATAGAGCGATGACTCCGGGCAATATCAGGCGGACGGCCACGCGATGCATCTGACGTCTGCCTTGCCTGCCTCGCCCTATTCGAGGTGGGCGTAAACGAGTTCTCGCAGTTCATCCATGTCGGGGAAGCGGCCCATGGCGGCTTTGCTGAAGACGAGGTCTCCGTTGACGGACCACTCGAAGAGGCCTTTGGTGTCGGGGATGAGTTTGACGTCGGAGACGAGGTGCTGGATGTCGGTCATCAGCTCGCCGAGCATCCACGAAGTGCGAGGCCAGTAGCCACAATCGGCGCAGTAGACGACTTCAATGGCGATCTGCTTGTCGGACATGCTGGGGTCCTCAGGGAGTGACCCTCACCCTAGCCCTCTCCCTCGGGGAGAGGGAACCGGAAGGGAGAGGGCACTAGCTGCCGAGGTATTGCTCGAGTCGGCGGCCGACGTCCATCGTGTCCCCGGACGGCAGGGGGATCATCTGGAGTTCGGCTCCGGCGTTGGAGCGGGCCTGGAGTTGCTCTGGGACGGACGCGATGGGGCCGATCACCTGGATCTCGCGGACCATGCTCTCGGAGAAGGCCATGAGCGCGCCTTCGGAGTCGCGGTCGGCCCAGGCGGCTCGGGAGTCCTTGATCTCAGACTCGAAGCCGGAGCGGGAGAGCATCTGCCAGTAGAACGAGCCCATCCGATTGGTGTAGTGGAAGAGCGGTTGTCGGGCGTTGCGCCAGACTTGCTCGTCGTCGCCTTCGCCGGTGACGTAGACGTTGGTGAACGGTGCGACGGTGACGGAGTCCTCGGGTCGGCCGGCGTCGCGGGATGCGCCGGCGAGTTGGCGCTTGAGCGGCTCAAAGCCTCGTTTGGGCCAGTGGATCGGATAGATGCCGTCGGCGATCTCGCCGGTCTGCTGTATGGAACGCGGGGTAATAGCGGCGATCCAGATGGGCATGTCCTCGCGGACCGGTTCGTAGCCGAGCAGGCGGAACCCGCGCTGGAGGGTGTAGATCTCGCCCTCGTACTGGAGGCGCTGTCCGCTGAGCAGCATCTTGATGATCTCGGTGTACTCGCGGATGCGGCGCAGGGGTCGGTCGAAGTCGACGCCGTGGAAGCCTTCTATCACGAGGTTTCCGGAGGAGCCGAGTCCGCAGACCATGCGTCCGCCGGAGATGGTTTCGAGGGTGGCGAACTCCTGGGCGATGGCGGCGGGCGAGCGGGAGAAGGTGTTGAGGATGCCGGTGCCGATTTGCATCTTTTCGGTGTTGGCGGCGATCACGGTGAGCCAGGGGAGGACCGAATGTCCCCAGGCTTCGCCGGTGGAGACCATCTCGTAGCCGAGGTCTTCGGCGATCTTGATCTTCTCGAGGGTGTCCTGCCAGTTGGCGTCGAATCCGGCGAGGATGCCGAGTCGCATCGGATGAACCTTTCTGAAAGGCGAGGCGGCCCTCACCCTGGCCCTCTCCCTCAGGGAGAGGGGACTATTCGATTTCGACGATCATTTCGATTTCGACGGACATGCCCATAGGGAGGGACTGCATGCCGACGGCGGAGCGGGCGTGTCGGCCGCTTTCGCCGAAGAGTTCGACGAGCAGGTCGGAGGCTCCGTTGGCGACGCCGGGATGGTTGCCGAAGTCCGGGGTGCAGTTGACCATGCAGAGCAGCTTGACGATGCGCGAGACGCGGTCGAGCGATCCGATCTCGGCGCGGAGCGAGCCGAGGAGCTGGACCATGACGGCGCGAGCGGCCTGGTAGCCGGCGTCGACGTCGAGGTCTGCGCCCAGCTTGCCGCGGATCAACTCGCCATCCTGGAAGGGTCCGTGGCCGGAGAGGTAGACGAGGTTGCCGGTCCTGACCGCAGGCACGTAATTGGCCAGCGGTGGATTGGTGGACAGGTCGAGTCCCATCTCCAACGCTTTGGCGTCGGCGTTGTGTGCTGACATCGCAATCCCCTTCGTCAGAGTTCGTCGCGACTCAGGCTATCGCAGCATCGGTCAATCGACGGGATAGGCGCGCAACTCGATCTCGTTGCCGTCGGGGTCGCGGATGTAGAGTCCGTCGGCCATGCCCCGGGCGCCGAAGAGGGCGAAATCGGGATCTCTGACGATGTCGAAGTCGGCGGAGCGGCGGACTTCGTCCATGCTTTGCGACGTGACGACGACGCAGAAGTGGTCGAGATTTCGGGCGTCGTGATCGACGTCTCCGCTGATCAGATCGATGATCGTGTCGCCCGAGATACGGACGGAGGGGAAGGGACACTCGCCAGCTCGCCACTCGTCCAGACGGACCGGCTCGAGGCCGAGCATTGTGGTGTACCAGTCAAGCGAGCGTTGCACCTCGGAGACGCGGAGGACGATGTGATCCATTGCGACGACTTCAACCATGATCGACCTGCTTTCGTTACGTCAAGAAGAAGATAGACATCGTGAGGAAGGCTCACAGATGATGCTCAATCTCGGACAAGTGTACTAAGCTCTGACTGGTTCGGAAAGGCGATGATGGGCATCGAAGTGCATCTGGCGCGAGGATTGCGTGTCCATGTCGAAGCGCCTGCGATAGTTGCGGTGTCGGGCGCGAGCGCGCGTGAGGCGATCGACGACCTGGTTCGCCTGCACCCGGGGTTGGACAGGTTCGTGCTTGACGATGCTCGGCGCCTGCGGCGGCATGTCAACGTCTTCATCAATGACGAGCAGATTGCGGATCGGGATCAACTTTCCGATCCGGTGACTGATGGCGATCGAATCCACATTCTGCCGGCTGTATCAGGCGGCACTGGTGAGGAACCATAGGAACGCAGGAGCACACATGGCTGAAGCAGGTCTGTTGGTCAGCACGCGGAAGGGCCTTCTGGTTGGACGGAGTTCAGCCGGTCGGTCGGAATGGGAGTGGTCCGGGCTTCAGTTCTCCGGTTGGGTGATCAACTACACCGTTCGCGACGCTCGGAGCGGGGCGATCTGGTGCGCGGCGCATCACGAGCAGTGGGGTGCTCGGCTGCATCGTTCGGACGATGAGGGCGCGACGTGGCGCGAGACCGGGATGCCGGCGTTTGCCGACGGCCAGCGCTCGCTGGAGAGCGTCTGGACGATTGAACCAGGGGCGCGGGACGGTCTGCTGTTCGCGGGCGTGATGCCCGCCGCGTTGTTCCGGTCGGACGACGACGGCGCGAGCTGGCAGGAGATCGAGTCGCTGTCCATTCACCCGTTCTCGGAGTACTGGATGCCGGGTGCGGCCGGCTTGATGTTCCACCACCTCAACGTCGATCAACACGACCCCGATCGGCTGGTCGTTGGCGGGTCGGCCACCGGTATCTTCGCTTCATACGACGGCGGGAAGAGCTGGGAGCCGCGGAACTCGGGACTTCGCTCCGATCACATGCCGCCCGATTTGCAGCACATGGCGCCGTGCGTTCATTCGATGTTCGCTCATCCAAAGCAGCGCGGTCGGATCTGGCAGCAGAATCACTTCGGCCAATATCGCTCGGATGACGATGGCGAAACGTGGATCGACGTTGGCGAGGGCCTGCCCGGAGAGTTCGGCTTTGCCTCGGCGATTGACCCGAGCGATCCCGACGTGTGCTACTACATTCCGCTCGATTCCGATCAGTCGCGAATGCCGCGCGGCGGTTCGCTCGGGGTCTACCGGACCTCGGACGCGGGCAAGACCTGGACGCGACTCTCGGCTGGTCTGCCGCAGTCGGGGTTCCACCAGGGCATTTTCCGACATGCGCTGGGTCAGGACGGCGGCGATCCGCTTGGTCTGTACATGGGCTCGACTGGTGGTGAGGTGTACGCATCTAACGATGCCGGTGAGCGCTGGAGCTTGATCCGCTCGCATCTTGCGCCGGTCACGGCGGTTCGGGCCTGGCGGATGGAGTAGGTGGGGGACCCTCACCCCCGCCCTCTCCCAGAGGGAGAGGGAGCCTGAATCACCCTGTCTCCAGGGGGAGGGCGAATCGCGGCGCTTGTATCTTCTCGGTGTGTCCAGCACGTCATCGGATCTGGCTTCGAGGTTGGATGTTCGTCGGCCGCTGACGCTGCGGGCCGGGGCGCTGGCGATGTTGCTGGTGCTGCTCTGGGGGGGACAGCCGGCAGCGATCAAGGCGGGTCTCGAAGAGGGGGTCGGGCCGCTACGCCTGAGCGCGATTCGGATGGCGCTGGGCGGCGTGGTGGTGATCGGCTACGCGATTGTCACGCGGACGCCGCTGCGCCCGACTCGCAGCGAGCTGCGGCCGCTGTACGGCCTCGGTGTGCTGTTCGTGGTGCAGACGATGCTGATGTACGTGGGGGCGGACAACACGAGCTCGGGTCACGCGTCGGTGCTGATTTTTTCGTTCCCGCTCTGGACGGCGGTGCTGGGCCACCTGTTCGTGCCTGGCGATCGGATGTCGGCGCGGCGAACGGGCGGATTGCTGGTTGCGTATGCGGGTGTGGTGGTCGTGTTCGTCGGTGGATTCAGCGCGCCTGGGGCGACGGTGTGGGGCGATCTGATGACCGTGATCTCGGCTTCGCTGCTCGCGGCGCGGCAGGTGTATCTCTCGCACTTCTCGCAGAGCATTCACCCAGCGCGACTGTTGATGACGCAGTCGGTGGCTGCGGTGCTGATCTTTGGGTTATCGGGATTGTTTGTCGAATCGGGCGGAATCGCCTGGACGAACGAGTTCATCATTGCGCTGCTCTACCAGGGCGTGGTGATCGGAGGGTTCGGGTTTATCGGCAACACCTGGCTGGTTAAGCGGCATTTTCCGTCGCAGGTCTCGGCGACGATGCTGTTCGCGCCGATCTTCGGTGTGATCTTCAGTTGGGCAATTCTGGGCGAGTCACTCGGTTACGAGGTGCTCGTCGGCGTGGTGCTGCTGGTGATCGGGAGTTCGTTTGTGCAGTTGCGACGGCAGCCGCAAGCGGAGTACTCCGGCTAACTCCAGTCGTCCAGGCCGAGCAGTTTGCGTCCCAGCGGAGTCAGTTCGGCGGGTGGCGTATGGGTTTCCTTGCCTCTGGGGTCGCCGGGGAAGGCCCGTGGATTCTGGAATGCCGGGTGTGAGCTTTCCCTCCACGATTCGATCCTCGCTTCGCGCAGTGGCTCGTCAGCCGGATCGGCGGGGAAGAGGCGCACATACTGTGCCAGCCGAGGCTTGTCGGAACAGTTGCGGCTGTTGCCGTGGGGCAGTGCCGAGTGCCAGATGATGAAGTCGCCTGCTTCGGCTTCGACCTCGATCGGTGGGCCGATCCGGTCGGGAAACCGCTCATGAAGCTGCTGGTGCCGGAGATCCTCGTCGGAGATCGCCGCTGAGACCTCGGCCGCCCGTTGATGGACGCCCGGCACGCACTGGAACCCGCCCTCGCCCTGGTTCGTGTCGACGAGGTAGAGGACGCCCTGGACCAGGAACGGCGTCGGCGCCTGGCGGACGTCGATATCCCAGTGGACCATGCCCTGATGGTCGTATTCGGGATGTTCCGGATTGGGCGGCGGCTTCAGGTTGGCACGGTCGATGAAGACCCAGAGGTCGTCACGACCGAACAGTTCGCGGAAGAGCTCGTAGATCCTCGGGTTCTGCCGCACGTCCCAGAGGGCTTGATGGTGGTACATCTCCACCATCCCGTTGACGCGGTGCGGATCTCGGTACCAGTCCGACGGATCGTCAGGGTCGAACTCGAGGAACTCCCAGATTGCATCGACGACCGCGTCGACCTGCTCGCGCGGGATCAACCGGCGGACGACGAGGTAGCCGTTCTGGTCGAAGAAGGCGCGGTCAGCCTCGGAGAGGATTGGCGGCATGTTGGTCAGTCGGAGAAGGGCGCTTCGACGCCGGTGGGCATCGCCACGTTGAAGGTGTTGAGGCCGATGGAAACGAGCGCGTAGTAGCCCATGACAGAGGCGACCTCGAAGACCCCTCTCGCGCCGAGCATGTTCTTGAGGGTGTCGTAGGTCTCATCGGAGACGCGCTGGTTCTCGATCAGCTCGCGGCCGAACTGGTAGACGGCCTGTTGGCGATCATCGCCGAAGAAGGGTCGCTCGCCGTCGCGGATGGCGTCGATTGCACCCTCGGAGACGCCAGCGTTCTTGGCCAGCCGGGCGTGGGCCCAGAACTCGAAGTTGGCCCGCCAGTGACCGCCCATCGTGCAGATCGCGACCTCAAGGAGGTCGGCGGGCAATGACGTGCCGTAGCGAATCGACGCGCCCAATTTCTGGATCGCATCGCCGACCTCGGGTGACTGGAAGAGGGCGTTGAACGGCCCAATCAGCGCGCCGTCGGGTCCGGCCAGGCCGCCATGTTCGCGTTCCGGGTTGCCGCGCGGGCCGGTGGTGATGTTGTCCCAGAGAACGCGCTGGCGGTCAGTGAGAGTGTCGAAGGTTTGCGGTTCGAGTCTGGGTGTGCTCATGGTCATGATTCCCTGTCGTTGGTCGCGGTGGTTCGTTGTAGATGCCGAGGCAGGAGATGGTCGGGATACGTGGTGCCGACCAGACCCATGCGCTCCAAGTCGGAGAGCTGATCCTCGGAATAGCCGAGCAGATCACAGTAGATCTCGCGGTTGTGTTCGCCCAGTTTGGGCGGCGGCGTACGGAGCTGATTGGGCGTTCGGCTCATGGTGAAGGTGAGGCCC
This sequence comes from Chloroflexota bacterium, assembly GCA_028874365.1. GTDB lineage: Bacteria > Chloroflexota > Dehalococcoidia > Bin125 > Bin125 > Bin125. The sequence goes on along the minus strand of JAPPJZ010000033.1, from coordinate 169,815 downwards.
GGATAGCGATGCGTGCCGACTCCGTCGACGTCCATCTGCTCGAAGAAACCGACCTCGCGGAGATGCCGATCTGAGAGCGCATCGAACGGATCGTTCAATGGCGCGGCGCAGATGCCGGCGAGCTGCAGCTTGTGGAACAGGTCTTCCTTGTTCCAGACGATGGTCTCCTCGGAGATCAGGGAGTCCAGCACCGCTGAGTTGGCCTTGCGCGCTTCGGCGTGAGAGAAGCGGGTATCGAGTGGTGCGTGGGCCAGGTCGGACTGCACGGATGCTTCGCCGGGTCCGGCGGCCAGCGCGTCGCAGAGCGCGACGAACTCGGCGTCCGAGGCGACATCGATCGCGATCCATTGATCGTCGCCACGACAGGGGTAGACGCCGTACGGGGCGTGGTACTGGTGGCTGTTGCCCTGCGACGGCGGGTTCTCGCCATTCATCGAGTACTGAAACAGGTATTCCGCCAGGGTGGGGATGAAGCCTTCGTTGAGCGGCATTTCGATCAGCTGTCCCTGACCGGTCTGTTCGCGGTGGCGCAGTGCCATCAACACTGCGACAGCGCCCTGAATGCCGGACATACCGTCGCTGGCAAGCGTTTCTCCGATGCCCTCGGGTCCGCGGTCGGGGTAACCGCGCAAGTGGGTGTGTCCGACCATCGCCTCGACGTGCAGCCCGAAGGCGCGATAGGAGGCGTATGGTCCCTCGAGTCCAAAGGCCGGCATGCGCAGCATGATTAGCCGGGGATTGATCTTCTGCAACTCGTCCCAGCCGATGCCCGCCTTGTCGATCGTGGTGGGCACGTTGTTCTCGACCAGCACGTCGCACTGCTCGATGAGCTTGAGGAACGCCTCTCGACCCTCGGGCGACATGATGTCGCAGGTCATGGAGCGCTTGTTGCGGGCGTGCGAGTTGAAGGAGGCAAAGCGGTTCCAGGGATCGTCGCCGGGCTCGGAGTCGGGATACTGGGGCTGGACGCCGATCTCGGCGCCGCGGAGCATGGCGTCGCGAGTGGGGACATTCTCTGCGCCGCGCGTGTAGGGCTGTACTCGGTTAACCGGTTCGACGTTGATGACGTCGGCGCCCCACTCCGCCAGCAACTGGGTGACGTGGGGTCCGGCCCAGACCACGGTAATCGCGGCTACGCGCAGGCCCTCAAGCGGCGGATGCAACGAGCTCGAGGGTCCGTGCGGCAGTGGATGGCGCAGGTTCTCGATAGGGTCGGGCGGGGTGAGGTCGAGGACGACGCGCGAATGCTCACCGAGCCTGGGGGAGCGCTTCGGCGGATCAGGTTGGGACTCGGACATGCGGAAGGGGAAACCGGGGTAGGACAACTCGGTGCCGTGCCAGTGGGTGATGCGATGCCACCAGTCGCGGGCGGCGAGTTGCGGGTCGTCGAGCACATCCGCCACGGTCATGACCGCGCCGGCGAGCAGCCCCTGCGCCTGCGCCTCGGCGACGACATCGATTTTGTTCTTGTCGGCGAGGTACGAGTCCACTGCCTCATCGACCCGCGCGCCGAAGCCGGAGCCGGATCGCGGCCCTGACAGATAGTCCTCGTCTTCGAGCAGATCCTCGCGGCCGATCCAGCTCACGAGTCTGGGCAGGCGATTACCGGCGCCCATGATGTTGACGAATCCGTCAGCGCAGGGATAGATGCCAAATCCGACCAGCCGCCGCTCGGGAATCGCGCGTCCCGGGGCGACGCCGCTGTATTCGGCGGCGAGCAACTGGATGGTGCGTCGGTCGCGGCAGCCGGCCTGACAGCGATAGAGGGAGATATCGATCCAGTCGCCTGCGAGGCGGTCGTTGAAGACGCGCTTCAATGCGAGGAGGATGGCAAAGGCGGCGGTCGCTCCGGCGTGGTAGCTGGCGTAGTGACCGGCGAGTTTGATCGGCTCGCGATCGGCTGCTCCGGTCGCATGGAGTGGGCCGCCGATGGCCTGCATGGTGAGTTCGGAGCCGCGGTAGTCGCGGTAGGGACCGGTCTGTCCGAATGGCGTGATCGAGCAGAGGATCAGCTGAGGGTTGATCGAGTGCAGCATCTCCCAGCCCCAACCAGCCGTCTCGGCCTCGCCGGGTTGTAGGTCTTCCACGACGACGTTGACCAGTTGGGCGAGGCGTCGGACCGTGGCGGCGCCGTCGTCGGTGTGTGGGTCGAGCACGATCGACTGCTTGTTGGTGTTGAGGTGCATGAAGATGCCGGAGGCCTCGATGTTGCGCTCGTTGTTGGGAAAGGGGCCGAACAGGCGCGACGGATCGCCGCCTCGCGGCTCCGCCTTAATCACCCGCGCCCCGTAGTCGGCCAACAGCTTGGTCGCATAGGGACCCGTCACCGTACGGGTCAGATCGAGTACGACGATCCCCTCCAACGGTCCGGCCATGCGACTCCCACACAGACGCGACGGTTTCCGACCGGGAACACGATCCCGCTCGGCTCATGCGTTGCGGTCATGCTAAGCCACATCGTCAAATTTCGTCCCGGTGCTCGATGCGGCCCTCGACCTAACGCGCGCGGCGCTGTTCCAGACCAAGCTGATGCCGCACGCCCGCATCGAGATTCCAATCCAGCGCCGCCCCATGCTGGCGAGCGGTCTGCAGGTCGCGCCAACGTCGTTCGAGCGTCCAGCCGCGTCGGGCCGCGTTGGTCCCGCCGGCCCGGAAGACGCGCTCGACGGCATCGGCGCAGGCGTGCACGGCGTGGACGTTGGCGAGGCGGCAGCGGCCGAGCAGCCCCAGGTCGGGCTTGCGTTGCTCAATCGAGGGCCAGGCGCGTGTCCATGCTTCCTGGATGAAGGCGCGGGCTGATGCGACTTCAGCCTGGGCTCGCGCGTACTCAAGGCGGAACGTCTCGCGATCACGCAGCGGCGCCGCATCGCCGGTCGTGGCCTCTGATGCGGCCTGGGCGAGATCGTCGAGCGCACCCTGGGCCGTGCCGACGGCGTGGCCTGCGTTGGCGATCCAGGCGACGAGCGAGCGGTCGGGCACTCGCCAGTGCGGACCGTCGGCGGCGGGTAAATCGAGCGCGGCCCAGGTGTGTCCCTGCTGGACGAAGGCGTCTTCAAGTTCCCAATCGTGGCTTCCGGTGCCCTGCAGACCCATGGCGTCCCAGGTCTCAATGACGGTTCCTGCTCGTTGGGGTAGCAGGGCGAAACGGACCTGATCGTCGAAGTCGATGAAGGTCGCGACGATGTGGGTGGCGTGCTCGACGCCGCTGACGAAGTTCAAGCGGCCGCTGAGGCGATAGCCGGAGACATCGGGTGTTGCTGTTGTCATCACCCTTGAGGATCCGACGATGCGGCAGCGGGGTCCGCCGGGCTCCTCTCCGCCGATCATCTGACTGAGGACGGCGTTGGGCAGCCAGGCAGCGAGGAGCGAGACCTCGCTGGCAATCATGACGACCCAGGCAGTGGAGGCGTCGGCATGGGCGAGCGCTTCGATTGCGTGGAAGACGACCAGCGGATGCGCCTGCTCGCCGTAGCTCCGCGCGGGGATGTTGAGACGGAACAGTCCGCGGTCGGTGATGGCGTTGATGACCTCGGAAGAGACGCTGCCGCGCGCTTCGATTTCGTTCGCGCAAGCGCGGATCATGGGCTGGAGCTCGCGCGCCCCTTCGACGAGCGGATGCTCCTCGTACTCCGCGAAGGGGTGGCGGACTGTGCACATGAATGCAGGTTAGAGGCGGGCCTAGACTGCGTCGCGAAACGAATCTTCCAGTGAGCGAGGCACGAGATGACCACTGAACGCCCACGATCCGCCGACGCAGCGCTGCGCGAGCGCGCGAGCGCGGTGATTCCCAACGGCATGTACGGCCACCAGAATGCGGCGATCCTGCCCAAGAACTTCCCTCAGTTCTTCGCTCGCGGGGAGGGCTCTCACCTCTGGGATGTCGACGGCAACGAGTACATCGACTACCTCTGCGCATATGGACCGATCCTGCTGGGTTATCAGCATCCGGCGGTCGACGAGGCGGCGGCCGAGGCGCAGAGCGCGGGCGACTGCTACAACGGCCCCTCGCCGAAGATGGTCGAGCTGGCCGAATTGCTGGTCGAGATCACGCCGTGGGCGGACTGGGCCTGGATGGCCAAGAACGGCACCGACGCGACCGTGTACGCGGCGTCGGTGGCTCGCACTGCCACCGGTCGTGGCACGATCTTGCGCGCGCACGGCGGCTATCACGGCGCCTCGCCGGCCTGGATGAACCCGGAAGACATGTACGCCCACGCCGATGGCACGAGCGAATACGAGTACAACGACCTGGAGTCGGTGCGGGCAGCGATCGACGCGGCCGACGGCGACGCGGCGGCGATCATCGTCTCCGCGTTCAAGCACGATGTGGGCATCGACCAGGAGCTGCCGACGGTCGAGTTCGCGCGTGGGGTCCGGGAGCTCTGCGATGCCAATGGCATCGTGCTGATTCTTGACGACGTGCGCGGCGGATTTCGGATTGACATGGCCGGGAGCTGGGTGCCGGTCGGGGTCGACCCGGACCTGAGCGCGTACTGCAAGGCGATTGGCAACGGACACCCGATCTCGGCGCTGATGGGTCGAGAGAGTCTGAGCGAAGCGGTGGCCAAGACCTTTGCGACGGGTTCATATTGGTTCACCGGCGCGCCGATGGCGGCGGCGCAGGCGACGATCGAGACGATGCTTGAAACCGATGGCATTGCCCACCTCGAACGGGTCGGCAGCGCGCTGAGAGCAGGGTGGCAGCAGGCAGCCGACTCGCACGGCGTTGGCATTCGCCAGACCGGTCCGGTATCGATTCCCTTGATGCTGTTCGACGGCGACGACTTCTCAACTCGTGAAGTGCCTCGCGCGTACCGGTTCTCGGCTGAACTTGCCGATCGGGGCGTCTACCTACACCCGGTCCACAACGGCTTCCTGTCGACGGCGCTGAGTGACGAGGATGTCGCGCACACGCTGGAGGCGTCGGACGAGGCGTTCGCGGTGGTGGCGTCGGAGTTTGGCGACTAGCGGGCCCGGTATCGGGGGTAGATGACCGAGATTGCCAGGCCGAGTCCGGCGCCGACCATTGCTGCGGCGATGACTGAGCGTCTCAGCGACCTGTAACGGTCCCCTTCCGTCGGAACGCCGACGGACGGTGGCTGGGGGGCGTACTGCTCCCGCATTTCGATTTCCAGTACGTCGACGAGACCGTTCAACTCCCTTCTCCGTGGGGAATCAAGAATCGGGAACTCGATCACGCTGCGGTCAGGCGGAGGCGATTCCGGGTCCGGTCGCTCGATTGCGACGGCGGGTGGCAACTCGGCGCTGCGGAGTCTGATCTCCTTCATCCTCAGAATGGCCAGCGCTGAGATCAGAACGATTGCGGCGGCGAGAAGGAAATTGTCGGTGATCGCGGTGGCGACGGCGCTCTGCACCTGAGGCTCGGCTACGGACCAGACCTCGGTCCCGAGATCCTCTACCAGTCCTTCGCGGAACAGGGGATCGACGAGTTTCTCCGGTTGAATCCGGTCGACCAGATCGGGACTCAATCGTTCCATGAGTCCGCTGGCCAGCCTCGCGTTGAACAGCGCGCCGATCACGCCGATGCCGATCACGCCTCCGACCTGTTGGAAGAACTGGGTGAAGGCCGAGACGATTCCGAGGAACTTCTGCGGTGCCGCGTTCTGTGAGGCGATCGACATGACCGGCATCATCAGGCCCATGCCGGCGCCGAACAGGAACATGCGGCCGAGAACGCCGGGAATGGTGGTCTCGCGAGTCATGGTCGACAGGAGGAGCATCGAGCCGAGCATCATCAGCGAGCCAGCCACGGCGAGGATCTTGTAGCGGCCGGTGCGCGACATGATCTGCCCGGAGACGACGGACGCCGCGACCGAGACGAGGATCATCGGTCCCATGACGAGACCAGCGGTCGCAGCGTCGACGCCGATACCGACCTGCAGGTAGAACTGCAGATAGACGAAGACACCCATCATCCCGACGCCGATGAAGAAGTTGACGACGGCGGCGGTCGCGATGGTGTGGATGCGGAACAGATGCAGGGGGACAATGGGTTGTTCGGCGCGCTGCTCGATACGGATGAAGAGAACCAGCGAAAGGGCCGAGACCACGAACAGCACGAGCGTCTGTGGAGCGAGCCAGCCCCACTCGGACGCGAGGCTGAGGGCGATCAACGCCGGGATCAGGGTGACCGACAGGGTCAGCACGCCAGCGGCGTCGATCTGAAGCTTGCGTTTCGGCGGTCGCAGCCAGGGCACCCTGAGCGCCACTACCGCGATCACGACCGGGCCGAGGATCAGCATGATCCAGAAGACCCAGCGCCAGGACAGGGTCTCGGTGAGGACGCCGCCGATGGGCGCGCCGATCAGGCTGCTGAGCGCGAACACGCCCCCGAAGAGGCCAATGAACCGTCCGCGCTCGGCCGGCGCGTAGAGGTCGCCGACCACCGAGAAGGAGGATGTCATCAGGATCGCCGCGCCGACGCCCTGGACGGCACGGAAGGCGATGAGCTCGTAGATGCCCGGCGCGAAGCCGCAGAGCGCCGAGCCGAGCAGGAAGATCGTCATACCGCTGAGCAGCAGCTGTTTGCGACCGAACATGTCTCCGAGCGTGCCGGCGATCGGGATCGTGACGACCTGAGCCATGATGAACGACTGGATCAGCCAGGGGTAGAGCTCGAGGCCGCCCAGATCGGACACGATCTGCGGCATCGCCGGACTGACGACGCTCTGCTCGAGCGCCGCCATGAACATGCCCAGCAAGGCACCGACGATAATCAGGCGCTTCGTTCGCCGGGGCAGGTCGATGCCGAGCGGCCGCTGCTCGTCGAGCGCTGCGTCGGCTTCGGCGGAGGTGGTTCGATGGGCCACGTCTACATGGTCGTCGATATGGTTCGGATGCTCGAACTAACCGCCAATGTAGGTTGGCCGCTAACCTGGCTCAACGCTGTAACGGCGCCGGGTCGACTGCTAACCTGATTACATCTCAAACGGTCTTGCCGGCAGGAAGGAAATTGCGATGGCTGAGATGATCTGCGACCGGATCAAGGTGATCGACTCCGACACCCACGTCTCCGAACCGGAGACGCTGTGGACCGATCGGATCTCGACGAAGAAGTGGGGCGACCTCGTGCCTCACGTGATCTTCGACCCGGAGATCAACGAGGATCGCTGGGTCATGGGCGGCAAGAAGTTCATGCCCACCGCCGGCGCCGCCATGGCCGGCTGGAAGTCGCCGCCGCCGAACCACCCGCCCAGCCTCAAGGAAGCCGACCATGGCTCCTGGGAAATCCGCGAGCGCCTGCAGCGCATGGACGAGTACGGCATGTACGCCCAGGTCGTCTATCCGAACGTCGGCGGCTTCGGCTCGGGCAACTTCCTCCAGCTCACCGATGACGAGCTGCGCCTCGACTGCGTCCGCGCCTACAACGACTTCCTCGTCGACTGGACATCGGTCGAGCCGAAGCGCTTCATCCCGATCATGGCCATGCCCTTCTGGGACGTGCAGGCCTGCGTTGACGAGATGCAGCGCGCCTACGACCGCGGCCACCGCGGCGTGTTGATGACCAATCAGCCGGACACCTTCGGCCTGCCGCGGATCACCGACCGACACTGGGATCCGCTCTGGAACCAGGCGCAGGACATGGGCCTGTCGATCAACTTCCACATCGGCTCCGGCGACCTCACCCAGGTCCGCAACGCCGACGTCGACAACGGACGCCAGGCCGCCTACGCCAAGATCACGGTCAAGCTCTTCCTCGACAACTCCAACGCGATCCTCGACATCATCCTCGGGGGTATGTGCCACCGCTTCCCCGACCTCAAATTCGTTTCGGTCGAATCGGGCGTCGGCTGGATCCCTTATCTGCTCGAGGCGATGGACTGGCAGTGGCTCAACTCCGGATGCCGCGAGGAGCACCCCGAGATGGACCTGCTCCCCTCCGAGTATTTCCGCCGCCAGTGCTACGGCTGCTTCTGGTTCGAAGAAGACTCGGTGGTCAAGGCGATCGAACAGTTCGGCTCCGAGAACTTCATGTTCGAGACCGACTTCCCGCACCCGACCTCGATGTCGCCGGGACCGAACAGTATCGCCCGCAACCCCAAGCAGCACGTCGAGGAAGTCCTCAGCGTCCTGCCCGAGGAAGACCTGCTCAACGTGCTGCAGCGCAACGCGATGAAGGTCTACAACTTCGAGGTGTAGAACGGCAATCGTCGGAGGACGAACCACGCGCCGGACCCCTTAGGGCCCGGCGCGGTCGTTCAGCAGGGTTTCCTGCGCCATTCGCTACACTGCCGATTGACCTTCAGCGACAGGGCGCACCTCCGAGTTGGGCGCCTCAGAGAGAGGAATTCGAAAGATGGAAATGCAGAATGTCGTCATCGTTGACGGCGTACGTTCCGCCTTCACTCGCGGCGGACGCGGCGCCTTCACGGCGACACGGCTGGACACCATTGGCGTCCAGGTGCTCCAGGAACTGCTGGGCCGCTACCCGCAGCTTTCCCCGACCGAGATCGAAGATGTCGGCATGGGCTGCGTCGGCGGCGTGGCTGAGCTCGCCGGAATTGGCGCCAACCACATCGTGCGACTGGCCGGCCTGCCCGAGTCCGTCTGCACCTTCGACTCCAACCGCCAGTGCGGCTCCTCGATGGAGACCATGCACCGCGTGGCCCAGGAGATCATGGTCGGCGCGATTGATGTCGGCGTGGCCCTCGGCGTCGAGCGTATGGGCCGCCAGCTGGGCGGCGGCGGTGGCGCGGAACCGAACCGGATCACCGAGTTCAACTCAGACCGCCACAACATGAACGAGACCCAGCGCAACCTCGCGCACGATCACGCGCTCGACTTCAGCGTGCCGATTCCGGACGAGATCCTCGACTCGTCACCGGTCTGCTCGATGCTGCAGACCGCCCAGAACGTCGCCGAGATGTACGACATCTCGCGCGAGACGCTGGACGAGTTCGCGGTCGAGTCGCACCGCAAGTACGGTGAGGCGCTGGCCTCGGGCTTCTACGACGGCGAAATCGTCCCGATCGAGGTTCAGCGACCGGTCTTCGACGAAGAGGGCAACCTGCTGCTCGACGAAGAGGGCGAAACCGTCACCGTGACCGTCGACGAGGGCTACCGCCCGGGCACGAACTTCGAGGGTCTGAGCGGCCTGCGCACCGTCCGCGGCACGGTCTCGCACACGCAGAGCGAGATCCGGATCACGGCCGGCAATAGCTGCCCGACCAACGACGGCTTCACCGCCGCGCTGCTGATGAGCGAGCGCAAGGCGGATGAGCTCGGTCTCGAGCCGCTGGCTCGGATCGCCGGCTTCGGCGTCGGCGGCGTCAAGCCGCAGGTCATGGGCCTTGGCCCGATCCCGGCGACGCGCAAGGCGTTGGCCCACGCGGGCGTCGACGCTTCGCAGATCGACCGTGTCGAGTTCAACGAAGCGTTCGCCGCTCAGGTGATTCCGTCGGTCCAGGAACTGGGCATCCCGATGGAGAACGTGAACGTCAACGGCGGTTCGCTGGCCATCGGTCACCCGCTGGGCGCCACGGGTACCCGCCTGGTCACAACCGTTGCGCGGGAGCTCAAGCGCTCCGGCGGCCAGTACGGTCTGGCCACCCAGTGCATCGGCGCAGGCATGGGCATCAGCACCATCATCGAGGCTGTCTAGGGTCGACTGACCGTCCAGACAGTCCGATCGCCATCAAAGGGCACGGGGATTCTCCCCGTGCCCTTTCGCGTGTTCCCGAACTGCCACTAGCCTGTTCCCAGTTAAGAACGACAATGCGTCCAGCTATTCATTGGAAGGTGGCGACATGTTCGGGACCAAGTGGCGACTGCTGAGCCTGGCATTGATTGCCGTGATCGGGATCATCGCTGGGGCCGTCTATGCGGTCCAGGGCGGCGAGACGGAAGTACGCGTCGCGGTCCAGCGGCATGACGACGGTCGAGTAGAAATCGCGGTCCAGCAACGCGACGCCGACGGCGGCTGGGGCGAGCGTCAGCTTCCTCCGGCGCGGTTCCTGCCGCCTGGTGTCACTGGCGAGTGGCGCGTGTCGACGCCGGTGAGCGTCGGCGTCGCGCATGCGGCCGACGGCATGATGGGCGACCAGATGCCGGAGGGAATGATGCCGTCGACCGGCACGGCCGAGTTGTACTGCGTGATCCACCACGGGGCTGAGAATGATCCGTTTTGGATTTTGTTCAACCTCGTGGCCCAGCAAAACGCTGCCGAGCTGGGTCTAACCAACATCGAGCTCCGAGGGGAGCCAGATGTTGCAGCCCACGCGGCAGCAATTGACGACTGCGTTGACCGCGGGGCACTGGGCATCGCCTCCTCGATTCCCGACCTTGACGGGTTGCATGACTCCCTGGTCGCGGCCCGTCAGAGCGGAGCGTTCCTCGTCACCTTCAACTCGGGCGCGGGTGTCGCGGGGCGTGTCGGCTCGACGATCCACTATGGCCTCGACGATCGCGCAGCTGGCGAACTCGCGGGCAAGGAGTTCAACGACGCCGGCGCCAGCGGGACGGTCCTCTGCGTAATCCACGAAGAGGTGAACATTGGGCTGGTGGACCGCTGTGAAGGTCTGGAGAGCACGTACGTGGGAGCCGTCGAACGCGTCATGCTCCCGCCCGGCAGTCTGACGGATCCGATGGTGTCGGGCAGGGTGATTGGCGAAGCGATGGTGGCCAACCAGGCCACCGGCGTCCTGGTGCTCAACGCGGAACTGATCAACACGGCGATTGGCGCGGTGCAGTTCCTGCAGAGCGATGCGTTGGTGGGTGCGGTCGGTCGCTCCGATCTCAGCTTGGTCCAGGTCTACGAGGGACACCTGCTGTTTGCGATCGCGGACGGAAGCCTCACACAGGCGAGCCACGTCATGCTGTCATTGAAGAACGTCGATTCCAGCCCCAGCGCGCGCGCCATGCTGGCGCTAACAGCCGCGCAAGCGCCCGAGACCACGACGCTATTGATTCGTCCGCTGGTGCTGAACAGGGCCTACATCGACAGCCTGCCGCCGACCTGGATGGACCAGGTTTGCGCGCTGGCCATGCAGTTTGATCCCAGCCTGGCGCCTTCCTTCTGTCAGCAGTAGGAGCCTCGAGGTCAGGGGACGTACGGAGGGCGGGCCCGCTTGCCCCCCCACCACCCGTTAAAGGGGCAGACAAAGCCCCCCGGGGGGAAAAGGGGGGGGGTTTGGGGGGGG
>JAPPJZ010000033.1:0-158646 GCA_028874365.1 Chloroflexota bacterium | reverse complement strand
GGGGGGGGCCCTGGCTTTTTCCCCCCCGCGGGGCCCGTGCTTTGTGCCCGCTGTGGCCGCCTGGGGGTCGGGGGCGTTCGGGGGGGGGGGCCCGATGGCCCGCCCTCCACCGTTTAACGGTCCTGACATAGCCGACGGGCGAGAACTGGCTGCGGGTTCGGCGGTGCTCGCTCTGGCTTTTGCGTGTGTGCATCGAGACATCTAGTCTTCCTTCGATGATGATCTATCGCAGGAGATGGAAATCATCACATCTAGACGACATGGGGAGACGACATGTTGCGAGACAAGTGGCGATTGTGCTGCCTGGCCCTCCTGGCCGTGATTGGGATCGTCGCGGGCGCGGTGTATGCGGCGCAGAGCGGCGAAACAGAAGTGCGCGTCGCGGTGCAGCGGCACGACGACGGCCGGGTAGAGGTCGCCGTGCAGCAGCGAGAGGCCGACGGCGGCTGGGGCGACCGGCAACTTCCGAGGGCTCGCTTCCTGCCCGCCGGCGTGACCGGCGAGTGGCGCGCGTCCTCGCCGGTGAGCGTGGGCGCTGCGTCGGCGATGGCCGACGGTGGCATGCCGCTCGGCTCGATGCCGTCGGGCGACGGTGCGGCGGAGTTGTACTGTGTCGTTCACCACGGAGCCGAAACCGATCCCTTCTGGTTCGCATTCAACCAGGCGGCAGCCAGCACCGCCGCTGCGCTTGGACTGACCAACGTAGAGGTGAAGGGCGAGCCGGATGTCGTCGCGCACGCTGCCGCGATTGACGACTGCGTTGAGCGTGGCGCGCTCGGCATTGCCTCAACGATCTCTGACTTCGACGGTTTGCGCGATTCGCTGGTGGCAGCACGCGGCCGCGCCTTCCTGATTACGTTCAACTCCGGCGCGGATGTCGCCGGGCTCGTCGGCTCGACGGTTCACTACGGTTTGCATGACCGAGCTGCCGGTTCATTGGCCGGAGCCGAGTTCAATGCCGCTGGTGTGACCGGCACCGTCCTCTGCGTGCAACACGAGCCGGTGAACATCGGCCTCAGCGACCGCTGCGACGGTCTCGAGAGCAGCTATGACGGCACTGTGGAGCGGATTCAGCTTCCTGCCGGCGATCTGACAGACCAGGCCCATCACGTCGCTGCGGGCACTGCGATTGCCTCGGCCATCATGGCGAACGAGGCCGCGGGCGTCCTGGTCCTCAATGGCGCGTTGACTCAAACGGCCACCGGGACAGTCTCCTTCATCCAGAGCGATGCCAAAGTCGGCGTGATCGGGGCGGCAGTGGCAGCGCCGTTCCTTGTTGACGACGGCGACCTGCTGTTCGCCATCGCCGACGGCTCCCAGGAGCAAGCGACACATGTGCTACTGGCGCTGAAGAATGTAGACGCGAACCCTGCTGCCCGCGCGCTACTTGCCCTGTCGGCCACTCAGGCCCAGGCGACGACGACCATGTTGATTCGCCCGGTGGTCCTCAACCAGGCGTACGTCAGCAACTTCCCGCCCGGCTGGAGAGCCCAGGCCTGCGCCCTGGCCCGACAGTACGCCGCCCAACTGGTCTCAGAGTTCTGCCCCGAGTAGCAACCAACCGGGACAGCAACACAAGAGGGCGGGCCGATTGGCCCGCCCTCTTTTGCATTGCCGTCACTCGTTCACCTCGTTACCTCTGCTGGCCTAGGCACAAACCCGGTGTGTCTGTAGCGTGTGGAAGCTGCGAGACTCACGCAGAACATCTGTCCGTACACAATCGGTTGAGACCGCTGTCGAGAGCCAGGCGGGATGCGATGCCGAACCGAGACCTACAAGTTAAGAGACTCCCTAAGTCTCCTGAACGCTCGTGGAACCATGCGGACGAATCAGCAGGAATTCGAGAACAATCTGGACTCATCTGGACAAATCTGCACTCCTCACGCCACAGAACCCTGTCCAGAACAGCACACTCTGTCCAATCGCCCAGATTTTCACCGCCCAACAGTCCAATCAGCGTCCGGTACCCTCCATTCAAGACCACCCAACAGGAGACAACTCATGGTCACTGAGACACGACCCACGACGCCGGTTGGCGTGACACATCCGCTTGACCCTTTGACTGCTGATGAGATTTCGGCGGCTTCCCAAATTGCTTCGTCGCACTCGCCTCGCGATGGCTGGCGATTCCCCCTGGTGGCTCTGGACGAGCCGGCCAAGGATGTGGTCCGCGGATTCTCCGACGGGGACGCGATTGCGCGGCTGGCTCTGGTCTTGCTGCATGACATCACGACCGGGGATTCGGTCGAGTGTGTGGTCGACCTCGGTTCGGAGTCCGTGGTTCGCTGGACTCCGCTGGAGGGGCAGCAGCCGTTCCCTCTGATGGAGGAGTTTGGCCGGGCAGTGGAGGCGGTTCGCTCGGACTCGCGCTGGCTCGCAGCGATGAAGAAGCGTGGCTACTCGGACGAGCAGATTGAGCTGATCCAGATCGACCCCTGGCCGGGTGGCAACTTTGGCACTGCGTGGGAGAACGAGCACCGCACGCTCAAGGCGATCTCTTACCTGCGTGACTCGGAGGAGTCGAACGGCTACGGCCGGCCGATTGAGCACGTGATGGCGGTGGTTGACCTGGTGGCGAACAAGGTGATTGACGTGGTCGACGAGCCCGGTCCTCCGCCGCCCGAGACGTCGCTCGACTATCGCTACAACGACATTACGCCGCGCGAGGGGCTGCAGGCACTCGACATCGTTCAGCCCGATGGGGTCTCGTTCACGCTGGACGGTCACCTGCTGTCGTGGCAGAAGTGGCAGATGCGCGTCTCGCTGCACCCGCGCGAGGGACTGGTGCTGCACCAGATCGCCTACAACGACGACGGCGAGCTGCGGCCGATCTGCTACCGGGCGTCGATGACCGAGATGGTCGTGCCGTACGGCGACGCGTCGCCGACGCAGTACTTCAAGAACGCGTTCGACTCGGGCGAGGTCGGCGGGCTGGGCCGGTTGAGCAATTCGCTCGAGCTGGGCTGCGACTGCCTTGGCGAGATCGTCTACCTGGACGGTCAGGTGACCAACGAGTTCGGCGGCTCGCGCACGATCAAGAACGCGATCTGCATCCACGAAGAAGACTTCGGCATCAACTGGAAGCACACTCGAACCGAGAACGACATCCCGGTCTCGGAGGTGCGGCGCACGCGGCGGCTGGTCGTGTCGGCAATTGCGACGGTCGGCAACTACGACTACGGCTTCTACTGGATGTTCTACCCGGACGGCTCGTGGGAGCAGGAAGTCAAAGCGACGGGCATCGTGCAGACGATCGCCGCCGACCCCGACGACCCGCAGATCACGCGTCACATGATCGCCCCCGGGCTGGCCGCGCCGATTCATCAGCACTTCCTCTGCTTCCGCATGGACATGGAGGTTGATGGGGGGACGAACACGGTCTACCAGGTGGACACGCAGCCGTTGCCGGCGGGTCCCGAGAATCCCTACAACAACGCCTTCACCGCGGTTGCGAAGCCGCTGCTGAGCGAGACCGACGGCGAGGGCGTGGTCAACGCGGCCTCGGCGCGTCACTGGCGGATCGCCAACACCAACAAGGTGAATCACGTCGGTCACGCGCCGGCCTATCTGCTGGTCCCCGGCGAGACGGTCGCAATGATGGCCGGTCCGGATGCGGCAGTTCACGGTCGGGCCGGATTCACGCAGAAACAGCTCTGGGTGACGCCGTACGACGATTCGGAGTTCTACCCTGCGGGCGACTATCCGAATCAAAGTCTGCCCGGCGAAGGCATCCCCGCCTGGACCGCGGCCGATCGCGAGATCGCCGATGAGGACGTCGTGCTCTGGTACACGGTGGGGATGAACCACATCGTGGTGCCGGAGGACTGGCCCGTTGCGCCGGTGCATCGCAGCGGGTTCAAGCTGCGACCGGCGGGCTTCTTCGAGCACAACCCGGCGCTCGACCTGCCGGCTCCCGACCACTGCGCGCACGACATGGATCACGGGGGCCACGAGCACTCGAACCACGTCGGCCACAACGGTCACAGCTAAGACCGCAACGAGGAACGTCGGTGGTCACGGAAGCTGCTACGCGGACTCATCCGCTCGACCCGCTGTCGGCCGATGAGATCATTCGCGCATCCACGATCATCAGCGAGCACCTCGGCTCGCCCGCGTCGTTGCGCTTTCTGTTGGTCGCCGCGCTCGAGCCGGCAAAGGGCGCCGCGGAGCCGCCGCGCTGCGCGGAGGGGGTCTGCATTGACATCGATTCGGGCCTGACGACCGAGGTCGTGGTGGACCTCGGCGCAGGCGCGGTCACTTCGGTGACCGACCGTCCTGACGTCCAACCACCTGCGCTGTTCGAGGAGTACGCACGAGCCGAAGCAGCGATCCGCGACGACGCGGGTTGGCGATCGGCGATGCGCGGTCGCGGTCTCAATGACGAGCAGATCGCCCTGTCCTTCCTTCACCTCTGGCCGACCGGCAACTTTGGCACCAAATGGGAGAGGCAGCACCGCATCCTCAAAGGCATCGTCTATCTGCGCGACGAACCGGACGACAATGCCTATGGACGACCGGTCGAGGGTCTGATCGCGATTGTCGACCTCGCGGAAGATCGAGTCCTGGAAGTCGTTGACGAACCCTCGCCGATACCACCCGCTTCCTCCCTGCGCTTTGACCACGATCACGGCGGGCTGCACCGCGAGGATCTGAGACCGCTCGATATCGTCCAGCCGGACGGACCGTCATTCAGCCTCGAAGGCCATCTGCTGCGCTGGCAGAACTGGCAGATGCGGGTCTCCCTGCATCCGCGCGAAGGACTCGTGCTGCACAAGATTGGCTATGAAGACGGTGGTCGTCTGCGGCCGATCTGTTACCGCGCATCGTTGGCCGAGATGGTTGTGCCCTACGGCGATGCCTCGGTTGGGCATTACTTCAAGAACGCGTTCGACTCGGGTGAGTGTGGGATCGGACGGCTGGTCAACTCACTGGAACTGGGCTGCGACTGTCTCGGGGAGATTGTCTACCTCGACGGCGTCGTCACGGACGAGCGCGGCGGAGCGCGAACCATCGAGAATGCGATCTGCATCCACGAGGAGGACGCCGGGCTGCTCTGGAAGCACACCTACCGGCACCCTGACGAGCGGGGCACGCAGTCGTGGTTGCGGCGCTCTCGGCGGCTGGTGGTCTCGACGATCGCGACGGTCGACAACTACGACTACGGCTTCTACTGGTACTTCTACCAGGGCGGCTCCTGGGAACACGAAGTCAAGGCGACAGGCATCGTGCAGACGATGGCGATCGAGGACGATGATCCACAGGTCACTCGGCACAAGATTGGTCCACGGCTCGCCGGTGTGCATCACCAGCACTTCCTCAGCTTCCGGCTAGACATGGAGGTCGACGGTCCGCGGAACACGGTCTACGAGGTGGACACGGTGCCGTTGCCGCTCGGGGAGGCGAATCCCTATCACAACACGTTCACTGCTCAGGCGACGCCGATCGTGGACGAGTCGCACAGCGGTCGACAGGTCAACTCGTTCGCAGCTCGACATTGGCGGATCGCGAATGACGGGGTCACCAATCCGATCGGCGAGCCGCCGGCCTACGTCCTGACCCCGGGCGAAACGGTCTCGATGATGGCCGACGAGCGCTCGGTGATCGCGCAGCGCGCCGCCTTTGCACGCAAGCAGCTCTGGGTCACCTCATACGATCCCATGCAGCGCTATCCGGCTGGCGACTATCCGGCACAGAGCGAGCCCGGCCTGGGGATTCCGCGGTGGATCGATGCCAATCGACCCCTGCAACAGGCCGACGTCGTGCTCTGGTACACCGTGGGAATGAACCATCTCGTACGTCCGGAAGACTGGCCGGTGATGCCGGTCCAACGGGCCGGATTCAACCTGAAGCCTTGGGGGTTCTTCGACCGCAATCCCGGCCTCGACGTTCCGCCGCCAGACCATTGTGAACATGATTTCGGGCGCGGGACTGACAATCACGCGCATCACTCGCACAGCGGTCACGGCTAGCAACAAGTGACCGAGCAGCACGGGACGTTGACCTGGAAATCGGGCATAGTGGGGGTAGTGGCCTCTGGCGGGGTGCCTGATTGTGAGGGTCGTGGATGGTCTCTGGTGTGTCAGCGATGAGCGGACTTGAAGCCTTCGAGGAACTGGAATCCGAGGTTCGTTCGTATGTACGAGCCTGGCCGGCAGTCTGGTCGAGGGCGCACGGCGCGTCGCTGTGGGACGAGGACGGGCGCGAGTATCTCGACTTCTTCTGCGGCGCCGGCGGCTTGAACTACGGGCACAACAACGACGCGATGATCGAGGCGCTGACTCGATATCTGAGCTCGCACGGGATCATCCACTCGCTGGACATGGCGACGACCGCCAAGCGCGACTTTCTCGAGCGTTTCAACGAGGTGATTCTCAAGCCGCGCGGGATGTCCTACAAGGTGATGTTCCCCGGCCCGACCGGGACCAACGCCGTTGAAGCCTCACTCAAGCTGGCGCGCAAGGTCACCGGGCGGCAGGACATCGTCTCGTTCACCAACGCTTTTCACGGGATGACGCTGGGCGCGTTGGCGTTGAGCGGCAACGTGGTCAAGCGGGAGTCTGCGGGGATCCCCCTGGAACACCAGATCACGGCTCCATACGACGGCGAGCTTGGTGACGACGTCGACACCATTTCGGTGCTGGACTCAATGCTGGCCGACGACGGGACGTCGGTGGCCGGCGTGATCGTTGAGACGGTGCAGGGCGAGGGAGGGTTGTATTCGGCCGATTTCGGCTGGCTTCAGCGGTTGTCCGAGTGCTGCAAGCGGCACGACGTGCTGCTGATCGTCGACGACATCCAGGCCGGCTGCGGCCGGACGGGTACATTCTTCTCTTTCGAGCCGGCCGGGATCCAGCCGGACCTGATCTGCCTCTCTAAATCGATCTCCGGCAGCGGCCTGCCGATGTCGCTGACGCTGATCCGACCGGATCTTGACATCTGGTCGCCGGGGGAACACAACGGGACGTTCCGCGGAAACAACGCGGCGTTCGTGACGGCCGCTGAGGCCTTGAGCTGGTGGGGGGATGAGTCGCTCTCGGAGGACGTGCATCGCAAGTCGGAAATGATCCGGGCAGAGCTGGAGTCAATTGCGACAGAGCACGAATCAATGCGAGCGACGGTTCGCGGTCGCGGGTTCTTGCAGGGCCTGCACACACCGATCGAGGGTCTGGCATCGAGGATTTGCGGTGCAGCGTTTGAGCGCGGCCTGTTGATGGAGACATCGGGCGGGGCCGCATCGGATGTGGTCAAGCTGATGCCGCCGCTGACAATCGACGATGCGGAGCTTGAGCGCGGGCTTGCGATTCTGCGCGCCAGCGTTGAGGCGGCGACAGCCTAGCCGGGCTGGAGCGTCAGGCTGCCTTCGCTGTTGGCCTCGATGTCGTCCCACTCGATGTAGAGCGGGAAGTACTCCATGTCGAGCCACTTGTGGATGTGGTCGTTGTAGTGGGGACTATCGGGCCGGCCGGAGTTGCCCGGCGGCAGCACGATCCGCGCTCCGTTGAGATTGGACAGATCAAAGATCTGGCGGTAGCTCACGCCGTGGTCAGCCGGCTGGTTGATCAGGCCGGTCGCGTTGTTCGGCGTGTTGCCGTCGCCGCCTTTGGGGAAGTCGCCGACGTTGAATCGTGCGGCGCGCTCGGGGTCTCGGCCGAGATTGTGACGCCAGGTGACCGGATGGGCGTCGCCGTACTTCCAGCGGCTCGGGTCACTGCCGTGGCGTTCGCTGAGCACTCTCGATGTGCTCGCCAACGCCTCGCCGATGGCCTCGTCCCACGATTGACCATCCGCCAGAGTGAGCGAGCTGTCGCGCTTGAGCTGCTCGTACAGGATTCGCATCTCCTCGTATGAACTCTCGGGAACCCGGGATGGCGCATTGAAGTAGGGCCGAATGGTCAGGGCAATAAGTTGCTCGCAGAACTCGTAGTACGCGAGGGCGGCGGCGGAGTCAATGGCCATATGACCGTCCCAGCCAGCAATCATCGACTGCAAATCGGCGGCTGCACCGGCAGCGACCTGCGCTTGACCGACGCGCTCGGCGATGAAGCGGGCGTGCAGGCTGGTCTGATCGGACTGGATGGTCGGCATGTCGTCGGGCGACCAGTCGTCTCGGCCTTGCAGCAGTTCTCGGAGCCGGTCAGCGCGGTACGGGGTCTGGCTGAAGCTGAGGTAGTACGGGTAGTCGTCGGTCGTCGTGCGATTGTTGGCGGTGATGATTACGCCGTCGGCGGGATTCAGGTCCTGCGGGAGTTCGTCGGCAGGGACATCGCCGTCCCACTCGTGCTCGCCATCCCAGCCGTTGACCGGAGTGAGCTTCGGATCGCGAATCGGAACTCGGCCGGTGTACTGATAGCCGATGTCGCCGTGCTGGTCGGCGAAGCAGAAGTTGCCCGAGATTGAGTCGTAGCGGCGGAAACCCTGACGGGCGTCGTGGATGTTGTCGGCCGTGAAGATCGTCAGCATGCCGTCGAAGTCGTGACACGGATCGGACAGGCCGAAGCGAGCGGTCAGGATCTCGTCATCCGTTTCCGGATCACCGTGCACGACCGGACCGTGTCGGGTTGACCAGACGGTCTGTGTGACTGGCTCCTCGCCGCGGATCTCGATCACTTCGTCGCGACGCTGTAGCGGTTCCGAGCCTTCAAACCACTTCGCCTCGAGACCTGTGCTGTTGCGCACAATGCGCTCGCGGTAAACGTCCCATCGGTCGCCCTGGGCGTGGGTCATGGTCCAGCCGATTTGCGTGTTGTGTCCGTAGTAGACGGGACCGGGATAGCCAGGGCTGCAGGGACCGGCGACCGTGAACTCGGGGCACTGTATGTGCATCACGTACCACTGCGGAGGAACGCTGAAGGCGAGGTGCGGATCACCAACGACCAGCGGTTTGCCGCTGACGGTGTGCGCGCCATCGATGACCCAACAGTTGGAGCCGTCGAGTCCGCCGCGCCTGGTTCCGGGCTCTGCCTCGAGGTCGGCGAGCGCACCGGCGAACGCGTGCGCCCCGTTGGTCCAGGAGGCGCCCGCCGGGGCGATCAATGCAGAATCGGCAGGGACGTCGGGAATCAACGCTTCCAGTGCTTCGATACCCAGCCTCGACGCGACCTCTCCGTTGCCGATCTTGGTCGCCCAGTGGACGTTGGCCGAGACCATCTTGAGGATTGCCAGGGAATCGACCGGCGACCAGGGCTGCATTTGGTGGTCAAGCAGTCCGAACTCGACCGGGTCCGGTCCGGCCGCGACGGCGGCGTTGACGCCGTCGGCGTAGGCCTGGAGGATCATTCGCGCCTCGTCGGACTGTTCCTCCCACTCTCGCGCGGCGTCGCGCCCGTAGCCGAGGGTACGATTCATTTTGTCGATGCGCAGCAGGCCTTTGTTCAACAGCGAGGCGGCGCGTCCGTGCGCCATGTGGCGGTAGAGCTCGAGCTGCCAGCCACGATCCTGACCGAGGCAGAATCCCTGAGCGAAGAATGCGTCGTGGACAGATTGTGCCTCGGTGTGAGGGACGCCCCAACGGTCCCGGACGATACGGACGGGGCGCTCAAGGCCCTCGGCCTGCAGTTCGCCGTCAATCTGGGAAAGTGTGAGCTGTTCCGTCATGCCTGCCACTCCGTTGTCTCGTTCCGCTGTTCGACATGAATGGTAGTCCCGCCTCTCCAGGCTGACGCTCATCGACGCAATGCCTGCTGGCGCGCCCGAGGCGTTCTTGGTTATGTCGCTGACTGTTCAACGTTATGCTCTTGAGCAGTTTCGATAAGCGACCTACTTCCTATGGAGACAACATGAAGCATCTCGGTAAGTCTCACCTGATCACGTTGGTCATCGGGCTGGTGCTGGGAGCCATCGCTCTGGGCGCCGTTCACGCTGCGATCAGCGTGAGCAGCGACGTACGGATCGGCGTCAAGCGACTCAATGATGGGCGTGTCGAGGTCAAGCTGCAACAGCTCGACGGCGAAACTTGGGTCGACCTGGACACCGCTGCGGCTCGGTTCCTCCCGACGGACGCAGAAGTCGATCGGTGGCGCTACAGCTCGTCAATCGAAGTCGTTGGTACGGTTGAAACGCAACCCGTCGTCCTGGCGGATCCGCCGGTGATGTGCGTGCATGGCCACGCGCATCCTCGGGACGATCGGTTCTGGCGCTGGGTGCTAGCTTCTTCCGACGTCGCCGCGTACCAGTACGGCGTTGATGTGCGACTGTACGGCGCCACGGATGCCGAGCAGCACGTCAACGGGATCCGCGACTGCATGTCTCATGACCCGATCACGATCGCCACGTCGCTGCCCTACGCCGAAGAGTTGCAAGAGGTGCTGGCCGAAGCCACGGCAGCGGGCATTCATGTCGTGAGCTTCAACTCCGGCGCTGACGACGCGCAGGCCGTGGGTACGCTGCTGCACATCGGACTCGATGACGTTGGCGGCGGCGAGCGCGCGGGCGATGAGTTCAACAGGCAAGGCGTGAGCGGTACATTGCTCTGCGTCGTCCATGAAGAGGACAACGTCGGTCTGCACGACCGTTGCGACGGCATTGGGAAGACGTACGAGGGCGGGGAGGTCGAATGGATCTCGGTCGACGTTGCGACTGCCGAGGAGCTTGGCGCGGGCCACGCGGAACACTCGCGGCCCGAGCACCTGCAGACCTTGATCGCAGAACGAATCGCCGAGGGCGACGTCGGCGCCATCCTGACGCTCAACCACGACAGCGCCGTTGCCGCGATGGCGGCAATCGAGGAAGCAGAAGCGGAGATCGCGCTAGCGAGCTTCGGATTCAGCGATGCGCTCGCAGACGCCGTACGAGATGGGAAACTCTTGTTCGTCGTCTGGGACCACCCGGTCGCCCAGGGCTACCTGGCCGTTTCCGGCATGGCCCTGGCTTACACGCTCGAGCTCAGTCGGCTCAACCCCGGAGTCTTCCTCAATGGAGCGAAGATTCTGATTGAGCCGACTCTCGCAAACCAGGAGCGCGCCGCCGAGCTGAAGTCGATGTTCGCTGGTCCGCCGCCGAGTCCTCAGGACGAATCGGGTGAGTCCGACGCCACCGGCTCCGAATCCGCGAGCGATCCCGGCTCGTAGCGCGACAGACGGAAACAGCAGGCCGGACAAGACCATGCGATACATCATCTACGGCGCGGGCGGCATCGGTGGCGGTATCGGCGCATTGCTGCAGCTTGCCGGTTGCGAGGTGGTGTTGATCGCTCGCGGATCGCACCTGGAAGCGATGCAACAGCATGGACTGCTCGTGCGCCGACCGGGCAGCGAACAGCGCATCCCGGTTAAGGCCGTGGGCCATCCCTCCGAACTGACGCTCGGCGAGGGCGATGTCGTCATCCTGACGATGAAGGGACAGGACACGGCGGGCGCGCTTGACGACCTCGAGCGCTGCGCCGGACCGGAGATCCCGATCGTCTGCGGGCAGAACGGCGTCGCCAACGAGCGCACGGTGGCGCGCCGATTCGTCAATGCCTACGGCATGCTGGTCGTGATGCCGGCGACGTTCCTCGTGCCCGGAGAGATTGCGCTGTTCGGCGAGCCGAAACCCGGTCTGCTGGATAGCGGCCGCTATCCGCGCGGGGTGGACGAGACAATCACCCAGCTGTGCGCCGACCTGTCAGCGGCCGGATTCAACGCACAGGCGGACGCCAACGTGATGCGGCTGAAGTACGGCAAGCTGCTCGACAACCTGGGCAACGCAGTCGGCGCGCTCTGCGGGGTCGACGCGTTGCGCACAGCGCGCGAGGACGCGCGCGCCTTCATCGGGCGGATGCGCGAAGAAGCGCTCGCTTGCTACGCCGCGGCCGGAATCGAGTATGCCTCGCGGGCGGAAGTTGGCGAGCGGCGGGCCGCAACGTTCACCTCCGGTGACATCCCCGGCGTGGAGCGGGGCGGAAGTTCGACCTGGCAGTCGTTCCGACGAGGCCGGCCGGCGATTGAGACCGATTGGCTGAACGGAGAGATCGTTCTGCTTGGATTGGAACACGATCTACCCACACCGGCCAACCGAGCGTTGCAACTGATGGCGAAGCGCGCGTTGCGCGCGGGTCTGCGCGACGGGGCGGTGCCGCTGGAGGAGATTGTGGCGCTCGAGAAACAGCTCGCGGCTTCGTAGGCCGCGCTAGCCGGCTAGTCCTTCGACCACGCGCGCGTTGGGCAGGCGAGCCAGATCGTCTGCCTTGACGCCGAGCTTGAGCGACCGGCTGCCGCCGCCCAACCACATCACGCCGTCGCCGCTGATCCGGGCGTCGATCAGTATGGGAATCTCGTCGGGCAGATCGAACGGTGTGACGCCGCCTGAGATCATGCCGGTAACGGCTTCCGTCTCTTCGAACGAGGCGAACGAGCACTTCCTCACGCCCATCTCCTTGCGTACTGTGCGGTTGACGTCGAGTCGGGTGTTGGCGAGGACGAGGCAGGCGGCATAACTCTTGGGTTCCTTCTTTGAGGCCACCAGGATGGTGTTGACAGACGCCTCGTGCGGAATGCCGAAGACCGCGCAAAAGACAGCGGTGTCGGCCTGGTCAGGTTGGCAGGCGATGGTCTCGTAGGCGATCTGGTTGTCGGCCAGGAATCGGCGCACCCTGGCCTCGATTGCGTCGGCGGTTGGGTCGGAATCATTCATCTCGCGTCCCAAATTGTGCAAACGGGGTTACGAAGGGTTATATTACGCGGACGCGCATCGCCGAGCCGACGGACGTGTGTCCGGTGGTGGGTCGGCCGTAGCCATTGAGGAGCGAACCATGGCAGAGCGAAATTACTGGAAGCGGATGCAGCGCAAGCGACTCAGTCGACGAAACCTGATGTCAGCCTCGGCACGGGCGGGCGTCGGCGCGGCCGGTCTGGCGCTGGTCGGTTGCGGTGACGACGATGACGACGCCCAGCCCGCGGCGGCGCAGGTTCAGCAGCAGCAACAGCAGGCCCAGCCGCAGCCGGCACAGCAGCAACAGGCTGCAGCGCAGCAGCAGGCTCAGCAGGCTGCGGCGCAGCAGGCGACGACTCAGCAAGAGGTCCAAGAGGAGCAAGCAGTCGCCCTGCTTCCCGGTCAGTTGACGGCCGAGGAAGAGGCGATGTCGATGACGCCCGAGGAAGAGTGGCGGCTGCGCTTCCACTGGTCCAAGCTGCAGAATCTGCCGGGCCAGGCGGATGGCCCCCGCTATGGCGGCGAATGGACGCTGGCTCACTTGCCAGTGGCGAACTGGAACGTGGTCGGCCCGCAGGCGAACATCATGGCCGCCTTCGCGCCGATGTTCTACAACCAGCTCGTGGTCTTCCCGATGGACGACTGGGCGAACGCGCACTACTACGAGATCGAGGGCGACGTCGCGAAGGCCTGGGAAGTCCCAGACGACACGACCATCGTATTCACAATTCACGACGGTGTGCAGTGGCAGGACAAGCCGCCTCTGAACGGCCGCACGTTGACCGCCGAGGACGTCAAGATCGCATATGACGCGCTTCGAGACGGTTCGTTCCTTGCGCACGAGGGTGAAGTCGACCCGGTCCCGGTGCAGGCGTCGTCATACACCGCGGTCAAGGACATTGACTTCGACAACGCGTCGAACACGGTCCGCTTCAACCTGTTGGAGCCGGCCGCGTACCTGCTCAACAACATGTTGAACCCCTTCCACCAGATTGCGGCGCCGGAGTTCATCACCACCGACTACACGGTGCTGGATGACTGGCGCAACACGGTTGGAACCGGCCCATTCATTCTCGACTTCGTCGAGCAGGGTGCGGAGTGGAAGGCGTCCCGGAATCCCAACTACTTCAAGCTGGATCCGCGGACAGGTAAGCAACTCCCGTATCTCGACGCGCTGCACGGACCGGACTTCGTCAACCAGCGCGAGTCCGAATGGGCGGCCTGGGAGAGTGGCGTAATCGACCGCCTGACGATTCAGGACATCGCCGACTACGAACGCGCGCTGGACACCCAGCCCGATACGGTTGTGCAGGTCACGGCGCCGCCGCCAGGCTGGCAGCCGTACCTGTCCTTCCACAACCTCGACGAGCCGCCGTTCAACGACACGCGCGTTCGGCAGGCACTGGCACTCGGCCTGAACCGCGAGGAGCAGAAGCTCGGTGTCTACGACGGTCTCGCCGCAGCCGGGTACGGTCAGAACTGGACGTTCTTCCGCGACGACGATTCGCCGTGGGGATTCCGAGAGTGGCCGTGGACACCAGCGGAGCTGGGTGAGTTCGGTGACTTCGACGCCACGAAGGGTCGGCAGTTGCTCGACGCTGCCGGTTACAACGAGGACAATCAGCTTGAGTTCGAAGCGACGTTCCACGCCGTTGCCGGTGTCTACCTGAACCTCTTCGAGCTTTGCCGCCAGCAGTGGAACACCAACCTCGGCATCCAGGTCAACCACTTCCAGGTTGACCTTGAGACCTGGCTGGGCCGGCTGGTCACCCGCGACTTCAAGGACTCGCTGTTCACCTGGCTGATCGGCGCCGAAATGGACGCGGACGGACTTGCGTACGGCAAGCTGCATAGCGAGAGCCCGGGCAACTTCTACGGGATCTCGGAGCCGGACGTGGACGAATGGTGCATCCAACAGCGCCAGGAGCTCGACGTTGACAAGCGATCGGAGATTCTTGAGAAGATCCGAGTGCGCGAACTCGAGAACATGTGGCGCATCTTCGCCGTCAACCCGTATCGGATTGCGGGTCGGCGTGGCTACCTGTTCAACGAGATGGACACGTACAACGCCTGGAACCCGGGCTGGGGCGCCACCAACACCGAGCGGATCTGGGAGAACAACCCCGACTTCCCGCGTGCTTAGTCGGCTGAGCCGCAGCAGAATCTAGACGGAACAGCATCCCAAACCATTCGGTTTGGGATGCTGTGGCTGTCACGAAGGCAGAGACGGGAGGCGCTCCAGCATGTCCGGCTACATCGTCCGCCGTTTGATTGGTGTAGTGGTCGTCGTCTTCCTGCTGTCGATCATCTCGTTCATGTTGGTCAACGCCTTCCCGGGCAGCACCGCTGAGCGACTGCTGTCGGAGAGTCCACAGGGTGGGGCGCTCACTCAAGACTTGATTGACCGCTTCAACAGAGAGCTCGGGTTGGATCGGCCGGTCATCGAACGCTACGGCGACTGGCTCTGGAATGCGCTGCAGGGCGATCTGGGGCGCTCGTTTGCGACATCCGAGAGCGTCGTCAACGAGCTCAAGATTCGGTTACCTCGCAGTATCGAGCTGGTGATCATCGCCAGCCTGCTTTCGTTCTTGATCGCAATTCCGGTGGGCGTCATTTCGGCCGTCAGACAGAACACCCCGGCGGACTACGCCGGGCGGATCTTCACGATCCTGGGTTTAGCGATCCCAAACTTCCTGCTGGGTATTCTCGTGGTGTCGTTCGTGGCCAAGTGGATCGGCGTTTCTCTTGCGACATTACCGTCGCCGTACATCTGGGATGATCCGATCACCAACCTCGAGGCATTCATCGCGCCCTCGTTGGTGCTCGCCGCATCGCTGATGGCGACGCTGATGAGAATGCAACGGTCCCAGCTCCTGGAAGTCGTGCACGAGGACTACGTGCGCACGGCGCGAGCCAAGGGTCTCTCCGAACGAGTGGTAGTGATGCGGCACGCGTTGCGCAACTCGTTCATTCCAGTGCTGACGATCTTTGCGAATCAGTTCGCATTCCTGATTTCGGGCGCTGTGATCGTGGAGTACATCTTCCGCATCAATGGCGTCGGCGCGTTGCTCGTCACGTCCATTCGACGCGCCGACTTCCCCCTCGTGGTCGGCGTTGTCGTGGTGATCGGGTTCGGCGTGGTTCTCATCAATCTCATCACTGATCTCAGCTACGCGTGGATCGACCCGCGGATTCGGTACGGCTAGGAGTTACAAACCATGGCCTCAGCGATCGGTTCCGCGGACGAGATTGTCGAAGCTCTGCCCAGCCAGGGTCGGAACCGGCTGCGCCGACTCGGCCATCTGGCACGTCAGCGGCCTCTCGGCGCACTCGGCGCGGTGATCATCTTCGTCCTGATTGTGGCGGCGCTGTTCGGACAGGACATCTCCGCCTACGGCAATACAATCGTCCCCGGGTTCGCTCCCCATCCGGCCGAGCAAGCAGATCCGATCAACAAGTTGCAGGGCCCCACCTGGCCCGACCATATCGCCGGCACCGACGTGATCGGTCGTGATCTCTTCAGCCGCATCATTTACGGCGCGCGCACGGCGATGATCATCGGAATCGCCGCGACCGGCATCGGGATCGCGATCGGAACCCTGATTGGCACCGTGTCCGCGTACATCGGAGGATTTGGCGATCTCTTCATCCAGCGCGTGTCCGACTCGATGCAAGCGCTGCCACCGTTGGTGCTGATGATGGTGCTGGTGACGATGCTGTCGCCCGGCATTGGGACGGTGGTGTTTGTCATTGTGATCTTCCTGGTACCGGGGACTCAACGTGTCATTCGCGGCACGGTCTTATCGATCAAGGAGTTCACGTACATCGAGGCGGCCCGTGCCGTCGGAGCTACTGCCCCTCGTATCGTCCTCAGGCACATCGTCCCCAACATCGTGGCGCCGATCATGGTGCTCGCCACGATCACAATCGGCGGGACGATCCTGGCCGAGGCTGCTCTGTCGTTCCTGGCGCTGGGCGCGAACTCGGCAGAGAATCCGACCTGGGGTTTCGTGCTCTACGAGGCGACGCAGCGTGGAAATCTCACACGTTGGCCGTGGTTGGCCCTGACGCCAGGCGCGGCGATCACGCTTGTTGTCTTCGCATTCAACGTGTTCGGCGACGCGATTCGGGACATTCTCGACCCTCGGCTGCGGGGAACCGGCGCGGGCGCATAGCGTTCGGGAACCTTTTGGCGTCTGCTGTCGTTTGATCTATCGGAGGGCCACGGAGGTCAGACGGTAGAAACTGTCACCCCGCCCGCCCACCGATGTCCGCATGTGAGACATCGGACAACTCTCCGACTGGCCGCCCTCCAGCTGCCTGTGTTGCGCCTCCGCCGAATGGCGGGGGCGCTTCCCTTTCCGCGCAAGCTAGACGCCGATCTTGTTGAGCAGGCGGTTGGTGTCGACGACGTGGCGGGTGAGGCCAAGCTTTTCGGGGGAGATGCCCATCGCCAGACCCAGAAGCTGGGGCACGTGGAGGATGGGCAAGTTGAGATTGCGGTCGATCACCTTGGCTGCGTCGGGCTGCTGCGCGTCGAGGTTGAGGTGGCAGAGCGGACAGGGCGTGACCAGCGCGTCGGCGCCCTTGGACTGGGCTTCGTCGAGGTGGGTCCCGGCCATCGTCAGTGAGTTCTGCTTGTTCATTGTCAGGATCGGGAAACCACAGCACTTGGTCATGCCGTCGTAGGTGACAGTCGTGGCGCCGAGAATCTCGATCAGCTGCTCGAGGCTGTCGCGTCGCGTCGGATTGGCGTCGAACTCCAGCGTACGTTCGGGACGTACGAGGTAGCAGCCGTAGAACGGACCGAGATTGAGTTCCTCCAATGGTCGTGTGACCATCGAGTTGATCTTGTCGATGCCGACATCCTCGAGCAGGATCCAGAGCAGGTGTCGCGGGTCCACTGAGCCTCGGTACTCGATGCCTTCAGGAGCAAGATGGTGGTTGATGCGAATGCGGTAGTCGACCTCGCGCAGTTTCTCGGCGGCGAGCCGATGCACGCCAACGCAGGTCGAGCAGATGTCCATCAAGGGCAGATCCATCTGCTCGGCCATGGCCATGGTGCGGGCGTTGAGTACGTCCTGCAGGTACGGCTCGCCGTCGGAGATGATCCCGGCTCCGGTGCAGGCGGCGGCCTCGAGTTCGACAAGATCCATGCCCAGGTGCTCGGCGACGGCGAGCGTGGAGGTGTACAGCTCGGGGGCCGCGCCCTGTGCCACACAACCGGGCCAGAATGCGTACTTGCTCATGATGGTCCGCTCTCCCGCTTGTGAGCCTCAGCCCGCTCCGGTCAATGGCTCGTTGATTCTGTGATGCGGCCTAGTGCCCGCCGATGGCGGTCTCGAACTCCGCGCCGAACGCCTCGGCGTCGACATCGTGGTGGTGCTTCTCGGCCTCGACCTCTTCGAAGATGCGTTCGATATGTTCGCGTCCCTCAGTGTTCGCGCCATGCCGCTGGGCGATCGTCAGCAGTTTGCGCGACTTGAGCAGCCGAATCGCACCGGGCGTGTAGTCCATCATCTCCTTGTGCGCGGCGAGGTTGCCGGTCAGCAATCTGCCGATGCCGACCGACTGGACCGGCAGCATCATCTCGTCGAGGCGACCACGCTTGCGAACGCCAGACATGAAGCCCTTGTGATGGCGGACGCCGTGGTTGTTGACGTGGCCGGCCTCGATCGCGAGTGTGCGCAACTCCATGATCGCGTCCATGGGCAGGACGTCCTTGGGGCAGGCTTGCACGCACATGTAGCAGCGGGTGCAATCCCAGATGCCGCCCTGCTCCTCGGAGAGGAACTTCAGGCGTTCTTCGCGCTTCGCGTCGCGGCTGTCCATGACGAAGCGGTAGGCCTTGGCTAGGGCAGCAGGGCCGAGGAAGTTCTCATCGACGGCGGCGACGGTGCAGTCGGAGTAGCAGGCCCCGCAGTGGATGCAGGTCGAGGCGTGCGACCAGTGGTCGAACTCTTCGACCTTCTGGCGGTACTCGCGCTCCGGGGGGTCCTGGTCCTCGTAGGGCTCGAGCCAGGTCTCGGCGCGCTCGAACTGGTTCAGGAACTTGTTCACGTCGACGACCAGGTCCTTGATGATGTTCTGGTTCCCCTGGGGACCGACGCGGATCGGGTCTCCGCGCTCGGCCGCGGCGTCGACCTGGGTCTGGCAGGAGAGCATCGACTGACCGTTGACCTTCATCGCACAGGAACCGCAGATCGCGTGCCGACAGGACATACGGAACGAGAGCGTGCCGTCCTGCTCCCATTTGATCGCGTTGAGGCTGTCGAGCACCGTCTGCCCGGGCTGGGTCTCGACGTTGAACGACTCCTCGTAGGACTCATCGCTGTCGGGGTTGTAGCGCTCGATGATGAACTCTTGCTGGGCCATGGGTCCGCGCCTGTTCGTTGGTGTTCGCTCTTGTTCGACTTCGTTCGCCGTTGGCGCTAGTAGGTTCGCTCCTGGAGCGGGAAGGGTTCGCGGAATCGCGGTTCCATGTTGACCGAACAGTATTCGAGCCGGGGACCGTCCTCGCCATCCTGCGGTCGGTAAGCGAGGGTGTGGCGGTGCCAGTTCTCGTCGTCGCGGTCGGGGAAGTCGCGGCGGGCGTGACCGCCGCGCGATTCCTGGCGGGCGATCGCGCCCGTGGTGATCACCTCTGAGTACTCAAGCATGTGCCCCAGCTCGATCGCGTCGAGTAGGTCGGTGTTGAAGGTCGAGCCGTGATCGTCAATCGAGACGTTCTTGAAACGCTCCTGGTAGTCCTTGACCTCGGAGAGACACTCGCGCAACTCGGCGTCGTCGCGGAAGACTCCACACTTGTCCATCATGGTGTCGCGCAACTCGGCACGAATCTGTCCGACCTTCTCGGTCCCGGAGGCGGTGAGGAAGCGGTCGACCTCGCCGATGGCGTTGGCCATGTCGCCTTCATCGATGCTGGTCGGTTCGAGGTCTTGGACGACGTCGAGAATGCCGCGGCCGGCGCGACGTCCCATGACGACTGCTTCCAGCAGCGAGTTGGTGCCGAGCCGGTTCGCGCCGTGGACGGAAACGCAAGAGGCTTCGCCGGCGGCGAAAAAGCCGGTGATCTCCGGAGCGCCGTCAAGGTCCTTGATCCGGACTTGCCCGTTGATATCGCAGGGGATCCCGCCCATCGAGTAGTGAGCGGTGGGCTGAATCGGGACCGGCGCATCGAGTGGGTCGATGCCGGCGAAGTCGCGGGCGAGGTGCAGCACCGAAGGGAGCGCGTAGCGGATGCGTTCCTCGCCGATCGGGCGCAGGTCCATGAAGACCGAGTCACGTAGTGCGGTGACGCCGCGGCCGGCCTCGATTTCGGACTGCTCGGCTCGGGCGACAATGTCGCGTGGCGCGAGCTCCATGCGGCCGGGCGCATAGTTCTCCATGAAGCGGAAGCCGTCGGAGTTGACGATGTGCGCGCCTTCGCCGCGAGCCGCCTCGGAGAGAAGGATGCCGGAGCCCTGCAGGCCTGTCGGGTGGAACTGGACGAACTCCATGTCCTCCAGGGGAATGCCGGCTCGGTAGGCCATGACGACGCCGTCGCCGGTCGAGGCGAAGGCGTTGGTCGTGACGCGGAAGGCGCGGCCATAACCGCCGGTGCCGAACATCACGGCCTTTGCCGATATGGCCTCAATCTGGCCGGAGAGGATGTCGTAAGCGACCAAACCCTGGCAAACGTTGTCCTTCACGACGAGGTCGAGCGCGTACCACTCGGAGTAGACCTTGACCCCTCGGCGGAGGAGCTGCTCGAAGAGCACGGTGAGGACGGCGTGGCCGGTGCGGTCGGCGGCGTAGCAGGCGCGCGGCGCTGTGTGCCCGCCGAAGCGGCGCTGGGCGACGCGGCCCTCGTCGTCGCGGGAGAAGGCGCAGCCCATGTGCTCGAGCTCGAAGATGTTCTCCGGGCCCTCGCGGGTCAGCACTTCGGCGGCATCCTGGTCAACGAGGTAGTCTCCACCCTTGACGGTGTCGAACATGTGCAGGTCCCAGGAGTCCTCGGCGGAATTGCCGAGCGAGGCGGCGATCCCGCCCTGCGCCGCGCCCGAGTGCGAGCGCAGCGGATGAACCTTGGAGAGGATCGCCACGTCGAGCGTGGGGTCGCTTGAGACCTCCAGCGCGGCGCGCATACCCGCCAAACCTGAGCCGACAATCAGTACATCATGCTGCAACATCGTGCTATCCCCCCCCAATATGAGTGCATGGCGGATGCAATGCTCAGTTTCGCACCAATCGCCACTCGGCGGTAGTCGCCTGAGCAGCAGGCTCACTCCTGTCCTCGGTAGTGGCGGACGATCTTGCGTCCCAGGGGACCTACGGCTTCGAGCGCCAGGTACTGCAGGAGGATGACCGACTTGGCGTCGATGATTTCTCCAGAATCGACCAGTTCGATCGCCTCACCGAGCGGCTTCCATTCGACGATCAGTTCTTCGTCCTCGTCAGCCTCAAGCGGCGATTCCTTGCAATCGCGGGCGATGAACCCGTGGAGGAACTCGTCGGCGAACCCGGGGGCGACATAGAAACCGCGGGCGAAGTCGAGGCGAGCGGGGTCGAGACCGACCTCTTCACGCAATTCTCGCCGAGCGGCCTGCTCCGGTGACTCGCCGGGATCGACGCGGCCGGCAGGCAGCTCCAGCAACGGCCGACCCGTTGGGTGCCGCCACTGTCGGACGAAGGCGATGTTGCCGTCGTCGCGAAAGGCGAGGATGACGACGGCGTCGGGATGCTCGACAACCTCGCGTCGGGCGCGGCGACCGTCGGCCATGGCGACCTCGTCCACGCGGACCTTGATCCGGGAGCCGTCGAAAACTTGCTCGGAGGTGAGCACGGACTCCCTGAGCAACTCTGGGCTTTCGCTCATGCGCTGAGCCTGTCGCGCAGATCAATGGTGACGGCGATTTCGTCGCAGGCGTTGTACTTCGGGCAGCGGAAGCACTCGTTCCAGACCTTGCGGGGGAAGGCGGAGACGCCGGAGATGCGGAATCCCAGGCGCTCGAAGAAGGCGGGCGTGGTGGTCAGGGCGAAGACGGTCTTGAGGCCCATGTCGACCGCCTCGGCGAGGCAGGCATCAACGACGATGCGACCGAGCCCCTTGCCTTGCGTTCCCGGATCGACGACCAACGACTTGATCTCGGCCAGATCTCGCCACTCGACATGGAGCGCACCGGCGGCCAGCAAGCGGTTTCCGCCCTGCTCTCGGACCACGACAAAATCGCGGATGGTCTCGTAGATTTCGCCCTCGGTGCGGGGCAGGACATCGCCGGTGGCTTCGAACCAGTACTGGATCAGGCGATGAATCTCCGACGCGTCGCTGACGACGGCCTTTTCGGCTTGCAGCGGTGAATCGACAGGCGCGCGGGTGTCGAGGGTGATGTCCTCGAGGGCGTGGACCTCGGATTCGCGTTGACGCAGGGTGGCGGCAGGAGTCGGGCCGACGGCTTCGGAGGTCATGATGCGACCGCCGCATGCAACAGGTCGGCGGCGCTGGCGCGGTTGGCATCGCTGACACCGCCCAGCATCTCCGCCAGGTCGACGATGCGGTCCTCTTTGGACAGCATGCGCACGTCAACCGTGGTCCCGTTCGTGTGGGACGATTTGGCGACGGTGATGTGTTGCGCCGCTCGCGCCGCGACCTGGGGCAGATGCGTGATGCAGATCACCTGACGATGCTCTCCGAGGCGAGCCAGGCGCTCGCCGATCATGCCGCCGCTGCGTCCGCCAAGTCCGACATCGACTTCGTCGAAGACGATCAGCGGTACCAGATCACTTTCGCCCAAGACGGCCTTGATTGCCAATGTCAGGCGCGCCGTTTCACCGCCTGAGGCTACTCGCTGTAACGGACGTGTCGGCGCGTCCGGGTTGAAGGCAACATGCAACTGGACCTTATCGATACCGGTCTGGTCGAATCCGACCTGCGCGCCGCCAACGCTCAGTGATCTGGCCTGGTCCGATGCGGGGATCCGTCCGAACTCGAACTCGATCCGCGCGTGGGGTAAGCGCAGGCTCTCGCACTCGTGAGTGACGGCCGACGCCAGCTTTTGCGCGGCCTGCCTGCGTCGTTGGCTGAGTTCGATTGCGGCGGTCGTGACGTTCACGGCGAGTTGCTCGGCCTCTGCCGCAAGTGAGTCGATGTCGGCGGTTTCCTGTTCCAGGCGGTTCGCCTCGGCCTCGGCTCGCTCGCCGTGGGCGATCACTTCGGCGACGGTGTCTCCCCAACGGCGCTTCATTTCGGCAATCAACGACAACCGTGATTCAACCTCTCCGAGACGGTCGGGATCGAGATCCAACTCGTCCGCGTAGACCCTGAGCGACCGGACCGCCTCGGCTGCCTGTTCGAGCGCCGACTCTACTGCCTCGGCGATTGGCTCTGTGGATTCGTCGACACTGGCGATTCGCCGGGCTGCAGCGAGCGCCTCGCCTAGGACGTCGTGCTCCAGCGCTTCGCGAGCGATCTCGGCGTCGGCGGCGAGAGTCTGCGCGTTCACCAATCGGCGATGCAGCGTCTGGAGCTGTTCTTCCTCCTCCAGTTGGAGGCCGGCGGCTGCAATCTCCGACGCCTCGTGACGCAGCAGGGCGATCCTCCTGGCGCGTTCACGTTCGCCCGTCCTCACGTCGCTGAGGCGCCGATCAAGGGTGTTCAGGCGCCGCACCATCGCGCCGATCGCATCGCGCTGGTGGTCGACGCCCGCGAAGCGATCCAACAGCGCGAGTTGCTCCGCCGGTCGCAGCAGGGAGAGGTGCTCTCGTTGCCCGTGGATGTCGGCGAGCGTGGGCGCCAGCGCTCGCAGGAGGCTCGCCGTAGCGGCGCGGTCGTTGACTCGGATTCGTCCGCCGAGACGTTGTGAGCCGGCTTGCGGCCGGCTGACGCTGCGGCGCAGAATGAGTTCGCCCTCGAACGGCAGATCGGCATCGGAGAGCGTCCGCGCGACGGGTCCGTAGGCCTCGGAATCGATCAGATCAAAGACCGCTTCGACCTCAGCGGAATCGGCTCCGGGTCGGATCATCTCCGCGTCGGCGGGCGAGCCGAGGGCGAAGGCGAGCGCCTGGATGAGGACACTCTTGCCGGCTCCGGTCTCGCCGGTGATGACGCTGAATCCGCCACCCAGTGTCAGCTCCACTCGATCGGCCAGCGCGAAGTCACGCAGATGCAGGCCGATCAGCACCGCCGCTCTCCTTCGATCCCCACAGGTCCAATTGGTTCTTCGAGCACATGTTCATCGTAACGGAACGACTGCTGCGTCAGTGACGAGCTAGGCGGGATCGGCATTCTTTGCGTC
Organism: Chloroflexota bacterium; assembly: GCA_028874365.1. Taxonomy (GTDB): domain Bacteria; phylum Chloroflexota; class Dehalococcoidia; order Bin125; family Bin125; genus Bin125. The sequence goes on along the minus strand of JAPPJZ010000033.1, from coordinate 134,746 downwards.
GAATGCTTCGATTCCCGTGCGGGAAACGGCCTCGATCCGACGCTCGTCGAGCCAGGCGAGCCGCTTCCCGAGTTGCGCGAAGAAGGATCGCTCACCGAAGCGAATCAACCGGGCGAGCGATTCGCTGCGTCGCACCCGCACACCTCCTCCAGGCTGGAGAGAGTACGGTCGTTGGCCGTCAACCGACAAGGAGCCGGGATGCTCCCTGCCGAGGCGTAGTTCGATCTCGGCGTCGCCCGGCAGGACCATCGGAGCGGCCTGGGCCAGGTGCGGGGCCACAGGGGTGAGGACCACGTTGCGAGCCTGGGGGTGCAGGATCGGCCCGCCGGCTGAGAGGGAGTATCCAGTGCTGCCGGTCGCGGACGCCACGACCACGGCATCGGCGCGCACGACGCCAACCAGGTCTTCGCCGACCCAGACGGCGATGTAGGCCGGCTGCCCGAGGCTACCCCGGCCGATCATGACATCGTTGAGCGCGGTCAGGGTGCTCGGCGCCTCCCCGGCGACGCCGACCGGTCGCGCTTCCAGCATCGCGCGATCCTCGACGACGAAGTTGCCGCTGAACAGGTCAGAAATATGCTCGTCCAGCTGCTCCGGAAGCAGTTCAGTCAGGAACGCCTGTCGGCCGAGATCGACGCCGAGGATAAGACAGTCAAGGCCTGCGCTTGCCCGCGCGGCTCGGAGAATGGTGCCGTCGCCGCCCAGGCAGATCAGCAAGTCGGTGTGGGCCAAGTGCTCGGTCGAGCGATCCGGTTCCCACGGCATCGAGGTCCAGACGTCGACCTGATATGCGCGCAGGTTCGCGGCCAGTTCGTCGGCGGCATTCCTCGCCTCGTCGAGGCGTGGATGGTAGTAGATGCCGACGCACTGAATGTCACTCACGGCGTACGCAACCAGACGAACCACTCATGATTGCCCGCGGGACCGACGAGCGGAGACCTGAGGACGCCGCCAACGCGCCAACCCTGCTCGAATGCCCAGCCGAGCACATCGCTGACGGCCTTCCCTTGAGCGAGCCGATCGTTGACGACGCCTCGCTGATCGACATCGTCACGCGGCAACTCGAACTGCGGCTTGACGAGCGCAACAACATCGGATTGCGGCGCGACGGCTCGCTCCACGCAGGGCAGCACCTGTTGAAGGCCGATGAACGAGACGTCAACGGTGGCGAGGTCAGCCGTACTCGAGAGGGACGGCAGATCGCAGATGTGGGTGCGCTCGAGCACCGTTACACGCGAATCGCGGCGGAGTGCATCAGCGAGCTGTCCATAGCCAACGTCGACTGCGTGCACGTGCAGCGCCCCGCGGCGAAGCAACACGTCGGTGAAGCCACCGGTCGATGCACCGACATCGAGGCAGATTCGGCCGTCGATGGGAATCGGCCAGGCGTCGAGGGCGGCGGACAGTTTCTCACCGCCGCGGGACACATATGGTCGCGCACCGCGGACGCTGAGTTCCGCATCGCCGTCGACCTGCATGCCGGGCTGGGAATAGCGTTTGCCGTCGCCGTGAACGCGACCGGCCATGATCAGGGCGCGGGCGGTTGGCAGGTCTGGGGCTGTGCCTCGTCGTACCAGGAGGTCGTCGACGCGAACTCGACGGGATGTCGCGAGCGCCGACCGGCGTGACATCAGGCGCTTTCCTGGCGTGGAGCCAATCGTCCGTCGCCTCGTCGGCGGATTGCTTCGTACTCGACTGCGAGGCCCTGATCGTTGAGCAGCAGGGGTCGTTCCTGACGCCGCACGGTGTCGGCGTTGACGACGCACTTCTTCACTTCGGGCCGTCCTGGGACCTCGAACATGACGTCGAGCAGCAGGTCCTCGACCACGGTGCGCAAGCCGCGAGCGCCGGTCGCTTCCGCGATGGCTTGCTCGGCGATTGATTCGAGCGCCTCCGGAGTGAAGCTGAGTTCGACGCCGTCCATGTCGAAGAAGCGCTCGTACTGGCGGACCAGGGCGTTCTTCGGTTCGGTCAGGATTCTCACCAGCGACGCCTGGTCCAGCTGGTCGAGAGTGACGACGACCGGCAATCGTCCGACAAACTCGGGAATCAGCCCGTACTTCTGCAGGTCGTCGTGGCTGAGATGGTGCAGCAGGTGGTCTCGGTCTTCGGCCGTGCGCGCCGCGGAACCGAAGCCGATGTTGCGGATACCGGTCGTAATCCGGCGGTCAATGACGCTATCGAGGCCCTCGAATGCGCCGCCGCAGATGAACAGGATCTTGCTGGTGTCGATTTGCAGGAATTCCTGATGCGGGTGTTTACGTCCGCCCTGCGGGGGAACCGATGCAACCGTGCCTTCGATGATCTTGAGCAGGGCCTGCTGGACGCCTTCGCCGGACACGTCCCTTGTGATCGAGGGATTGTCGGCCTTGCGCGCAATCTTGTCGATTTCGTCGATGTAGATGATGCCGCGTTCGGCGCGGGCGATGTCGAAATCGGCCGCCTGGATCAAGTGGAGCAGGATGTTTTCCACGTCCTCGCCGACATAGCCGGCCTCCGTGAGCGCGGTGGCGTCGGCGATCGAGAAGGGGACGTCGAGGATTCGAGCCAACGTCGAGGCGAGCAGTGTCTTGCCGGACCCGGTTGGGCCGACGAGGAGGATGTTGCTCTTCTCGAGTTCGACATCGTCGTCCGGGTCGACGACGGTGTTGATGCGCTTGTAGTGGTTGTAGACGGCGACGGCGAGCACTCGCTTGGCCTCGTCCTGGCCGACGACATGCTCGCAAAGCCGGTCGTAAATCGCGAGCGGCGGCAGTGTCTGAGGCGGGCTCGAGGCGGCCTTGGGCTCGGGCGGAGCGGAGTTGAGCTGTTCGTCCTGGATGACGGCGCGGCAGGCCTCGACGCACTCATTACAGATGTAGACGCCGCCTGGTCCGGCGACGAGGCGGCGGACCTGGGCCTGGTCCTTCATGCAGAACGAACAGTGATACTGGCTGCGCCCACCACCGTGTGCACTGCTCATCAGCTTCCGCCTCTCTGCTTCGTCTCAGTGCTCCAACAGTGGAGCCGTGTCGAACGGCAAGGACAGCCCGGGCAGATACCCCGCTCAGATACTAAGCGCCTGCGGCCGCGGCTGCATCCCCGGCGGCCTCGCTGGCGAGCACCGAGTCGACGAGCCCGTACTCCTGCGCTTGTTCGGCGTCGAGGTAGAAGTCGCGATCGGTGTCGGCGGCGATGCGATCCAGCGGTTGACCGGTGTGCCTGGCCAGAATCTGGCGAATCGTCTCGTTGTTGCGCAAGATTTCGCGAGCGGCGATCTCGATGTCGGAAGCCTGACCGCGAGCGCCGCCGAGCGCCTGGTGCATGTGGATCGTGGCGTGCGGCAGAGCGAATCGCTTGCCGTCGGCGCCGGCCGAGAGCAGGACCGTGCCCATCGAGGCCGACATGCCGACGCAGATCGTCGACACGTCCGCCTTGATCAGCTGCATCGTGTCGTAGATGGCGAGACCGGCGGTGATCACGCCGCCGGGCGAGTTGACGTACAGCTGGATGTCGCGGTCTGGGTCCTCGCGGTCGAGGTAGAGCAATTGCGCGACGATCACGTTCGCGATCTGGTCGTCGATCGGAGTGCCGAGGAAGATGATGCGCTCGCGCAGGAGCAGGGAATAGATGTCGTAGGCGCGCTCACCGCGATTGGTCGTCTCGACAACCATCGGAATGATGTCGCTGGGGCGGGTCAGGGAGTTGCTTAAGGGGTGACTCAGGGCCATGAAACCCTCCTTCGCGGATTAAGTGTAGTCACGTTTGCGGCCTGCGCGATTGCGCAGCCAACAGCAGCGGACAGAAATCGCTGGCATATGGCGAGTGGTTATTCGTCGCCATCGGCCGACTCGTCGACCGACTCCTCGGCGTCCCCGACGTCCTCGGCTTCATCAATGTCCTCCGCGTCCTCGACCTCGGCGATCGAAGCCTCATCGTCGGATTCGTCGTCTTCGGATGGCTCGTCCTCGTCCGAGACGCCGGCAGCGTGGTTGGTCAGGGCGATCTGCTGGAGCCGCTCGATGGTCCGCTCGCGTACGAGTCGGGCCTGGACGTTGGCGCGAATGCCCTCGTCTTGCATCATTTGCTCGGCCTGCTCCGGGTCGGACGTGGGCATACCGGCGAGCATTTGCTGGAGGTCGGCGGTGACCTCGTCGTCCAACACCTCGATCTCTTCGGCCTCGCTGATGTTCTGTAGGACCAGCGTGTTGATCACCCGCTCGTTGGCCTGTGTGCGGAAGCTGGCCAGGAGCTGGTCGCCCTGTTCGCCGCCGTCGCGCAGGAAGGTGGCCGGATCCTGGCCCATCTGACGGGCGAAGTCCTGGCGCATGTGCTCGATCTCGTGCTCAACCAGCGCAGGTGGATATTCAAGCGTCGCCCGATCGACGACAGCTTTCATCACTTCCTGGCTGAACAGTTCCTCGGACTGTCGATCGGTCTGTTCGCGCAGACCGCTGTCGACCCGCTCGCGCAAGTCGGCGAAGGTCTCGAACTCTTCCGAGACTTCCATCGCGAAGTCGTCGTCCGCTTCGGGCAGTTCCTCGGCCTTGACGTCGTGGATGGTGACGGTGAACGTGACCGTCTTACCGGCCACCTCGTCGTCGTCCCAGTCTTCATCGACGTCGATCGGAATGATGTGTTCGTCGCCGACGCTGACGCCGACGAGTTTCTCGCACAGTCCGGGGACACCGACTACGGCACCCTCGCGGAGGTGGAACTCGGCGCCGGGCTGATCGAGAATCTGTTCGCCGTCGACTTCTGCGCGGACATCGGCGGTGACGCGGTCGTTCAGTTCGGGCGCGCGTTCGACCGGTTCGAGCAGCGCGTGCTGGCGGCGGAGTTCGAGCAGACGCTCCTCCAGCATCTCCTCCGAGTACTCGCTCTCGGGTTTGGCTACCGAAATCATGCGGTAGTCCCCCAACTCGACGACGGGCTCCAGCGGGACGGTAGCCGTGAACGTCACCGGCTCGCGCTCGGTGACTTCAACGGTCGGCTGGGCGACAGGCTCGAGGCCCTCTTGCTCCAGCGCCTCGGTCAACGCTTGCGGGATCATCCGCTCGGCGGCTTCCTCGAAAACGGCGTCAGGACCGAGCGCGCTCTCCACGACGCGTCGGGGCGCTTTGCCCTGTCGGAACCCGGGAATGCGATAGCGCTGTGAGAGTCGGCGAGCGGCCTGGTCGAGCGACTTCTTGACGCGAGCGTCGTCGAGCTCGATCTCGAGCAGCATCTGAGCCTCGGGGATGCGTTCGGCGGTAACTTTCATGGATCAACCTTCATGGCCCAAGCCTGGGAGCATGGCTGCGCCCACGATATCAGCGGACGGCGAATGTTCAGTGTTATCTGAGGCGTGGGTTGATCGCGTCGTTGACCGCGTCGCCCAGCAGATTGAAGGCCAACAGGATCGGCAGGACAAACAGCATCGGCACGAGCAACATCCACGGATATTGGACTAGAGATGTGAACCCGCCCGCCGCGGAGACCATCGTGCCGAATGACGGCGTCGGAGGCGTGATCCCGATGCCAAGCCAGGTCAGCACGACTTCGGCGCCAGCCATCTCACCCATAGCTGCGCTGAATCCCACGATGAACCAAGGCAGGATGCCGGGGAAGAGATGTCGCACCAGCACGCGGAGGGTTCCGGCACCGATCGTTTCCGCGGCCAGGATGAAGTCGCTTTCCCTCAGCGACAAGACCTGGCCGCGGTAGAACCTCGCAGCGCCCGCCCATCCAAGAAGTGACATCGCGAAGACAATCAGCACGTAGTCATCGACCCCCGAGGCGATGAGCCATGTCGCCCCAGTGGCATCCTCCAGCGCACGAAACCAGTCGGTCACGCGATCGCGGAACACCGCCACGATCACGATCAGATAGACCAGGCCGGGCATGGCGAGGACGAGGTCGGCCAACCGCATGATCAGCGCGTCGAGACGGCCACCCCGGTAGCCGGACAGCAGCCCCAGACCGAGGCCGAGGAAGATGTTCCCCAGCAACACCGAAATCACACTGATGATGACGGTGGTCCGAAGCGCGTAGAACGCTCGCGAAAACAGATCTCGCCCGTTGCGATCGGTACCGAACCAGTGCCTTGATGAAGGAGGTTGGAGTGTCTCGTCAACACCGAGCACGATCTCCGTGTTGCGCGGCAGGACCGTGTCGGGACCGAGTGGACCGAACTCCTGCACGACCTCCGGATTGAGCTCAGCAATGACTCCAACATCTACCTGGAGTCGCTCACTAAACGTGCCCAGGGATTCGGTCACCCCGTCGGTCGTACGTACGGTCCGACGTTCGCTGAGATTGGTGCGGAGCGGATCCTGCAAGCCGATGTCGAGGCCGAACTCGGCCAGGAAGGTGTACATGCCCGCGCCATAGAGCACGAAGATCGTGATCATGGAAACAACGGCGACGCGTTTGCGCAGAAGCGCCCGCAGCCCGCGACGGAATGGCGACTCCGGCGCGGATGACATTTCCCAACTATCGGCGCGCGCGGTCATCTCGGTCACGCCACACGCTCCGTGAATCGGATTCGCGGATCAATGAAGACATACAACATGTCCACGAGCGCATTGGCGATGATGATCAACGTGGCGACGAGCAAGGTGAATCCAAGGATCACGTTCCAGTCGCGTTGATTGATCGACTGAAAGATGAACGCACCGACTCCAGGCACCGCGTAGCGCGTCTCAATCACAATCGAGCCAACAATGACACCGACAAACGCGAGGCCAATGTTGGTCGAGAGGGGAAGCAGTCCATTGCGAAGCACGTGTCGGTACAACACGACGCGCTCGGTCAGTCCCTTGGCCCGAGCGGTGCGGACGTAGTCGTCGTCCATGGTGGCGATCATGGAGACGCGGACAAAGCGACCCATGCCGCCAAACACGCCGATCGTCAGCGCAACGAGCGGCACGATGTACGAGGCCGGATCACCGGGCGTCCAAACCACGGGCACATTGAAGCCCAGAAGGCGGAACACTCCTCCCAGGACCTCCACCATGAGGTAGACAATGAGCACGACCATGATCGGTGACGGGATCGAGTCAAAGATCTTCAAGAATCCGATGACCGCGGGGTCTTTCCAGGTCCCTCGATTCACCGCGACGTAGACCCCGATTGGGATTCCGAGGCCGTAGATCAAGGCCAGGGCCATCAGGTTGATCTGCGCCGACACCCAGATTCGTTCGCCCAACAGTTCCTGGACGCTGCGCTGCGGCGACCGGTAGTAGTAGGACGGCCCGAGATCGCCGCGCGAGACGAGGCCCCAGAGATAGCGGCCGAATCGCTCGAAGTAGCCTCCGTGAAGGCCGAACTCCTCGCGAATCAGTTCAGCCTTTTCCGGATCCACTTGGCGGGCACCGCCAATAATTTTGACTGGGTCGCCGGGCGCCACATGGGTCAGCGCATAGGTCGCGGCCGCAACGACGAAGACCAAGATCGGGACAAGCGCGAGGCGGCGCAAGAGAATCGGGAGCGGCCCGTAGCCCATGCTCCGCCCTCCTCATTCGGTCGCTTGGAATCGAGGGGGTCCCTACTCCTCGATGCTGACGAAGCGGAGGTGTGGGATCACCATCCTCGTCGGTTCGTAGTCTTTCACGTAGGGTTTGACCACTTCGTGGGCGACCGAGTAGTAGAGCGGCACCCAGATTGCGTCCTCGACCAGCATGCGGTCGACCTCTCGGTAGATGCTCGTGCGCAACTCGAAGTCAAGGGAGTAACGCGCCTCTTCGAGCAGGGCGTCGATCTCGGCGCTGTCGAGCTGGGTATCGTTGCCCAGCGAAGCGCTGTGGAACTTGTAGTCGAGCACGTTGTGCGGGTCGGGGTAGTCGAGGCTCCAACCGAGCGAGAAGAAGCCGTAGAGACCACGGTCGATCTCCGAGATGAAGGTCGCGAACTCCACCTGCTGAATCTCAATCTCGAGACCGAGGTGCTGCCGCCACATGTCCTGGATCGCTTCGAAAACCGAACCCGGCGTTGCGCCCTGGCCGGGAATCGTCAGGCGGATGTTGTCAATCAGCGACGTGCCGGCGTAGCGAGACTCGGCTAGCAACTCTTGCGCCAACTCGGGATCGAAGACGATTCCCCGGTACTCAGAGTCGTGCGCCGCGAGCCCTGGCGGCACAATCTGATCGGCGGCAACCAACAGGTCGTCGAGCACGTCCTCGACGATCGTTGTCTTGTCGATCGCGTGCGCCAGCGCGAGCCTGACCTTGGGGTCGTCGAATGGCTGCTGACTCACGTTGAAAGCGAGGTAGAAAATAGACAGTTCGGAGCGGGAGACGTACAGCTCGTTCAACTCGGACGCAGGGTCACGGACCCGCTCGATATCGTTGAGCCCGATAAACGCCTGATCGAGTTCGTCGTTCTCAAACTGCTCAACGGCTCCGCCGGCGAAGCGGACGGAGACTTTGCGTACCTTGGCCGGCTCGAGGTGGTAGTCGTCGAAGCGTTCGAGGGTCAGACCCTCACCCAGTTGCCACTCGGTCAGACGGAAGGGGCCGCTCCCGTTCGGGGCCAGCGCCCAGCGCTCGGGATCCGCCTCAACCTGGGCTCGATCGAGAACATAGGCGGTCGGATACGTGAGTTTGTACAGGAAGACCGGAGTCGAACGCAGGATGGTGATGTCCAACGTCTGCTCATCGATCACCTGGATGCCGACCACCTCATCCGCTCGTCCGCGAGTGAATTCGCGCGCGCCGACGATGTCGCCGAGGAAGTCGGGAGCGGTCGGCGAGAGGGTTTCCGGGTTCAGGTTGCGCTCAAGGCTCCACTTGAAGTCCTCGGCCGTGATCCGTTTGCCGTCGTGGAACGTGGCGTTGTCGCGGATCGTGAAGCGGTAGGTGACGGTGCCGTCGTCGTTCTGCATCGGGCCGGGGACAGACTCGGCAAGATCGGGCGCGATTCTCAGGTCTCGATCGAGCACAAGCAAACCGCCGAAGACCTCAACCGCAATCACGGCGGACGTAACGTCGGTAATCTGCGCCGGGTCGAGGTTGATCGGCTCTCCGCGGGCGATGCGGAACTCGCCACGCTCTCGCGGCGCGACCGTCGGGGCGTCCTGCTGTTGATCGGTCCCAACCTGCTGTTGCTGCTCCTGCTGTTGGATCGTGGCCTGGCGTTCGCGACGCTGCTGCGGCTGGTCGGCTTGCTGTTGCTGCTCTTCGGTCTGGGCTCGATCGGCTCGAGCGCTGGGCTGTGATTGTTCGTCCTGTTGCGTCCCGTCGTCGCCTGAACAGGCAGCGAATCCGATTGCAACGCTCAGGATGAATGCCGCCAGTAGCTTCTTCCAGTTCAAGGAGTCGTACGCCGATCCGACTAGTCGTTCCGCCCTACGTATGAGTCGCACCACAGACACGTACCAGTCCTCCGCTTCGATATGTCACCCAGACACCGCTATGTCCTATATCAATCGAAGATTATCACCGAACTCAGGACGTGGCGGGCGCATCGATCTTCAGATGCAGCTCCTCCAGTTGCTCGTCTGCGATCTCCATCGGCGCGCCGGTCATCGGATCGGAAGCCGACATCGTCTTGGGAAACGCGATCACCTCGCGGATGTTCTCTGTGCCGGCCAGCAACATCGCCACGCGGTCGATGCCGAAGGCGAAGCCGCCGTGAGGCGGCGCGCCGTACTCGAACGCATTGAGCATGTGACCGAATCGCCGTTGCGCCTCGTCGGCCCCTACGCCGAGCAACTCGAATACGCGCATCTGTAGCTCGCGCTCGTGGATTCGTATCGAGCCGGAGCCGAGTTCGAATCCGTTGCAGATCGTGTCGTAGGCCCGTGCGCGCACCTTGGCCGGGTCGCTGCCCAGTAAGTGGGCATCCTCCGACTGCGGAGCGGTGAACGGGTGATGCAGTGCGTCCCAGCGCTGCTCGTTCGCATCCCATTCCACGAGGGGAAAATCTGTGACGAAGCCGAATTGAAGTATGGAATCGTCGACCAGGTCGAGACGCCGCGCCAGCTCGCGTCGAATGCCGTCGAGCACCGTCGAGACCATGCCCGAGTCGCCGGCGGCGAGCAGCACGAGGTCGCCGGCCGATGCGCCGCAGCGTTCGCCGATCTTGCGAGCGTCATCGATGCCGATGTGGCGCAGGACAGGAGATCGAACGTCGTCCTCGGTCGCCGATGCAGGGTCGGCGCTGAACTGGAGCGAGACCAGTCCTGGCGCACCCATCGTCTTCGCGAGATTCGTGAACCCGTCAACCTCACGGCGTGAGAGCGATGCCCCGCCCGGCATAACTATCCCACGCACACGACCTCCGTCGGCCACGGTCGACGAGAACACGCCGAAGCCGGAAGTGGCGGCGATGTCAGAACAGTCGGACAGTTCGAGCCCGTAGCGCAGGTCAGGCTTGTCGGATCCGTAGCGCTCCATCGCTTCGTGCCAGGAGAGGCGCGGGAATGGTCTCGGCACCGCCAAATCGGGCCGCAGCGCCGCGGCGACACCGACGAAGAGCTCCTCGAGCAATGCCAGGATGTCCTCCTCCTCGCAGAATGACCATTCGAGATCGAGCTGGACGAACTCCGGCTGACGGTCGGCGCGCAGGTCTTCGTCGCGGAAGCAGCGGGCGATCTGGAAGTACCGCTCGACCCCGGCGACCATCAACAACTGCTTGAACTGCTGAGGCGCCTGGGGCAAGGCGTAGAACGCGCCAGGCGTGAGACGACTGGGAACCACGTAGTCTCGTGCGCCTTCGGGCGTCGCGGCGACCAGGATCGGCGTCTCGACCTCGAGAAAGCCTTGTTCCGTCATGAAGTCACGAATGAACTGGTTGAGCCGGTGTCGAAGTTCCAGAGAGGCAATCATCGCGGGACGGCGCAAGTCGATGTAGCGGTACTGCATGCGGACCAGTTCGTTGACCTCGTCGTCTTCGCTGACCGAGAAGGGCGGCGTCTTGGCCGCGTTCAGCACCTCGACCGAGTTGGCGACGACTTCGATATCGCCGGTGGCGATGTTCGGGTTGCGGGTCGCGTCCGAGCGCTCGACGACTTCGCCGCTGACTCGCAGCACGTACTCGCCGCGAACGACGTTTGCCGAGTCGTAGGCCTCGGGATGGTCATCCGGGCGCACGACGACCTGGACGATGCCGTCGCGGTCACGCAAGTCGATGAAGATGAGCTGACCGTGATCACGTCGTCGGTGGACCCAGCCGGCCAGGGTGACCGACTCGCCCGCATTCGACGCTCGTAGCGTCCCGCAACCATGTGTCTTGAGCACCGACGCCTCCCAACCATTGAACGGATTCACTGTGTCACCAAGTCGATGCGCGGGCAATCAGCTTTGACACTGACGCAGAGACATACACTCGTGGCGTGACCGATTCTCCGCTCGGCTTCTACGTGCATGTGCCGTTCTGCACGGTGAAGTGCTCCTACTGCGATTTCAATTCGTACGCGGGTATCGAAGACATGCAGGCCGAATGGCTCGCGGCGGCGCTCGTCGAAGCGAAGCTTTGGGCGCCACGGCTCAGGGGTCGACAAGTATCGACGATCTTCATCGGCGGAGGCACACCCAGCCTGCTTCCCGGTGAGTCAGTGAGCCGCCTACTGGACGAGATTCGCCGACTGATTGACATCGACCAGGCTGCCGAAATCACGCTCGAGGCAAATCCTGAGAGCGTCGAACCAGAGCGCCTGGAGTCGTACCGGCAAGCGGGCGTCAACCGGATATCGATGGGCGTGCAGTCGTTGGACGCGTCCGAGTTGGTGTTCCTCGACCGGATTCATAGCGCCGCGCGTGCCGAGTCGGCGTTCGAGATGATTCGCGCCGCCGGATTCGAGAACGTCAATCTCGATTTGATCTACGGTCTGCCCGGCCAATCCCTCGAGACATGGCAATCGACGGTCGAACGGGTCCTGGGCTGGAACGGCGACGGTCCCGATCATCTCTCCTGCTACGCGCTGACCGTCGAGGAAGGGACGCCGCTCGCCGCCCGTGTGGCGGCGGGACGGGTCATTGAGGCCGACCCCGACCGCGTCGCCGACATTGCCGATTGGACTTCGGAACGACTGCTGCACGCGGGTTTCGAGCAATACGAGACGTCCAACTACGCGCGCCACGGACTCCGGTGCGAGCACAATCTGATTTACTGGCGCAACCAGGAGTACGCAGCGATCGGACCCGGCGCGCATGGGTTTGTGGATGGTGTGCGTTACCAGGTCGTGCGGAGCCCGCGAATCTACATCGATCGTCTTCGCCAGGAGCAGGAGTTCGCGCATGCCCCAGAAGGGCTGCCTTCGCCGGCCATCGTCGAAGCGGAGCGACCGAGCGAGCGGGAGAACCTGATCGACACTCTGACGTCGGGACTGCGGCTGATGGACGGCGTTGATGAATCGTCGCTGCCCGACGAGTACGAGGAGTTTCGGCCCACGCTCGATTGGGCGGTCGACAACGGGCTGGCGCAACGAGCCGATGGTCGGCTCCGTCTGAGCAGGCGTGGGCACGCGGTGGCGAATGAGATCTTCGTGCGCTTGCTCGACGTTGCGCCGGCCTAGTCCTCCGACAACTCGTCGATATCGATGCAGTCGAGCAGGATCTTGCCGAAGTTCTGGTTCTCCTGCATGTAGGCATGAGCCTCGGCGGCCTTACTGAGCGGGAAGACGCTGTCAATGACCGGTTTCATGTCGCCGTTGACGATGGCGGGCTCCAGGTGCTGCTGGTAGTCACGAGTGATCTCCGCCCGGTCGATCAGCGGACGTGAGCGCATCACCGTGCCGTGGACCCGTAGCCGCTTTTGCATCAGCATCCCGAGGTTGGTCTCGGCGACTGCTCCACCCATCAGGCCGACCAGCACCAGGCGTCCTGAGATGGCGAGCGACTTGAGATTGGCGTCCCAGTAGTCGCGACCGATCACGTCGAGGATGACGTCAACACCGCGACCGTCGGTCTGTTCGCGAACGACCTCCGCAAAGTCCTGTTCCCGGTAGTTGATCGCAAGATCGGCGCCGAGTTCGCGAGCGCGCTCGCACTTCTCGTCCGAGCCGGCCGTGATCCAGACTTCTGCGCCAATCAGCCGCCCGATCTGGATTGCGGCGATACCGACGCCGCTGCCACCCGCGTGGACCAGGAGACGTTCCCCCGGCAAGGTCTCGCCGAGCGTACGCACGGCGGTGTTGGCGGTGAAGAAGACTTCCGGAATCGAGGCGGCTTCGTGGTAGGTGAGTTCGTCCGGGATCGGCATGGCGAGCGACTCATGCAGGGTCGCCAGTTCGCCGTATCCGCCCCCGCCTGAGAGGCCGTAAACGCGATCGCCGACCGCGAGTTCGCGCACCCGCGAGCCGGTCTCGATCACTTCGCCCGAGAGTTCCAGTCCTAAGACATCCGACGCGCCATGCTGCGGCGGGTAGCCGCCCATGCGCTGCATGATGTCGGCGCGATTGAGCGCGGTGGCGTGGACCCGAATCAGCACCTCTTCATCGCTTGGTTGCGGATCGGGCACTTCAGCCAGTCGGAGCGAATCGGCAGTCTTGCCCGGCGGGTCAACAACGATCGCTTTCATCGCACATATCCTCCCCTGTAGGCATGCCAGCCAGCGTGTCAGCAGGCATGTCAGTACGCATGTCAGCACGCAGGTCAGCAAGGGTCAGGGTAAACGCGTGTATGTCATCGGCACCGCAGGCCACGTGGACCATGGCAAGAGCGCGCTGGTCCAGGCCCTGTCGGGTATCGACCCCGACCGCTGGGCCGAGGAGAAGGCGCGCGGACTAACGATCGACCTCGGCTTCGCCTGGTGCGAACTGTCCTCGGGACGCGCGGTGAGCATTGTCGACGTGCCCGGTCACGAACGGTTCATCAAGAACATGCTGGCCGGCGTCGGCGGGATCAATCTCGCGCTGCTCGTGATCGCCGCCGACGAAGGGGTCATGCCGCAGACCCGCGAGCACCTCGACATCCTCGACCTGCTCGACATCGATCGAGGCATCGTCGCACTGACGAAGATCGACCTGGTTGACGAGGAATGGACCGCGCTGGTCGAAGAAGAGATCGTGGAGCTATTGGCAGGCACCGCACTTGCCGGCTCAGCGATTGCGCCGGTATCGGCGTTGACGGGGGATGGAATCGAGGAGCTACGGAGCCTGATCGATCATGCAATCGACGATCTGCCGCCGATCGCCGACCAGGGACGGCCGCGAATGCCGATCGACCGCTCGTTCTCGATCTCCGGGTTCGGCGCAGTCGTCACTGGCACGCTGCTCGACGGCGAGTTGTCGGTGGGCGATGCCGTTGTCGTCGAGCCAGGCCGGATCGAGTGCCGGGTTCGAGGCCTTCAGTCGCACGAGGAGTCGCTTGACGTCGCACCGCCCGGGGCTCGCACGGCGGTCAACCTGAGCGGGGTCTCGGCCAACGATCTCGAACGCGGGATGGTGTTGACGTCACCGGGTTGGCTGGTGCCGACCAGCGCCGTCGACATTCGCTTGCGGGCGGTCCGAGAGGCGTCACGGGCCTTGCCGCACAACGCGACCCGCACCCTGCACGTGGGAGCGGATGAGGTGCAAGCGCGTGTCAGGTTGCTGGAGGGCGATTCGTTGGGGCCCGGAGCGTCGACCTGGGCGCAACTCCGCCTGGAACGCCCGATCGCGGCGGCACGCGGCGATCACTTCGTGCTTCGCTCGGCCGACTCGACCGTGGCCGGTGGACGAATCGTCGATACCCGGCCACGCCGGCACCATCGCAACGACGCGTCGACGCTTGAGGCGTTGCAACGCTTGCTCGACGGCTCGCCCGACGACACGCTGCTGACCGTTCTGCAGCGGATGGAGCCGGTCCGCTGGAGTGAACTACTCGCCCGGAGCGAACTGGCCTCCGACGATGCGACGGCTGCGATCGAGCGACAGATCAGCGATGGGTCGGTCGTCGTCCTCGACGACGCCGGCCTCTCGGAATCCGCCACGTTGATGTCGGACACCGGATTGGGAGCACTCACGGCGCGCGCCGAAGCAACAGTCGATAATTATGTCAAACAGTTTCCGCTTCGAGCTGGATTGCCGCGCGAGGACCTGCGTAGTCGCGTCGGCCTGCCGCAGCGCGCGTTCGCCGTGTTGCAACAGCAGTTGATCGACGGCGGCCGACTAATCCTCAACGACGGCTCGTTCGACCTGCCGGAACGGCGAGTCGAGCTTTCGCAGGCGCAGCAGTCGCAGGTGGCGGCACTGCTGCAGCGGCTCAAGGATCAGGGCGTCCGACCGGAGGCCGACTCGCAATCGGATCCGGAACTGCTTGAGCATCTCGAGGCGCAGCACCTGATCGTCCAGCTCAAGGGCGGGGTGAACCTGGACCGCTCGGTCTACGACGGGATGGTGGCGGAGACGCGGGCGCTGCTGGAGCAGCAGGAGCGGGCGACTCTGGCCGATGTGCGCGACCGTCTCGGCACCAGCCGCAAGGTGGCGCAGGCGTTCCTCGAGCACCTGGATACGAATCGGATCACGAGGCGGGTCGGGGACGCTCGGGTGCTGAGACAGGGATAGCGCGCGATTAGGCGCGGCGCTCAACGCGTCGGACGACTCGACGCTCTCCGCCGCGACGCAGCAGCCGCGGCAGGGTGCCATCCTGCCAGAGGTAGACGATCTGGCTGGCCACCGCGATCGACGAGTACGTGCCGGCGACCGTGCCGATGAACAGGACGACGACGAACGGGCGGATCGTGACCCCGCCGATCAACAGCAGTGCCAGGAGCGCGAGCACGACGGTGATCGAGGTGTTCAGGGAGCGGCCCAGCGACTGGGTGATGGCGGCATTGACGACTCGGCGGAAGTCCTCGCGCGGATCGAGGAGCAGGTTTTCGCGGATGCGGTCGAAGACCACGATCGTGTCGTTGACGCTGTACCCGATGATCGCGAGCAAGGCCGTGACGAACATCGCGTTGACCTCGAGGCCGGCGACCTGACCGCCGATCGCGAACGCGCCCGCCACGATCGTGATGTCGTGCAGCAGGGCGACGATGGCCGCGGAGCCGTAGAGCACGGGGTTCGGCAGGCGCCGGAAGGCCAGCGAGATGTAGATCAGGATCGCCGCGGCCGCGACGGCGAGGGCGACACCGGCGTCACGAGCGATCTCAACCGAGAGGGTCCCGGAGACGGATGAACTCTGGAGGACTTCGATGCGGCCGATCTCGGTCCGCAACGACTCGTTGATCCGCTGGCGCAGACGCTCGAGGTCGCCATCGGCCGGCTGCTCGACTCTGAGGCGGAAGGCGGAGTCGGCGGTGGCCTGGATTCTGGCGCCGCCCAGCCCAACGGTTTCCAGCGCGGCGCGAACCTCGTCCTGCGTGACGTCGCCGGGGAACCAGAACTCGCTGCGTACCTGGGTCTCATCGACATCGAGATCGAGGCTGATGCTGCTCGGCAACGAGCTGCCGAGCGTGGATCCGATGAGATCAGCGACCGTGAATGCTTCGTCAAGCGACGGCGGACTCACGGATCCGGTGACCACGAACGAGCCGCCTTCGCCCTCGCTAACGCTGAATTCGGTCCCCTCGGGGGTTTCGTCAATCGCGTCAAGCGCCTCGCTCACGTCGTCGAGCTCCGTATCGCCGAGGAAGCGGACTTCGGTCTCGAGGCCGCCGGCGAAATCGAGGCCGGCTTCGAACTGCCAGATCGCGAGGCCGATCAGCGAGGGCACAATCATGAGCAGCGAGACGATCGCGTAGATGCGGCGGCGGCCGACGAAGTCAATCATGCGGTTGCGCCTCCCTCGCCGCTGCTCGCCCCGCCGGCTCGTGGCTGGATCGTCATCCGACGCACCCCGAACGGTCTCAGTCCACGCACCCAACCCGTGCTGACGGCGATGGTCATGAAGTTGCGTGTGACGAAGATCACGGTGACGAAGCTGAATCCGGTGCCGACCAGCAGCGCCAAGGCGAAGGACTTGATCAGGTTCTGGTTGAGCGCGTCGGCGAAGAGCCAGAGGATCGCGACGGTGATGATCGTCGAGACGTTGCCGTCTCGGATCGCGGGCCAGGCCCGCGCCCAGGCGGTCTCGACCGCACCCGACAGGCTGCGACCGAGGCGCAACTCCTCCTTGAGGCGCTCGAAGATCAGCACGTTGCCGTCAACGGCGAAGCCGATCGAGAGCACCAGGCCGGCGACGCCGGCGAGGGTCAGCGTGATGGGGACCAGCTTGAACGTCGCCATGACGCCGGCCGCGTAGACGATCAACGCCAGCGCGGCGACGACGCCGGGCACGCGGTAGTAGATCATCATGAAGACGACAATCGCGACGAAGGCGACCACGCCCGCCTGGACGGTGTCGATCACCGAGTCTTCGCCGAGCGTGGCTGCCACTTCGGTGCTTTGCAGGACGCGCAAGTTGATCGGCAGCGCGCCGGCGCGGAGCTGACGCCTGAGCGTGATTGCGTCCTCTTCTGAGAGGCCGTTGATGATTCCGCTGTCTGAAATCACGGCGTTGACCGAGGGACTGGAGATCAGCCGTCCGTCAACGAAGATGCCGAGCGGGGCGCGGTTCTCGAACAGTCGCCGCGTGATCTGCTCCATCAGCCGCGCACCCTCGTCGTCGAGCGCGAAGGTCAGCGCCGGCGTCCCGCCCTGCTCGATCGTGCGGGAGATGGAATCGGCGAGCAGGTGTCGGCCGGTCAGTTGGACGGTCTTGCCCTCGGCATTGATCCCGGTCGCCGGCAGCCAGCGGACGCCGTCGCCGATGAGCACGTCCTCGTCGGGAGGCGGAATGAAGTAGGGCTCGGCGCGACGAACGAAACGGGCGTCCTCGTGCGGCAGGGTTGAGTCCCAGACATCGTGGACGGCGGCGCCGATCGAGAGTCGATCGAGCGGCCGCGGCGGCTGTGGCTGGGCAGCGTCAATGAATCGGAACTCCAGCAGCGCCGTTGACCCGACCAGGTCCGACGCCTCGTCCGCGTCGACGCCGGGAATCTGCGCGTTGATGCGGTCGCCGCCGACGACCGTGACTTCGGCCTCGGAGATGCCGAAGCCATTGACGCGCTCCTCGATCACGCGCTGCGATTCGGCCACCGCCTCCTCCAGCGAGGCGTCGTCGACATTGAGCGGCAGCACAAGCTCCGGGATGTTGTCGGGCAGCGGCAGGTCGTACTCGACGGGTTCGAGATCGGACAGGGCCGGGTTCAGATCGAAGATGTCATCCAGCTCGAGTCCCTCGCGTTCGAGGAACTGGTTGAGCGATTCGCCGCGCCGCACCGGCGCCGCTTCACCGGCCACCTCCAGGGTGATCGAGACGCCGCCGGCGAGATCGAGACCGAGTCGGAACTCGTTGCGGGTCCAGTCGCCCACGCTGACGCCGCCGCCCTGAGGCCAGGGAATGAAGCTGGGCAGGTAGCGGTCGGGATTACCCGGCCACGCGGCCGCAATCGCGAAAGCGGTGAGGATGATGATCAGGGCGAAGACGTAGACGTCGCGGAACTTGAATCGTCTGATGAAGTCCATTGCCTGTGAGGCCGCCGATCAACCGCGTGGACATCCTGCGGTTGGCGCAGGATCCGACCCAAGTGCTTAGCGCACTCTATCCCGCTTATGTCGGTTCAGCATAGGCAGGCGAATGGTTGCATTCAGCAAGCGCCGGGACGTTCTCATCGGTCGTCTTGACTCGCGTCATCGGGATCGTCCTCCGCCTCGGCCGCCTCGATCCGTTCCTCCACCGCGCCGGTGCGCGCTCGTACGACCACGTCGTCGTTCAGGCGCAGCAGGACAACCATCGGCCCGTCTTCCGGCGTCTCCACGCCCTCCACCTCGGCGATCAATCCGCCGCGCGTGAGTACCGTGTCGCCGACCCGCAGTTCGTTGAGGTCGCGCTGGCGACGGCGCTCCTCGGAACGCGTCGGGCGGATGAAGAAGAGATAGAACAGCGCCACGACGAGCAGCGTGATCAGGATGACTTCGGTCATGCGGCGTTCCTCCCAGCGCCCGTTCGGGCTGGCGTACGGTGCGAGACGGAGCAATCGGGACGAGGTGAGTTATGTCGCCTCAACAGGTGGTCAGAGGAGAATTTCTCCCGTGGACGATCCTCGCGAACACCCAGTGTTTTACGGGAGATCGTGTGGTCAGGGTGGTCAGCTTTGGTAGGTCCTGGAAGGCCGAATGCGTTCGGGTTTGTTCGGCTGTGTTCGGATCTGGAGGAACCGGTTCGGACGCTGACGGGTACGCGGCGAGGGCGTTCGCCGTCTGCGAGGAGCGTCGTTGAGGGAGCGAGTCGGGCAGGCATGACCGGTTTCATTTGCTCTGGCAGTGTTCAGTACAGGCGTACTATGTTAGTGACCGGTCGTCAAGTGGCTCAGAGACAATGACTCGGCTTGCGCGAGGCGGCGGGCCATCTCGCGGGCTTCCTCAACGCTTTCGATCTCGCCGACCGCCGCAGCCTCATCGATCTTCGCACGGATTTCCCCGACGAGCGGACCGGGTTTGAGCCCGGCGGCTTCCATGATGGCGTTGCCGTCGAGGACTCGCCCGGTTGGCGCGGCTCGTCTCGGTTGCCAGGCGAGGATTCGCGCGACATGCGCCGCATAGCCGCGCCATCGAGGGAGCAGCGCATGAGCACCGGCCGTGGCGAGCGAGTCGGCCAGGAACAACCAGCAGAGCGGCGCTGCCGCGTCGCCGAGCGCGGCGTGGAAGCGATGCAGAGCGCGATCCGTGGGAGGCTTACCCGGCGAGTTGATCTGTCCGGGGCGGAGGTGTTGCGCGATCAGGAGCTCGACCCGATTGACGGTCCGGGACGGTACTCGCATCTCGATCATGCGCTGCCGCGCCATTGCTGCGCCCAGCTCCGAGTGGCCGAAGAAGTGGGTCGAGCCATCCGCATCGACAGTGCGGGTCTGCGGCTTGCCGATGTCATGCAGCAGCGTGGCGAGACGCAGCGGCAGCCGCCACTCGTCCAGCGATGCGCGGACGGTCGGCTCCCGCAGCAGCGGTTCCAGTTCCCGCCAGATGGCCGACGCCCGCAACCCTCGTGGAGCGAGCGGAGATGTCAGCCGCACAATCCAGCGCACAGCATCGATCTGGTGCCAGAAGACATCGCGCCGATGGACGGGCCGCTGGTCGACCCCGCGCCCGAGGGCGAGCTCCGGCAATATGCGATCGACCAGCCCACTCTGGTCCAGACGCCGCAACGCCCACGGGAGCCGATCACTCAGGAGGATGCGCTGGAGTTCTTCCCATCGCCGTTCGGCGGCCGACTCGAGGATCCGAGCGGCATCCCGCTTGATCGCCGACCGCAGCTCGGCATCGGGACGCCAACCGGCTTCGGCCTCGAGCCGCACAGCTCGCAGCATGCGCAAGGGATCATCCCTGAGCGCTTCTGCAGTAACGAGACGAAGCGAGCGGCGAACGATGTCGTTGCGGCCCCCGTACGGATCGAGCAGCGAGGCGTCGAGTTCCCCAGAGCGAAAGCTTGCGAGCGGGACGGCCATCGAATTGACAGTGAAGTCGCGGCGGCGCAGGTCGCGTTCGATGTCATCGTCCGGCAGATCCCAGACGTCGATCTGGCCATTGGGCAGCGGAATCCGCCAGATCTCGAAGCGGGCGCTGATCCTGGCCGATGGAGCTCCGAGCGCCCGGGCCGCGCTGCGGGCCCAGCGCTCGGCGTCGGCCACTGCGACATCGAGATCGAGTTGATCGGTTTCATCGCCGGCAAGGGCATCCCGGACCGCTCCGCCGACCACCCAGACGCCGTCCGCCTCGAGCGCATGCAGCGCGGCCGGCGGCTCAGTCGTCGTCATCGGGCTCGTCTTCGTCGTCCTCGGTCTGGTCTTGGTCGTCCTCGTCGGCGATCATCTCATCGAGCGTCCAGAGCTGATCGATCGAGGGCACGTGGTCGATGTAGACGCGACCATTGATGTGGTCGATCTCATGCTCCAGGCATTGCGCAAGCAGATCGTCCTCGGCCCGCACGCGGATCTCCCGACCGGAGATGTCCTGCGCCTTGGCCAGTACACGCGTCGAACGCACCACGCGTCCGCGATAGCCAGGCACGCTGAGACAGCCTTCAATCAGCTCGCGCTCGCCGCTGCGCTTGACGACTTCCGGATTGATCATGACGAAGGGGCGTTCGCCCGGCATGCCGATTACGACCACGCGCAGCCCGATGCCGATTTGCGGCGCGGCGATGCCGACGCCGTGTGCCGCGTTCATCGAGTCGATCATGTCCGCGACCAGGGCTCGCAGCGACGCGTCGAAGTTGCGCACCCGCCTGGCCGGAGTGCGCAGGACGGCGGCGTCTCGCGGCAGCGTGGTAATCGGGTGGACGGCCATCGGCCTCGGGGTTCAGTCCAGCGTCGGATGCGGTTGGCTGAGCTGCTCGGCGGCTCGCTGTTCACGGTCGCGGTTGACGGCGTCCGCGATCTCCGGATCGGAGAGCGCGAGGATGCGTCCGGCCAGCAACGCGGCATTGACGGCGCCTGTGCGGCCGATCGCGACCGTCGCAACGGGGACTCCGCGCGGCATCTGGGCCATCGAAAGCAGGGAGTCGAGACCGTCGGTGGCCCAGCCCTTGACCGGCACGCCGATCACCGGAATCGGCGTCTTGGCCGCGACCGCTCCGGGCAGCGCCGCCGCGCCGCCGGCCGCGGCGATGATCACCTTGATCCCGCGACCCTGGGCTTCGGCCGCGTAGTCGGCCGTTTCGTCGGGCGTTCGGTGGGCCGAGAGCACGCGGGCTTCCCAGGAGATGCCCAGCGACTCCAGCGTTGAGGCGGTGTTCTTGATCGTGTCCCAGTCCGAATGCGAACCCATCATCACACCAACCAGCGGTCCGTCGGTCATAGGGCCAAATTCCTGTTCTTCGCGTGTACTTGTGGCTCAGATCACAAGATACCCCCGTGTAATCTGCGGCTATGACCACAGCGACGCAGATTCCCGCCTACGACCCGTCCGAGATTGAGCCGCGCTGGCGCGAGCGCTGGGAGATCGACGGACTCTACCGAGTCGATGACGATGACCCGCGACCGCCCTACTACTTCCTGACGATGCTGCCTTACACGAGCGGCGACCTGCACATCGGCCATTGGTACGCCATGGCGCCGTCGGATGTGGCGGCTCGCTGGCATCGGATGCAGGGCGAGAACGTGCTCTTTCCGCTGGGCTTCGACGCCTTCGGTCTGCCGGCCGAGAACGCCGCAATCAGCAACAACACGCATCCCAAGAAGTGGACCTACGCCAACGTCGAGAACATGACGCGCCAACTCAAGACCATGGGCGCCTCGTTCGACTGGAACCGCGAGTTCTCCACCTCCGACCCGGAGTACTACCGCTGGACCCAGTGGTGGTTCCTCAAGCTGTACCAGCACGGTCTCGCATACCGCGGGCCGGCGGACTGCAACTACTGTCCCGGCTGCGTCACGATCCTGGCCAACGAGCAGGTCAACCGCAACGACGACGGCATCGGCGTCTGCGAACGCTGCGAGTCGATCGTCGAGGCGAAGCAGATGGAACAGTGGATGTTCCGGATCACCGACTACGCCGACGAGCTGCTTGAGTTCGACGGGATCGACTGGCCAGAGCCGATCAAGCTGATGCAGCGCAACTGGATTGGCCGCTCTGAGGGCGCGGAAATCTCGTTCCCGCTGGGACGAGAGGTCAACGGCGAAGACCGGATCACGGTCTTCACGACCCGTCCCGACACGCTGTTCGGCTGCACGTTCATGGTGCTTGCGCCCGAGCATCCGCTGGTCGCCGAGCTGACCACCGACGAGTGCCGCGCCGATGTCGAGGCCTACGTCGAACAGGCGCGTCGGCAGAACGAGATCGAGCGGCAGTCGACGACTCGGGAGAAGACGGGCGTCTTCACCGGGGCCTACACGACGCATCCCTTCACCGGCGACGACATCCAGATCTGGATCGCCGACTACGTCTTGCTCAGCTACGGGACGGGCGCTGTGATGGGCGTGCCCGCGCACGACGAGCGCGACTTCGCCTTCGCTTCCGAGCGAGGCATTCCGATCCCGGTCGTCATCGCCCCGCCTGACTGGGACGGCAACGACCTGGAAGAGGCATACGTCGGTCCGGGTGTGATGGTGAACTCGGGACGCTTCGACGGCACCGACTGGCAGGACGGCAAGCTGGCCGTCGCCGATGCCTTGGACGAGATGGACCTCGGTGGACGGACGGTGTCCTACCGCCTGCGCGACTGGCTGATCTCGCGACAGCGCTACTGGGGCGCGCCGATTCCAATGGTCTACTGCGAGTCCTGTGGGATCGTCCCGGTGCCCGAGGACGAGTTGCCGGTCTTACTGCCCGACGATGCCGAATTCCTGCCGACCGGCGCCTCGCCGCTGGAGCGGCACGACGGGTTCGTCAACGTCGATTGCCCCGAGTGCAACGAGGCGGCGCGTCGCGAGACCGACACGATGGACACGTTCATGTGCTCCAACTGGTACATGTACCGCTACGTCGATCCGCACAATCACTACGCGCCGATCGACGCCGAGCTGGCCCGACAGTGGCTGCCGATCGATACCTACACCGGCGGCGCCGAGCACGCCGTGATGCACCTGTTCTACGCCCGTTTCTTCGCCAAGGCCGCGCGCGACATGGGCATCCTCGAGATCGACGAGCCGTTCGCGCGGCTGTTCAACCAGGGCACGATCACCAAAGACGGCCACAAAATGTCGAAGTCGCGCGGCAACGTGGTCAACCCCGACGAATGGGTCGGACGCTACGGCGCCGACACGGTGCGCCTGTACCTGATGTTCCTGGGACCGTGGGAGGCTGGCGGCGACTGGGACGACAGCGGCATCTCCGGTCAGTGGCGCTGGCTCAACCGCGTCTGGAACCTGGTTCTCGGCCATGTCCAGACCGGCGGCGGCTCGGGCGATGCCATTCGTCGTGCGACGCACGCGATGATCGGCAAGGTCTCACAGGACATCGAGCGCTTCCGTTTCAACACCATGATCGCCGCGATGATGGAGTTCACCAACGAGCTGCAAAGCA
Organism: Chloroflexota bacterium; assembly: GCA_028874365.1. Classification (GTDB taxonomy): domain Bacteria; phylum Chloroflexota; class Dehalococcoidia; order Bin125; family Bin125; genus Bin125. The sequence continues at coordinate 110,862 of JAPPJZ010000033.1, read as the reverse complement.
TCCGCGAGCAGGGGCCGGTCGATGGCGACGCCTGGCGCGAGGCGATTGAATCGCTGATCCTCTGCCTGGCGCCGTCGGCGCCGCACATCTGCGAGGAGCTCTGGCACCGGATCGGCAGCTCAGGCTCCGTACACGACCAGCCGTGGCCGGCATATGACGAGTCGCTGGCCCAGGCTGAGACGGTCACCGTGGTCGTACAGGTCAACGGCCGACTGCGCGAGAAGTTGGACCTGTCGCCGGGATCGTCGCAGGAGGATGCCGAGTCGGCAGCGCGCGCTTCTTCGCGGGTGACCGACCAGCTTGAAGGCAAGACCCTGCGCCGAGTGATCTGGGTGCCCGACAAGCTACTCAACTTCGTCGCCAACTGACCTCCCGCCAATAGAGGGTGGCGCATGGTCCAGCTACATCTGCCGTCGTACGAAGGTCCGCTTGACCTACTGCTCGAACTGATCGAGTCGCGCAAGCTTGACATCTCCGAACTCTCGCTGGCGCAGGTCGCCGACCAGTACCTGGCGCAGGTCTCGGCGATGACTGCGCCGGACGGCGAACTGACATCCGACCAGGCCGACGCGTTGGCAGCGTTCATCAGCATCGGCGGGCGGTTGGTGTTGCTCAAAGCGAGGCAGTTGCTCCCGCCCACCGAGGATCCTGCCGACGGTGAGCAGCTTGACGATAACGCCGCTGAGCTGGTGGCGATGGCGCAGGCGTACAAGCGATACCGCGACGGCATCGCGCAGCTCGGCGACCGCGACCGTGAGCGGCTCCGTTCCTACACGCCGATCGCGGCGCCTCCGATCGAACAGACGCTGCCGCTGGGCATGTCCGACAACGTCACGCTCGAGGCGCTCGCACGAATTGCGCAGGAGGCGCTCGATCGCGCCGCCGAGCGTGAGGCACAGGCGGAGATCGCCCATGACGCGGCGATCGAGCGACAGCGGATCACGGTCCGAGACCGTGTGATCGATCTTCGTGCCCGCCTGATGAGCGGGCACGTCGTCTCGTTCCGCGACTGGATCGCCAGCGCCGAGTCGCGGCTGGAGCTGATCGTCTCGTTCATGGCCGTGCTCGAGCTGCACAAGTCGCTCGCGATCGAGATTCAGCAGGACGAGGATTTCTCCGACATCCTGATCACGGAACTGCCCGACGCCCCTCAGACCGCCTGGGCTGCGGCAGACGCTTCGTCATTGGACGAATAGACCAGTCCGGCTCCCGCCTGCTGGTACGCTGAGTCTTCGTCCAGTTGTCCACAGAGACTGCGGAAGGCCCGAGCCGGTGGTCACCGATCTCGCCCGCGAGGAACTGCGCCGAGCCGCTACCGGCCGACCGACAGCCCTGACGATCGGTGTGTTCGACGGGGTCCACCGAGGCCACCAGGCGGTGCTCAAGCACGTCGCCGAGAGCGCCAGGCGGCACGGGCTCGCCGCGGCGGCGATCACCTTCCACCCTCACCCGAAACAGGTGCTCCGGCCCGATCTGACGACGGAATACGTCACCTCGCTGGAAGATCGGCTCTCGCTGATCATGCAGACCGGGCTCGACGCCGTCGCCACCGTCTCCTTCACTTCCGAGTTCTCGCTCACCGACGCGGGCGATTTCGTCCGCATGCTGGTCGAGGAGTTTCAGCTCGCGCGCCTGATCATCGGCGAAGATTTTGCGCTGGGACGACAGCGAGGCGGCGATCCCGAAACATTGTCAGCGCTCGGTCGGGAACTCGGCTTCGAGGTCGAGGTGATCGAGCTGCTCACCAACGACTCGACCGACAAGGTCTCTTCGACGCAGATTCGCGACTCGCTGGCTGAGGGCAACGTCTCTCACGTCGCAGATTTGCTGGGCCGCCGTTTCTCGTTGCACGGACCGGTGATCGTCGGATTCAAGCGCGGACGGTCGATTGGGTTCGCCACCGCCAACGTCGCGGTCGGCAACGACCGGGCAATCCCGGCGCCCGGCGTCTACGCGACGATTGCGCATCTCGACTCCGGACCGACGCCCTCGGTGACGAACATCGGCGTGCGGCCGACGTTCGACGACGGCGGCGGATTGTCAATCGAGTGCCACATCATCGACTTCGACGACGACATCTACGGCCAGGACCTGCGGGTAGAGTTCGTGGAGCGGCTGCGCGGCGAGCGGAAGTTCGATGGCGTGGACGCGCTGGTCGAGCAGATCGGCAAGGATCGTGACGCCGCCCGCGAGTTGTTGGCCGGCATGTCAATCGGAGCCCGATAGCAACATAGTAGGAACCTGGCCATGAGTGACGGAGTCCCAGCAGACGTTGCAGCAGAGGTCGAGCGCCAGCACGCGCTGATCATGCGCGGCACGGCCTACGGCGATGACGCGACACGCGCCGCAATGGACCGCGAGTTGCGTCAGCGCTTAACCGAGTCGCTGATCGAAGACCGACCCCTGCGCGTCTACCTGGGTGTTGACCCAACCTCGCCCGACCTGCACATCGGGCATTGCGTCACGCTGCGCAAACTGGCGCTGTTCCAGCAACTCGGGCACCAGTCGATCCTGCTGATCGGCGACTTCACCGGACTGGTCGGCGATCCGTCCGACAAGGACTCGCTGCGTCCCATGCAGGCCGAGGAGACACTCAACCGCAACGCCGAGACGTATCGCGAGCAAGCCTTCAAGCTGCTCGATCCCGATACCACCGAAGTACGCCGCAACAGCGAGTGGCTGGGACAGATGTCGTTCGGCGACGTGATCCATCTGGCCTCGAACTTCACCGTCCAGCAATTCAGGGAGCGCGACACGTTCAAGAACCGCCTTGACGGCGGACAACCCGTCTACGTGCACGAGTTCATGTACGGCCTGATGCAGGGTTACGACGCCGTCGCGCTCGAGGCCGACGTCCAGCTCGGCGGCACCGAACAGACCTTCAACATCATGTGCGGCCGCACCCTCCAGGAGCGACAGGAGCAGTCGCCGCAGATCGCCGTGCTCACACCGATCCTCGTCGGCACCGACGGTAACTTGCGCATGTCCAAGAGCACCGGCAACTACATCGGCATCGACGAACCGCCGAGCGCGCAGTACGGCAAAGCCATGTCGATTCCCGACGATGTGATCGTCAACTTCTTCGACTACGGCACCAGTGTCCCGGACGCCGATGTCGATCAGATTGCCGCCGACCTGGCCTCTGGAGCACTCAAACCGATGGACGCCAAGCGCCGTCTCGCGAGAGCCATCGTCAGGGAATGGCACGGCGAGGACGCTGCACAGGCCGCAGAAGAGCAGTGGACCCGCACCTTCTCCCAGAGGTCCGTCCCGGATGACATCCCCGACGCGCCATTCGACTTCGGAGGCGCCGACGCTCTCGAAGTCGCCCTGCCGGTCCTGCTCCACGACATCGGCGCCGCCGCCAGCCGAGCCGAAGCCAAGCGCCTCGTCTCCCAGGGAGCCGTCCGAATCGACGACGAAGTCGTCAAGGAGCAGAGCGCCGAGATCCCAAACGGAGCCATCCTCCGAGTCGGCCGCCGCAAGTGGTACCGGATTGTGGGAAACTAGGGCCGACATGGGCATGTTCCAACAGCGAATCACCATTAGCGACCTACACGATCAGCGGTCTGTTCAACTTGATGCCGTTGTGGACACCGGAGCCATCTATTCGGTGGTTCCGGGCTACGTCCTTCACGAGCTAGGCGTTGAGCCGATCGGTACCCGCCAATGGACTCTTGCAGATGGATCAAGAGCTCAGATGGACTTCGGTCAAGTCTGGATGACGCTCGGTGATGAGCGCCTCATCACGATCGTGCTATTCGGAGGCGACCAGGGCATGACCCTTCTCGGCGCAGTCGCGCTTGAGACATTCGCTCTTGCTGCAGATCCCGTGAACAAACGCCTCGTCTCAGTCGATCTCTTGCCTGCTTGATCAGACCCCCACCCTCCGATCACAACCATCGGAGGCACTCATGACCGTTACCCTCGACTCGCTCGGTTGCGCGATCTGATGTCACTGATGTCACTGATGTCACGTCTCCTCACCTAAGGGCCAAGAACCGCTCAAGCTCTTCCTTGTCCTCGATAGCCTTCTAGTGTGGAAACCTTCACCTACCCAATCGAAATCGCCGACTTCAACTCGCTGCGATCACAGGGTATCGAGGCGACCGTCAACACCGGCGTCTTCTTTACGATTGCGCCGTCTGCTCTCCTGCGAGAACTCGCCGTTGAGCGGATCGGAACTCGACCCTTCCAACTAGCCGACGGCAGGCGGCAGGAGATGAGCATCGGGCACGCCAGCGTGACTATCGATGGCCGCAGCGGCATCACCATCGTTGCATTCGGTGACGACAACGAGCCGTTGCTACTCGGCGAGTACACCCTCATCGGCCTAGCGTTGGCACCAGATCCTGTAGCGCAGCGCTTCGTCTCGCTGGAACCGCTTCCCCTCTACTGAACCCTACCCACTAGCCTCCGACCACAACCATCGGAGGCCCTCATGACCGTCACTCTCGACTGGCTCGGCTGCGCGACCTTCCGCCTGCAGGTCGACGACACCGTGATCATGCTCGACGCCTACATCGACCGCGTGCCGTCAGCGCCCGACGTCGGCCTGACCGCCGCCGATATCTCCCGTGCCGACGCCGTCCTCGTCGGACATTCCCACTTCGACCACATCGCCGGAGCCGAGGTGATCGCCGCCAACACCGGAGCGCCGGTGATCGGCTCCAACGAGTCCGCCCGCGTCCTGATCGACGCCGGCATTCCCGAGGGCCAGCTGCTCCGCTCGCAGGGCGGCGAGCGTCACCGCATCTCCAGCGACATCACCGTCGAGGTCTTCCCCAGCCTGCACTCCTGTATCTGGACGCAGGGCTCATGGGACCCAGGCAAGGTGGTGCTCGGCCAGTACGGTCTGACCGAGGAAGAGCGCTGGGGAGGTCGGCGCACCATCGACATCGGCGGCTCCCTCGGGGAACGATCGCAGGACCTCGGCGCGGAGGCCCAGACGCAGATGATCGATCACATGGCGACCTGCCTCGGCTCGAACGACACCGGCGGCGCGCTGGCTTACCTGATCGACACGCCCTACGGCGCAATCTTCTACCACGACACCTCAGGCTGCTGGACCGGCGTCGTCCAGAACATGCGCCCCGATGTCGCGATCGTCGCCATGGCCGGTCGACCCAACATCGACGGCGAACCAATCCAGGGCTCGCTCGCGCAGTTCGTCGGCCGCATGTCCGACATGCTTCGCGCCCCGCGCATCGTGCTCGGCCATCACGACGACTGGATGCCGCCCATGACTCACGACATGACCGGCCCCGACGCGCTCGCGCCCGTCAAGAACGAACTCAACCACGTCGCCCCGCGCTCGGAACTACTCGACATTCCGCTCGGCGGACGGATCGGCCTCTACTGATGCCCACACGCCAACCGAAGTTCGGCCTGATCTACGACTTTCGCAATCCGCCCCAGTGGCGCAAGCCCTGGGCGCAGTTCTACGACGAAATCCTCGATGAGATCGTCTACGCCGAGCAACTCGGCTACGACCACATCTGGATCACCGAGCACCACTTCATCGACGACGGCTACACGCCATCCGTCCTGCCCATCGCCGCCGCCATTGCCCGCCTGACCACGCGCGTACGGATCGGCACCTGGGTCCTGCTGCTCCCGCTGCACAACGCGATCCGCGTCGCCGAGGACGCCTCCACCGTCGACATCCTCTCCAACGGCCGGCTCGACCTCGGCGTTGGACTCGGCTACAAGGTCGAGGAGTTCGACGGCTTCGGCGTCAACCGACGCCACCGGGCGAGCATCATGGACGAATCACTCGAGATCATCACTCGCACCCTGGCCGGCGAATCCGTCACCCTCGACGGCCGCCACTACCAGGTCAAGAACGTCCAGGTCACGCCGCCGCCGATCCAGCAACCCTTCCCGCTCTGGGTCGGCGCGCGCTCCGAGGCTGCGGCTCGTCGCGCCGCGCGCTTCCGCGCCAACCTGATGATCGTCGCCGACCGCCCGGTCTACGACGCCTGGGCCGACGCCCTCCGCGAACAGGGCGACGACCCCGCCGACTTCGAGGTCCTGCTCTCCGCCGGCGGCTACGTCTCAGACGATCCGGAAGCGCTCTGGGAAGAGCTCAAGCCGCACCAGCGCTACCTTCGCGACACCTATGGCAAGTGGTACAACGACGCCTCCGACCTGGGCGAGCAGGACCCGCTCGGACAGTTCCTGCACCACACCGACGAGGATCTCCGCGCCCGCTTCGTCGCCGGCACGCCCGACGAGGTCGCCGCCGCCATCGAGCGCACGCTCGACTGGATCCCCGCCGACCACATCATCACTTCACCGGTGCCGCCCGGCGCCTCCCGCGATCTCGCCCGCCGCAGCATCGAGCTCTTCGCTCAGGAGGTGATCCCACGATTTCGGTAGACTGGCCCCAGCAATCCAGAGCAACCAGAGGATGGGCAGGACGAGATGAAGGTCAAGATCGACACGAGCCTCTGCGAAGGCCACGCCAAGTGCATGGAAGCCACCGAAGTCGTCTTCGAAGTCCGAGACGATGACCTCTCCCACGTCCTCGTCGACACCGTCCCCGCCGAAGAAGAAGCCAACGTCATCCGAGCCGTCCGAACCTGCCCCCGCGCCGCAATCTCGGTGGAGGACTAGGCGGCTACTGGCTCCTGTCTGAGACCCGAACCGCGATTTTCGAGACGTTGCTCTCCTCGAATACGTTGACCAACCACGAGAGTACGTCCGGATCGACATCTCCACCACGTCGCGAGTACGTGTCCAGTTCCCGCCCCTCGGAGTCGAAGTAGTCGACCTGGATGTCATCAAAGTCAACGTCCGTCGTCACGCGGATGCTGAGGAACAGGTCCGTAGTCCACCGATCTTCCCAAGCATCGTCATACTCGATGTCGCCGCAAGGTTCTCGCTTGAGCTCAGCGATCTGGAGCAACTCGACGCCTTCCGGCGCGGCAAACTCGACGGAGATGTCGGAGAGAGGGTGGTCGGGCCTGTTGGGAGCGGCACAGATCAAGTCCGGAACGCGGTCCGAGCGGTACTCAACGATGAAGATTTTGTCTCGCCAGCCGCATCCGCGTACCCGATCCTGCTCACCGTCCACAACTTGCCTTAGTTCGAAATCATCCGAGCGCGCCAAGTAGATTGCGTAGTAGACGTCATAGCGTTCTGACTCGCGAACGTTACAAATCCAACCACCGAAATCGGGTTGCTCTGTTCCGACGTATAGGGGGCGCGGCCACAGCGCGGACGAGCCCTGCAGCATTGGACCAGTCGTCGGCAGTTCTGGCATCTGTCGCAGGGAACGCAGCTTTTGAAGCGACTGCACCATCGGGCCGGCAGAGAGCACGCCGCCCCCGAGCATCATTCCAACCACATCGTGTGTGCATCCATCGATTACAGGCGTGCCGGTCCACACAAACAACGGGTCACTCGAAGCGGTAGAAAAGGAAAACGAGCGACCTGAGACCCCTTTGACCTGACCCGGCGCCACCCTGAAACGGTCTGCGTCACCCCATGGATAACGCAGCATCGTCACGTAACGCCCCTCATCGTCCTCAGATAGCTGTGAGAGACGAACAGGTGCCCCAAGGTCCTCCTCTTCCACATGCCCAACGATCTCCAAGAGCACGAGGTTGTTCCGCTCATCATTGGCCACGACAACAGCCGGCAATGCCACATGCCTTTGGGACAGCACACCCCAAGGCAACGCTGAGCTGAACACCGAAGCACCGGCAAGAAACTGTCTATTCCCGACGTAGATGGCGACGCTGGTCCCGGTCAGGGTGGTGAGCTGCCATCCTTGATCACCAATGGTGGAGCTCAGTTGGCAACTGTAACGAGCAGATAGGTCGTACTCACGATCGAGCTGATCAGCCGGCACGTCTTCCAGCCACCGCATTGCCGGCAGTTCATGCCATTTGTTTTCGTCCAAGGAACCCGGTGCCAAGGTCTCAGCAGTGCACAACCGCGCACCTGAATCGACTTGCAAGCAGAAGCGCACGTCGCCAGAGGCGCCCTCTACGAGCACCATGATTTTGGCTGACAACGTCAATCTGGTCCCCTGTGAATCAGGCGAGCGAACATCTGCAGTCCAGGTTTGGTCGCGATGTGAGAGATGAAATCTCACAAGCTCGGCATTCACGGGAACGCGGAACCGTTGTCTGTATCTCGCGTGCGGTGACCTTGGTTCGTTGGTAACGCCGTAGGTCGCATATCCCTTGCTGAGGCTCACGTGCCTGATTCCACCGGACCGATGGAGCGCCGCCTCGAAGTTGTACCCAGAATCCAACGGAGGATCCAAATCAACGACCAACTCGTGAGTAAACTCCCCTGGGCAGTATCCGTCCCCGTATAGACGAACCAGTCGTGCCCTTCCGTACGGTTCGTCTGACTCGTGGAGCACGACCTCGGTCCGCCCCGGATCGATATCTCGGTGTGCTCGATCATCCGGATCGAAGTGAAACACACACGACTCTCCAAAGGTCCTGTCCCATCCATACGAGCCGCCTTCGAAGGCCATCACCCGAGTGCGACCCCTCGAACAGTCGTTGGACAACCAGCCATTGAGTTTGATCCCGAAGTCTATATCGCGACCGCCGGCGATCCCCACCCATAGGTCAGCATCGAACCCCGCGCATCCATGGTCTGGGGGTGGCTCTGTGGAGAAGTGCCAAATCAGCACATCAGGCAGTTGATCGAGCCCGTACGGCAGATTCTCAGGCAGCGCTGGCCATTTCGGCTCGAGATGTGCCAGCGCATCGATCAAGACGTGACCGGAGTGAGAGAAACTGCCTCTCGCTGAACCCGCCCAGAGCACGCCGAGCACCTCGCCGCAAGCATCGAACATCGGTCCACCGCTGTTCCCCCCAATCGCCGGGGCGGTTGTGAGAATCTCGTCTTCCCACACGCGGGTGATGAGTCCGCCGAACGACACATTCAGGGCATTTCCGAACGGGTAACCAACCAGAAACACCTCCTCGCCAAGATCGGCCTGGGTCGGTACTCGCAGATTCACGGTAGGCAGATGCGCTGTCAGGTTCCGGTCGTACACCTCCAACAGCGCCAGGTCGACTGCGGGGTCCGAGCCCAGTACTGCCGCGGGCATCGCCAGTTCCTCGTGGGTCAATGTGACGAACGGTGGTACGCCGTCGATGACGTGGTGTGCGGTCAAGAAGCGACCGTTGCCGATATGAAAGGCGCTGCCCCGCCCTCGCAGAGTCTCGACTTTCCAGGTCGCGGCCATCATTCTCTCGAAATCGGGAGTGCACCTCGCACCGGCGGCAACAGGATCTGCAATTGACGCCGTCGCCTGAGGTGGGATCACGAAGCCAGGATCAATGGGCACATCCCAGCGGAACTCGCTGCTTGTGATCCAGCGGTCTCTGCGCACGCGATCCAAGTTCAAGAATCTCTGCCTGGGACACAGCACCTCTTGTCGCTCGCTCTTAAAGCAGAGTTCCAAGCGACCGTTGTCATGCAGGCGAGTCAAGATCAGGCCGGAGACTGGATATCGAGTTGCGGCTGCGGTTGAGGCGGCGTCCAAGACGGCGGGACGGAGCGGCGGCTCCTCCGCGAACGCGGGAGAGGGGCGGAACAACGTGGCGAGAGCGAACACCAAGCCGCCGAGAACAAGTAGCAGACATGCGCAGGAAACAACAGAGCGCATGAGCGCAAGATACGGTAGCCGGATCAGAAGGAGCGTTAGCTATGGAACCGTCACAACAACCCTGAATGGCTCGCCTTCCTTGATGTGTACGCGCCTGCCACTTCGACGAGGACGCTCGGCGCGCACCGACGCTCCAATGTCTCCCAGGCAACTGCTAAGCCGAAGGCGCCTCCACAAGCACATGTGTTCGTGTACCATCGTTGGTCTCGAACAGGAATCCCCACCGGCGACGGGAGGCGAGCATGGACAGCATTCCGACCTGGACTCCTCCGGATCAATCACGAATGGCCTGCACTGAGACCGAAGAAATCTGGACCAATCTGGACGGATCCGGACAAATCTGGACAGATTTGGACACTATTCGTTCGAATTCTCACCCCAGCACAGCAAAGCAAGGGCAACCGCCCCGAATTTCGCCCGCTCGAACCGAAACTCGCCCGTCGCGGCCTATCGAACCGTCACCACCACCTTGATCGGCACGCCCTCGGTCACGTTGACGCGCCAGCCCCAGACATCGGAGTCGGCGAAGGTGTAGACGTCTCGACGCGGGATGTGGCGCTTATCGGCATCGTTGTACACGCGCACGGTGAGTCGGTCGAAGTCGTGCCTGCTGGTGTTGCGCAGCTTGAAGTAGTGGGTCGAGAACCACCTCGTCTGCTCGAGCGTGGAGAGTCCGGGACAGTCGTTGCGCGGGAAGCTCGTGGCCAGCAACAGCTCGATCCCATCTGGCGCTTCCAGTTCCCACTCCACGTCGGAGACGGGCGACGACGGCCGCCGCGGCTCGAGCAGACCGCTTCCGGCTCCTCGTCCGCCCGGTACTCGACGATGAAGATCTTGTCGCCGAAATCGCAGGTGTCAGGCCGGGCTCCGTCCTTCTCGTACACCCGCCAGACATCCGGGTTGTCGACCGAGGCCGCGTAAACCGCGTAGTGGGTGTCGAATCGCTCGGATGGATGCACGTCGCAAATCCTGCCCGAGAACTCCGGTTGAATTGGTCCGGCGTACAGCGGCCGCGCGTGGATAGCTGCCGAACCATAAGCGGGAGGACCAGCCTGCGAGTAGATAGGGCGCTCGGCGCGACTGCGCATGTCATCGAGCGCGGCCCGAACGGTCTCGGCACGCAGGAGATCGTCGCCGCCGATCGACATCCCGATCAGGTCGCCACTGCAGAGATCGATCAGCGGGGCCCCATGACGCCTGATGCCCGTCGGCTCGACGCGAATCACCCGCTGGGTAACCTCGGCAACGTCGAGCACGGTCAGCAGGTGCCGCTCCGCGAGCCCGGAGGGATACGAGAGCAAATGGGCATGGCCGCCGACCAGGCCGTACCCGGTACTGCCGAACCTGGCTGGAGCGCCCAGATCCGCTTCGTCCTCCGGATCGAACAGCTCGACCAGTGCCAGGTCGTTGCGCTCGTCGAAGGCAACGCGAATTACCGGAAGCGAGATCTCGCCGCGCGACACGACGCCCCACGGCGCAGTCTCAGGCGCCTGCCGACCGTTGACGAGGAACTGGCCTTCGCCGACATGCACCGCCGTCCCGCTGCCGGCCAGCGAGTTGAATTGCCAGGCGTACAGCTCGTCGGGGTCTCGATAGGCGCATGTCAACACCGGCTGGGCGACGTGCTCAAGCAGGGCAGTGAGCTCAACCGGCACGGCAGCGGTCCATCGCACCGGAGCCGAGGCGCGCCAGCGCCCGCTCTCGGACGGATACGCCAGGATCCCACCATCGGAGCCACATTCCACACCGTCGGCGCTGCGCAGACAGGCCCGAACCGTGCCGCTCTCGGCGTCAACGCGCACAACGATACGAACGGTCTGCTCAACGGCGAGGCCCGCGGTGGCGGCCGACGACTCGGATGTCTCAGGCGCGATCTGTACCAGCCAACGCTGCTCGCCTGCAGCGAGGCGGATCGCGGCGGGGTCAAACTCGGATGCAGTCGTCCACTCCTGCCAGAGCGATGTGATCAGCCCGTCCGGCGCGTTGCCCAGCGTCCGGAACGAGCGTGCCGACCAACCGCCGACCTGGAGCGATCCATCCGAGCCAACCAGCGTCGCCCCCAGCTCGGCCCCGCTGCCGATCGGATCATCGAAGGCGACGAGCAGCCGATAGCGGAGCAAGCCGGGGCAGTTCGGTCCCAGACCGTGGCTGGTCAGTCTCACGTCGCCAAACGCCTGCCTGCCCTGGTAGAGCTCGGTCTCGACGAAGGCGAGTTCATGCTCAGAGCAGTCAATCAGCGGTGGAGAACCGATCCGCTCGAGCGCTGCGATGTACGTGCGTCCGTTATCGAAATCGTCCGGTCCGTCGGCGCCGCAGACGCCGACCTGACGCCATCCGCTCCGCTCCAGATCGCTGCGCACCTCCGCCTCGTCCGCCACCGCCGAGACGCCGAGCCACCAATCGCCGTCCAGCTCGGAACAATCCACGCCCTGCGGCGGCTCAGCGCCGTAGTGCCAGACCATCCGACCCGCCGCATGCAGCGTCGCGGGAACCGACTCGGGTTCTCGCGGCCAGCGCGGCCAGCTCTCTTTGATGCGCCGCAGCGACGACTGCAGCGCCCGTCCGGAGTATGTGTAGGACCAGGACGAACCGCCCGCCCAGACCACCCCGATCACGTCCCCGCAGGCGTCGAACACTGGACCCCCGCTATTCCCTGTGCGAATGGCGCTGGACGTTTGAATGTTGTTGTCCCAGACCTGAATCACCACCCCGCCGCCGGATACGGTCAGCGCCTCGCCGCCGGGATAGCCGACCATCAGCACCGGCTGCCCGACGTCGTCCTGCGTCGGAGCGCGCAAGGCCACGCTCGGCACGTCAGAGACCAACTCCGGCGTGACCACCTCCAACAGGGCAAGATCGAACTCCGGCTCCACACCGAGCACCGCCGCGCCGATCGTCCGATCGCCATGGATCAGCGATACGAACGGGGGTCGACCGTCTACCACGTGATGAGCGGTGATGAAGCGCCCGTTCCCGACATGAAACGCGGTGCCCAACGTTCCGGACGTCTCGACCTTCCACGTGGCCGACAACATCCGCTCCACGCCCGGCTGGCAGCCCGATTCGTTCCCTCGGACTGGAGACGCCGCGGCCTGGTAGAGGACGCGATCGAGATCGATCGGCGCATTCCAGGCAATCTCGCCGCTCGCGATCCAGCGATCCGTCGACGCCAGGTCGGGATGCAGGAATCGGGCTCGCGGGCAGAGCACCTGGCCGTCATCGGTGCGCAGGCAGAGCTCAATGCGGCCGCGCTCGTCGACGCGGGAAAGCACCTGAGCGCTCAGCTCGTACGCCGGATCGGCCGGCGCCGGGCCTTGAGCCCCCGTGACGCCGATGACCAGGAGCGCGCTGGCGAATGCGATCACCGCCAGGAGGAGCGCAATCAGGCCCGGCTTGTTCCTGATGGAGAACAGCATCTCCACCACTGTATGGGACTAGCCCAATTTACCGAGCTCGGTAGCGCACCATCTGCCGCTTGATGCCGCCGACATGAAGCGACTGCGGCACCATCTCCGGTTCGCCGGCCAACTCCAGATTCGGAAGGATCGGCAAGAGCGCATGGAAGATCGAGCGCATCTCCCAACGGGCGAGATTCGCGCCCAGGCAGAAGTGCTCGCCGTAGCCGCCAAACGCGAAGTGGTCGTTCGGATCGCGTCGGATGTCGAACTTGTACGGGTTCTCGAACACCTCTTCGTCGCGATTCGCCGACGGATACCACATCACGATCGAGTCGCCCTTGCGCAGCGTCTTCCCGCGCAGCTCCAGGTCCTCGGTCACCGTCCGCTGGAACTGGATCACAATCGACGTCCAGCGCAGGATCTCCTCAACCGCCGACGGAATCAGCTCCGGGTTCGCCACCAGGTCGTCCAGCTGGTCGCGATGATCCAGCAGCGCCTTGATCCCGCCCGTGATCGAGTTCCGGGTCGTCTCGTTGCCGGCCCCGATCAACAGCCGGAAGTAAGAGGAAATCTCACGCGGCGTCAAATGCTCGCCGCCCACCTCAGCCCGCATCAGGTCGCTCAGCAGGTCGTCGCCCAGCCCGTTCGCCTGACGCTCCCGCACCAGCCCCTCGTTGTAAACGTTGAACTCCAGGTTCACCCGGCGAATCGTCTGCTCGCGATCTTCACCCGGCAGCCGGAACTCCGGATCCGCTGCGCCCCCGGCCGTCTCCGTCCAGTGAAAGATCTGGCCCCAGTCATCTTCGGGCACGCCGGCCATGTCGCAGATCGCCGCGACCGGCAACAACGCCGACACCTCGTGTACCACGTCGAGCGCGCTCGTCTGTCCGCGTTCGGCAAAGTCGGCCACGATCTTGTCCGCGAAGCTCGAGATGTAGTTCTCCGACATCTCGGCAAAGTGATCCTCGAGCCGCTTCATCATCCGCGGCGTGAAGTGGTGCGCCACCAAACGCCGATGCTCCCGATGCTCCGGCGGGTCCATGAAGATGAAGTCCGGCGGCTCGCCGGGGTGCCCGCCGTAACGGTTGGCGTTGACTTCGCGCCCCCGCTCAGTAATCCCGATCGAGTCGTGATCGTTCATCCGCAGCAGTTGCGTGTTCGAGAACAGCTCTGGATGCGATGAGATGTAGCGGATATCGGCGTGCTTGGTGATCGCCCAGAACGGCTCAAAGTTGGGCCGCTGGTACCAGTAGACCGGCGCTTCGCGGCGCAGGATGTCCCACGCTTCCCACGGGTAGCCATGATCGACGTAGATCGATGTATCGGTGATGTTCAGCGTGTCCAGCGTCAATGCAGGTCGTTCAGCGGTAACCATTGCAAGCCTCCATGCCGATCCCCGACCGGGAGATCGTCATGAAGATACCTGCTCGCGCGACCGAATTGAATGCTATGCGGGTCGGTAGCGGACCATTTGCCGCTTGATGCCGCCCACGTGGAGGAATCCAATCACGTGCTCTGGATCCGCGGTCAGCTCGAGCTGCGGCAGGATCGGCCGCAGCGCGTGGAAGATCGATCGCATCTCCCATCGCGCGAGATTGGCGCCCAGGCAGAAGTGTTCGCCGTAGCCGCCGAACGCGAAGTGGTCGTTGTCCTCGCGGGTGATGTCGAACCGGTAGGGATCCTCGAAGACATCCTCGTCGCGATTGGCGGACGGATACCAGAGCACCACCGACTCGCCCTTGCGGATCGTCTGCCCGCGCAGCTCGACGTCCTCCACCGCGGTCCGCTGGAACTGGATCACGATCGAGGTCCAGCGCAGAATCTCCTCGACCGCCGAGGGCACCAATGAGGCGTCGTCGACCAGCATCTGCATCTGCTCGGGATGGTCGATCAGCGCCTTGACGCCACCCGAGATCGAGTTGCGCGTCGTCTCGTTGCCAGCCGCCAGCAGCAGCACGAAATAACCGTGGATCTCGCCCGGCGTCAGCTTCCGACCATCGACCTCCGCCCGTAACAGGTCGCTCAGCAGATCGTCGCCCAGATTCCGCTTGCGTTCCTCGATCAAGCTGTTGTTGTAGTGGAACCACTCGACCGAGATGCGCTGGCTGGCCTGGCTGGGCGTCTCACCGGGCAGTCGATACTCCGGGTCTTCCGCGCCAACGAGCACTTCAGTCCACTCGAAGATCTGGTCCCAGTCCTCCTCCGGCACGCCACCCATCGAGCAGATCGCGGCGACCGGCAACTTGGCCGAGAGCTCGTGCACCACGTCTACGGCAGACTTCGATCCACGCTCGGCGAAGTCGGCGACGACCTTGTCGGCGAAGTCCGAGACGTAGTTCTCCGCCATGTGGGCGAAGTGATCCTCGAGCATCTTCATCATGCGGGGCGTGAAGTGCCGCGCGACGAGGCTGCGGTGCTGTCGGTGCTCGGGCGGGTCCATGTAGATGAAGTCGGGCGGATCGTCTGGGTGTCCGCCGGTCCGGTTGGTGCCCGCTTCGCGCTGGCGCTGGGCCGAGGCCAGCTTCGAGGCCTTGTTCAGACGCAGCATTTGTGTGTTTGAGAACAGCTCTGGGTGCGACGAGATGTAGCGGATATCGGCATGCTTCGTGATCGCCCAGAATGGCTCGAACCCCGGCCGCTGATACCAGTAGACCGGCGCCTCGCGGCGCAGCAGGTCCCACTCCGCCCACGGATAACCAATGTCGCGGTAGCGATCCGCGTCGGTGATGTCGACCGCGTCGAGTGTCAATCCGGGCGCTTCGGCGATGACCATGGGAACCCCCTCTTCGTCCTGTTTGGCGAAATGCTACGACACGCGCTCGACTAGGCGGGGCGGTGGCGAACCATCTGGCGCTTAATCCCACCGACGTGGAGGAACGAGATCACGTACTCCGGGTCAGCCGCGATCTCCAGTTGCGGCAGGATCGGACGCAGCGCATGGAAGATCGAACGCATCTCCCATCGCGCGAGGTTCGCGCCGAGGCAGAAGTGCTCGCCGTATCCGCCGAAGGCGAAGTGGTCGTTCTCTTTGCGCGTGATGTCGAATCTGTAGGGATCCTCGAAGATCTCTTCGTCGCGGTTGGCCGAGGGATACCAGAGCACGACCGATTCGCCCTTGCGAATCTTCTGGCCGCGCAGTTCGACATCCTGCACCGCCGTGCGCTGGAACTGGAGCACAATCGACGTCCAGCGCAGGATCTCCTCCACCGCCGAGGGCACCAGCGATTCATCGTCAACCAGCATCTGCATCTGATCGGGATGGTCGAGCAGGGCCTTGACCCCGCCGGTGATCGCGTTGCGGGTCGTCTCGTTGCCCGCCCCGAGCAGCAGGAAGAAGTAGTTGTGGACCTCGTCGGCTGTCAGTTTGCGACCGTCGATCTCCGCTTGCAGCAGGTCACTCAGCAGGTCGTCGCCGAAACCGTTGCGATGACGCTCCTCGATCAGGCCCTGCGTATGCCGGAACCACTGCTGCACGATCCGCTGCGTCGCCTGGAACGAGTTCTCGCCCGGTTCCCAGTACTCGGGGTCGTCCTGACCGGCGAACGCCTCCGTCCACTCGAAGATCTTCTCCCAATCCTCCTCCGGCACCCCACCCATGTCGCAAATCGCCGCCACCGGCAGTTTGGCCGACAGCTCATGCACGACGTCGACCGCAGAATCCGCGCCTCTCTCTGCGAAACTCGACACCACCTTGTCGGCGAAGTCGGAGACGTAGTCCTCGGCCAGTTCGGCGAAATGATCCTCCAGCGTCTTCATCACCCGCGGCGTAAAGTGACGCGCCACGATCCCCCGATGCTGCCGATGCTCCGGCGGATCCATCCAGATGAAATCCTGCGGATCGGACGGATCGCCCCCATGCCGGTTCGTCTGGAACTCGCGCTCCGTCTGCTGCTGGGTCAGCTTCTCCGCCGTGTTCAGACGCAACATCTGCGAGTTGGAGAACAGCTCAGGATGCGCGCTGATGTAGCGAATGTCGGCGTGCTTCGTAATCGCCCAGAACGGCTCAAACCCCGGCCGCTGATACCAGTACACCGGAGCTTCGCGACGCAGCAGATCCCACTCCGCCCACGGATAGCCGTGGTCGCGGTAGCGGTCGGAGTCGGTGATGTCGAGGGTGTCGAGCGTGAGTCGTGGTGCGTCGGTGGTCACCATGGGCGGTCCTACCAATCCTGAGTAGCGCAAGGGTAACGAAGTGAGCCTGCCGATAGACTGACTCCGCTTGATAGGAGCGCGGCAATGGCTGACGTGATGCGACCGGACGGGACGACGATCCACTACGAGGTGTTCGGCGAGAGCAACGGCGGCACGCCGCTACTGCTGCTGGCTCCGGGCGGCGTCAACTCGCAAATCGAGTTCTGGCAGCGTTCGATCATCAACCCGATCGAGTCGTTCGCCGATGAGTTCATGGTGATCGGCATGGATCAGCGCCACTGCGGCGCGAGCAAGACCTCGCTTGAGCCATTCAGCTACGACAAGGCGATGCTCGACCAGGTCGCGGTGCTCAACGACCTCGGAGTGCAGCGGGCTCACGTAATGGGCGGTTGCATCGGCTGCGCCTACGCGCTGCGCCTGGGGGACCAGGCCCCGGCGCGCGTCGGCGGACTGATCATGCAGGATCCCGTCGGCCTCGACGAGACCAACTCGCCCGAGACCTTCTACGACATGTTCAATCCCACCATCCGCCTGGCTCGGGCGGAAGGACTGGAAGCAGTCATCGAGTCGGCCAACCGCGATCCCGTGTTCATGCAGAACAACGAAGCGGGGCCATTCGCTCAGCGGATCCACGACGAACCGCTCTACGCGGACGCCTTGCGAACGATGCGGCGAGAGGCGTACATCGCGCTCGTCGTCGAATTCCGAGACGGAATGTGGCCAACCGGATCGCCGTACTTTGCCGTCAATGAAGTCGCGGTGCGGCGCACGCACTCGCCGATGCTGGTGCTGCCAGGGGCCGATCCGTTCCATCCAACCGGCATCGGTCACCGAATCTGCAACGAGGCGCCCAACGCGCGCTGCCTCGACGTGGACGCGCGCTCGCCGGAGAAGCTGCCCGACACGCTAGACGCGATCCGCCAGTTTATGCGCGACACCGGCTGAACACGCCAGGTTCCACGATCGCTCGCTGGCCAGCCCCCTCCGCTTCGCCTTGCGCTGTCCAGCAGTGCCCTCGCGGCGCCGACCCCTCGCACGCCCTTCCGTCACCCCACACCTCCATCCGATGCCCCGCACGCGCTGCCGACGCCCTGCATCGCCCTTCCGACGCCCCGCACTTGATGCGGGGCCCAGACCTCGATGGTCGAACCGAGCACCGCAATGCCATCCGTTGCCACCCTCTGCAGCCTTCGACGCACTTCCCATCTCCCACCCGAACATCCGTGCGCTATCATGGCTCCCGAACAGACAGCTCAAACGGAATCAAGCAGACGAGATCACCAAAATTGTGCAAAACTGCCCACCCTGATCGGATGATCTCCAGCGAAACGCTGGATTTCCTCGCGCCGACCAGCCCAGATTTTTTTCTCGCTCCGCCCTGGCAGGGCAACCCGCGGACAACCCAAGGCCACCGTCTACACGTCCGGAATCGGCTTCCCCTGATGCTGCTTCTCGGGCCGAACCTGCCGAATGCAGCCGAACAAAACCGAACACATCCGAACGCCCGAACCTTCCAGAACTGTCCAACACTGACCAAAACTGACCGTCCCGATCGCACGATCTCCCGCAAAACACTGGGTTTCCTCGCGTCGACCGCTGGAGAAAAAACTTGCCCGATCCGCCAGAATCGACGAACACTCGAGCAACGCGAACACGCCTCCGGCTTCCCGTTCCTTATCTGACATAGAGTGAGTTCGACACCGATCCAACGCAAAGGACCATCCCACATGCAGTACGAGATTCTTCACCGCCCCTCCTATGCCTTGGCACAGATTCAACTGGCCTCAGGTGAACAGCTCCAGGCCGAGGCAGGGGCGATGGTCTCGATGTCGGCCAGTGTTTCGATTGAGACCGGGATGCGGGGCGGGCTGCTCGGTGGTCTCAAGCGGTCGGTGCTGGGCGGCGAGAGTTTCTTCATCAACACGTTCACGGCGGAGCAATCGGGCGAGGTCACGATCGCGCCGGGTTTGCCCGGTGACATCCAGGCGATCGAGATGAACGGTAACTCGGTGCTCGTGCAGTCGGGATCGTTTCTCGCTGCAACACCCGAGATCGAGGTCGATACGTCCTGGGGCGGCGCGAAGAGCTTCTTCTCGGGCGAAGGCCTGATCCTCCTGCGTTGCACCGGATACGGTCTGCTGTTCCTCTCCAGCTACGGCGCGATTCACCTGAAGGAACTCAACGTCGGCGAGGCATACACCGTCGACACGGGCCACATGGTGGCATTCGACGAATCGGTCAAGTACAGCGTCGGCCGCTCGGGTGGCTGGAAGACGACGCTGCTGTCGGGCGAAGGTCTGGTCTGCAAGCTCGAGGGGCCGGGCCGGTTCTACATGCAGACCCGCAGCCAGGACGCCTTCCTCAGCTGGCTGCTGCCGCAGATCCCCAAACAGTAAAACTCGCACCTGGCGGTCGTAGCCTGCGGGCATGGACTGGCTTGAATTCGTCGCCCTGATCGGCGTGGGCATCGCGGTCGGCGTCTACGCCACCGCGGTAGGGGCTGGCGGTGGCTTCCTGTTCGCTCCGGTGCTGCTGACGAGGAACGCCGAAGCCAGTCCGGCGGAGGTCGCGCTCGCTTCGATGTGCCTCGTCCTGGCAACGTCGGGACTGGCAGCGGCTCGATTGGCGAGGGAGAAACGAGTCGACTACCGAGCCGTTGGGATGGCTGCGGCTATCGCGGTACCGGCAGGACTGATCGGTGCTACAGGTACGGCTCAGTTACCGCGAGAAGTCTTCGCCGGAGGCTTCACGGCACTCCTTGCGGCGCTGGGTACCTACCTCATCTGGCGACCAACAGGCGATGCCGGAACCGTCGGGCGGCGCGGCTGGCGACGCATGATCCGCGATCGTCGCGGCGAACTGTACCTCTATTGGATTCCCGTCCGCCGCTCGCTCGCCGTCATCGGCGCAACGTCGGTCCTCACATCACTCGCCGGCATCGGCGGAGGCCTGTTCTTCGCGACGATCACGATCCGCGTGATGCGTATGCCCGCCTGGCTTGGAGTCCCCGCCTCGCACGCTATCGTCACCAGCATTGCCTTGGTCGTGGTCATCTTTCACACGGCCACACAGCACTTCGGCGATCCGCTTTCCGATGTGCCGCCCCTCCTGATCGGCGCGATGATCGCCAACCCGATCGGGCTCGCGGTCGCCTCCAGGATCCGGGAGTCTTGGTTGTCGCGACTCCTCGCGGTCGGGATGCTGCTGGTGGCGGTACGCGTGGCGTTCGAGGCGTTCTAGTCGACCGGGTCGATGTCGACCGACCAGCCACGGCCTAACTCGATCTGCCTGAGGAGACGTGTCGGATCGTCGCCCTTGAGCAATACCTGCCGCCGCCATTGCCCACGTCGTCGGGCCGGATTCGCCCGAGCGGGTCCGATCACCTCCGCAACTGCGCCCGGCGTCGCCGCCCGCAATCGAGACAGCTCTCTGACGGCACGCTCGGCTTCCCGATCTGCTTCGTCCGCGGTGGAGCGCGACACCATCAGGCGGGCCAGACGTCCATACGGCGGGTAGTCCAGTCTGGATCGGAGATCCATTTCGGGCCGATAGAACGCCTCATAGTCGTGCGCAGCCGCGGCGGTGACCGCGAAGTGGTCCGGCGAGTACGTCTGAATGATCACGCGGCCGCCCAGTTCGCCTCGGCCGGCTCGACCGGCCACCTGCGAGAGCAGTTGAAACGTCCGCTCCGAAGCGGTGTAGTCGGATGCGCGCAGGGACAGGTCGGCGTTAACAACGCCGGCCACCGTGACGCTCGGCAGATCGAGCCCCTTGGCGATCATCTGCGTGCCGATCAGGACTTGCGAGCGGCCCTCGGCGAACTCCTGCAGCAACGCTTCGTGCGACCCTGCCGTGCCTGACGTGTCGCGGTCCCATCTGGTGATCGGCACATCGCCCCAGCGCCGGCGTACCTCCGACTCCAACTGTTCGGTACCGAAACTCATCGCGCCGATGCGCCGGTCGAAGCAGGATGGACATTCCCGCGCGGCAGGCTGGCGCCGCCCACATTCGTGGCACTGGAGATACGGACCGGGTCGGTGCAAGGTCATCGCCACCTCGCAACGCTCGCACTCGACCGCGTTTCCGCAGGCGCGGCAAACTAGCGCGGCCATCCCTCTGCGATTGAGGAAGAGCAGAACCTGTTCATCGCGCACCAACGCCTCTGATATCGCAGCAGCCAACGAGCGGCTGAACACCGAGCGGATGCCATCCGCCAGTTCCTCTCGCATGTCGACGACATCCACAGTTGGCTGAGGGATGGTGACCGGCGCGTCCGATCCGGCTTGGATCCGCTCGGGTAGGGTCACCAGGCGACTGTTGCCGGCGCGGGCATCGGCCATGGACACCAGGTCGGGCGTCGCCGAGCCGAGCACCGTGACGATGTCCCAGCTTCGAGCCATCTCCTGCGCCACTGCTCGGGCGTGGTACCTCGGTTGCGAATCGACCTGCTTGTATGTCCACTCGTGCTCTTCGTCCAAAATGACCAGTCCCAGATCACCCATCGGTCCGAACAGGGCAGAGCGAGCGCCGATCAGGATCCACTTCTCGCCCGCCTGCACCTGCCTCCACTGCTCGCGCGCGTCCCGCGCTGACAATCCTGAATGCCTGACTGCCACCTGACCAGGGAACCGCGCTTCGAAGCGAGCGATGGTCTGCGGCGCGAGCGCGATCTCGGGAACGAGTACGACCACACCGCGACCAAGGTTGAGGGCGTGCGCTGTAGCGGCCAGGTAGACCTCGGTCTTCCCGCTTCCGGTCACGCCGTTGAGGAGGAAAGTCTCGCCTCGTTCGGCGTCGATGGCGGAGGCGATTTCGCTTGCAGCGGACTGCTGCGCATCAGTCAGTCGAGGAGCTGGAATCGCTTCGGGTCGTTCGGGCAATCGTGGTTCAGCGACCCGCTTCAGATACCCCATCTGTTCGAGCGCTTCGATGTCTGCGACGGTCGCGCCCGTCGATCTCCTCGCCTCTGCTTCGTCCACATCGCCGGCCTCAAGCATCCGCATCAGCGCGAGTTGCCTGCGCTCGGCCGCCGTCCGACGAAGCGAGTCCGCAGCCGAGCGCGCGTCCTGCGGTGCGATGTCGAGGCGAATGACGTCGGATTCGCGGACAGCCATCGAAGTTGAGCCGAGCCATCTGTCGAGCCGGGCTGTCCCGCCCAGCACGCGCGCGGTCTCATCGATCGGGAGTGGACGGTCGACGAGCCGGAGCAGAAGATTGGCCTGGCGAGAGGGCTTGCTCATCGGCCAGCGCCCGGTGACTTCCCGAAGCTCCCGATAACTTATGTCGAGTTTCAGCTGCTTCGAAGATTTCGGTTGAGCAGGGACGATCGGCTTGAACGAGGCTGGGTTGCCTCTCGGTCTGACCGGCGTTCCTGGGGGGAGGAAGAGGGCCACGCATTGCGCAATCGGAGCCAGATAGCGGTCGCTGATCCAGGTGGCCACTTCCAGTTGCCTTGTCGTAACAACCGGATCCGGATCGAGCACACGGTGGATAGGCCGCGGCTCGGCGATGTCCGATTCATCGGTCACCTCGACGACGATCCCCGCGCACCACTGCGTGCGCCAGGGCACTACAACCGACATGCCGCGTCGCAACAGCATCCCCTCGGGCACCGCGTAGGTGAAGCTGCCGCGTTGCGGACTGCCGTTGAGGACTGCGACTTCGGCGTAGCGGTCGGTCATTTGATGCTCGTGCAGGTGGTAGCGTCCCATTGGAAGGTTGACGAAGAGGAGTGCCCGATGTCCAGTGATGCACCGGACCCACCGAGCGAGCAGCCGTTCGATGGTATTCGGGTTGTGGAATTCGGACAGTTTGTCGCGGTGCCTTTCGCAGCTCAGCTACTTGCCGAGGGTGGTGCGGAGGTGATCAAGATCGAGGCGCTCGAAGGCGATCCGACACGCCGCCTGGCGCAACTCGCGCCGATGGAGTCTCGCATCTACCTGTCGCGGAACCGGGGCAAACGATCGCTTCCGCTGCATCTTCGGCACGAGAGGGCCTCAGAGATCATCGATGCGCTGCTCGGTCGCGCCGATGTCGCGCTGATGAACTTTCGGCCCGGGCTGGCCGCCCAAATCGGTCTCGATGTTGAGACGCTCCGAGAGAGATTCCCACGCTTGATCGTTGCGACCGTGACGCCGTTCGGACGCTACGGACCCGATGCGGGACTCGCCGGGATGGACATCGTGGTACAGGCGCGCAGCGGTCTGATGGTCGCAAACGGTCGAGAACACGACGGCCGTCCGCTAAGCGGCGACCCGGTCAGCGCGGACTACATGGCGGCGATGTCGCTGGCATTCGGCATCGCCTCGGCCCTATATCGACGCGAGAGGACCGGTCGGGGCAGCGAGGTCCACGCCTCGTTGATGCAGGCTGCGATGACCCTGAACAACAATCAGATGCTGCGGGTCGAGGCCATCGACGGCCCGATCCACGACGACTCGCGACAGGAGCTGGCGGACATGCGCTTGCGCGGAGCACCTTACTCCGAGCAGCGCATGGCGCAACCGTCGGCTCGCGCGCGGATCATGGCCGACATTTACTTCCGCACCTACACCACCTCGGACGGCTGGCTCGCCGTGGCGTGCGGCAGCACGCGCTTGCGCGCCGCTTTCAGCCTGGCGATCGGGCTGGAGGACGAATACACGGGCGACGATCCGAATCACCACGCGGAGCACTACGAGCGCCTCCGCGAGGCGGCGGAAGCGATCATGCAATCGCGCACGACCCGGGAGTGGGAGACGGTGCTGGCCGAGGCCGGCGTCCCGGCGTCGAGAGTCCTGATGCCGTTCGAGATCCTCGACGATCCTCAGGCCGTCGCCAACGACATGCTCTACGACCTCCACCATCCGCAGATCGGAGACGTGCGGATCCTCGCGCCGCCGGTTGCATTGGATCAGCAGGGCTTCCAGCAGCAGAAGGCGACCAAGCCCTTTGCCAGCGAGACGCATGACATCCTCGCTGAGTTGGGATTCGACGCGTCACAGATCGAGAGCCTCGTCGAGTCAGGTGTGACGCGCGATTCGATCTAGCTGGATCGTGTCAATCCGAGAGCTTACGCATCTGCGGAAACAGGATGACGTCGCGGATGGACTGCGAGTTGGTCAGCAGCATGGCCAGCCGATCCATGCCCATGCCCAGGCCTCCGGTCGGCGGCATGCCGTGTTCGAGTGCAACGATGAAGTCTTCATCGAGTAGCTCGGTCTCATCGTCTCCGGCTGCTTTCAGGCGAAGCTGTTCTTCGAACCGCTCGCGCTGATCGACTGGGTCGTTCAGCTCGGTGTACGCGTTGGCCAGCTCCCAGCCACCGACGAAGAGCTCGAACCGTTCGACCAACGTGTCGTCATACTCGGTTCGTTTGGCCAGCGGCGAGATTGCCAGCGGATAGTCGAGCAGGAAGGTCGGTTGCTGCAAGTGCGGCTCGACGCGTTCGGAGACAAGCTCGTCGAACAGCTTGCCCCAGCCCGCGTCGGGCGGGATGCCGACGCCGTTCTCGCGGAGCAGGCTCTCCATTAGGTCAACGGTTGGGTAGTCGCGGAAATCGACGCCCACATGTTCGCCCACAGCGTCGACCATTGTGATTCGCTCGAACGGCGGCGTGAAATCGATTTCGCCGTCTCGCCAGGGAACCTTCGCGGAACCGGCCACTTCCTCGGAGATGTATGCGAGCGCCGCCTCAACCATCTCAGCGACGCCGTGGTAATCGGTGTAGGCCTCGTAGCTCTCGAGCATTGTGAATTCGGGATTCCAACGGTTACCGAAGCCCTCGTTGCGGAAGATCCGGCCAATCTCATAGACCTTGTCGAAGCCGCCGACGAT
This sequence comes from Chloroflexota bacterium, assembly GCA_028874365.1. GTDB lineage: Bacteria > Chloroflexota > Dehalococcoidia > Bin125 > Bin125 > Bin125. The sequence goes on along the minus strand of JAPPJZ010000033.1, from coordinate 85,854 downwards.
GAGCCTCTTGAGGTGCAACTCCAGCGCAATCCGAAGTTGGCGTGGTTCGTCGAGAGCGTTGAAGTGAGTCAAGAAGGGGCGCGCTGCGGCGCCACCCGCTTCCGATTGGAGAACCTGCGTCTCCACCTCGATGAAGCCGCGTTCGTCCATAAACCGCCGCATCGCCGAAACGACTTGCGACCTGGTGCGCAGCACTTCTTTGGCCTCGTTGTTCGCAATCAGGTCGAGATAGCGCTGGCGATAGCGGGTCTCGACATCTTGCAGTCCGTGGTACTTCTCCGGTGGCGGACGAAGCGCTTTGCTCAGCATCGCGACTGAATCAGCCTGGACCGATATCTCTCCGCGCCGGGAGCGGATCAGGGGTCCAGTCGCTTCGAGGAAATCACCCAAGTCGAACGAGTCGAGCATGCCCCACGATTCGCCGAGTGCTCGCTTGCTCGCGAGGATCTGCACCTCTCCGCTGTCGTCCTCGAGATCGACGAACGCGATCCGGCCCATGTTTCGGATCGCGGCGATGCGTCCTGCCAGGGTGACGGTCGGTCCATCGCTGTCGGGTGACTCGGCCTCGTGTGCGCTGAACAGGGTGATGGCGTCGCCGATGGCATGGGTTCGGCCGGTCCGGGGAGGATAGGGATTGATGCCCCTCGCCCGCAGCGACGCCGCCTTGGCCTGGCGTTCGGCCATGATCTCGCGGAGATAGGGGGTGTCGGAGAGTGGTCGTTGAGATTCGGTCATTGTGAGCGCGTTCCTCGGGCTGCGGCCTCCTGCCGCCAAGCCGGAGACCACGCTCGTCTACGAGATTGCCTTGACCTTGAACTTGCGCACGCCAGTCGGCGTCGCCACTTCGACAGTGTCACCGACCTTGGCGCCGAGCAATGCCCGGCCTACCGGCGACTCGTCGGACAGGAAACCGTTTTTCGGGTCGACCTCAGCAGGCCCGACGATGCGATAGTTCACATCAGTCCGCTTGGGCATGGGTCGCACGGTGACCGTGGATCCCAGTCGCACGACATCCGAACCCTGGACTTCCTGCTCGTCGATCAACTCGGCGGCTGAAATGACTGCTTCAATCTCGCGAATTCGGCCCTCGATGAAGGCTTGCTCGTTCTTGGTCTCGCTGCCTTCGCCTTCGTCGCGCGCGCCCGGCGAGTCCTCGCGCGATTGCTGGATCAATTCAGCCGCCTGGCGGCGGCGTTCTTTCAGCGTGACCAGCTCGTCTCGCAAACGCTGCAGACCATCTGCGGTGATGGGAACTGAACGTCGGAGTACCACGAATCCTGCCTGTCCTGTCCAACCTACGCGATTCCTAAGGACTTTATGGCAGGCTACGATAGCAGCCAAGAACGACAGATCTGGCCTGCGCACTCAGGTATCCGTGTAACGTGCGTCACATTTTCACAATCTCATTGATTTCAGCACTGATAGGTGCGGTATGCGGCGCGGTCGTGGTTGCGATTGTGGGCGCAGGTGACGGCCGTTCACAGGAGGAGGTGGACGCGGCCATGGAAGCGTTGATTGAACAAGCCGTGGGGCAGGCCGTCGAACGAGCGATGCAGGATTCCAGCGATGAACTGACATCTCGCATGGAGCGCTCCGTTGCAGCGCAAGAGAACCGAATCGCGGAGGTGTATGAGCGGGTCGCGGCCTCGGTCGTGATCATCGACGCCGAAGGGCCTGAACGGACCAATGAGGAAGGCGTCGTGGTCGTTCCTGCGGCGCTGGCGACCGGGTTCGTGCTGGACGACGCCGGCCACATCGTGACTGCGGCCCATGTCCTTGAAGACAAGACCAGCTTCATCGTCATTTTCCCCAACGGCGACCGTCATCCGGCTCGGCCGCTCGGCGATGATGTGCCGTTCTCCGACGTAGCGGTGCTTCGAATCGACGCGACTGAAGATGTCGAAGAGCTCGTTGTTCCGTCGTTTGGCAGCTCAAGCTCTGTCGCCGCCGGCGAGACCGTGCTGGCGATTGGGAATACGCTTCTGGGCCAGGAGATAGCCGTCACCATGGGTATCGTGAGCGATCCCGATACTTCGTTCTTCAGAGAGCGCTACGAACAGGACAATCTGATTCAGACTGATGCGGCGCTCAATCACGGTAACTCGGGCGGCATCCTGGTAGACCTGAACGGTGACATCATCGGGATGACCGCAGTGATTGCCCGAACCACTCACGAAGGTGAATTTGTGGACGGTGTCGGATTTGCCATCCAGATCGATGCGGTCCTCGAAGTTGCACGGGCGATCGCGGAGCAGGGCTTCTATCCCCGGCCCTCATTCGGCGTCGTTGACGAGCGGCTACTCACCCCGACCGCGGCGAGGCAACTGGACCTTGAGGTGAGCGAAGGGTCGTTTCTGATTGAGCTGAAGCGGCGCGGCGCGTTCGCGCGGGCAGGCATCCGCCCAGGCGACGTACTGCGTGAACTCAATGGAACGGCGATCAACGCGGAATCTCCATACCTGAACGTCCTCGCCACGCTGGAGCCCAATGTCCCGGTGATCGTCCACATTCACCGCGAGGGCGAGGAGTATCGGCTCAGCATCACACCCGACCTGCGCGCGCCGTGACCACGCGCGACGGCGGCGAGTGGCAGCCGCGGCCGGTACGACGTATCGGCGAGCCTCCGGCACCGCCACCTCGGCGGGGTCGCCGCGCACAGCAGCCGGCACCCTCCGCGCCGTTCGAGCCCGAACCCGAGCAGCCGCCTGCTCCCGTGCCGACGCCTTCGAGGCGAGTCGGGCCGCCAGGGGAACGCGGTGGCAGAGGCCAGGGTGGTCCGCCGACCGGCGGCCGTGGCATCGGCGTGACGTTGATCTTAATCATCGCCGCGCTTCTCGCAGCGGTGATCATCGTGCTCTTCTTTGAGCCGGGCTTAATCGACACGGGCTTCACCTCAGATGAGACAGCCGGGGTCGCGGACGGCGACGACGCGGACGCGACCCTTCCCGTGTTGTATGAGGCACGGCTGCTGGAACCCGCTCCGCCGATTCCGGATGTGCTGGGCGCCGCTTCGCCGATCTATGAGTTCCGCTACCCCGAGGGACGTCAACCGCCATTCGAGTTCGAGCTTCGGCTGACGACGCCCACCCAGGACGCGAGAAACCTCGGCGCCTACACCTGGGATGGAGAGGACTGGATCCGGCTCGGCGATGCGGTACTGAGTAGCGACCGTGTCTCGGCGCGCATCACACTGAGCCAGCCTCCGGACAATCTGGCAATTCTGCGTCGACTTCAGTTCCGGGATGTCATCGCGGGGCGATTGCCGCACGGCGAGGAACCGCAGTCCATCCTCGCCGGTTCGCTCACGCTGGTCCATCCCGACGGCTGGCAACCAGGCGGCGACGGATCCTTGATGGGGAGCGTCAGCTTCTCCGCGACTGCCGTGCCTCAGAACATCTGGCCGACTGTGTTCGCCACCGCAGACCAGGCTGAGTTGGTCAACGACATCCTCGCGTCCGACGACTTGCGTCGGCAGCACATCGCCAATATCCAGCATGGAATCAACAGCGGACGATACGACGGTGTCGACATTCACTATCTCAACGTGTCTCCGGCATTGCGATCTCAGTTCACGTCCTTCATCAGCGAGCTCGCGGACCGGCTGCACAGAGACGATCGGGGCATTGCCGTGCACATTCCGATCAGCGCGGCCGGGGGCGTGGGTGAGGGTGCCTACGACCTCTCGCAACTAGGTGCATCGGCCGATTTCATCGTGATTGAGGCGCCGCTCGATCCGACCCTGTTTCAGGCCGCAATCGACGCCTCGCTGCCGACGCTGATCGAGCGGATCGAATCGAACAAGCTGTTGCTCGCGTTGCGCTCGAATGCGGTTGTTCGAGATTCGACCGGCTTTCGAGAGACGACGCAGCGGGATGCGTTGGGCACGGCGTCCGAACTCAGCATCCGCGAACCGGGTCCCTACCGACCTGGATCGCGGGTGACGCTCCAGGGCACGTCCATCCTGCTCGACAATCTCGCCGGCGGGCTTCGCTGGGACAACGTCAACCGGATAGTGACGTTCACCTATCCCGATCAGACTGGCGCGGCCGTCACTGTCTGGATCCACAACCGCTTCAGCGCGGCGTTCCAACTCGAGGTGGTTTCACGGCACGGACTGGGCGGCGTCTACATCAGCAATGCTGCTGCCGACCCGGCCAACGCCAATCTCTGGCCGGCTGTAGCCGCATTCTTCGAGGCGGGGATACCTGACCTTCGGCTGCCTAACGCGATCCTGTTCGACCCGATCTTCAGCGTGGAGGCGGGCGATCTCTCGGGCGCAAGCGGGAGCGGCTGGCAATTCTGGGATCTGCCCGCGACGCCTGGAGACTATCGGGCGCAGCTTGTTGTCTCCGACGGTGACGTCCGAGTTGGGCATGTCATCACGGTCCCGATTCGGGCCGAGGAGGCGGAGTGATGTCGAGGGCGCATCCGCGCATAGTCGGAGGTGCGCTGGCCGGTCGCCGCTTGCGATCGCCGGCCAACGGCACCCGCCCTGCCACGGCGGTCGTGCGCTCGGCCATCTTCGATCGAGCGGAAGTGCGGAAGTTGGTCGAGGGGGCACGGGTGCTGGACCTCTACGCGGGGGCGGGTTACCTGGGGCTCGAGGCGCTGAGCCGTGGCGCCGAATCGGTCGATTTCGTCGAGCGCAATGGCCCGGCCTGTGCGGTGATTCGCCGCAATCTCCAGGAACTCGGATTGACCGGACTGGCGCGCGTACACCGCTTGCCGGTGGAGCGCTGCTTCTCGCGGGTTGCGCTCGATCCTGACCTGATCTTCGTCGATCCGCCCTATCGAGTCGACGCAAGACCGGTGGTCGAGGCGCTGATGGAGCGGGCCAGCCTGCCGGCAGGAGCGATCGCCGTCTGGAGACGCTTGACGCGGGCGTCGGGCGGAGTTCCTGCGCCGCCGGAGCGGATCGGTGGGCTAGTGCGGATTGACCAACGGCGCTATGGTGACGGCGCTGTTGACACGTATCGCGCGGAGGCCCAGTCATGACGATCGCGCTCTATCCCGGCGGATTTGACCCAATCACCAACGGTCATCTGGACATTGTGCAGCGCGCTGCGGGCATGTTCGACGAGGTCGTGATGGCGATCTATCCGCGCTCGAGCGAGACATTCGACGTGGATGAGCGCCTGGCGATGATCGAGGGCGCGACGAAGCACTGTCACAACGTCCGCGCGGCCAAATTCACGGGCCTGGTCGTGAACTTCGCTGATGACGTAGGCGCCAGCGTGCTGGTCCGCGGCATCCGAGCGGTGACCGGATTTGAGGCCGAGTTCGACATGGCGCTGATGAACAAGAAGATGGCGCCACATATCGAATCGGTGTTTCTGATGTCCGGCCACGAGCACCTCTTTATCTCGGCGAGTCGGATTCGAGAACTGGCCTCCTTGCGACAGGCGGTCGATGATCTGGTGCCGCCCAATGTCAATGAGGCGTTGATCAAGCGCTACGGACCCCCTCGCGCCTGAACCTGCGCGCGGATCCGCGTGGCTAACCCTGCGGTACAGTCAACACCAGGGTTGACCGGGCCAGGGCGCCAGGCAGGAGTTCATCATCGACCTCCTTGAACTGATTGACCAGATCGAGGCGGCCGTGCTCGACGGCCGACGCAGTCGCTTCGGTTCCGGCTGGACTGTTGACCGTGAACAACTGCTCGACCTGATCGATCGCTTGCGGATGGCTGCGCCTGCATCGGCAGACCAAGCGCAGCGGCTGCTCGAGGAACGTGAACTACTGCTGCAGCACACGCAGGAAGAGGCGGCGATCCTCGCGCAGCAAGCTCGACAGGATGCAGAGCAGCAGATCTCCGTCCATGAGTTGGTGCAGGCTGCCGAGGCGCGAGCCCAAAGCATTGTCGATCAGGCTTACCAGTCGGCGACGGAGACGACCACACGAGCCAACCAGGAAGCGGCAGCGATTCGCGGCCAGGCGACCACCGAGACTGTCTCGCAGGCTCTGGAGGCGGACCGATACTCGCTGGAGATGCTGCGTCGCCTGAGTGACCAGATACGCACGATGCAGACTTCGGTGACCACCGCGGTGGACCAGCTCGAAGTCAAGGTTCAACAGAGCGAGCAGTCGCAAGCAGTCGACCAGCGCGACGAGGCCGCTCGCCGCGCTCTTACGAGCGAGTTCTGACCTTTCAACCCGTCATGGCCGCGCTTTGCCGACGTAACTCGACATTTTGCAGGCCGACTCTGGTGGTCGACTCAGCGAGAATGCCGTGACAGGCGCGGCAATGACGAATCGGTTCTCGCTAGTCAGCGACGGCTGCGGCGGCGAGTTGGGGCGGTGGCGCCAACGGGTGGCCGACAGCCTCGCCGACCCGCTCCAGCGAGCGCATGAGCGAGTCGAAGTTCTCAAGCGTCAACGACTGTGGACCGTCCGAGAGCGCGTGGTCCGGGTTGGGGTGTACCTCTACCATCAGGCCGTCAGCTCCGACTGCCATTGAAGCACGGGCCATCGGCTCAACGAGGTACCAGTGTCCGGTGCCGTGCGCCGGGTCGCTGACGATCGGCAGGTGGCTGAGCCGCTTCACGACAGGCACGGCCGAGAGGTCGAGCGTGTTCCGGGTTGCGGTTTCGAAGGTACGAATGCCGCGCTCGCAGAGGATGACGTCGCGGTTGCCCTTGGCCATGATGTACTCGGCGGCGAGCAGCCACTCGTCGATCGTGGAGGAGAGCCCGCGCTTGAGCATCACTGGCTTGCGCGCGAGGCCGACCTCGTCAAGCAGCATGAAGTTCTGCATGTTGCGCGTGCCGATCTGGAGTATGTCGGCGTAGCGGGCTACGAGTTCCACGTCGCGAGCGTCCATGACCTCGGTGATCACCGGCAGGCCCGTGGCTTCGCGAGCCGCGGCCAGATGCTGGAGACCTTCCTCACCGAGCCCGCGGAAGGCGTAGGGCGAGGTGCGCGGCTTGAACGCGCCGCCGCGCAGGATTTGGGCTCCCGAGGCGGCCACGGCCCTGGCGGTCGTGACCATATGCTCTTCGTTCTCGATCGAGCAGGGGCCGGCCATCACGACCATCGACCCGTCGCCGATCCTGACACCGCCCACGTCGATGACGGTGTCTTCTTTCTGGAACTCTCGCCCGGTCAGCTTGTAGGGACGGGAGATTGCGATCACCTCGTCGACGCCGCTCATCCGTGACATCTGGGTGCGGATGTCGGGGTCGCCGATCACACCCACCGCGCCGATCACGACGCGCTCCTTGCCGGGGGACAGGTGGCCTTCGAGGTCGAACTCCTTCAGTCGTGCGAGCACACCCCGAACCTGTTCGTCGGTCGCGCCCATTCTCATGACAATCAGCATGTGGTTACCTTCTCGCTCACTCGCTGTACGGCTCGGGCTCTCTGAATCTTCTCAGAAGATCGCCGACCGATCGCGATGATTCTGTGTTAACCGTTAAGTCGGTTCGCAACACCCGCGCGCCGCGCAAGTACACGTGCTGGATCTGGTTCTGCCGGAGCGGCGTGTTGACGTGCAACAGAATCCGCAAACAGGAGGGCAACGCACCGGGTACGTGCATCTCATGTCCGCACATCAGGGCGGCGTGGCTCCACTTGAATGTGAGTCGGGCCGCGACGGCGGGGAACTCGGCGTCGAGGTCCTGAGTGGTCGTGAACCAGACGGAAGCCACCTCGCTCGATTCGATGTCGTTCTGAATGATCATCTCGGCCAGCAGCTCTTCGGTTGCCTCGATGATGTCGACGCGCGTGTTCGCCTCGACGGTCGTCGCTCCTCGGATGCCGCGTAGTCGCCAGACAGGCTCTGAATCGGGTGTGACCATCGTCAGGTGCTCAGGAGTTCCATACGTGCGGGTACAGGTCTATGGGTGCTGCAGCGGTGCGATCAGCGATTCGACGAATCTCGTCGGCACGCGATCTAGCGACCGGCCTCAAAGATGCCGGCCGCGGAGATATAGACGCAGTCATCGAACATCGGAACCGTCCAGGTTCGGTTGCTCATGTACTTGTCTCTTCACTCCGGCGGCCGGTGACCACCTCGAGATATCGTTCGACGGCCTGAGCGCGGCCGTCAACCGGCGCCGACGCGATCGTCGTGGTCAGCGCTGAACCGATGATAGCAGCGGGTACCAGTTTTCCGACCTCCACGACGTGTTCGCGGCGGCTGATGCCGAATCCGACTGCCAAGGGCGTGTCAGTCAGAGCCCGTACACGGCCGACGAACGCCTTGAAATCGGCGGCTACCTGATCTCGGGCGCCGGTCACGCCAGTCAGGGAGACGAGATAGATGAAGCCTGACGCCCGCTCGGCGACGGCCGCAATCCGCTCGTCGGTGGAGGTGGGCGCGAGCAGGTAAACCAGGGAAATGCCGTGCGCCGCGAACACCTCGCGAGCGGTATCCGACTCGTCCACCGGCAGGTCGACGATGATTATGCCGTCGACGCCTGCCTCAGCAGCTCGCTTGGCCAACGGCTGCACGGGGTCACCGATGGCCTCACCGGGATCGAGATTGTCGCGCGATCCGGAGGAACCGTAGGACAGGAACGGGTTGAGGTAGCCCATCAGGGTTATCGGAATGTCCGGTGCTGTTTGGCGGGCGGTGCGGCAGGCATCAAGCGCCGTCTCGATCGTTGCGCCGGCCGCCAGCGCGACCGTGTATGCATCTTGATGCACTGGACCGTCGGCGAGGGGGTCGGAGAAGGGCACTCCGATCTCGAAACCCGCCGCGCCTCCCCTGATGGCGGCGCGGACCAGCTCGGGCGTCTCCTCGGGGGTGGGGAACCCGGCCGCGAGGAACGGGAACAGCAGTGGACCGTCGCCTCGCGCCGCCGAGGCAGCGAAGGCGTCGCGATATCGCTTGCCGAGGTCCGCCATCGTGTCTCCTCAACCGAGTTGCTGTACCAGCGTCGCCGAGAACCCGATTACGTTGAAGCCCACGTGCGCCATTGATGCCGCCGTCAGCGATTCGGTGCGCATGTAGACGATGCCAAGTATCACCCCGGCGATCGCAAATGGGATCAGGCTGCCGAGATCGGCGTGCAGGGCCGAGAACACCGCCGCCGAGATGATGAACGCCGGGACGATCCCCCAGTGAGGCCGCAGGCCGCCCAGGACGAATCCGCGAGCGAACGCCTCCTCGTAGATCGGCGCGCAGACGATCACCAGGATGCCCAGCGCGATTATCACCGAGGTATGGATGAACAACCGATCGTCATCAATGGTCGACTCGGGTTGAAGCGATTCAGCACCGCCAGCGTCAACGATCGCGGTGTAGGCAAAGAGGACCCCGTAGATCAGCAGCAGTCCGCCGATCGCCCAGGCGATGTCCGAGCCTCTTGGACGCCGCCAGGAGATGATCTGTGTCGTCCGCCGGCGGCGCATGATGAGTTTGGGCAGAATCAGCCAACCGACCAGCCCGGCTACGCCCTGGCCGATTACGAAGGCCAACAATCCGGCCTCGCTGGTGGCCTCGTCGGCGTCGTCGATGACGCTGACGACCACGCCAGTGATCACGATCACCACCAGCCAGACGAGCGTGCAGAGCAGACCCCAGCCGACCAGCTTGAATCCCTCGAAGCCTCGATCGGGGGGCTGCTCGGCCTGTTCGTTTTCGACGATGGGACGCTCGATCATCCGACGCCGTATTCCATGATCAGCATCGCGGTGGCTCCCAGATTCCAACAGGCATGCGCCAGAGCGGGTGCGGTCAGGTGCTTCGTGCGAAGGTATAGCGCGCCGAGAACCAGTCCGAACACCGCGAACGGAATGATGACGCGGAGATTGAAGTGCACGGCCGAGAACAGGGCGGCGCTAAGCAACAGCGATGGGAGCAGCCACCAGACGCGATTCAGGCCGCCGAGCATGAAACCGCGGAAGAACGTCTCTTCAACGATTGGCGCAACGATCACGGCACTGGCAGCGAAGATCGCTACGTGCCACCAAGAAACGAACGCCACGACGTTGGCGTCGTCGGGCAGCGGGACAGGGAGGGCCCAATCCCAACCGGTCCAGGGAACGATTTCCCAGTAGACAAGCCAGACTCCGACCATCACGGCCAGTGCGGCGCATACCCAATTGACATCCTGGCGCGTCGGCCGGCGCCATGCGACGAGCGCGCTGGCCTGGTGCCGCCTGAGGATCCAGCGCGGCAGGACGATCCAGCACACGACGATGACCAGCGTGACGCCTGCCAGGACTACGACGAACCACCACTCCCATCCGAGCTCTTCGTCGAGCGAGGTTCGATTCAAGAGGACCGCCCATCCCGCGGCAAGCGCCAACGTGAGCACAGTCAGGAATATGACGCGCACGGGCATCCGAATCCGACCCAGAGTTCGCTTGGGGATCGGCTCGACCAAATCGGGTTCGGGCAGCTCCAACCATGCGCTCGGCGCAAACGAGACAGAGGCCGAGGCCGTCTGGGGCGCGGGTTGGGCGACCAGCTTGATCGTCGACTGTTGCTCGGCAGGTCGCGCCATGAGGTCCAGCGCGTCCTGCGAGATCATGGCGCCCGCGCCTCGAGCGCGTCGCGGACGATTTCGACGTCCTTGTCGCCACGGCCGGACAGACCGATCAGGATCGTCTCGTCGGGACTCATCGCAGGTGCCACTTTGGCGGCGTAGGCGATCGCGTGCGCCGTTTCGAGGGCGGGGATGATGCCCTCGGTCTCCGAGAGCAGCTTGAGTCCGTCCAGCGCTTCATCGTCTGTGACCGAGACGTACTCGGCCCGTTCGGTCAGCATGAGCCAGGCGTGCTCCGGTCCGACGCCGGGGTAGTCGAGGCCGGCGGAGATCGAGTGGGCCTCGGTGATCTGTCCGTGGTCATCCTGGAGCACATAGGTTCGCGTGCCATGCAGCACGCCTGGGGAGCCGGCGGACAGTGTCGCGGCGTGACGCGCTTTGAGGCCTTCGCCGGCGGCTTCAACGCCGATGAGCCGCACCGGATCGTCGATCAGCGGGTGGAACAAACCGATTGCATTGCTTCCGCCGCCGACGCAGGCGATGGCGACATCGGGCAGCTTGCCGATCTTCTTCTGCAACTGATCCTTCGCCTCACGACCGATGCAGGACTGGAGCTCGCGCACGATGACGGGATATGGGTGCGGTCCGATGGCGCTGCCGATCAGGTAGTGGGTGGTCCGGACGTTGGTCACCCAGTCTCGGATTGATTCGTTGATTGCGTCCTTGAGCGTACGCGCGCCGGATTTGACGGGAACAACCTCAGCGCCCAGCAGATTCATGCGGAACACGTTGAGGGCCTGGCGGCGGACGTCTTCCTCGCCCATGTAGACGATGCATTCGATGCCGAAGCGAGCGCAGGCGGTCGCAGTTGCAACGCCGTGTTGCCCGGCGCCGGTCTCGGCGATGATCCTGGGCTTGCCCATGCGGCGAGCCAGCAAGACCTGACCCAGCGCGTTGTTGATCTTGTGCGCGCCGGTGTGCGCGAGGTCCTCTCGCTTGAGCCAGATCTGCGCCCCGCCGAGCTGTTCCGAGAGGCGCTCAGCGTGGGTCAAGGGCGTCTCGCGACCGACGTAGTCGCGCAACATCGCGTCGAGCTCGGAGCGAAACGCCGGGTCGGACTGGGCCTGTTCCCATTCGTCCTCCAGCTCCGCCAAGGCGGGCATCAATGTTTCCGGTGCGAACTGTCCGCCGAAGGGACCGAAGGCTCCGCTTTCTCTTGTCACGACAGACCCCCAGCCTTGGCCGCTGCGATGAACGCGCGGATTTTCTCGCGATCCTTGGTTCCATCGGTTTCGAGGCCGGAGGACGCATCGACTGCCCAGGGACGGACGACGCGAACTGCTTCCGCGACGTTGTCGGGGTTGAGGCCGCCGGCCAGGACCAGGGGGCGGTTCGATGCCACCTCGGCTGCAATCGACCAGTCGATGCGCTGTCCCATGCCGCCGCCCTGCGTTGACCTGGCGTCGAGCATCGTGATCGCGTGTGGCGCGCGATCTATCTCGCGCAGCACTGATCCTGCGTCCATGCCGTCGGCCACGTGAATCACGCGTACGACCGGGCGGCGGATTCGCGCGGCAAGGGCCGGATGTTCTCCGCCGCTGAGTTGAATCAGATCAAGATCGACCCGCTCCAGCACCCGCTCGATATCTTCGACGGACTGTCTCGCGAACACGCCAACGAGCAGTGGCTGATTGGCTTCATGACGTTCTCGCTCAACGGCTTCGGTCGTCGACTCGACGATCTCAACTCGAGGTCCCAGCTCGCGGCGGATTGCCCGTGCGACCTTGAGGTCGATACGTCTCGGCGCATCGGCGAAGATCATTCCGATTTCATCCGCTCCGGCTTCACGCGCCCAGACCGCGTGCTCGACGGCTCGCACTGAACAGACTTTGACAAACGTCATCGGCCCAGCAACTCTCGCGCCTTTGCCTGCGGATCGGCAGCGGAGGACAACGCTTCACCGATCAGGACCGCATTCACGCCGCAATCCTCCATGCGCTTCATGTCCTCCCGCGTGCGTACGCCGCTCGCCGCGACGACGGGCACCGAATCGGGGATGAATCGACGGAGGCGTTCCGTAGTGCCCAGGTCCTCCTCAAATGTATGCAGGTCGCGGTTGTTGATCCCAATCGCCCGGGCTCCGGCGTCGAGCGCCATTGCGGTTTCCATCTCGTCGGTCACTTCGACGAACGCCGTGAGTCCGTATTCCTCGCCCGCTCGCGAAAGTTCGCTCAGGTCGGCGGCATCCAGCGTCTTGGCGATCAGCAGGTAGGCGTCCGCTCCGAGCGCTGCCGCTTCGGCGATTTGGTACGGGTCGACGTGGAATTCCTTGCGCAGCAATGGGATGCCGCTGCCGGCGAGCGCCGCGACGGCGGCGCAGAGATCGTCGTCTGTGGAGAAGAATGCGGGCGCGGTCAGGACCGACACGGCAACGGCTCCGATGTCTCGATACGTCCGAGCCAGGTCTGCGGGGACGAGATCTGGCGCGAACAGCCCCTTTGAGGGTGACCCGCGCTTGATCTCGGCCATCAGGCCGACGCCCGGTTGGTTGAGCACATTGATGAAGTCGTTACGGACGGTTCGCAGCTCAGCCCGGCGCTGCAGATCCTCGACGGGAGTCTCCAGCTTGCGCTCCGCGACAGAGCTACGGGTCTCGGCGACGATGCGCTCAAGGACTGAAGGCATTATGTCGCCTCAGTCGCTTCGGCTGGATCGGCGATCGCCTGGGAGCGGTCGACCCAGAGTTCCAGCTTGCGTAACGCGCGCTGGTCGTCGATGCACTCCGCCGCTCGGCTGACGCCTTCGGCGAAGGTGGGGACTTCGTCGGCGGCGAGCAGGCCGGCGGCGGCGTTGAGGGTGACGAAGCCGGTGAGGGCAGACGTCTTGCCGCCCAGCACTTCACGCATCATCGATGCGGATTTCACGGCGGTTTCGCCGCCGCGAACGGCTGAGAGGGCTACCGGTCGGATCTGGAAGTCCTGCGGGGCAACGGTGAACTCGGTTAACTCATCGCCATCGACCTGCCAGCAAGTGGTCTCGCCCGAGGGGGACACCTCATCGAGTCCCTCGTGGCCGTGGACCACGAGTCCGCGTCGGACACCGAGCCGGCCCAAGGCGGTCGCCATCAGGGGACCAAGCTCGGGGCGGGCAACGCCGATCAGCTGGTGCGTCGCTCGAGCGGGGTTGGTGAGCGGACCAAGGATGTTGAAGACGGTTCGGATGCCGATCCGTCGACGGATCGGTGCGACGAAGCGCATTGCCGGATGAAACGCCTGGGCGAAGAGGAACCCGAACCCGACCTCGCGAATCAAGCCCGCGGCCTGATCAGGGCTCAGACTGATCTGTCCGCCCAGCGCTTCGAGCACATCGGCGCTGCCGACGCTTGACGACATCGCTCGATTGCCGTGTTTGGCGACGGGCACACCGCATCCGGCGAGCACGAAAGCGGCCGCCGTGGAGGAGTTGAAGGTGTGCTTGCCTGAGCCTCCGGTCCCGGCGGTGTCGGCCAAGCGCGGTAGCTCGGACAGGTTGACTCGGAGCGCGTGCTCGCGCATCGCGCGGGCCAAGCCGACCACTTCGTCGACCGACTCACCGTTCATTCGCAGCCCGGTGAGCAACGCCGCCGCCTGGACTTCATCGGCCTCGCCAGACATCAGCGCATTCATCGCAGCCGACGCCTCGGGATCGCTCAGGCTGCGGCGCTGGTCGATCACGGCCGCCAGCGCCGGTCCCAGGTCAGCGTCAGTCACGGTAGTGGGCCTCGGACTGATCGAGGAAGTTCTGCAGGATCGCGTGTCCGGTCTTGGTGCGGATCGACTCGGGGTGGAACTGGACACCCTCGATCGGGAATTCCGTGTGGCGCATGCCCATCAGGATCCTGCCGCTGCCATCGATCCGCTCGCACCAGGCGGTTGGCACGATTTCGTCGGGCAGCGTGTCGGGCTCGACGATCAGCGAGTGATAGCGGGTCGCCTCGATCGGATTGGGGAGACCGGCGAAGACGCCGGTTCCGTCGTGCTCGATCGACGACACCTTGCCGTGGCGAATCTCGCCGGCCGGCCCGACCGTTGCGCCGTAGGCGTCGCCGATGGCCTGGTGGCCCAGGCAGACGCCGAGCGTCGGGATCGTGGGGCTGAATCGTTGCAGGATCGGGACGCTGACGCCGGCTTCTTTCGGAGTCTTGGGGCCCGGCGAGATCACGATCCGCCGCGGGTCCAGCGCTTCGATCTCGTCAAGCGTGATCTTGTCGTTGCGATGCACGACGACATCTGCGCCGAGTTCGGAGAGGTACTGGAAGAGGTTGTAGGTGAACGAGTCGTAGTTGTCGATCAGCAACGTATCAACCGCCATCGTTGCCCTCCTCACGCTCTCGGAGGACGCGGCGCATGGTGCGGAAGCCCTCGACCGCGCGCGGGAATCCGCAGTAGGGGGCGGCGGTCGCCATGACGCCTTCGAGTTCTGTTTCGGTGACTCCGTGGTTGATTGCGCCGGGGATGTGGAACTGCAGCTCCTCGGTCTTGTTCAACGCGACGAGGATGGAGACCACGACCAGCGAGCGGTCGCGGCGCGAGAGCTGCGAACGCGACCAGAGATCGCCGAAGGCGAACTCGAAGGCGAGTTTGCCGACCGGACCGATCCGCTCCATGCCGGCCAACGCCTCAGCCGGATCCTGCGCTTCGTCGCGTCCGTTGAGCGTGCGCATCACGTCGACCGCGTCTCGGTGGCGTTGGTCATCGTCTTTGTAGTCGGCGGGCGGGATCAGGTAGGGCTTGCCGTCGGCTTCGCTCCACATTTTGACCAGAACGTTGATCATCTCGTTGCCCGCCGGGAAGCCGGAGTACCCGGCGATCTGCAGCGCGATCTCGGCCATCTCCTCGCGGGTGACGCCGTTGGCCGGTCCGAACGAGGCGTGAAACTGGACGGCCTGGAGGCGCTCGAGCGCGCCCAGCATGGCCAATGCGACGATGTTGCGATCGCGGCGCGAGAGCTCGTCACCCTGCCAGACCTGGCCGAAGATGTAGTCGACCACATAGCTGCCGAATGCGCCGGTTCGTTGCTCGGCCGCGGAGGCGAAGCCGACCGGCTGACCGGTCATCTCGGCCAGCAGCTCGCTGCCTGCCTTACGTCGTTCTGCGTGAGTTGTCATGTTCAGTACTCGTTTCGTATCGTCCGTCGCTGGCGCGCATTCTAGGCAGGCGGTCGGTTCGCGCGGGCCTGGCGACCGAGCTCAACGGCCTGTTCCAACTCGCTCGGCGACCATCCCTGTTCGCGTGCCGCTTGCAGAGCAGGTTCGAGATCCGTGCCCGTATCCAGTGCAGCGTGCAGCGCCAGTCGGACGAGTGCTTCAACTCGCGTCGGGAGGCGGACGTTCGACTGCGCGGCAACCTCGTTGGGCTCGCTGTGAGCTTCGGTCTCCATGTCGCCGAAGAGTTGGTCGAGGGTTGAGCCCGTATCGAAGTTCCAACCTGCTTCGAGGCGTTCGATCACTGTCGTGAGCAGTTCGGCTTGCGCTGACGGCAGCTCCCGCACCGTGGACTTCGGGTCCCACCATTCCATGGCGTCGAAGGGATTGGTTTCGTCGTCCGGGGCGCCGTCGAGCGCTTGCTTGACGGTGACCAGGTACGCATTGTGCACGGTATGTCGACCGCTCGACGGTTCCTCGCCGTAGACGGTGTGCACGTAGGCGGCATGGACGCGCTGGCGCAGCAGGTGTTCGAAGAGGCGGGGCACGGTGTCGTCGGGTTCCTCATCGAGCGGGGTCACGTCGCCTGGCAGCCACCACTGGCCCGGCCAGAACGCTTCGTGCGTTCGGCGGCGCAAGAGCATGACGCGTCCGTCGTCGTCGAGCACGACGCCGTAGCCAATGATCAGCGATCCGGGCATTAGTAGCCCCGGACTCCACTGTTGGCTGCGCCGGCGCGCGAGCGTTCCTCGGCCAGGTCGAGGGCGGTGAACATGCCCATGGCCTTGTTGACGGTTTCGTCGAACTCGTTGGTCGGCTTGGAGTCGAAGACGATGCCGCCGCCTGCCTGCACCGAGGCGACGCCGTCCTGCATGATGATCGTGCGAATCGTGATAGCGGTTTCCATGTTGCCGCCGAAGCCGAAGTAGCCCAGCGCTCCGGCGTAGGGGCCGCGCTGGTCTTCTTCCAACTCAGAAATGATCTCCATGGCGCGAATCTTGGGTGCGCCGGAGACGGTGCCGGCGGGGAACGTGGCTCGGACGGCATCGAAGGACGTGGCGCCCTCGGCGAGGTCGGCTTCGACGTGGGAGACCAGGTGCATGACGTGGCTGTAGCGCTCGACGTCGAGCTCCTGGGTTACGCGAACGGTGCCCGGCCTGGCGACGCGGCCGATGTCGTTGCGGCCGAGGTCGAGCAGCATCACGTGCTCGGCGATCTCCTTCTCGTCGGCGCGCAGGTCGGCCTCGAGCTCGGCGTCTTCTTCGTCGTTGAATCCGCGCCGTCGCGTGCCTGCAATCGGGTGGGTTGAGACCTTGCCCTCCTCGACGATGACGAGCAGCTCCGGCGAGGTGCCGACGATCTGGTGGTCTTCCATTTCGAGGTAGTAGGTGTAGGGCGAGGGATTCACTGTGCGCAGGGTGCGGTAGACGTTGAATGGATGGACGAAGGTCTCGCGCGAGAATCGCTGCGAGTAGACGCACTGGATGATGTCGCCTGCGATCACGTAGTCAATGATCTGCTTGACGTCGGAGAAGTAGGCTTCACGCTCCATGTTGGAGCGGATGGCGCTGGAGTGGCCGAGGGGCTCGGGCGCATCGCCGGGCGGAATCGGCGGGCCGGACTGCAGTCGCTCGACCAGTTCGTTGATGCGGAACTCGGCGGCGCGATAGGCGGACTCGACATCGCCGTCGAGGCGGGCGTGCGTGACGACTTTGATCACGTGCTTGAGGTGGTCGAAGAGCAGGACGGTATCGACGAACTGGAACAGCGCTTCCGGCAAGCCGTGCGGATCGTGGTCGGCGGGTTGGACTCGCGGCTCGAAGTGCCGGATTGACTCGTAGGAGAGGTATCCGACGGCTCCGCCGTGGAAGGGCGGCAGATCGGAGTTGGCGACGAGGTCGAACCGATCCAGTTCGGCTTCGACCTCCTTGAGCGGGTCGACGTCGCCGCCGGAGGGCGAGCGGAAGACTCGGTAGGGCTCGGTGCCGATGAATGAGTAGCGGCTGGGCCGCTCGCCGCCTTCGACCGACTCGAGGAGGAAGGAGTAGGACCCTCGCTTGACCTTGAGGAAGGCGGAGACGGGGGTCTCGAGATCGGCGAGGACCTCGCGGTAGATGGCGGCGTAGTTGCCCGTGCGCGACGCGTGCGCGTCGGCGGCGAGCTGTTTGAATTCATCAAGGCTGGGGGTGAGTTCGCCGGTCAACGGCATGGGAACAGGCTCCTGGGTTGAACGCGGCGGTGGCGGTGCTCGCCACACGACGCCGCGTCGGCGGGACGACTTAGTGTCGGCCTCGCCAGACCCCCTGGCCGCCCGACGTGTGGCAAAGCGCGGACGGACGCCGGTGCGTCCCTGTCTCGACACTGAACCACTTCGCGGACATCTTGAACTCCTGCTCCTACCGGGATCCTAGGAGAGATGCGGGCGATGTCAAACGTCGCAAGCGACATATGTGGCGTTGCTTATGCACGTCGCCGCCGCTCAGATTCGATTGCTGCGATCAGCTCCAGGGCCGCATCGTTCTGTTGACCCTCGGCGTTGACGATTGTGACATCGAACCAGCCGGACTCGGCCATCTCCGCTTCGGCCTCGGCCAACCTGACCGCAATTTGACTTTCGCTCTCGGCCCCTCGGCCGCGAATCCGGCGCTCGAGCGCCTCGACGTCGGTCACTGTGAGGAAGACCAGCAAGGGAGCGTCGAGCTTCTCTTTGAGCGTTCTCGCTCCCTCGACGTCGGTGCGCAGAATTGTGGTGCGACCCTGGGCCAACAGGTCCTCCACGGCCGACTTCGGCACTCCGCTGCGATGCCCGTAGGACATGACGTGCTCGAGGAAGGCATCTTCCGCGACCCAGCGGTCGAACTCTTCATTGCTCAGGAAGACGTGGTGGACGCCTTCGATTTCGCCCGGACGGGGCTCCCGCGTCTTGGCCGTGGCCACCTTGGCGAGAGAGGGATCCAGCTTCAGCGCCTCATTGATGACCGTGTCTTTGCCGGCGCCCGAGGGGCCGGAGATCACGACCACGAGCGGTGGCGGTTCAGACGGGGACATGACGCAATCGGTCGAGGTCGCGCCAGAAGGTCGGATAGGAGATGTCAACGGCTGAGGCGCGGCGGATCGTGGTCGGACCGGACTCCGGCTCGGATGCCAGGGCTGCGACGGCGGCGGACATCGCCAAGCGATGGTCTCCGTGCGAGTCGACGGAGGCTCCGCGGAGCCGACCACCGACGATCCGCATGCCGTCGCTCCAGTCCTCAACGCTGATGCCCATGGCCGTCAGCATTGCCGTGGTCGTGGCGATTCGATCGGATTCCTTGACCCGCAGCTCCTCGGCGTCGTGGATCTCCGTGACGCCATCGGCGACTGCTGCTGCAACGGCGAGGGCCGGGAGTTCGTCGAGGGCGGTCACGATTAGATCGCCATCGATCCGGGTTCCGTGAAGCGATGCTCCACGCACACGGATGTCGGCTACCGGCTCGCCTGATACGTCGCGGAGGTTTTGCAGTTCGACCGTGGCACCCATGGACTTGAGCACGTCGATGACGCCGCTGCGGCGCGGGTTGACGCCGACGCCGGGCAGGGAGAGCTCGGAGCCCGGGGTCATCGCCGCTGCAATCATCCAATAGGCTGCGGCGCTGATGTCGGCCGGCACCTCCACGTCTTGCGCGCTCAGCGTCGCGCCGGGATGGATGCGGATCGTTGGGCCGTCGATGTCGATGTCGGCGCCCATCGCGCCGAGGATTCGCTCGGTGTGGTCTCGCGAGGGACCGGGCTCGACGATGCGGCTCGACTCACCGGCGCGGAGGGCGGCGAAGATGATGCAGCTCTTGACCTGGGCGCTGGCCACGGCGATCTCACCGTCGAAGCCGCGGGTCAGCCCGGCTGAGCCATCGACCCAGTAGGGCGCGGTGCTCCGCGAGTCCACGGCTGAACCCATCGAGGCGAGTGGGTCGAGGACGCGGCGCATTGGACGCTGGCGCAGCGACTCGTCGCCATCGAAGTGGCTGCGGAAGGGCAGGCCGGCGGCGACGCCGCTGAGGAGTCGGATCGAGGTGCCGCTGTTTCCGCAATCGAGTTCGTCCGCGGGGGGGTGGAATTCGTCCTGACCCGGGCTTCGGACGACGACCGTGTCGCCGTGCTCCTCGAACTCCACTCCCCACTGATGCAGACAGGCCATCGTGGAACGGCAGTCGGCGCTGTCGAGCAGGCCTCGGATTTCTGCCTCGCCGCTGGCGAGCGCGTTGCAGATGAGGGCCCGGTGGGAGATTGACTTGTCGCCGGGCACACGCAGTTCGCCGCGTAAGGGACCGCCCGGGTCGACCGTGATCTCCGACGCCACTGGCTATCTCCGTCCCCAGCGGCGTCCGCGCGCTTCGCGTTCCTTCTCCTTCTCGTCGGTTCGCTTGGTCATCTGGCGAACCTTTTCGTAGAGGCGCGGACTGATGAGGAGCGCGGCCATCTGCGAGGTGGCGTCGGGGATGTCGGGCTGGGCGCCGGCATCGGGGTCGAGGTCGTCGCCGCCGAGGAACTTGGCGTGGTTGATCTGGGCGCTGGAGTACTCGCGGAAGACGTCTTCTTCCTCTTCGTCGAGCAGATTGCGTACGCGGTTGAGTTCGAGGACGTAACGATCGATCCAGTGCTTGATTTGATCGCGGTTGGTGACGGCGATTTCGGTGGTCATGCTGGGGTCGCCGGAGTTGAAGGCGGTCATGGTGCGGAAGGTCTCGCCGGCGGCGCGGCCGAAGTCGGGCCAGCCGTCGGAGCCGCGCAGCATGGTGAACATCGCGTAGGACGCGACGAGCGGGAGGTGGGAGACGCCGGCCATGACGAAGTCGTGCTCCTCGGGATCGAGGAAGTGAGGCGTGGCGCCGAGTTCGCGGACCATGCCGAGCACCGATTTGACGGCGCTGTCGGAGGCGCTCGGCGAGGGACTGACGAACCAGCGTTTGCCCTGGAAGAGGTCGGCGCTGGCGTTTTCGACGCCGAATGCGGAGGCGTCGCCGGCCATGGGATGACCGCCGATGAAGGAGACGCCGCGAGGCAGATGCTGGTCGGCCCAGTCGCCGACCTTGACCTTGGAAGCTGCGGTATCGGTGACGGCTGCCCCGCGGCCCAGACCGGGGGCGATCTCTTGCAGCAGCTCCGAGGTCGCGGCCGGCGGCGTGGCCAGGATGACGAGGCCTGCGCCGTCGACGGCCTCGCGGGGGCTGCCGACGATCTGGTCGACGGCGTCCTGCTTGTTGGCGGCGTTTCGCGCGGCTCGCCAGTCGTCGAAGCCGACAATCTCGGTGTCTCGCAGCCTAGCCGCACGAAGGCCCATGCCGATGGAGCCTCCGATGTAGCCCAGCCCGATGATTGCAATGCGCGCCACGCGCACCTCCTGTCCGCGTCCCGGTGCAGTTTCCGGTCGCTCGCCCGCTGTTGCCCACAGTATCGCAGCGTCGAGGGGCGAACGTCCGTGATAGAGTCGGAACGCGCGACGGCGGGTTGGCGCCACGCGGCTCGGGCGGGGCCGACGGGACGATGTTGCGAGTGGACGGGACCTGGTTCAAACCACGCCGGCGGCGGCGGATGCTCATCTGGTTGGGCGTGGGCTTCGTGCTGCTGTTGGGGATCGTGCTGGGCCTGCTGGTGCCGCACGCGGCGACGAAGATCGAGATCTGGTCGGGCGCGAGCGCGGCACCGAGCGCGGGGCCGAGCAGTTGTCCGTACAGCGGGGGCGGGCCGCCGTTCGCATTGCAGTCGTTCGAGGCACAGGAGTCGCGTCAGCTCTACCTCGAGACTCTGCGGCTCGCGGCAGCGGATCGGCTGTTCCCGCAAGACGCGGACTTCCGATTGCCGACGCTGACAGTCGGTGAGCCTCGGCGGCCGGATGCTTCGGCGACGATCCCTGCTCAGTTGCTCTACGCGATCGCGTGGATCGAGAGCAAGATTGCGATGGGTCCGTTGGATGTCGATTGGGGCACGATCGGACCGCCGTTGCTGTCGCCGGACTGCGGGTACGGGATCATGCAGATCACGAGCACGATCCACAACGACGGCGGGTTGCCGTCTCGCTACGAGGCGCTGGCGGGTTCGCACTTCGCCTACAACATTGCGGCGGGCGCGCGGATCCTGGCGGAGAAGTGGAACGAGGACTACTTCCCGGTGGTCGGTGCGAGCGATCCGAGTTTCATCGAGTCGTGGTACTTCGCGCTCTGGGCGTACAACGGCTGGGCGTGGATTAACCATCCGGGCAACCCGAAGTACAACCCGGGGCGCGGAACGTATGACTGCGACGCGGACCGTAGCGATTACTGGAACTACCCGTACCAGGAGCGGGTGCTGGGCTGCGTGATCAATCCGCCGGTGGTAGACGGACGGCGACTGTGGGAGCCGCATCCGGTGGTGCTGCCGGACGTCGCGAGACTGACCGCGCCGGGCGGGGCGCTGGATCCGGATGTGTTCTGGCAGACCTTTGACCAGATCCGGGAGCGGATGAGCCTCGAGCTGCCGGCACAGGCGTACTCGCCGGACTTGGGCGTTACGCAGAGCAGGCCGGACCGGGCGGCGCTGCTGGGGATGCCGCTGTTGGACGGTCTGCCCGGCGAACTGGAGCTGCGGTCGAGCGAGTTCTCGAGCCGGGGCGCGGCGTTGACGATTGCCAATTCGGGCAGCGGGCTGCTGGCCTGGCGGGTGACCAGCACGCCGAGCTGGCTCGATGTGGGCGTCCAGGCCGGTGTGGCGCTGGGGAGCGGCTACGCGTTTACGAATGGGCCGCAAGGATCGGTGATTCCGATTGCGGCTGCGGCGGGCGGCGTGCCGGAGGGGTCGCATCGCGGGCGGATTGTGCTGGAGTTCGACTACCCGGACCGACCGTCGGAGCGGCACGAGGTCGCCATATCATTGGACAAGCGGGGCGCCGCCTACTACGAAGCGGGCCGCCCGCAGAGCTGACCCCCCGTAGCTCAACCGGACAGAGCGACGGACTTCTAATCCGTAGGCTGGAGGTTCGAGTCCTCCCGGGGGGACCACGTTCCCTGGCGGGCGGCGCCAGGTCGGGCGAGGGCGCAAGCGTACAGGCCCGGACGTTGGCGCCACTTCGCGCCTGGCTTCCTCGGATTCAGCAGTTGCGTCAATGGTTACCAAGCGATACCGGTCGTGACAGTTCCGTGAGTAGGCTGGGTGGTACAACTGATTCAGCATTGAGACCACAGTCAGCATTCCCTTTTCGTACTTGCTTCTTCCAACCCCCTTCCTGTTCTGATTCAAAGAACCGAACCCATCCTCTGAGGAGTCCTCTGTACCCATGCCTCGAGCATCCGTATCCGCGCGGCCACGGTCGCGCACTCGCAAACCTCGTCACCAAGCCACATGCGCCGACTGCGGCGTCTCGACTTCTGTCCCGTTCCGTCCCCACGCTGAGCGGCCGGTGTACTGCAGATCGTGCTACGCAGGTCGACGCGGCAGCGTCAGAGCGGAGCATCCCTCGGACGCCCGGACTGCCACGCGCAGGCGAAGCGAAACGAGGATGCCGGTCCAGGCCGACGACTACGCCGACGATCGGGCCGACTACCGGGACGTGGACGGGACGGCTGCGGCCTTCTCGGAGATGGCTCTGAGCCGAGCGACCCGGGCCGCGCTGGCTGCGAAGGAGATCTTCGAGCCCACGCCGATCCAGCACGCGACGATTCCCCTGTTGCTGGGCGGTCGCGACGTGATCGGCCAGGCGCGGACCGGTTCCGGCAAGACCCTGGCGTTCGCGATCCCGCTGATCGAACGATGTGACGCGTCGGCGCGCGAGGTGCAGGCGCTGGTGCTGACACCGACTCGCGAGCTCGCGATCCAGGTGGGCGAGGTGACGGAGGCGGTGGCGACTGCGCAGCGTCTGCAGACGACGTTGCTCTATGGCGGCCGCTCGGCGCGGCCCGAGCAGGCGGCGCTGAAGCGGGGACCGCAGATCGTCATCGGCACACCCGGTCGCACGCTGGATCATCTTCGACAGGGCACGCTCGACCTGCGGTCGGTGCGATTCCTGGTGCTGGATGAGGCGGATGAGATGCTGGACCGCGGCTTTGCTCGCGATGTCGAGGCGATCCTCGGATACACGCCATCCGGCCGTCAGACCGCGTTGTTCTCGGCCACGCTGCCCGACTGGGTGGCGAAGACCGCGGCCAAACATCTGCAACAGCCCGCTACGGTCGAGGTCGACGCCGACCTGCGGACGTTGCCCAGCGTGACGCACCTGGTCTACTCGATCCGGCGAGACCACAAGATCGGCGCGCTGCGTTCGCTGTTGGACCAGCGCAACGGCGAGGCGGTGATCGTCTTCGGCAAGACGAAGCACGGGGTCAAGAAGCTCGCCCGCCAGCTCGATGAGTTCGGCTATCCGGTGGGCGCGCTGCAGGGCAATCTGAGCCAGAATGCACGCGAGCGCGTGATGCGCGACTTTCGCTCGGGCGAGACGCCGATCCTGGTCGCCACCAATGTCGCTGCGCGCGGTCTCGATATCGACGGCGTCGGACAGGTGATCAACTACGACCTGCCCGACTCTCCGCAGCTCTTTACTCACAGGGTCGGCCGGACCGGCCGAATGGGCCGCGATGGCGAAGCGATCACTTTCGTCACGTCCGAGGAAGAGTCGAAGTGGCGAGAGATTGACCGCAGCCTGGGAGTCCGCTTCATCCGCCAACCCTGGAATGACGATCCCGAGTTGAAGGAACCGGCGCGTCGCCGCTCACGGGTGACGCGAATCCGCTAGCGGCCGGGTCGCTGTCTCGACTCTCCAGGTGCTGGAGGTTTGAGTCCTCCCGGGGGGACCATGCGTACCATGCATGGGCGTCACTTTGCGTAGAGTTTGACGATTTTGTCGAGCGCATCGAGTTCGGCGATGGGGTCGCCGTTGGCCTGGGCCTCGTGGACGCGCTGGGTGAGGCGGATCGCCTCGGCTTTGTGCTCAGGGGGCAGGGTTGGTTCGAGAACGGGTCCGGGGTGTCGGAGGGAGTCTGGGCCCCGCATCAAGTGCGGGGCATCGGAGGGAGGCGGTGCGTCGGCGGGGACTGGGCCCCGCATCAAGTGCGGGGCATCGGAGGGAGGCGGTGCGTCGGCGGGGATTGGGACGGGGGTGAGGGGTGGTGCGGCGGC
Source organism: Chloroflexota bacterium (assembly GCA_028874365.1). Classification (GTDB taxonomy): domain Bacteria; phylum Chloroflexota; class Dehalococcoidia; order Bin125; family Bin125; genus Bin125. The sequence continues at coordinate 61,119 of JAPPJZ010000033.1, read as the reverse complement.
GCCATTCAGGTTTGGGAAGGAGTTTTTTTCTGAGGCGGCTGGAGGGACGATTTCCAGTGTTTTGCTGGGGATTGCGGGGCTGAGGCTTTCAGGTTCTTTCAGGTTTGTTCGGTCGGTTTCGGGGTCGGCGAGCTCGTCGTCCGGGTAGGGCGCGGGCTCGGCGTCGGGGTCGGGGTAGACGAAGGGGCGCGCGCTGGCGGCGGCGTGCGGGCGGTGGAGCTGCTTGAGCAGCATGCGGAACTCGCGCTCGGCCTGGGCCAGGCGGCGCGCGTGGCGCTCCTCGATCCGGTCGAGCTGGTCGGGCGTGAGTTGCGCGTCGGGGCCGAGGGCGAACATGGCATCGGCGATCGGATCGAGCCGGTTGAGCCGCTCGAGACGATGGTCGAGGCGGGCGATCTGCTGCAGCAGCAGGTCGTCGTGGATGTCCTGGGTGAGGGCGATCCAGTTCTCCTCGAGCGCGCGGAGGTCGGCGTGAACGGTGGCGATGGAGACGTTGAGTTGCCGGGCGATTTGCTCGAGGGTGAGTCCTTCCTGGCGGAGTTGGTGGGCGCGGAAGATGCGTCGGCGTCGTCTGGGTGAGATGTTGGGGGTGTTGATGGTGTCCTCCTCTGCCTCGTCGTCTGCGTCTGTTGATACATTAGTTCGATACGGACAGATGTGCCAAGTATCGGGTGTGTCGGAGTTTGCGGAGGGGCCTCACCCTAACCCTCTCCCAGAGGGAGAGGAGACCAGAGGCCCGGAAGAGAGTGCAGGGCGTTGGAGTGATTGCGGGGATTCGGGCCGTTCGGTCTTACTGGCCGACGCCCAAGGGACGGATTTTGTCGATGTGTTCCGCCTCGGCTTGCTGCGCGTGGTAGAGGTCCCAGCGGAGCCGCAGGTTCATCCAGAAGTCGGGGGACGTGCCGAGGAACCTGGACAACCACAAGGCCGTACTCGGCGTGACGCCGCGTCTACCGCGCACAACCTCGTTGACCCGCTGGAAGGGCACATGGATGGCGGTGGCGAGGTCGCGCTGAGTCAGGCCGAGCGGCAGCAGAAACTCTTGCAGCAGCATCTCGCCCGGGTGGGTCGGCGTGCGGTCGGTTGGAATGCGACCATGACTAGCGTCCTAGCGTCCAAGACGTCTTCGGCGTTTGTTGCCTCGAATTGGACGGTCACGGTAGCACGACTGTCGAGCCATGCCTCATCTGGTGCGTTCTGGATACGCTCGGGCGAGAGAGGCGAATCATGGTCTTGACGTGCGACTTCAAGGAAACTGTGCAGGCGCGGGCGAAGAGCGACCCTGCGTTTCGTCGGGCGCTGCTGCACGAGGGCGTCGAGTGCCTGAGCTCGAGACGGGTTAGGTCGTGCTGCGCGACTACATTCAGAGCGTGATTCCCAGGCGCGCCACCTCTTCCAGATGATCGCTTGCCTGCAGGACGACGAAGGGTCCGGCTGGAGGTAACGGAGCGCGGCTACGCGCCGACGCCGGAGCAGGCGGCGCAGTTGGCTGTGTCGGAGGGCGACGGAGAGTTCGGTCGGTAGGCTGTGGGTTCGAGCCCTCGTGGGGGATACCAGCAAAGAAATCAGAGGCTGACCATGCTCGGCGCATCGTTCGACAGCACCAAGACATCGCTAGAGGATCTGCTTCAGGACGTGGAAGATGGCGACCTCCAGTTGCCGGACTTCCAGCGCGGTTGGGTCTGGGACGATGACCGCATTCGCAGCCTTCTGGCGAGCGTGTCAGTCTCATTTCCAATCGGCGCAATCATGACCCTTCAGTCCGGCGGAGACGTGAACTTCCAGACCAGGCCTATTGAAGGATCGGGTTCAGATGGATCACAAGAACCCTCAATCCTCCTCCTGGACGGTCAGCAGCGTTTGACCTCGCTCTATCAGGCACTCATGACTGCACAACCAGTAGCTACTCGGGATTCCCGAGGCAAGGCCATCAAACGTCTCTACTACGTCAATATGGAGCTTGCGTTGCGCGATGACGTCGACAGGGATGAATGGATTGTCTCCGTTCCCGATGATGGAAAAGTGCGCACATTGAGGGACGTCTCACTTGACCTCTCAACCAAAGATCGGGAGTTCGAACTCGGCTACTTTCCGGCCAATCAGATGTTCGACACGTTTGAGTGGCGTGATGGCTACGCCAACTACTGGGCTAACGATCCTGAGAAGACAAGGTTCTGGAATCGCTTTGAGCGCCGTATCGTCAGAGCCTTCGCCCGATACCAGCTACCAGTTATTGCTCTTGGCAGAGAGACAACTAAGGAAGCGGTGTGTCTCGTCTTTGAGAAGGTCAACACTGGCGGCGTGACCTTGACGGTCTTTGAACTGCTCACCGCTTCGTTTGCCGCAGAGGGCTACCAGCTGCGCGATGACTGGGCAGAGAGAGAGCGCCGACTCGAGTCGACCTACCCTGTCTTGGGGGACTTGCAGAGCACAGAGTTTTTGCAGGTGGTGACGCTGCTGGCGACGCTATCCAAGCAACCGGTTTCGAGCGTTGGGTGTCGCCGACGAGAGATACTCGCCCTCTCGGTGGATGAGTACGAGTCATTCGCGGATCGCGCAGAAGCCGGCTTCGAGGCTGCTGCGAAGTTCCTTCACGGAGAGCACATCTTTCACAGTCGAGACGTGCCCTATCGATCGCAGCTAGTCCCGCTTGCCGCGATTCTCGCAGCGCTTGGAAGTGACTACGAGAGCGTCAAGGCTCGCGATCAGATTCGGCGGTGGTACTGGAACGGCGTCCTGGGAGAGACCTACGGCGGCTCAACTGAGACGATCTTCGCTCGCGACCTACCGGAAGTCACGGACTGGATCCGTAACGATGGTCCAGAGCCATCGACGGTAAGCAACGCACTGTTTCAGGCCAGCCGCCTTCGCACATTGCGTCGACGAAACTCCGCCGCCTACAAGGGAATTCACGCGCTGCTGATGCGGGAGGGATGTGCGGATTTCCTTACGGGCCAGAAAATGGAACAAGCCACGTACTTTGAGGAGAATGTGGACATTCACCACATCTTTCCGCAGACTTGGTGCCGTCGACAGGGCATCAGGGACAGGGACTTCAACAGCATCATCAACAAGACCCCGCTCACAGCCCGCACTAATCGTCGGCTCGGCGGGCGGGCACCGTCGGTGTACCGCAGGACAATCCTGGAGGAGGCCAAGAGTGAGAGCCACGCCTCGGAGATCGTACAGAGCCACAGAATCGACGATCAGATCCTGTTTGCTGATGACTTCTGGGGGTTCTACAGAGATCGTGCCCGGCAGCTCATCAGCCTGATTGAAACCACTACGGGTAAGCAGGTCGTTGTGGACGACATCGAATTCGCCAACCGCGATGCCTTGGTTGACGAATTCGACGACGGTCCCATTGATTGGGCTAGCGAGGCGGCCTCTTGAGAATTGCCGAGGACTACTGGGCGTAGACGCCGGCTCCGGGGCCTTCGGCGGTGGCCCAGAACTTTTCTGCGATCTGGTCGATCAGGTCGATGAGTTCCTGGCCCTTGGCGACGTCGTTGGTCTTCTTGGCTTCGCCGGCGACCTTGGTGGCGTTCCACATGAGTTCGTGGATGGAGGCGTCGGCCTCGAGGTGGTGGGGCTTGAAGAAGTCGGTCCAGAGGACCCAGAGGTGGTGCTTGACTTCCTCGGCGCGCTGCTCCTTGACGATCGTGCAGCGGGCCTTGAAGTCGTGGTCGTCGGAGTCGTTGTACTTCTCCATCGACTTGAGGACGGACATGGCTTCGATCTTGGCCTGGGCGGGGTCGTAGACGCCGCAGGGGAGGTCGCAGTGTGCTGAGGCGGTCTGGAACAAGGACATTGGTGCTCCTCTTGGGGTGTTCGCTGGTTTGGTGCAGTTTGAGGCTATCGAGTGGGTTGGAGTCGGGCAACTGGTGGGGTTGGGGGAAGGCCCTCACCCTAGCCCTCTCCCTCAGGGAGAGGGGACTGGAGGCCGTCGCCCCCCGCTGGCGCGGGGGGAGGGGAACCCTCACCCTAACCCTCTCCCAGGGGGAGAGGGGACCGGAGGCCCTCACCCTAGCCTTCTCCCAGAGGGAGAGGGGATCAGAGGGAGGGGGAGCGGGAGGAAGGGGTCAGTCGAGGGTGATGACTCCGCAGGCGATTCGGGGGCCGGCGGCGGGGTCGGGTCCGTAGGTGTCGGGGCTCTGGTGGACGATGATGGCGGAGCCGTCGGCGTCGAAGAGGGAGGCGGGGCCTTCGCCGAGGGTGACGTCGAGCGTGTACTGGTCGGCGTTGGCGGTTCCGTCGGTGTGGGCGTAGAGGTTGACGGTGTCGCCGGGGTGGTGGCCGTCCTCGTGGAGGACGCCGTGGCCGATGGCGGTCGGGTTGTAGTGGCCGCCGGCGGCGGAGAAGTCGGGGTCGCAGGATCCGGTTTCGTGGATGTGGAATCCGTGCCAGCCCTCGGGCACCCCTGTCATGCGGGCCTGGACGAGGACGCCGCGGGGACCCTGGATGAAGTTGACCTGGCCCATCGGCTCGCCGTCGGGGCCGGTCATGGTGGCGGTGGCGGTCAGGCCGACGGCTGCGGGGTCGACGGCTTGCTCGGCTTCGATGTAAATCGTCGTGCTGGCGCGCCAGAGGCCGGGCTCGGAGTCGGCGGCGAGAAATCGTTCGCGGGGGAGGATGCGTTCGCCCCAGGAGTCGTAGCTGTCGCGGACCTGCAGGGCGACCTCGGTGCGGCCGTCGCCGGTCTGGCGGGCGAGGATGCGGACGTCTCTGTCGTTGTCGTCGGATCCGCCGGCGGTGATAACGGCGGTGGCGATTACGGCGATCAGTGCTGTGAGGGCGACGGCGATAGGTGCGATCCATTTCAGTTTCAGGTTGATGGGTGTGGACATGGGGATTCCTCCTGTTCTTGAATCGATACGTCGAAGGGCACGATATCGAACGCCATGTAAGGCTTGCGGTTGTTTGGAGGCATGCCCCCCTCTGCCTGCGGCATCTCCCCCCGCTGGCGCGGGGGGAGAGGGGAACTGGTCCCCGATCAACTCGGGGAACGGCACCCGTGCGCTGGGGGAGAGGGGACCCTCACCCTAGCCCTCTCCCAGAGGGAGAGGGGACCGGAAGGGACGGGGAAGCAGCGAGCCGTCTTCAGACGGAGAGGGGACCGGAAGGGGGAGGAGCTGAGGGGTGGCGTTAGTCGGCGCGGGTTCGGGAGCGGAGGGCGAGGGCGGCGATGGTGAGGGTGAAGACGCTGAAGCCGGCGAGGGAGACGAAGGCCCAGTGGAGCGCGGGCGGTTCTTTGGTCATGGGCAGTCCATCGGAGCCGAAGACGATCTGCCCGCCCTCGGTCACGGGCCAGGCGTAGCCCTCCATGACGAGTCCGCGCATGCCCTCCATGATGTAGGTGACGGGATTGATCGTGGCGATGATGCGCAGCCAGTCGTCGAAGACGGCGAGCGGGGCGAAGGCGGGGGCCATGAAGAGCAGGGGGAAAAAGAGCAGGAATCCGGCCTGGGCGGCCTGGGCGTTGCCGGTGCGCATGGCGATGAAGATGCCGATGCCGCTGTAGGCGCCGCCGAAGAGTCCGGCGATGACGAGGATGAGGATTGCGCCGGGGACGCCGGAGGCCATGCCGGAGCCGGCGATGAGGGCGGCGATCAGCATGATCGAGGCGAAGAAGACGGCGCGGACGGCGTCGGCCCAGACGCGTCCGATGATCAGCGACCAGCGCGAGGCGGGGGTGAGCAGCAGCTTGTCGAAGTAGCCGCGCTCCATGTCGAGGACGATGGCGATGCCGGAGGCGGAGGAGGAGCCGGCGACGGCCTGGAGGACGGCGACGGGGAGCTGGAAGGCGAGGTAGTTCTCGACGCCGAAGCCGCGCTCGGAGAAGTTGGCGATGGCGCCGGTGGAGACGGCGAGGAAGAAGAGGGGGATGAAGATGTTGGTGATCTCGACGCCGGGCTGGCGCACCGACTCGCGGATGGCGCGGCCGGCGAGGTAGCGGGCGTCGGTCAGAATGCGGATCGGTCCGGACTCGCGGGAGGCGGAGGTCTGGGCCGGGCGGGGAGTCTCGATGGCGCTCACGCGGGACCGCCCTGCGTGGGCTGGGCCGCAGCGTCGCCGGGCTCGATGCGGTGTCCGGTGGCCTTGAAGAACACGTCGTCGAGGGTGGCTCGGGCGAGGCGCAGGTTGCTGAAGGGCAGGCTCTCATCGTCGAGGGTGCGGACGACTCGAGGCAGGGTGTCGTGACCGCTCTTGCTGTAGACGGCGATGCCTTCGTTGAAGTCCCACTGGGCGTCCTCGACGTTGGGCAAGGGCAGGAGGGCGCTGACGGCGCGTTGCTGGGCCTGCTCGTCGCCCTCGACCTGGACGTAGATCACGTCGGCGGAGACGGTCGCCTTGAGTCCGTCCGGGGTGCCTTGCTGGACGATCTCGCCGGCGTCGAGGATGGCGATCTCGTCGCAGAGCTGGTCGGCCTCCTCGAGGTACTGAGTGGTGAGGAAGAAGGTGACGCCGTCCTCGCGGTTGAGTCGCTGGATGTATTCCCACAGGTTTTGGCGAGAGACGGGGTCGAGGCCGGTGGTTGGCTCGTCGAGGAAGATGATCGAGGGCGAGTGGACGAGCGCCGACGCGAGGTCGAGGCGCCGCTGCATGCCCCCGGAGTAGCCGCCGATGCGGCGGTCAGCGTCCTCGGTCAGGTCGACGACATCGAGCAGATGGGCGATGCGGTCTTCGATTTCGCCGCGGGGCACGTTGTAGAGGCGGGACTGGAGGCGCAGCAGTTCGCGGCCGGTCTGGAGGATGTCGAGACCGGCTTCCTGGAGGGCGACGCCGATGGCTCGGCGGACCTGGCGATCCTGAACGAGGACATCGAACCCGGCCACGCGGGCGTGGCCGGCGGTGGGGCGGAGGAGCGTCGTCAGCATGCGGACCGTGGTGGTCTTGCCGCTTCCGTTCTCGCCGAGGAAGCCGAAGATGTGGCCCGGCGGCACTGCCAGATCGATGCCGTTGACGGCATGGATCTCGCCGAAGTGCTTGACCAGGCCGTGGGCCTCGATGGCGAGGTCGGCATCGCGATCGTGCTGGGGCGCCGGAGTGACGATCTGGTCGATCAACCGCTCGGCGATGGTCGGAGGTCGGCTGGACATGAACCAGAGCGTATCGGCTCAGCGGGCTCAGTCGGGGATTCCGGACTGTTCTGGAATAAGAACGTGTGTCCTAGAACACATTCGCCGCATCATACGGGCCGGAAGACGGGGATTGGGTAGGAGTCTTCTCCCGCCTGTTCCTCGAACTCGACTTTCACCCGCTGGCCGATGTGGATGTCGCTGGTCGGGTCGTCGACGCCGACGATGGTGCTCATCATGCGGAAGCCCTCGTCGAGGTCGATGTAGGCGACGGCGTAGGCGCCGAGCTCCTGGAATCCGGGCATGCGGTTCTGGCGGACGACGGAGTAGGTGTAGACGCTGCCGAGACCGGAGGAGACGTTCCAGCTCAGCTCGCGGTCGCCGGTGACGGTCGAGTGTCCGCGCGGGTAGAAGACGACGTTGCCGTCGGAGTCGGTCTGGTAGCGGAGTTCGCCTGCCTTGCAGCCGTCCCAGAAGTGCTGGGTGTCGGGCTCGGGGAAGCTGGGTTGTGGTCGGTTGGCCATGTTCGTTATCGCTTTCGTTGGGGGGATGCCCCCCTCTGCCTTCGGCATCTCCCCCTGCTGCGCGGGGGGAGAGGGAAATCGGGCGGGAGCGCGTCAGTCGGCGGCGAGGATGACGGTTCCTCCGGTGTGGGTTCCTCCGAGGAGTCCTCCGTTGCCGTGAGCGACGGCGAGTTTGGCTCCGTCGACCTGGCTGTTGGATTCGCCGCGCAGCTGGCGGACGGATTCGAGCAGCAGGAAGAGTCCGCGCATGCCGGGGTGGTTGGAGGAGAGTCCGCCACCGTCGGTGTTGAGCGTGAGGCCGGGCTGATCGAAGGCGAGGTGTCCGTCCTCGATGAACTGGCCGACCTCACCCTTGGCGCAGAAGCCGAGGTCCTCGAGCATCACGGCGACGGTGATGCTGAAGGAGTCGTAGATCATGGCGATGTCGATCTCGTCGGGGGTGACGCCGGCCTGTCCGTAGGCGGCGGGGGCGCTCTGCGCGCCGGCCGAGGTGGTGATGTCGCCGCCGTTTTCGCGGTACTTGGTGGCTTCGCCGGCGCCGATGATCCAGACGGGCTTCTTCTTGATGTCGCGCGCGATCTCGGGCGAGACGAAAACGGCCGCGCCGCCGCCGTCGGAGATCATGCAGCACTCGAGCAGATGCAGCGGGTCGGCGATGACGCGCGACTCGAGCACGTCCTCGACGGTGATTTCGTCGACCTTGACGAACTGCAGGTCGGTCATCGCCTTGACCGCCTCGGGATTGCGCATGGCGTGCTTGCGGGTGGCGACGGAGATCTGGGCGAGCTGTTCGGTGGTCGTGCCGTACTCGTGCATGTGCCGGTGCGCGACCATCGCGTAGTTGGCGATCAGGGTCGAGCCGTAGGGCGCTTCCATGTTTTGCTGCCAGGAGGCGCCGCCGCGGCCCATGCCGCCGGTGCCGATCGGTACGCGCATCGATGCGGCGGTCGAGCCGTAGGTGGTGACGGCAACGTTGCAGCGTCCGGCGGCGATGTCTCGCAGCGCGTGGGAGGCGTGGAACTCGTAGGAGGAGCCGCCGACCTGGGTCGTGTCGAGCAGGCGCGGCTTGATGCCGAGATACGCGGCGAGACCGAGTCCGCCGCCGCCTTCGCCGTCGAGCGCGTCGTAGAGTCCGTCGACGTCGCCCCAATCGAGGCCGGCGTCGTCGAGCGCGCGCTTCATCGACTCGGCTTTGATCTGCATGGAGGAGACGCCGGGGGCGACTCGCAATGGGTATTCGTGGATGCCGGCGATCGCCGCCAGTCGTTCCTGTGCCATCTCACAGCCTTTCCGCGTCGTATGGAAGCAAGCTTGATCAGGCTAGCGCTGATTCCAGCCCCGGCGTAGCCTGCGGGCATGCGCATTGGGCTGATCTCGGACACTCATCTTCCGCAACTGCTGCACTCGATGGATGAACTGGGACCCGACACGGGGGAGGCGTTGCGGGACGTTGACCTGATCCTGCACGGCGGCGACATCACGGTGCCGGCGGTGCTGGACTGGTGCGAGCAGTTCGCGCCGGTGCTGGCGGTGCGGGGCAACAACGACATTTTCGACGACCCGCGGCTGGCGGAGCACCAGTTTCTCGACGTTGAGGGCTTCCGCATCGGGCTGGCGCATGAATTGCGGCCGGAGTCGCGGCCGATCGGCGAGATCCTGGCGGCGTCACTGAACGATGAGTGGGTGGACGTGCTGATCGGCGGCGATACGCATGTCGAGCGGCTGGAGTATCGCGACGACGTGCTGCTGATCAATCCGGGCAGTCCGTCGCTGCCGCATCACCTGTCGACGCGGCTGGGGGCGATCGGCGTGCTGACGGTCACGCCGCATCGGCTGGAGGCGGAGATCGTGGCGCTGGGCCCGAGCGAGGGGCATCGCAATCCCACTCGACCGCAGCACGTCGTGGTCGAGTACGGGCATGTGGCGGAGGCATCGCTGGACGGTGTTGCGATCGGAGCTGACGAGTTTCTGAAGGCGCCGCACGAGCGCGTCGTTCCCACGGTTGAGTTGAACGGAGCCTGAGATGGACCTGCAACTTCAGGGCAAGCGCGCCCTTGTGACCGGCGGCAGCCGGGGGATCGGCAAGGCGATCGCGCGGGTGTTGATCGAGGAGGGCTGCGCGGTGGCGATTTCGGCTCGCGATCCCGAACGGCTCGCGGCGGCGGCCGAGGAACTGGGCGGTATCTCGTGGTTCGCGTACGACGCGGCGGATGACGAATCGGTCGAAGCGATGGTCGGCGGGGCGGCCGAGGCGCTGGGCGGGCTGGACATCCTGGTCAACAATGCGGCCTCGCCGGGCAGCGTACACGGTCCCTTGCCGCTGTCGGAGTTGACGGCCGACCACGCGCTCGCCGACCTGCAGGTGAAAGTATTGGGCTACCTGCGCTGCTCTCGCGCGGCTGCGCCGTACATGCAGGAGCAGGGTTGGGGGCGGATCGTCAACGTGTCCGGGTTGGCGGCGCGGGGGAGCGGGAACACGGTGGGGTCGATCCGCAACGTCTCGGTGGCGGCGCTGACCAAGAACCTGGCGGACGAGCTGGGGCCGGACGGGATCAATGTGACGGTGGTGCATCCCGGTCTGACGCGGACCGAGGCGACGCCGGATCGGATTGCTCAGATTGCGGAGTCGAGCGGGATCTCACTGGAGGAGGCGGAGGCGCGGATGGCGTCGGGCAACTCGGTGCGTACGATCATCGACTCGGACGACATCGCCAACATCGTGGCGTTCCTGGCGTCGCCGAAGTCGATTGCGATCACGGGCGACACGATCGCGGCGGGCGGCGGTGTCGGTCGGGGGATCTACTACTAGGTTGCGGGCTACAGGATCCGGTACTGGTGGGGGCGGCGGAAGAGTTCGTAGTAGGGCGTGACCGTCCAGCCGGGCGGATTGACGGCGTCGATGCGCTCGCGGTCTTCGTCGGTGATGGTGACGTCGGCGGAGCCGAGGTTGTCCTCGAGTTGTTCCATGGTGCGGGGTCCGATGATCGGGCTGGTGACGCCGGGCTGCTGCTCGCACCAGGCGAGGGCGAGCTGGGAGAGGGTCGCGCCCTTCTCCTGGGCGATCGGCGAGAGCGCTTCGATGACGTCGAAGACGCCGTCGGTGATTCGCTGCTGCTGGCCCTGATTGAGCGCGTAGCGTCCGTCGGCGGGCAACGGTTCGCCTCGCTGGTAGCGACCGCTGAGCAGTCCGCCGCCCAAGGGTCCCCAGGGGATCACGGCTATGCCGAAGGTGCGGGCGGCGGGCAGGAGTTCGCTCTCGACCCGGCGGTCGAGCAGGTTGTAGGCGGGCTGCTCGCAGACGACGCGGTTGAGTCCGAGCTCTTTGGCCACCCAGAGCGATTCGACCAGTTCCCAGCCGCCGAAGTTGCTGGTGCCGATGTAGCGGACCTTGCCGTCGCGGACGAGGTCGTCGAGCGCGCGCAGGGTCTCGTCGATGGGGATGTCGGCCTGCGGACGGTGGAGCTGGTAGAGGTCGATGTAGTCGGTCTGCAGGCGGCGCAGGCTGGCCTCGCACTGCTCGATGATGTGACGGCGGCTGTTGCCGCGGGCGTTGGGGTCCTCGGCGTCCATCTGTCCGTGGACCTTGGTCGCGAGGACGATGTTGTGCCGCTGGCCGTTGCGCTTGAGCGCCTCGCCGGTGATCTCCTCGCTGCGGCCGAGGGCGTAGACGTTGGCCGTGTCGAGGAAGTTGATGCCGGCATCGAGCGCGCGGTCGATGATCGCGTAGGACTCCTCCGGCTCGGTGCGCCGGCCGAACATCATGCAGCCGAGACAGAGGCTGGAGACCTGCACGCCGGTGCGTCCGAGTGGTCTGATTTCCATCGTGTTCTCCTCCGGTCAGGCGACGAGCGCGGCGGCTTTGACGAGGTTGCGCATGAGCCGGATCGCTTCGTCGTGGGGCACGCGTCCGACGCCGCAACTGGTCGAGACGAGCAGGCGTTCGGGCGGAATCACCTCGGCGAGTTGCTCGGTCTTTTGGCGCAGTTCGGTCACGGGCGCGGGTTTCGATTTGACGTCGGCGATGCCGGCGATGATCTGCATGCTGTCGGGCAGCTCGGCCAGCAGGCCGTGCTCCTGCCACTGGCCGGAATAGGAACACTCGACGTGGACGCGGTCTACGATCCCGTCGAGCTGCTGGATGAAGGGGATCAGCGCGCGCAGGTTTTGCACTTCGATCGAGGGTTTGCGGGCGATGTCGCCGAGGCAGAAGTGGATCGTCCGGGTGATGGCGGAGGCGGGCTCGAGCGGTTCCTTGACCAGCGGGAGCAGCGCGTCTGCGGTCTCACGCTCGGAGACGAGGTTGATCGCCTCGCCCGGCGCGTCGAGCTGGATTTCCTCGAGGCCGTTCTGGATCATGTCGGCGATTTCGTCCTGGACGACCTCGATCAGGTCGTTCATGTGTCCGGACTCGCTCGCGTCCTGGTCGGTGACGAAGCCGCCGCCGATGGTCAACGGGGAGGGGACGGAGGCCTTGTCCAGGCGTGGCTCGATTGCGCGCTCGCGGCGCCAGGCTCTGGCGTGTCCGGTGCCGCGCGGCGCAGTGACCTTGCCGACGACCCGGTAGCGGCCGACGCCTTGCTGTCCTTTGGCGGTGACTCGCGGCGCGAGGGTCTCGAGGCCACTGAGTCGGGGCGGGATGTGGTGGAGGAAGTCGGGGGCGAAGACCTCGCCGCCCATGATCTGGTCGAGTCCGCAGGCGATCTGCTCGTCCATGGCGATCCGCGCGGCGGTCCCGAGGACGCCGTCGGCTTCGTCGTCGGAGAGTTCGCCGGCGTAGTAGCGCTTGAGCTCGAGGCGCTGGCCGAAGGGGATCGGCCAGGAACCGACGACGGTCGTGCGGATCGGCATGGCGGATTCCTCGCTGGCTATTCGGCGTCGGCGTAGACGCGGAAGCCGTAGTCGTTGTAGCGGTAGTTGGGTGAGAGGCTGGAGCGGGCACTGACGCGGGTGAACTTGATCCGGTGCCGCCAGGAGCCGCCTCGGCTGGCCCGGCGCGAGCCGCTCGCCGGACCCGTCGGCGTCGAGGACGGGGAGACCGCGTAGTAGCTGCGGTCGTACCAGTCTGAGCACCACTCGTGCACGTTGTCGGCCATGCAGTAGAGGCCGAAGCCATTGCGGCAGGCGTCGAACGGGACGTGCGGATGTTGGGCGGTGGCGACCGAGGCTCGGATCGCTTGATCGGGCCAGGCAGCGGATGGCTCGGGCCAGTCGGCAGCCGGCAGTCCGCCGCGGGCGGCGTACTCGCGCTCGGCCTCGGTCGGCAGGCGGAGCCGTGCACCAACCTGCTCCGAGAGCCACTCACAGTAGGCGACGGCGTCGTGCCAGGAGATGCCGACCACGGGGGCGTCGGGGATGCTGAAGTGTTGCTGCGACCAGAAGGGCGGGGGCGGGGCGTCGGTGTGCTCGACGAAGGCGGCGTACTGGTCGTTGCTGACGGGGCGTTCGGCGGCTCGAAGCGGGGCGATGCTGACGGGATGCGCGGGGCGCTCGTCGCGGCGGCGGTCGTCGGCGCCCATGATGAACGTGCCGCCGGGCAGGGAGATGAGTGGTACGGCTGGTGCGGTACGGGCGCTGGGTACGTCGATCATGGCGGCAGTGTAGGCCGCTGCGGATCCGGGGTTGGGGGCCGTGAGTGGCGTCGCGGATGGCTGTGAGCGGCACGAGAGGGGCACGAGATGGGTATGAGAGGGTCACGTGAATGTATTTCATTCAGGTGATGAATAGATTCCATGCTTATGGTGAATGGTTTTCATTCTGGTCGTGAATGGATATCATTCACTGCATGAATGATGTTCTCCTACCTCGACTGGCCGTCGACAGCCTCGACCACCGGCTGCGGGTGATGCCCGTTGCCGTGGTCACGGGCGCCCGCCAGACCGGCAAGAGCACCCTGGTCGGACAGCTCGCCGGCGAGCACAGACGCTACATCACGCTCGACGATCTCGATGCACGCAGCGCCGCGCATGACGACCCCGAGCTGCTGCTGGCCGGTGAGCAGCCGGTCACGTTGGACGAGGTCCAGCGCGAACCCGAGCTGATGAATGCGGTCAAGCGCGCCGTCGACCGGCGGCGCCGGCCGGGGCAGTTCCTGCTGACGGGCTCGGCCAACCTGCTGCTGATGCGACGTGTGTCGGAGTCGCTGGCGGGACGCGCCAGCTACCTCAATCTCTGGCCGATGACGCGCCGCGAGCAGCGCGGCCTCGGGCCCGGCGGGATGTGGGAATCGCTGCTGACGACGGACGAGCGGCAGTGGATCGACCTGCTGCGCTCGCAGCCCTGCGAACAGGCGGATTGGCGCGCGCTGGCGCGGCGCGGCGGGTTCCCGGTGCCGGCGCTGCAGCTGGAGCGAGATCAAGACCGCGCGATCTGGTTCGACGGCTACGTTCGCACGTATCTCGAACGTGACCTGCAGGACATCGCCAACATCTCGGCGCTGCCCGACTTCCGCCGGGTGATGCGCGCCACCTGCCTGCGGGTTGGCCAGATTTTGAACCAGTCGGACTTGGCCCGCGACATCTCGCTCACGCAACCGACCGCTCACCGATACCTCAATCTGCTGGAGACCTCGTACCTGTTCGTGCGGCTACCGGCCTACACCGTCAACCGCACGAAACGGCTGGTCAAATCGCCCAAGGCGTACTGGAGCGATACCGGCTTGGCGATGCACCTGAGCCAGGAGACGGAGCCGCGCGGCGAGCATCTGGAGAACATCGTGCTGCATGACCTGCTGGCCTGGCGCGACAGCCGGACGGCACCCGCCGAGCTCTACTACTGGCGTACGGCGAGCGGCGCGGAGGTTGACTTCGTGATCGAGTCCGGTGGACGGCTGCTGCCGATCGAAGTGAAGTCGTCGGCCCGACCGCGGCTGCGCGACACGAGGCACCTGCGGACGTTTATCGAGGAGTACGAGGATCGCAGCCGGCCGGGTCTGTTGCTGCACGACGGCGACGCACCGGAGTGGATCGCGTCGAACGTGCTCGCCGCGCCCTGGTGGATGGTGATCTGAGGCGGCCAGCGCGGCCGTGCGATCGCGGCTCCTGCTAGCCTGCGCTCGCTCCGGGCGGGTGTCCGCGAGCGCAGCGGAATCGAGGTGTGCGATGGGTTTGCTGGACGGTCGGAAGGCGCTGGTGACCGGTTCGAGTCGCGGGATCGGCGCGGATATCGCGCGCGGACTGGCGGCGCACGGCGCGGCGGTGGCGGTGGCGGCGCGGTCGGACGAAGCGTCGCCCGATCCGCGTTTGCCGGGCACGATCCGCACCGTGGCGGAGGAGATCCGCCAGTCCGGCGGACACGCGGTGCCGGTGCGGCTGGACGTGCGCGATCCGGAGTCGATCGTGCGCGCGATCGACACCACCGCTTCGGAGCTGGGCGGGCTCGACATCCTGATCAACAACGCGGCGGTGCTGGTGCCGGGGACGCTGGAGTCGGTCCAGGACCGGCACATTGACCTGATCTGGCAGCTCGACCTGCGCGGTCCGGTGCTGCTGGCCAAGTACGCGGTCGAGCACATGAAGGGGTCGGGCGGGGACATCATCAACATCTCCTCGGGCGCGGCCGACTTCCCCGGGCCGGGTCCGTACGACGAGGTGCGCGAGGGCGGTCAGTTCTACGGCATGGTCAAGGCGGGACTGGAGCGGATCACCCAGGGTTGGGCGATGGAGCTGCAGCAATACCAGATCGCCTGCAACGTGCTGACGCTGCGCTACCTGATCAAGACGCCCGGTCACTGGTACGCGCTGACCTCGCCGGACAACCCACAGACCGAGTTCGAGTCGGCCGACTGGATGGCGCGGGCGAGCGCGTGGATCTGCAGCCAGCCGTCGACGTACACGGGCAACATCGTCGACGACCGCGAGATGCGCGACATCCTGGCCGATCTGTAGGGAGCGGCAGATGGCTGACAACGAGGCAGGCAGCGGGCCGGACCTGATCTACGAGAAGTTCGACCACTACGCGGTGCTGACGATGAACCGTCCGCACCGGCTGAACGCGCTGGGCGGCGACCTGCGGCGCCTGATGCGCGAGGCGGTTGACGATCTGGAGTCGGACGTCAACATGCGCGCCGCGATCCTGACGGGGGCGGGGCGGGCGTTCTCGGCCGGGGCGGACCTCAAGGAGATGAACGAGGGCAACCAGCGGCGCCAGGGCCTGCGCAACACGATGGGCTACGACCTGGACGAGTCGATGCCGTTCGCGCGGGCGCGCAAGCCGTTCATCGCGGCGATCAACGGGCTCTGCATCGCGGGCGGACTGGAGCGGGCGCTGGATTGCGACATCCGGATTGCGTCGTCGGAGGCGTACTTCGGACTGTTCGAGGTCAAGCGGGGGATCATGCCCGGTTATGCGATCCACCACCTGGCGCGGATGCTGCCGATCGGCGACGCGCTGTACATCTTGCTGACGGCGGACCGGATCTCGCCGGAGGACGCGCTGCGGATGGGGCTGATCCGAGAGATCCTGGAGCCGGAGGCGCTGATGCCTCGGGCGGTGGAGATCGCGGAGATGATCGCGGCGAACGCGCCGCTGGCGGTGGAGGGCACGAAGTTCATGGCGCAGCAGTGGCGCCAGATGCAGATCGACGAGTCGTACCGGGTGGGTCAATGGGTGAGCCGGACGGTGCTGAACTCGGAGGACGCGAAGGAAGGCCCGAGGGCATTCGTCGAGAAGCGCCCGCCGAACTGGACCGGGCAATAGGCTCACATCGGGCCGGCGTTAACCGTGAGTTTTATGTGACCTGGTGAATGAAACGTGTGTTGTTCGTAGGATCGCTGGGTGTTTCGCCCAGCGATTACGGTCTCAGCGGCGTTGCTGGCGTCGCTGGCGGTCCTCTGGTTGCCGACCAGTTCGGCGGGAGCGGAATCGGCGCTGACGGCGGACTCGGCCCGCGTCGACGGCGCCACGCTCACGGTCACGCTGTCGGCCGAGGTTGACACCGGCAGTTCGGCGGTGGATTCGGACTTCACGGTGTCGGCCGGCGATTCGACGGCGACGGTCGACTCAGCCAGCGTCAGTGGCTCCGCGATCACATTGACGCTCGACGAGTCCGTCGTCGATCCGGACTGCGACTCCGCGGCGATCTCGGTCGGCTACGCGAAATCGGGTTCGTCGATCACGGCCTCGGGCGTTGAACTCACCGACTTCAGCGATCTCGCGGCGAGCAACCAGACGGATCATCCACCGGCGATCGCATCGCTGGAGACAGATGTGAACGGCGGCAAAGTCCTCGTCACATTTTGCGAGGCGATCGTAGACATCAGCAACCAGTGGTCGAACTTCTCCGCGTTCAGCGTGTCGGTCAACGGGACGGCGCAGGGGATCAACGATCTGGTGACGCCGTCGGGCTCTGCCGGTCGGCTGGAGATCCTGCTGAGCGGGAGCGGGGCGATCAAGGAAGGCGACGCTGTCACGCTCGCATACGACCAGAGCAAGGCAGATCGCAACTACCCGCTTCGGGACCTCGATCAGGGCAACAAGCAGGTCGAGACGTGGACAGCGCGAGCGGTGACCAACCGGGTCGACAATCCGCCGACGCTCGAGTCGGCGACGGCGCTGTACGACGTGGTCACGCTGACGTTCAACGAGGCGCTCGACGAGGAGAGCGAGCCAGCGACGGGCGCATTCGCGATTCGAGGGGTCCAGCACGCTCCGAGCGTGCAACGCGTCGCCATCTCGGGAGCGACGGTCAGCCTGACACTGAGCGGGATCCTGAACAAGCGGGGCTCTGCGGTGTACAGCGTGCGGTACACCGCGCCGTCCGAGTCGCCGCTGCGCCAGGCGGACGGGGCCCACGACGTGGCCAGCTTTACCTCGGCGCTGTTCGACAGCAGCACGCCGACCACGAAGCCAGCGGTGAGCGGGGCGGCGGTCAACGGGACGGAGATGACGATCAGCTTCGATCTGCCGCTCAAGAAGGTCGCGGGGGCGAGCGCGTTCACGATTGCCGGCGAGGATGGCGTGACGGTCAGCGGCAGCTCGTTCAGCGGTTCGGTCGTGACGCTGACGCTCTCGCCGGGCGTGAGCGCCGGTTCGACGATCACCGTGTCCTACAAGAAACCGAATTCGCCACCGAGGATCGAAGCGCGCAACAACAAGGACGCCGATTCGTTCATGAACCAGTCGGTGACCAACAACACCGTCGCGCCCAAGCCGGAGTTCAGCAGCGCGGCCGTTTCGGCCGACGGAGCGACGCTGACGATTGTGTTTTCGCTCGCGTTGGACGAGTCGGCGGAGAGCCTGCCCGCTGCCTCGACGTTCTCGCTCTCGGGAACGTCGGCGTCGGTTGATGCAGTGACCATCGACGCGGCGACGGTAGTCCTTTCGCTGGATCCGCTCGCCGATATCGACGAGACGATCACGGTGGGATACGCGCCTCCGACCGACGAGATGGCGGCTCGACTGCAGGCTGCCGGCGACGCACAGGCGGTGGCTGCGTTTTCGGCTCAGGAGGCGACCAACCACGCGGACGGCAAACCGCGGCCGATTTCGGCGGAGGTTGATGGCGACGGTCTGACGGTCTCGTTCGATCGGGATCTGGACGCCGACTCACTGCCGGCGACCACGGCGTTCACACTCGCGGGGACCACGGCGAGCGTCGCGAACCGGTCGATCAATGGCAGCGAACTCCGGCTGACGCTGAGCCGGGCTGTCGATCACACCGAGAGCCTCAGCCTGTCGTACAGCGCACCGACCGAAGCTCCGCTCAAGCGGGCGGGGAAGGAGATCCAGGTCGATTCGTTCACGGTGGCGGAGGTCGACAACGCGACGACCGATCCGACTCCGAGCTTCAGTTCCGCCTCGATCGATGCCAGCGGGGGGACGTTGACGGTGGTGATGTCGCATTCGCTCCTGGCTACGTCTGCGGGTGTTCCGGGCACCTCGGCGTTCACGATCTCGGGCAGCGCGCAAGCGGCGATTGCGTCGGTTTCGATCGACGGCGCGATCATCGAGCTGGGACTGAATCCGGCGGCCGACGTCAATGAGACGGTGACGGTGAGCTATCAGGCGCCGACGGATGCGTCGGAACCGGCGCTGCAGAGTGCCGACGGGATGTGGAAGACGGCCGCGTGGAGCGGAGAGTCGGTTACGAACGGCGCCGACGGCAAGCCGAGGCCGGTCGGGGCGACGGTTGATGCGGACTCGTTGGTGTTGCGGTTCGACCGCGCGTTGGACGAGGGCGCGAGTCCGCCCAAGGCGGACTTCAGCGTCACTCCGGCGGGCATCTCGGTTAAGGGGATAGCAATCGACGGCCAGACGGTGACGCTCACGCTGTCGAGGGAGGTCGAGCACGACGACGCGGTGACCGTGTCGTACTCGGCAGCAGGAATGGTCAAGTTGAAGCGCAGCGGCCACGAGATCCTCGCGACGACGTTCTCGGGGATCGTCGTGGAGAACGTCACGCCGGAACCGCTGGTGCGCTCCGTGGTGGGTGACGGGGTGAGCATTGTGGTGGCGTTCTCGGTGACGCTGGACGACAACTCGGAACCGGCAGCGACGGCATTCTCGCTGGGCGCTGATCAGCCCTCAATATCGAAGGTCACGATCTCGGGCATGACGTTGACGTTGACGTTGTCGGAGTCGTTGGTCGAAGGGGAGGAGTACACGCTCAGCTACACGCACTCCCCGACATCGCCGCTACAGATGTCCGACGGAACAGCAATCACCGAGCTTCCGGCATCCGTGACGAACAAGACCGATGTGGCTCCGACGGTCGCTGCGGTCGACGGCGACGGTGACACGGTGACGATCACGTTCGACCAGCCGCTCGATGAGATGGCCGTGATCGCCAACTCGTCATTCGCGTTGGCGGGCTCCGTCGAACGAACCGTCAGCGGGACGTCGATTGACGTAGCGATGCTGTCGCTCACGCTGTCGGTGGCGCTCACGGAGGACGAGGACGCGTCGCTGAGCTACACCAAACCGGAGGCGGACGGGATTGTCGACCCGACGGGCCATCAGGCTGAGGGCTTCAGCAGGGCCATTGACAATCAGACCGATACGGCGCCGGTACCGGTCTCGGGGACGGTGGACGAGGACACGATTGTCATCGTTCTCGACCAGGAGTTGGCGGACGACCCTCGGTATGGGGAGGACGCGACCTGTCCCTATCCGGCGGTCGATGGCGAGGAGCGAACGAGCTATCCGATCGGGCACTTCACGCTGACCGGCACCGCAGCGACGATCGACTTCATCTGCGTCTCGCACGAGGGCCCCGGCGGGCATGGGCGGATCGAGATCCAGTTGAGTGAGAGCGTCGAACCCGGTGAGACCGTGGTGATTACCTACTTCCCGGTGAGCGGCACGATTCGGATCAAGGATGACGACCCGTCGGGGAATCGCGCCGTGTTCAGGGACTACGAACTGACGAATCTGACCAAGGCGCCTCCCGATTTCGAGGAGGCGAAGGTCAACGGAGCGTCGCTGACGGTGGTGTTCGACCAGAAGCTGGATCCGGACCTGGAACCGGAGCCGGGCTGGTTTGCGCTTGAGGCGGTCGCGGCGGAGGACGATTCTCCGCTTCCGTGGGGCAGCGATGTCGAGATTGCGGTTGCAGCGGCGTCGGTGTCGGACAAGTCGCTGTTGCTGCAAGTTGCGCCGTCGGTGGCTGAGGATGTCGAGTACCAGCTGACGTACTCGGCGCCGGCTGCCGGCGGGCTGGTGGGGGAGTCGGGGAAGGCGGTGACGGGGCTCGCGGCGGCGGTTTCCGTCGCCAACGACACCGACTACGCGCCATATCCGGTCGCGATCCAGACGAACAAGACGGGGACGATGGTTGAGGTGACGTTCGACCAGCGCTTTCTGCCTACGAGCTCCCGGGATCCGTCCTGGTACTCGTTTGGCGCGGAGATACGGGTCACGTCTGTGGACTTCCGCGCATACGAACATGGCAAGCCACAACTGGCGATCACGCTGCACGTCTCCACTCCGATTCGTGAAGGAGCTTCCGTGCGGCTGACGTACACGCCGCCGAAGTCCGGGGGCTTGCAGGACGATGACGGAGAGAACGGGGGACACTTGGTCGAGGCGTTCGACGAGGCGGTGGAGAACCTGGTTGATGTCGCGCCGTTGTTGGAGCGTGTCACGGTGAATCGACGACTCGTGCGGCTCGAGTTTGATCAGCCGCTGGATGCGGACCACGTTCCTCCGCCGAACTGCGAGTGGCTGGAATCGGAGGGTGAGGTCGGTGCCGGATTCTGCGCAGACGAACCCGGGCTGTACTGGTTTCGAGTGGTCGATGCGGCCGAGATTGACCGGACCATCGAGTCGGTGCAGATTGACGGCGTCGCCGTCGAGCTGATGCTGACCGAGCCGGTCGGGGCGGGTGAGAGCATCCGAGTCGTGTACAGGCCGCAGTCGCTCGCCGACGGGCGCTGGAACCTGCGCGACACGCAGCCGGACGAGTCGTCGGTGGCGAACCTAGTGGCGGAGACGGATCCCACGGCAGCGACAAACATCACGGCGGCGTCTCCGAGCTCTGCGGTGTTCGACCGGGCGCAGCCCACGGAGATCGTGCTTGAGTTCGATGGCGGGTTGCCGTCGGGTGCGGGTCTGTCCACGGACCTGCTCGAGGTCAGCGTCGATGGTTCGCCGGTCAGAGCCAAAGGGCTCTCCACGTCGGGTTCGACGTTGACAATCTCGCTGGCGGAGCCCGTTCCGGAGTGTTCGTCGCTGGAGCTGTCTTACCGCCCGGGCGAGCAATCGTGGCTGGATGCGGCCGAACGCACGATTGAGGCGTTCCAGTTCTCGGTCGGGAACTATATCGACCGATCTCGCGGGTTGAGCTGCGTGCAGTCGGACCTTGGCGGCATGGCGCTCAGCTTCTCGGAGCCGACGAGCACCGCACAAGACGTCGAGATCGAGTGGGCGCTGTCGGTCAACGGGGAAGAGCGGGAGATCACGGTTGAGGAGTCGGAGGGCGTGGTGCGTCTCGTGCCGAACCCTGCAGTCTGCGTCGGCGATCGTGTGGCGATTGTGCAGACGCGTTCGGATCTGGAAGCTGACCTCTCTCTGAATCGCGTGATCGATCAGGCGGCGCCGTGCGCTGTGTCGGCCGTCGCGACGGGCACAAGTCTGCGGGTGCTGTTCGACCGGCCGCTGGATCCGTCGTTGCCGACGACCGGCGACTTCACGATTGATGACGAGACCGACGTGGAGGCCGTGGTCGGCATCGACGGTCGGACGCTGTCATTGCAGCTCGTGCCGCCGGGCGTGAACCGCGAGGATGGGGCCACGCTGTCCTACGAGGGAAGCTCGCTGAGCGGAGGCGGATTGAGCGTCGGTCGATTCAGCCTGCTGATCACGGATCGGACGGAGCCGCCTGCGCTGGTGTCGGGCTATGGGGTCGACGAGCTGATCGTGCTGCAGTTCGATCAGCCGTTGTTGGGGAGGACGGTGCCGGCCGCTCGGTTCATTCCGACGGGTCCGGGGTTGGAGGTCGGGGTGGATTCGGTGCAGATCGGCGGGTCGACGGTGTACCTGCACCTGTCGTCGGGTCTGCCGGACGAGCCTGATCTGTTTGGCGTGGTTTACCTGGCTCGTGAGCGCGGGGGGCTGGCGGGCCGGACCGGAGCCCGGGTTCCGGACAGCGTGTTCCTGGTGCGGAACTACACGGAGACGCCGCCGAGCGTGTTGGGCGTCGTGGTCGACTCGCGGCGAGCGATGGTGTCCTTCGACCAGCGGATTGACGGAGCGGAGGCGCAGCCGACGGACTTCGTGCTGTTCGCGGGGCGACGCAGGATTGAGGCCACGGGGCTCGAGTGGTCGAGATCGAGCGTAGTGATTTCGCTGGCGGGGCGGGTGACGTCGCCGGATTCCGTGTTGCTGCTGTATCGGCCGGGAGCGGAGGGGGCGGTTCGCGACCTGTCGGAGATTCCGCTGGCTGCGTTCGAAATCTGGGCAGAGAATCGGACCGACTCTCCTGATGGTGTCGAGGAGGTCGTGGAGGACGCGCGGCTGCGTTCGAGCGCGGGCGGAACGACGTTCGAGCGGGAGCTAGCGCGTGGGTTTGCGTCGAGCGGCGGGACTCGGTTTACGGCGTTGCCGGGGATGGGCCGAAGCAGCGTCGCGCACGGCGACTTGGCGCTTTCCATTGATGTGGGCCGACTGAGCAGCGGTCCGCTGGTTCTGCGCGTGTCCGAGCTCAGGGACGCCAGCGAAGCATTGACGTACTTCGAGCGGGTTCCAGCATGGTGCTGGCGCGATGACGAGGCGAGTACGATCCGCGCCTGGTTGGTCGGAGAGTCCGACCTGCACGGCGTGCCGACCGATCACGGCATGGCGGTGTCGATCGTGGGGTTGGTGGACGGTGGTTGGGCGAACACGGTGTGCGTGCTCGACCTGATCACGGGGAGTTGGAGGGTCTGGCGTGCAGGAAGTGAGATCCCGACTCCCTCGCTGATCCTGGAGCGCGTCGGGATCCCACTGCTCAGCTGGGATCGGTTGCTTCTCGTAGGGTGACCTCGCCGGCGATGAAGGTGCGTTGTTCGCCGGTCTCGGTCTGGACGATCAGTGCTCCGGCGTCGTCCACAGCGACGGCCGTGCCCTGCACGGCCTCGCCCGTCGCCAGGGTGACGGTGACCTGTTGGTTCAACGTGTTCAGCCGCGAGACCCAGAGGTCGTGAAGTTCGTTGGTGCCGGCCTGGATGTAGCGGGTCTCGAAGGCGTTCAGCAGGGCGGCGAAGACCGGCTCGCGTTGCTGTCGGGCGTCGAGCTCGATCATCAGGCTGGTCGCGGGTCGGTCGATCTGCGTGGCCCAGGGGGCGGGGTCGAAGTTGACGTTGAGTCCGATGCCGATCAGGGCGTAGCTGGGTTTGCCGTCACGCCATTCGGCCTCGATCAGGATGCCGCCCATCTTGCGGTGTTCCATCTGGATGTCGTTGGGCCATTTGATGGTCGGTTCGAGCGGCGTGGTTTCGCGGACGGCGTCGGTCGCGGCGACCGGCGAGACGATGCTGAGGCGCTTGAGCTGCTCAATGTCCGGCCGGACGATCAAGGTGGTGTGGATGCTCTGTCCGGGCGGTGAGACCCAGATGCGGCCCTTGGTGCCGCGTCCGGCGGTCTGCTCGTCGGCGACGACGACGGTTCCGTGCGGGGCGCCGGCCTCGGCGAGGCGGCGGGCGTCGTCCATGGTCGAGGTGGTCTGGACGAGGTAGTGGAGCTGCTGTCCGATCTGGGAGGTGGTGAGGAGCGAGCGGACGCGGTCGATGTCGAGGCGTTGGTCGGGCGGGAGGAGGTCGGGTTCGGGCATGGCCGAAGGTTAGCGAGTTAAACGGTACGACCCCGAGCTGGGCGGCCCGGGGTCGTCGTGTTCGCCCAGGAATCGGGCGACGGTTCTGAAAGCGCTTAGGAGGCGCCCACCTCCACTACGCTGCGTCGTCGATACCTGGGCGAAAGTTGACTATGTCCCAAGTTGCATCACCTCCTTTCCTGCCCCAGAGGCTAGCACGGAGACAGACCTGTTGACCAGTACAAGGGCAGTTTGAGCGTGCCCCCTACAAGAGGACGGGAGGCGCGTGTAGGTCGATACTCGGCCGCAGGTCAGGAAACAGAAGGGTCTTCGGCTTGATCGAGCATGGCCCAGATTGCCGTGAAGTCGAAGCTGAAGCCAGGCAACACCTCTTCACCGCTCAGCTCTGCGGGTCGTTCGAGGTGCTCTGACTGCCGGTCGGGACGGTACACCCAGACGCTGAAGCTCTGCGGATCCACGAGCCAGCCGAGTTGGGCACCGAACCCGATCCAGTCGGCCACGCGGCCTTGCTGGTAGGCGAGCGTGTCATTGGGCGAACGTATCTCAACCACAAATGCAGGGCAGAGGTGCCAGAATCCTTTGATTGGCGGCGCGCCCCCAGCGTCGGCGAGCTGCTGTGAAGTGATCCAGGAAACGTCTGGACCCCAAAGCGGCTTACGACTGAGGTCGTCGCTAAGGTCGTAGCCGACGCTTGATTCCTGGACCATCCCGCCTCCGGCTCTCGCCCAGATTCGAACCTCCGTGAGAATCTCCACGCCGATTAATGAACTTGGTCCGCCTGCGGGCACGGTGATCTCCAACTCGCCATAGTGTCCGCGCTCCAGTCGCAGGTCCTGATTGAGACTGCTGAGCTCTTCCAGGCAGTCGTTACTCAGCGACCAGTGTTCGGGCAGCCGGATGCGGATGGGCCAGACCTTCGCCGGCAGGATTGAAAGTTCAGGTTCCCGTGGGAGCGTGGTCGTCACAGCGGGCTCCTATCGATCAAGTGACGTCAGAGTAGCCAATCGGGCTAGAGCGCCGAGGTCACTTCGCGGACCGAATCCTCAACGATGGTGAGGATTTCGTCTACCTGTTCTTCGGTTGCGACGAGGGGTGGGGCGAGGAGGTAGCCGTCGTTTCGGACTCGGCTGATCAGGCCCCGGCTCTGGCAGGCCTTGAGGAGTTTGGCGCCCATGGCGTCTTCGGCGGGGAAGGCCTCGTCGGTCTCGGGGTTCTTGAGGATGTCGAAGCCGCACATGAAACCGAGGCCGCGGACGTTGCCGATATGCGGATTCTCGGTCAGGCGCTGAAGACCGGAGAGCAGCTGGTCGCCGCGAGCGGCGGCGTTCTCAACGAGCTTCTCGTCCTCGAAGATCTGCAGGTTGCGCAGGCCGACGGCGGCGCCGGTGGCATGGCCCGAGTTGGTGTAGGCGTGCATGAACTTGCCGGGACCGTCGGTGATCGTCTCGTGGACTTCCTTCGACCAGACGGCGGCGCCCATGGGCACGTAGCCGGAGGTGATCGCCTTGGCGATCGACATCATGTCGGGCTGGACATCGAAGTGCTCGAGCGCGAACCACTTGCCGGTGCGGCCGAAACCGGTGATCACCTCGTCGACGACCAGCAGGACCTCGTAGCGATCGCAGACCTCACGCAGGCGGGGGAAATAGTCGTCCGGCGGCGGGTAGACCCCGCCGGCGCCCTGGACAGGTTCGGCGATCACGGCGGCGACGCTGTCCGGGCCCTCCTGCTCGATGGTGGCGACGATGTTGTCGATCATCAGGTTGCCGGAGTCGATCCGGCCTCCGCCCGTGGGCACGGCGTTGGGCGTGGTCGCATTGATGATGTCGGGGACCGGGCGGCCGAACTGGGGTTTGAAGACCTGCATGCCGGTCGCAGCGGTCATGGCGACGGTGTTGCCGTGGTAGGCCTCGACGCGGGTGATGATCTTCTGCTTCTCGGGGCGGCCCTTCTGGATCCAGTAGAAGCGGGCGGCCTTGACGTTGGTCTCGTTGGACTCGGAGCCGGAGTTGGTGAAGTAGACCGCCTGCATGTTGTCGTAGGCGAGCTCGATCACCTTCTTGGCGAGACGAATGGCCGGTTCGTTGGTGTAGCCCTCGTAGGAGTTGGAGAAGCCGAGTTTGGACATCTGCTGCTTGGCGGCTTCGCCGAGCTCTTCGCGACCGTGTCCGACGGCGACGTTCCAGAGCGCAGCCAGCCCGTCGATGTAGCGCTTGCCGTCGGCGCCGTAGATGTAGACACCCTCTCCGCGCTCGAAGAGCACCGGCTCCTGGTGGAAGTCGGGATGGAAGAGCGGATGCACCCAGTGGTTGAGGTCGTCCTCAACGAGCGCGCGATATTCGGCGTTGTCCATTGCTCGGCTCCGTCGGATTCGAGAGGTCTATGGCGGAAGGGTATGCGCTGACCGGTTACTGAGATAGGCGTCAAGTACGCAGAGTGTTGAGGCTGTTCAGTGCGGCGCGCGCGACTTCGCGGTCATCCCAGGGTTCGACACGGTCTGCATAGATCAGGGTGGGTTCGGCGCCTTTGCCGGCGATCAGGACGAGGTCGTCGGGCTGTGCGAGGGCGATCGCGCGGCTGATGGCCTCGCGGCGGTCGGGCTGCTTCTCAAACGACTCGCCGCCGGCCTCGACGAGGTGAGCGGCGATCTCGTCGACCATCTCGACGGGGTCCTCCGAGCGCGGGTTCTCGTTCGTGATCACGGTGTGGTCGGCGTAGGTTGCGGCGGCCGCTGCCATGCTGGACTTGCGGATCGGGTCACGCTCGCCGGCGACGCCGAAGACGAGGATCAGGCGTCCGCGGATGTGCGGCTTGAGCGTCTTGAGGGCGAGGTCGAGGGCCGGTCCGGTGGCGGCGGCGTCGACGATGACGGTGAAGGGTTGGCCTTCGTCGATGGTTTCCATCCGGCCGGGGATGGGTCGGAGCGTGTTCAGGGCGGCCTGCATCGGGACCGGTCCGACGCCGAGGCTCCAGGCTGCGCCGACGGCGAGCGCGGCGTTGCCGAGGTTGTAATCGCCGAGGATGGGGAGTCGCGCGCCCAGCGCTCCGGCGGGGGTGACGACTCGGACGTCGGAACCTCGAGCGTCCTGCGAACTGGCTATGACGCTGACGTCGGAGACGGTATCGGGCGTTGCGGTGGCGATGACTGTCTGTTGGTTGTGGGAGGACTCGATCGTTTGCCGGGTTGGGTCTTCGGCTCGGACGACGGCGACGGGCGAGGTGGGGAGCCCCCCTCTGCCTGCGGCATCTCCCCCCGCTTCGCGGGGGGAGAGAGGAACCTGGTGGTTGTCGAGACTGCGGAACAGCTTGAGTTTGGCAGCGAGGTATTGTTCCCGGGTCTGGTGGAAGTCGAGGTGGTCGTCGGAGAGGCCGGTGAAGACGGCGACCTTGGTGTTGATCTGATCGGCTCGGTGGAGTTCGAGGGCGTGGGAGCTGACTTCGAGGACGGCGTGGGTGTCGCCGGCGGCGACCATCTCGGCGAGCCTGGCCTGGATGATGTCGGCTTCGGGCGTAGTCTCGCCGGTCTCGTTGCGGGTCCACTCGCCGCCGATATGGAACTCGACGCCATTGAGCAGGCCCGTTTGGTGTCCGGCGGCGTTGAGGATCGCGTGGGTGAGGTAGGTGGTGGTGGATTTGCCGTCGGTGCCGGTGACTCCGACGACGGTGAGTCTGCGCGCCGGGTAGTCGTAGAAGGCGGCGGCAATCTGGGGGAGGGCGGCGCGGGTGTCGTCGACGCTGACGATGGCGATATCGGGATTTGCTTCGGCGAGCGGCTGCCAGAGTTGGCGACGGTCGTACTGGACGATCAGGGCGGCTGCGCCGTTGACGATGGCGGACTCGATGTATTGGTGGCCGTCGACGGTGAATCCGGGGACGGCGACGAAGGCGCTGCCTGGTTGGACGGATCGGGAGTCCTGGGTGATGTCTGTGACTCGCTGATCTGCGTCCCGCGAGACCTGGGCGCCGCTCACCTCTCGCAGAGTGTCGCGTAGCAGTTGTGACCGCATGGTTGATCGTCCTTTGCCAGAGGGCCCTCTCCCGCCGGGAGAGGGGACCGGAGAGGGAGTCGGAAGGCCAGGCCGCCTGTAAGCCGGGTTCTGTTCCCGATGCCACGGGTTGCGCCGGGCATCGGGTGGCGATCATCCATCTGGGACGACGGTTGCCCGCCGCCTCGAGCGACCTACCCGGAGACGGCCCGGGACGAGCCATTGCCTCCCTATTTGGTCTTGCTCCGGGCGGGGCTTGCTCAGCCGGCCGGTCACCCGACCGCTGGTGCGCTCTTACCGCACCATCTCACCCTTGCCGCCGTTCTCGCCGAAGCGAGAACGGGTAGGCGGTATGTTTCTGTGCGCTTTCCGTCAGGTTGCCCTGCCTGGGAGTTACCCAGCGCCCTGTCCCGTGGAGCCCGGACTTTCCTCGATCCCCGACCAGGTCAGACCCGGTCGGGAACCGCGACCGCCCGGCGGCCTGGCGAGATCCACTGTATCGCGGTCGCGGTCAGTCAACGATCCAGGGCTTCGTTGGCCATGGCGTCGGCGCGCTGGTTCAGGTTTCGGCGGACGTGCGTGGGCTGGAATGAGTCCAGCCGGTCAATGAGGGCGCTGAGCTGGTCGAAGAGGGGCTTGAGCTGCTTGTTCTTGACGCGGTAGCGACCCTCGAGCTGTCGGACGATCAGCTCGGAGTCGAGCCGGAGTTCGAGTTCGGTTGCGCCGCGTTCCAAGGCGGCTTCGACTGCCGCGATGGCTCCGTGGTACTCGGCGACGTTGTTGGTCGCGCGGCCAATCGGGTTGCCCCAGGCGTCGAGCTCCGCGCCGTCGGGGTCGCAGAGGACTGCGCCATAGGCGGCCGGCCCCGGGTTGCCGCGCGAGGCGCCGTCGGCGTAGGCGATGAGGTGCATGTGGGGGAGGTTAGCGCCGCGCGGCGAGATGCCCCCCTCTGCCTTCGGCATCTCCCCCCGCTGCGCGGGGGGAGAGGGATCCGGGAGGGAGCCCAATGCTCAGGCTTTGAGTTGGGTGGTGACGGAGTCGTCGAAGACGACGACTTGTTCGACGAGCTGCTCGATCAGGTCTCTTTGCTGGGGGAAGTTGAGGTCGTCCCAGTCCTCACGGACTTTGTGCAGGCGCTGATCTCGACGGCGGCGGCGGTCGGCTTCTCGCTCCTGGGCGAGCGCGCGGTCCTTGATCTGGGCGAGATCGGCGCTTGCCGCTTCCCACTCGGTGATGATGTCGGCTCCGGCCTCGTGTAGCGAGGACGGCGGCGGATCGCCGCCGGCGGCGTCCTCCAGTAGCTGGGCCAGTTTGCGGTCGATGGCTCGCAGGCGCGACTCCGCCGAGGAGACGGCGACGGCGGTCTCGGCGGCGAGCGCAGTGTCGTCTCGGCCGATGTTGAGCACGGCGATTTCACCACCCTGCCGTTCGCCGCGGATGTGGGCGAGGACTTCCTCCTCCAGCTCGTCGGCGCGACGGGTGTGGTATCCGCCGACCGACTGGTTGGTGCGGGCCTCGGACTGGTAGTAGCGATAGGTCGCGGCGGCGGTCTCGCCGCTGGCGAGACGCCATTGTTGTCGTCGGGTGACGCCGATCATGCGCGTGCGATCTTCGCCGCACCAGACGAGACCGGCGAGCAGGAAGTCGGACGGATGGCTGATGCCGGGCGCGGTCCGACGTTCGGCCATCTGCCGTCCGACGGCGGCGAAGTCGGGCTCGGAGACGATCGCGTGGTGATTGGCGGCGACGGTGACGCCGAGCTTGTCGTAGCGGCCGATGTAGACCGGATTGCGCAGCAGGTCGCGAATGCTGACCATGCTCCAGTTGCGTCCGCGTCGAGTCTGCAGGCCTTGCTCGTTGAGTCGCTGGGCGATGCGGCGGATACCGAGTCCTTCGTGCAGGTAGAGGCTGAAGATGCGTCGCACGACTGGCGCTTCATCGTCATCGATCTCGTAGCGGCCGTCGTCGCCCACGCGATAGCCGTACGGGGGACGTCCGATCGCCTGGCCCAGGCGGGCGCGCTCGTGCATTCGCTCGCGGCGACGGTCGGCGTCGGGATCGGGATCGCTATGCAGTCTCCAGAGATCGATCAGGGAAGATTCGTCAACCGGCCCGTCATCCAAGGAGACGAGCTGTACGCCGCGAGCCCGCAGTTGGAGTACGGTTCGCACTGCGTGGGTGGCGTCGTGGCCGAGATTGCTGAAGTTCTGGACGATGACGAAGGTGAAGCCGCGCGCTTCCTCGTTGAGGTGCCGGAGCAGTTGGCGTAGGCCGGGACGCTCGCGACCGGGGGTCGTGTCAGCGTCGAGGAAGGTTGCGGTCGGCTCGAAACCGTTGCACTGGCAGTAGTCGAGGAAGTTGGCGTTCTGCGTCACCAGTGACGGCTGGACCGAAGCGGGGTCCTCGGTCCGCGACGCGTGAATGCTGGGCTGGCTGAGGTATCCGATGGCTCGCACAGGGCGATGCTATGCGGCGCGCAGCGGCAGGACTAGAAGTGGGTTGACGGCTGTTGAC
This sequence comes from Chloroflexota bacterium, assembly GCA_028874365.1. Taxonomy (GTDB): domain Bacteria; phylum Chloroflexota; class Dehalococcoidia; order Bin125; family Bin125; genus Bin125. Next base: position 30,773 of record JAPPJZ010000033.1, on the reverse strand, counting down.
AAGTCGGTGGGAGTCGTTGACAGGATTGCGCGGAGAGAAGTCGGGTTCAGGCGACGCGGAGCAGACAGCCGCAGGATGGACACTCGACGGCGCGGGTTCCGCGGCGAGCTCGTGTGACGACGATCGTGGGTAAGGTCAGGCGGCACTCGGCGCAGACGCCTCCCGCGACCGTGGCGACGACTCGCGGTCGGCGGCGGCGGTACTGGTCGTAGGTATCGAGGTCGTCCTGGGTGAGCTTGTCGCGCAGGACCTCGGCCTGTCGGGCGAACTCGTCGACTCGTTCCTGGGCTTCGTGCCGCTCGCCTTCCAGTTCGCCCTGGCGAGCGTTCCAGACATCGAGGGCGGCGGTGCGGAGTTGTTGCAGCCAGCCGCTGGCGTCGTGCGCCTGCTCGGCTTCATAGCTGGCGCGGTTCTCTGCTTCGGTGAGCGGCGGGAGTTGCTGACGCTGGGCATACAGATCGCGCTGCAGTTCCTCCAGCGTGCGATGGTCGGTGATCGAGCCGGAATAGAGGCGCTGGTCGGTGACTTCTATGCGGCGCTGGGCGGTCTGCACGACGGCGTGCGCCTCGCGCACGGACTGGTCGGCGAGGCGAGCCTCTTCCTCCTGCGCCGCGAGTTCGGCATCGAGCTGATCGATGAAGGGCGGGTCGGAGATCTGGTCGAGCACAGCCTGGAGTTCGCGCTTGGCCTGATCCCGCTGGATGTCAACATCCTGGAGTTGCTGCATCCCTTCAAGGTCCATGAGGGCGACTCATTTTCGTTGTTGGCGGCGGGAACGGGCGCAGGGGAACTCGGTCAGGACTGAGTCACCCGGTGTGTTGAGTGTATGCGCGACGACTGGGATAGCCAATATCGCAGCAACGCCGGCGTGAGTCCATCGATGCCGCTGATACGCTGGGCGCACCATGACTGCCGAGGGGACTGCCGCGGGCGGAGCCGCCGTTTCTGCGGTCCGATACACGACATCGCTGCTGTTCAATGTCTCGACTCTGCTGCAGGAGCCGATTGGTTCGGTACGCCGCTACGAGGTGACGGACGCGCGGGGCAACGGGCTGCACTCAGACGTCAGCGGAGCGCTCAGGCTGCTGCGCACCGACCACTCGATCCTTGCGACCGCGGAACTGTCGACGGTCGTCGCTGACCTTTGCGGGGGTTGCTTGTGCGAGATGACGCTGCCGCTTGCGCTGTCGTTCGACGAGGAGTTCTGGCCGCCGGCGGAGGCGGCGTCGGACGAGTATCTGCAGCCGCCGCAGGAACAGATCGGGTTTTCTGTAATCGACGGGCAACTCGATTTGTCGGAGGCCGTGCGACAATACGTAGAGATGGGGCGTCCGATGAGCCCGCGCTGCGGCCAGGATTGTCCCGGACTTGAGACCGAATCCACGTCGGAAGCGCCGGTTGACGACCGTTGGTCGGCGCTGGCGGCCCTGCAGCAGAAGTTGCAGCAAGAGATCGAACGAGACTGAACCGTTCTGCAACCAAGACGGAGAGAGTGAAAAAATGCCACCGCTTCCGAAGCGAAAGTACGCCAAGACCCGCCAGCGTCTGCGCCGTCAGCACCTTCGGGTGCGGCGTCCCAAGCTGGTGACCTGTCCCGAGTGCAACGAGACCCACCAGGCGCATCACATCTGCTGGGCCTGCGGCTCGTACCGCGGACGCAATGTGATCGAGCTGGAGGACTAGCGTGGTCGAGGCCGGCCCGCAAGATGGGCCGAAGACCGCCTGGCTGTTCCCGGGACAGGGAGCGCAGGAGGTCGGCATGGGCCGGGACCTCTTCGACGCGTTTGTCGAGTCGCGCGAAATCTTCGAGGAAGCGGACGAGGCGCTGGGGCGCTCGCTGTCGCAGGTGATCTTCGACGGGCCGGATGAGGTCCTGCGGGAGACGGTGAATACGCAGCCGGCGATCCTGGTGGCGTCGCTGGCCGCGTGGCGGGCGGCGACGGTCGCCGGACACGAAGCGCTGCAGGGCACGCCGGTCTGCACCGCCGGACACAGCATGGGCGAGTACTCGGCGCTGGTCGCGGCGGGGGCGTTGACCGTTTCGGAGGCGGTCAGGCTGGTCGCCAAGCGCGGCGAGTTGATGCAGGCCGCGGGGGAACAGAACCCCGGCACGCTGGCCGCCGTGCTGGGCATGGATGAAGCGGATGTGCAGGCGGTCTGCGAGGAGAGCGGCGCGGAAGTCTGCAACCTCAACGCGACCGGGCAGATCGTGGTGGGTGGGACGGTTCCTGCGGTCGAAGCTGCGGCGGCGCTGGCCGAAGAGCGCGGCGCTCGGCGGGTGGTGATGCTCAATGTGGGCGGGGCGTTTCACTCATCGTTGATGACGCCGGCGGCGGAAGCGATGGCGCCGATCATCGCCGAGGCTGAGGTCTCTGATCCGGTCACGCCGGTGATCGGCAACGTCGAGGCTGAACCGTTGGCCACGGCCGAGGTGGTGCGCGCCGATCTGACCGCGCAGATTCGCCGGCCGGTTCGCTGGCGCGACACGGTGTTACGGATGCACGGGATGGGCGTCGAGCAGTACGTTGAAATGGGACCGGGGAAGGTGCTCACCGGCCTGGTGCGCACGACGCTGCGGCCGCTGAAGCCGGCGCAGATGCCGGCGTTGGTCAACATCAGCGATCGGGAGAGCGTTGGCGGATAGCGGGAGAACGCCGCGCATCCGGCCGGATGCGGAGGACAACGCTCGGGTTCGGGCATTCTGCGCGCTGTTCGAGGCGGAGTTCGGCGTGATGCCGGCGACGTCGGCTCTGCAACGATCGCACCAGGATGTGCCCATGTCGGCGGAGCGAGCAGCGCGCGCTGCGACGCTCGTTGCGGGGGTGATCGACCGGCACGACGAGCTCGATCTGCTGATCGCGGAGACCGCCGATCGGCTGCCGCTGGATCAGATGGCGCTGGTTGACCTCACTATTCTGCGCATTGCGCTGTATGAAATGCTCTTCGATAATGGCGCGGTACGCCCAAACACCGCGGTTCGGCAGGCGGTGACGCTGGCGAAACGATTCGGCGATGATGGAAGTCGGCGGTTCGTCAGCGGCGTATTGGGCGCGGTCACACGGAACCGACTGCAGGCTGGGACTGCGGAATAACCGGAGGTAGCAGGATGGCACTGTTTGATCGAATCAAGGACATCATTGTCGACCAGCTGTCGGCGGACCCGGACGAGGTGACACCGGAGGCGTCGTTCGTCGACGACCTGGGCGCCGACTCGCTGGACCTCGTTGAATTGATCATGTCGTTTGAGGATGAGTTTCGCGATGAAGTGCCCGACCTGGAGATCTCGGATGAGGATGCCGAGGGGATCGGCACGGTGCAGGACGCGATCAACTTCCTCGTGGAGAAGGGCGTTTCGGACGAATAGCATTACGGAGAGCGAGCGCTATCGCCGCGTTGGGCGGGGGCGAGGACTCTGTAATCGGGTACGCTGACTGCCGATGAACATCTTCGGCGTCGGAATTCCGGAAGTCCTGGTAGTGCTGCTGCTGGCGGCCGTGATCTTCGGTCCGGGCAAGCTGCCGGAGATCGCGGGCCAGTTTGGTCGAGCGATCCGCGAGCTGCGTGAGTACGCGCGCGACTTTCGCGACGAGTACCTGACGGACTTCGAGGAAGTGCGCGAGGAGTTCATCGAGCAACGCTTCGAACTTGAGCAAATCGACGCCGACATCCGGGCGGATCTGCAGCAGGCCGAGGCCGATGTCCGGGGAGCCGTGCGCGACGCGGAGGAGATGACGGAAGAGGCGATCGAGGCGGCGCGCGACGGCGGATCGACGGAGCGGGTATCGGGTGGCGGGGCGACCGCGACGGAGGAGCGCGAGGAGACTGAGCCAGAAGAACGCCAGGTCCGGCGCACGCGACGGCGGCGCGCCATCGTCCGACCGCGGCGGGCGGTGGCGGCAGCTTCGGAGGACTCCGGGGAGGATGCAGTGGAGCCGGCGCGCCCCTCGAACGTGATCTCGCTCAACCGGCGGCGTCCCGATGTGGACGAGTCGGACAGTCCAAGCAGCCCAACGAGCAATGTGCAGTAGCGGCTTCGCCATGCGGGTGAGCTCGCCCAGGCAAGTTGGCTGCTGATGGCTACGCGACCGGTTCCCACGCCATCGGATTTGCCCGAGCCGCCGGAGCTCGCGGAACTGGACGTCGTCGCCGAGGAGGCCGGCGACGATCTGCCGCCTGGCATGCCTCCGGGCCCACCCCCGGACGAACCCGAGGGCGCCGAGCTGACCCTGGGCGAACATCTCAACGAGATCCGACAGCGCCTGACGGTTGCCGTGCTGACGATGGTGCTGACCACCGTCCTGGCCCTGCTGTTCGCGTCGACGATTCTCGACTATCTGCTGGAGCCGGGACGCCAGGCGCTGCCCGAGTTCCGTCCGATCTACACGGAGCTGCTGGGCTTCATCGGCGCCTACATCAAGATTTCACTGATGCTCGGTCTGGCCGGCGCGATGCCGGTGATCGTCTACCAGATTTACGCGTTCATCCATCCCGGCCTGACGCGCGCGGAACAGAAGTGGATCATGCCGATCGTGGGCCTGGCGACGATCGCGTTCGCCTGCGGCGGCGCGTTCGCGTTCTTCATCGGCTGGCCGCCGGCGCTGTCATTCCTGCTCAACTTCGGCCAGGACATCGCCGACCCGCAGGTTCGGATCAACAACTACATCGACATGCTGACGCGGTTCGTGATCTGGACCGGGATCGTGTTCGAGCTGCCGCTGTTCCTGATGGGGTTGGGCGCGATCGGGCTGGTGACGTCGAAGCGGCTGCTGGGAATGTGGCGCTGGGCGATCATCGGTTCGTTCCTGCTGGCGGCGCTGATCACGCCGTCGATCGACCCCGTGACGCAAACGTTTGTCGCTGTGCCGACGCTGGGGCTGTACATCCTCGGCATCGTGCTGGTGAAGCTGGTGGAGAATCGGACGGTGATCCCGGTCATTGAGTCCGAGTTGGACGATGAGGACGACGATGACGAGCCCGAAGGCCAGCCTGCGTGATCCCGGTTGGGCGTAGACTGACGCCGTGGACGCTCAGGTACTGGAACTACTGAACGCGAGGATCGCGGGCTGCACCGCCTGTCGGCTGCATGAAGGGCGCACGCAGACGGTTCCCGGCAACGGCGATCCAAACGCGGAGCTGATGTTCATTGGCGAGGCGCCCGGCGCGAACGAGGACCAGCAGGGCCTGCCGTTCGTCGGCCGCGCGGGACAGTTGCTCGACGAGCTGCTGGCCGGGATCGGATTCAGCCGGTCCGAGGTGTTCGTCGCCAACGTGATCAAGTGTCGGCCGCCGGACAATCGCGACCCGATGCCCGACGAGATCGGCTGCTGCGAGGTGTACCTGCGCGAACAGATCGAGGGCATCCGACCGAAGCTGATCGTGCTGCTGGGCCGCTTCGCGACGCAGTACTTCCTGCCCGATGCGACGATGGGCGGGGCCCGTGGTCAGCCGTTCCAGGCGGGACCGTGGTTGATCCTGCCGGTCTACCACCCGGCGGCGGCATTGCGGAACTCGAACCTGATGCAAACGCTGCGGCAGGACTTCGCGATCATCAGGCCGCTCCTGGACCAGGCGGAGCGCCCGGAAATCGCCGAGGTCCAGATCGGGCACTCACACGGGCCGGCCGACGAGGATGACGATTCGCAGCGTTCGCTGCTCTAACGACCGATCGATTGAACGAGGTGAACGTGGCAGGGGAGCAGGAAGTGCCCGAGGGCGCGCTACGCGTCGTGCCCCTGGGTGGGCTGGGCGAAATCGGCCGCAACATGATGGTCTACGAGACGGCCGACGACCTGGTCATCGTCGACGCCGGTCTGCTGTTTCCGTCCGACGATATGCACGGCGTCGATTACATCATTCCCGACGCCTCGTATGTGCTCGAACGTCGAGACAAGCTGCGCGCATACCTGATCACGCATGGTCACGAGGATCACATTGGGGCGCTGCGTTTCCTGTTGCCGCAACTGCAAGCGCCGATCTACGCCTCGCCGCTGGCGCTGGGCTTGATTCGCTGGCGGCTGGAGGAATCGGGCATCCTCGACGCGCGGATGATCGAAGCGGGGACCGGTTCGTCGTTCGATTTCGGCTCGATCACGGCCGAGTTCTTTCCGGCCGCGCACTCGATCCCCGACGCCTACGGGATCGCGCTGCGGACGCCGGCGGGACTGGTCGTGCATACCGGTGACTTCAAGATCGATCACACGCCTGTGATGTCGGAGCCGACCGACCTGCAGCAACTGGCCGCATACGGTCAGGAAGGGGTCCGGCTGCTGTGTTCGGACTCGACCTACGCCGACAAGACCGGCGTGACACCGTCGGAGACCCTCGTCGGCGAGGCGTTGTTGCAGATCCTGCTGACCGCGCCCGGGCGGGTGATTATTGCGACCTTCGCGTCGCAGATTGCGCGGATCCAGCAGATCATCGACGGGGCGGAGGACTCCGGGCGGGTGGTCTACGCGACGGGTCGATCGATGGAGAAGAACATCGACATGTCGCGCGACCTTGGCTACGTGGAAGCGGAGGATCGACGCCTGCGACCGATCACGGATCTGGGTTCGGCGCACGACGAGAACACGGTGATCATCTGCACCGGCGCGCAGGGCGAGCCGATGTCGGCGCTCTCGCGGATGGCGACGGGATCGCACCGCGATGTCACGCTGAAGCCGGGCGACACGGTCGTGCTCTCCTCGTCACCGATTCCGGGTAACGAGTCGGCGGTCAACAACACGATCAACAACCTGTACAAGCGGGGCGTGGATGTCGTGTCGGTGGCTTCGGGGCATGAACACGTGCATGTCCGCGGACACGCGGCGCAGGAGGAGTTGAAGACGGTCATCTCCTTGACCAATCCACAGGCGTTCGTGCCGATGCACGGCGAGTTCCGGCACCTGGTCCTGCACGCGAAGCTGGCCGAATCGATGGGCGTGCCCGACCACGAGCGGCACATCCTGCTCGACGGCGATGTGCTGGAACTCACGGCGGAGCGGTCGGCGGTGATCGACCAGGTGCCGGCCGAGTACGTGTACGTCGACGGGATGAACGTCGGTGGGGTGGATCGATCGATCATTCGCGACCGGCAAAAGCTGGCCGGCGACGGATTCCTGCTGGTCGCGGTGCCGGTCGATGAGGAGACGGGCGAGCTCTCGGGCGAGATTGAGGTGGCGGCTCGCGGGTTCGCCGAGATCCGGGCGGCGGCGAGTCTGCGCGCGGGCGCGGCCAAAGTCGCCCGCGAGGTGCTCAAACCAGCAGTCAACTCGAACCGGGTTGTGCCCTGGGAAAAGCGGCAGCGGCAGGTCCAACAGGAAGTCTCGGCGTACCTTCGCCGCGAGACGCGGCAACGGCCTATGGTGGTTGTGGTGGCGGTACAGGTCTGATTCGCAGCGTCGGGCCTGTCCTGGTGTGGTAAAGCAGATGTATGGCCCAACGAACGGCTAACCGGCCGGCGCTGCCCGACAGGGTTTCGCTCTGGATGGCGTCCAACAAGCGCCTGATACTGGGCGCGCTGATCGCCGCTGCGGCGACTGCGTTCGCGGTCTGGGTGACCATGCCCTCGCTGCCGTTTGACGCGGAGCGCGAGGTCGTCGTGCACTGGCTGGGCGGTGGCGCCTACCTGCTCGCGGCGGTCGCGGTCGTGTCCGGCGTGATGCTCGCCGTCGAACGAGCGCGGCAGACGGTGCGCCAGGATCGTCGGTTGATTCGGCAGAGCGTGGGACTCGTCGTGGCCGCAGTCGCAATCTGGGGCATTGCCGGAGCGTTTTCCCCGCAGGCATCGCTGGGTGGGACCTCACTCTCGGAGTATGGAGCCGGCGGCCGGGTGGGCGGCTGGCTGGACTCGCCGTACGGCTGGGTGTTCATCGCGATCGCGCTGGCCGGTTCGTTCGCCCTGATATTGCCCTCGGCCGCCCGGTCGCTGGTGCGCGCCAGCGCGCACGGCGTACGCGACGGATTCCGCGCCCTTGGTCGGGAGTTCCGCGACAGGGGTCCGGGCGCGCTGGCCGCAATCGGCAGGGGGATGTGGAGCGGTCTCGTCTGGCTGTCGCTGACGTTGTGGCGGCTGGTTGCGCGGTCCGGCCGCGAGCTGCGACTTGCCGTGGTCGTGATCCGTGACCAATGGCGAGAGGCGCGGCAAACGGAACCGATCCCGCTGAATCGGCGGACGCCTATGTCGCCTCCGGTACCGGTCCGGACTCCTGCTTCAACGTTGGACGCCGAGCCGGCCTGGCCCTCGATGAGCGAGACGGCGACGCCGGAGACTGGGGAAGTGGCCGCTCCTGCGAGACCGACCAGGCGCAAGTCGTCGTCGACGAAATCGACGCTGCGGACACTTGATCGCACCGCTGCGGATGGTTGGCGGCTGCCGCCGATCGAGATCCTGGACGAGGATCCGGCGGTGACGCTGCGTACGGGCGCTGAGGATCAGGCGCGCATCATCGTCGCGACGCTGGCCTCGTTCGGGGTCGACGCGACGATTACACAGATCAACGAGGGTCCTGCGATTACGCAGTTCGGCGTCGAGCCGGGCTGGGAGGTCAAGACACGGCTGACGCCGGCGAAGGACAAGAGCGGCGCGCCGGTGCTGGACGAGCACGGCCAGCAGGTGATGAGAGCCGAAGAAGTCTCGCGGACCAGAGTGCGGGTCAACCGGATCACGCGTCTGGCGGACGACCTGGCGCTCGCGCTGGCCGCGCCGTCGATCCGGATCGAGGCGCCGGTGCCCGGTCAGCCAATCGTGGGCGTGGAGGTCCCCAACGCCGACACGCGGATCGTGGCGCTGCGCGGACTGATCGAATCGGACGAGTTTTCCGCCATGGCGGCCAAAGGGGGACTGCCGATCGCGCTCGGTCGGGACGTGACCGGCAATCCGGTGATCGCCGACCTGACGGCGATGCCGCATGTGCTGATCGCCGGGGCGACGGGCTCGGGCAAGTCGGTCTGCATCAACACGATCATTTCCTCGCTGTTGATGCAGAAGTCGCCGGAGGAAGTGCGCCTGATCCTGGTCGACCCGAAGCGGGTGGAGCTGACCAACTACGGCTCGGCGCCGCACCTGGCGTTCTCGCACGTCGTCACGGAGCCGGACGAGGTGGTGTCGGTGCTCGGGGTCGTAGTCGCGGAGATGGACCGACGCTATCGGTTGCTGGAACAGCACCAGGCGCGCAACATCGTCGCCTACAACTCCCTGCCGTCGACGACCAAGCGGATGCCGTACTGGGTCGTGGTGCTGGACGAACTGGCCGACATGATGATGGCCGCGGCGGCCGACGTCGAGGGCCAGATCGTGCGGCTGGCGCAACTCGCACGCGCGGTCGGTATCCACCTCGTGATCGCTACGCAGCGACCGTCGGTCGACATCGTGACCGGCCTGATCAAGGCGAACTTCCCGACCCGGATCGCATTTGCGACGACATCGCAGACCGACGCGCGTGTGATTCTCGACCGTGCGGGGGCGGAGAAGCTGATGGGCCGCGGGGACATGCTGTACATGTCATCCGATTCGATCAAGCCACGCCGCGTGCAGGGTGCGTTCGTGTCGGACGCGGAGATCGGGCGGCTGTTGGAGTCGTGGAGCAGCCCGGGTCAAGCAGCCGGGGAACGGGGATCGCTCGACGAGATGCTTGAGGAGCTGTCGGACGCGTCGCCTTCGGCAGCCGCCGAGGCTGAAGCGCGCGCAGCCCAGGCCGAACTGAACACGCTGACCAGCACCCTGGAGTCGGCGCTCGAATCCGACGGCAAAGAAGAGACGCCGGATGTGGTGGTCGAATCGGAGCCCTGGCGTACACCGACGGACCGCCGTGGGCCGGAAGCGGGGAGCGGTGAGCCGCAGTCGTCCGATTCGCGCCTGGCCGAAGCGACCGAACTGGCCAAGGAGTACGAGCGGGTGTCGGCCCAGCTCCTCCAGCGGCGGATGCGGATCGGCCGGCCGCGGGCCGAGCGGCTGATTGAACAACTGGCGGAGGCCGGAGTGATCGAACAGTCGGACAGCGAGCGCTCCCGGCGAGTGCTGGTTCGATCGGACCAGAACGGCTAGGGCGCTACGCGTCTACGGGAGCCGTCTCCGGCTCGCTGAGGACGGCGTCCAGGGCTTCGCTCAACCGGTCGGACGGTAGCGGCTGACGATCCGAGCGGAGACCGCTGCGTTCGGCTTCCCAGGCGAAGAACTCGGGCCAGCGGAACAGGTACATGCGTTCGCGGCGGTCCAGCCCGCGGATGCGTCGCGCTCCCATATCGGTCCAGAACTCGGGTCGGATCTGCCCTCCGACGTCGTCTCTGAGCGCCTGCGAGGCCACGATCGATCCGCCGCGGCCCTTGGCCATGATCCGGGCCGCCATGTTGACGGTTCGTCCGAGGATGTCGCCGCCGGGGCGCAGGATGACATCGCCGCGATGGACGCCCATGCGCAGACTGACCGGCCAGGCGGCGCCGCGCAACTCGGCGAGGCTTGAGACCTGCTCCTGCACGTGGGCAGCACAGCGCAGGGCTTGCATGGCGTCGGCGAAGACGATCAGGAATCCGTCGCCGGTGAGCTTGACCTCGAAGCCGGCGTGGCGGTGCAGCTCCTCGCGAACGATCTCGTTGTGCTCGTCGATGATCATCTCCCACTGCAAGTCGCCGAGCCGTTCGGTGAGATGCGTTGAGTCTTCGATGTCGGTGAAGAGCACGGTGGCAGCCTCGCCCTGCTGCGGCAGGAGGGAGGCGGTGACGGCGCGTCCACAGTTGGGGCAGAACGATGAGCCGGGCGGCGGCTTCTCGCCGCAGAACGCGCAGGCGCGAACCTCCTCGCCCTCCTGACGACCACCCAACCAGGAGGGCGGCGCGTCGACATTGGCGCGTCGCCAGAGTTCGCGTTCGGGTTCGTCGGCCACCTGTTCACACTCCCGGCGCGCCCGCCACGGCAGGCGCGCCAGATGATAACAGCGCAGGCGCATCCATGTCGGTTTGGGGCGTCGGATTGACGGTATCAAGTTGGGGCGAGCGCAGCAAAAGCGAGCCCCACCAGATAGGAACGGTTAACGCTGGCGTGACACCGGCTCGCGGCGTTTGAGCGGTCGGCGGCGGCGGCCGTAGGCCTGGTCGCTCCACTGCTGGAGGTCTTCGCCCAGCGCCGCCTGGTCGCGGCGCAGCTCGACGATCTGGTCGCGCAGGGCCGCGGCCTTCTCGAACTCAAGGTCGCGCGCGGCCTGCTTCATTCGCGATTCCAACTCGCTGATCATGCGCGCGATCTGATCGGGGGTCATGTCTTCGGGAATGTTGGCGCCCAGCGCGGCATTGTAGGCCGGACCGTCTTCGGCGACCATCCGCTGCTCGAACTCGTCGCGCACCTGGTTGGCGACGTCGCTGGCGATGTCGCGAATCTCCTTGGTGATCCCGACCGGCGTGATCTCGTGTTGACGGTTGTACTCGTCCTGGGTGGCGCGGCGGCGGTGGGTTTCGTCGATTGCGCGGCGCATCGAGTCGGTGATCCGGTCGGCGTAGAGGATGGCGTGCGAGTTAACGTGCCGGGCGGCGCGCCCGATGGTCTGGACCAGGGAGATCTCGTTGCGCAGGTAGCCTTCCTTGTCTGCGTCGAGGATGGCGACGAGCGAGACCTCGGGCAGGTCGAGGCCTTCGCGCAGCAGGTTGATGCCGACAAGGCAATCGAAGACGCCGAGGCGCAGATCACGCAGCACCTCGACGCGCTGGAACGCATCCTGCTCGGAGTGCAGATAGTAGGTGCGGATGCCAACTTCGCGCAGATAGTCGGCGAGGTCTTCGGCCATCTTCTTGGTCAACGTGGTGACGAGGGTGCGCTCGCCCCGCTCGGCGCGGGTTCTGATTTCGCTGACGAGGTCGTCGATCTGGCCGTCGGTGGAACGCACCTCGACCTGGGGATCGAGCAGACCCGTCGGGCGGATCAGTTGCTCGACGACGTCGGCGGAATGGTTGCGCTCGTAAACCGCCGGCGTGGCTGAGACGAAGACGACCTGGTTGATGTGGCGCTCGAACTCGTCAATGTTGAGGGGTCGATTGTCGATCGCGGACGGCAGGCGGAAGCCGAAGTCGACCAGGGTCTGCTTACGCGAGGTGTCGCCGCCGTACATACCGCGCACCTGGGGGATGGTCTGGTGCGACTCATCGATAAAGAGCAACCAGTCTTCGGGGAAGTAGTCGAGCAGCGTCCAGGGGGTGGAGCCGGCGGCGCGGCGCGCCAGGTGGCGGGAGTAGTTCTCGATGCCGGGGCAGTAGCCGGTCTCGCGCAGGGTCTCGAGGTCGTAGCGGGTGCGTTCCTCGAGCCGGGCGGCCTCGAGGATGCGGTCGTCGCGGCGGAGTTCTTCGAGGCGCTGGGCCAGTTCGGCCTGAATGTCTTCGACAGCCGCGGCCATGCGTTCGTCGGTGGTGACGAAGTGCTTGGCCGGGTAGATGTCGACGCGGTCGCGCTCGGCCAGGATCTCTCCGGTCAGCGGATCGAGTTCAACGATTCGCTCGACCTCGTCGTCCCAGAACTGGACTCGCACGGCGAGGTCTTCGTAGGAGGGATGGATCGTGAGGGTATCGCCGCGGATGCGGAACTTACCTCGGGACAGGGTGAGTTCGTCGCGCTCGTACTGCTGATCGACGAGCCGGCGCAGGATCAGGTTGCGCGAGTAGGACTTGCCCTGTTCCATGCTGAGGACCATGCCCTGATAGTCCTCGGGCTCGCCGAGACCATAGATGCAGGAGACCGACGCGACGATCAGCACATCGCGGCGCTCGAACAGCGCTCGTGTGGCGGCGTGGCGCAGCTTGTCGATCTCGTCGTTGATGTCCGACTCCTTGGCGATGTAGGTGTCGGAGCGGGGTATGTAGGCCTCAGGCTGGTAGTAGTCGTAGTAGGAAACGAAGTACTCGACCGCATTGTTGGGAAAGAAGTCGCGGAACTCGGTGCAGAGCTGGGCCGCGAGCGTCTTGTTGTGGGCGAGCACCAGCGTCGGTCGGTTGAGCCGCGCGACGACGTTGGCCATCGTGAAGGTCTTACCGGAGCCGGTCACGCCGAGCAAGGTCTGGGCTCGGTGACCGGCCTCGAGTCCATCGACCAGCCGGTCGATCGCATAGGGCTGGTCGCCGGTCGGGTGATAGTCGGCGCTGAGTTCGAACGGCTTCGAGTTGCGGACGGGCGCGGAGACGGTGGTCATGGATCAGATGTTATCGGGACGCCGGGCACTCATGAACTCGAACCGACGTACTCGAGCACCGCGCGCAACAGATCTTCGGTGGATTCGGGCGCTGGGATATCGGGCGCGCTGAGGATGGCGGCGATCCAGCGGTCGGCGTCGCGCCTGGTATAGCCGAGTCCGACCAGGGCTTCGGCGGTGTCGTCCGCCACCTCGTCGGTCGGGCGAACCGGTCGGCGTGAGCGCGCATCGAATCCTTCGTCGACCAGCAGCGCCTCTTCCACGACCTTGCCCTTGAGGTCGGCAATGATGCGGTCGGCCTGACGCGTGCCGATGCCGGGGAGCTGGGTTAATGTGCGTCGATCCTCGGCCTCGATCGCCTGGGCGATGGTCGAGACCGACGCGGCCAGCGCCTGTTGCGCCTTGGCCACGCCCATCTGCGGCACACCGATGAGTTTGCGGAAGAAGTCACGCTCGATCGGACGCAGGAACCCGATCAGGACTGGGACGGGCGCGCGATCGGGCACGTGGTAGTGGGTGAAGAGGTCGAGCACTTCGGGCCGGTTGTTCTCCAGCGCCAACCAGACGGCGGTGGGCAGCAAGACCTCGTAGACCAGTCCGCCGGCTTCCGAGCCTGTGTCGATCTCGACGCTCTGCCGGTCCTCATGCCAGTCGACGGGGCGACCACGGATCCGCGAGATCACGTGACCTCCACCCGGGATTCGAGCGGGGCCATGAGGTGGTGACAATAGGCGACAGCCAGCGCATCGGACGCATCGGCGGAGGCATCCAGGTCGGCCAGTCCGAGCCTCGTGATCAGCGCTTGTCTGACCGCCGATTTTTCGGCGGAACCAAAACCGGCCACCGCCTCCTTGACCGTGCGCGGCGGGTATTCATGCACCGGGATTGAGGCGGATGCGGCAGCGATGATCGCTGCTGCCTGCGCTTGCCCCAGCATCACCGCGGTCTTGACGTTTCTGTGGTTGAAGGGCCGCTCAACCGCCAACGAATCAGGTTCCAACCGCTCGATCAACTCGGCGATTTGCTCGTTGATGTGGTGCAGGCGCGCGGCGAGTTCCCCCAGCGGCGGGTGAATGGTTCCCCAGCGCAGGCTCGTTCGACCGTCCGATGCGATCTCGAGCAGGCCCCAGCCTGTGGCATTGAGGCCGGGGTCGACGCCGAGAATACGAGCCATGGATCGAGTCTACGCCTCGACCAGCGCAGCGTCGGGGAAGTCCGCGTTGGTAAACACGCGCTGGACGTCGTCGAGGTCCTCGAGCGAGTCGATCAGGCGCATCAGCTTGCCCGCCTGGTCGGTATCGACCGGGACCGTATTGGTCGCTCGCATGACGACTTCGGCAGAGGCGATCGGCGCTCCGACCTCTTCCACGGCCGACCGGGCGGATTCGAGGTCCGCCGGCGCGGTGATGACCTCAACCAGGCCTTCGTCGATATCCACGTCCTCCGCCCCACCGTCGATCGCGGCGAGCATGATCTCGTCGGGGTCGAGCTGTTCGTCGACATCGACGGCGATCACGCCCTTCTGCTCGAAGAGCCAGGCGACGGCGCCGGACTCGGCGATGCCGGTGCCGGCGCGGGTTAACGTGGCGCGGACCTCGGACACAGTGCGGTTGCGGTTGTCGGTGAGCGAGTCGATCAACAGCGCCGCGCCGCCCGGGCCGTATGCCTCGTAGCGGATTTCTTCCAGTTGCGATCCGTCAGCGCCGCCGGAGGCGCGGTCGATCGCGCGCTGGATGTTGGCGTTGGGCATGTTGGAGGCGCGGGCGCGCTCGACTGCGAGGCGGAGGGCGGAGTTTTCCTCAGGCTTCGGTCCGCCCGCGCGCACGGCGACGGCGATCTCACGTCCGAGCTTGGTGAAGAGCTGGCCGCGCTTGGCGTCGGTGACGCCTTTCTTGCGCTTGATCTGGGCCCATTTGGAATGACCGGCCATGCTCGAACTCCAGTGCGATCAAGTGGCTGAGGTCGGGAACTCAGTCTACCGCGCCGTTGAGGAGCGTGCTGACGTTGCCGACGATCGTTGCGGCATCACCAAGCATGGCGTGGAATGTGAGGTCGTTGTGCAGCGGCGTGACCGTCACCGCCCCTTCGATGATGGCGGCGACATCGGTGTCGGGCGCGACTTTGGCGTCGGGTCGGAGGACGAGTTGCCGGTGGGTCTTGCCGTGTTCGTCGGTTCGGTCAATGACGCGCGAGGGTGACACGTCGGCGACCCGGACGACGCGGACGCCGGCGAACTCGGAAATCGACCGATCGGGCGCGTTGACGTTGAGGAACTGGATCTGACCGCTCTCGAGTAGCCGGCGGGCGATGCGAGCGGCCACGATCGCAGCGTCGCGCAGATGGTCCTCGTCGAATGACCAGAGCGAAGCGGCGACGCTGGGCAGGTTGCGCAGGTAGCCCTGCATCGCGGCCATGACGGTGCCGGAATGGAGGATGTCGCGGCCGACGTTCGGTCCGGGATTGACGCCGGAGACGATCATGTCGATGTGTCGCGGGGCCAGGTGGCGGATGCCGTGGAGAACGGCGTCGGTCGGGGTGCCGTTGACCTGGAACGCGTCGACGCCGTCGAGTTGCGAGTGCGCACGCTCGGCCTCGAGGTCCTGTCGCAGGGTGAAGGCGGCCGACATGCCGGACTGATTGAAGGCCGGCGCGACGACCAGAACGTCAGCGAACTCGACAACGGCTGCGGCGAGATGCCAGAGGCCCGGCGCCTCAATGCCATCGTCGTTGGTGGCCAGGACGAGTGGTCGTTGGGTCATGGCGGGAGGGTATCAGCCGTCCGCGCCGCTGGATGATTGCCAATCGGAGGCCGACGGGACGCCGGCCAGGGAGGTCGCTTCGCGGACGCTGCGCAGGGTGGCGGCGGCGATCGCTTCGGCGGCCATGGTGCCGGTCAGGGTGAGCATGGCGGGGATGCTGGTGACGTCTACCTCACCGGTGGCGAGGGTGAAGATCGTGTCGCCGTCGCCAGGGGTGAAGACGGGGTCGATGGTGCGGGCGAGGCCGGCGGAGCCCATGATTGAGACACGTTTGGCGGTGCCCTTGTGCAGTCTGGCGTTGGTGGCGATCACGGCGAGGGTGGTATTGGTCCCTGCGCGATCGGCGCTGAAGTTGGGACGCGACTGCTGCTGCTCCTCGAATTCTGCCAGCGAGCGATTGAGGAGGGCCTGCGACGAACGCGACATCTCACCCGGCTGTTCGCCGCGAGAGCCGGCTGCCAGTTCGCCGTTCGACGGGTCAACAATGTCGCCGACGGAGTTGGTCGCGACCAACGCGCCGACGATCAGGCCGGATTCGTGGGCCAGCGAGGCCGTGCCGACACCACCCTTGAGCAACGTGTCCGGACCTCCGGTTTTGGCAACCGTGCAACCGGTGCCGACGCCGACGGATCCTTGCTCAATGGGTCCGCTCGACGCAGAGGACGACGCGACGTAGCCGCTCTCGCCCGATGGATGCACGGCGTTGCCGATCATGAGGTCGAAGACGACAGCGCCCATGGTCAGCGGCAGTGGCGCCAGTTCCGGCATCAGCGGCAGGCCGACACCGGCCTCCTTCAGATATCTGCGCACGCCTTCAGCGGCGTTGAGGCCGATCGTGCTTCCACCAGTCAGGAGCACGGCGTGGATCTCCTGGATCGAGTTCTCGGCGACGGCGAGGTCGGTGTCGAGCGTGCCCGGGGCTCCGCCCGGTTGGAAGACGCCAGGCGTTGCGCCGGCCCGGGCTAACACGACGGTGCAACCAGTGGCGTTGTCGAGGTCGGTGTGGTGGCCGGCCTCGATGCCGGGGACATCGGTGATGGCGTCGTGGGGTCCGGGCTCAGTCATCGATCACAAGAGGCGGCTTGGGTCGCTTGTCCCAGTGCAGCTGGAAGACGTCGGGGCGGGCGTAGTGTCCGGCGGAATCGACCCAGCGCTTGGATTCGATCGTGTTCTCCAGCTCGACTTCGGCGTAGATGATGGTCTCTTCGTCGGTGACCGGCTCGACCAGGTACTTACCTCCCGGGGCGATGATTGCCGAGCCCCCGGCCGCGTGCCAGAAGGGTTCCTCACCCAGAGGCGTTCCGCCGGGCAGCAGTTCGGGCGACATGGTCTCGCGGGCGACGATCACGTAGCAGGCGTTTTCGTAGGCGAGATGTCGGGTGGCCGCGTCGATGACGGGGTGCAGTTGCTCCCAGCCGGGCCAGACCGATGCGTGGACCTGGATGCCGAGCGTCGAGAGCGCGTAGCGGGCGGGGGCCATCTGGTGTTCGTAGCAGATCAGCCCGCCGAGGCGGCCGACATCGGTGTCGTAGACGTCGAGGTCCGAGCCGTCGCCATAGCCCCAGATCAGCCGCTCGGTGAGGGTCGGTACGAGCTTGCGATGTTTGCCCAGCAGCGAACCGTCGGGACCGATGTAGGCGAGTGTGTTGTAGATCGTGCCCGCATGAGGCTCGCGCTCGTTGACTCCGATCACCACATGGGCGCCGGCCTCCGCTGCTGCCTGCGCGATGCGGTCCCATTCCGGGCCGGGGATGGCGATGCTGTTCTCAAAGGTGCGCTGGTAGAGCGCGGTGAACGCCTGACGGTTGGTCGACTGGCCGTGGTAGTAGGGGTAGGACGGGATCCAGGTCTCGGGGAAGACGATGAGACTGGCGCCTTCGCGGCCGGCCTCCTCGATGGCGGCGACGGCCTTCTCGACGCCATGCTCAAGGGTCAGTCCGGGCGAACGCTGTACGGCGGCGGCAAGGTACGGCATCGTTCGTTCGTTTCAGCGAGGATCGAGCGACCAGAGGCCGTAGCCGCCGGTGACGGGAACGACCGTGCCGGTGATGTAGCTCGCGGCGTCCGAGAGCAGGAAGGCGACCGCGCCGGCAACCTCGTCGTCGGCGCCCAGGCGGCGCATCGCGGTATGCGCCTCGACGCGCTCGCGGTACCAACCCGGCATCGGTTCGGTGAGCGGTGTGTCGATGAAGGCGGGCGCGACGCAGTTGGCGCGAATCGGCGCCGTGAGCGAGTGCGCCCACTCGGCGGCGAGCGTCTTGGTCATCGCCTCAACCGCGGCGCGGGTCATCGAATATGCCGCCTGTCGCGGCAGGCCGGTTTCCGCACCGACGCTGGAGATGGTCACAATCGATCCGCCGCGTTCGGCGTCGATCAGGCGGGCGGCGAAGTTGCGGGTGAGGAAAAACGTGCCGCGCTGGTTGATGTTCTGGATGTGGTCATAGTCCTCCGCTGTGATCCGCTCTCCGCGCTGGAGGATCGGCGAGATACCGGCCACGTTAACCAGGCCGGTGAGCGGGCCAATCGTCTCTTCAACGTCGTCGAGCAGGGACTCGTGGTCGTCGATCGCGGCGACGTCGGCGCGGAACGCCCAGGCCTGGCCGCCGTTGTCGCGTATGTCCTGCGCCACCTCTTCGACCTGCGACACCGTCCGCGCGGTGATCGCCACTCTCGCGCCCATCTGCGCGATCAGTTCGGCTGCGGCGCGCCCGATGCCGCGTCCGGCGCCGGAGACGAGCACGACCTGGCCATCGAGGCTGAACGGGGACTGGCTCATGCTCGTCGCCTCCGAATCGATTGATCAGGCTCGTCCGGCCTGCGGTTCCTCGAGCGCGATCGTGTCGCGGACGTGAAGATACAACCAGATCAGGTCGCGGGCCGCGGCGGTGATCTTGTCGATCGCGTCGATGAAGACCTCGAGCTGGGGCTCGTGGATCGCGAGCGCATGCGTGAGCAGTACCCGACGGCGCTGATTGAGGACGACGAGGGCCACCTGGTCGGGATTCATCGTGCGATCCGGTAGCCAGTCCATCTTGTGGATCAGCGCCGACGACTGCTTGAGCCCGTCCGCCAGTTCGAGCAGCACGCCCTGGTCAACCTTCTGTACACGTTCGATCCCGTGGGAAATCGTCAGCACGGCGCCGGCGAACTGGCGCCAGTCCTGGCGCGGGATTTCGCCGCGCGCCGACTCGACATCGGCCAGCGTCGGCAGTTGCAGGTCGCGGAGCAGGTCGTCAGCGTTGCGGCCGGCGGTCAGGATGCGAAACGCGGCGACCGAGGGCGCGCTGAGCTCGAAGTTGGTGAACGTGGTCAGTAACGGCTGCTCGTGTCGACGTCGGAGCGCCACGTAGAGGGCCATCAGCTCTTGCGCGGCGTTGAGGTATTCCTCGACGATCCGCATACCGATCACCTTGCGGTCGTCGGGATCGGCCAGCGCCTGCGAGCGGAACAACGCCTCGGCGACGGTGCGGTGCGCCTTCGCCCCGAACTTGGCGTAGTTGTCGAGGAAGGCGGTCTCAATCGCTTCCAGCGACCGGTCCCAGCAGGGCGCGCAGACCTGCGTGCGCGGATCGGACGCCGTCAGGTCGAACTCGTCGCCGCACTCTTCGCAGTTCGCGATCGCAATGTCGTGGCGACCGTCAGCGTCGGCCCGGTACGGCTGACGCGGATACGGCTCGGACGGTTGCTGTCTGCTCATGTCGGCTTGAGGGTATCGCGGGCGACCCTCGGCCGTGGCGGGCGCGTCGACTTGAC
This sequence comes from Chloroflexota bacterium, assembly GCA_028874365.1. Taxonomy (GTDB): domain Bacteria; phylum Chloroflexota; class Dehalococcoidia; order Bin125; family Bin125; genus Bin125. The sequence goes on along the minus strand of JAPPJZ010000033.1, from coordinate 11,116 downwards.
CATCCGCGTGCGTTGACGCACGGGCTGACACTTCGGACAGAAGTGGGTGGCTCGTCCGCCCACGACGATGCGGCGGATGGTCGCGCTGCAGTCGTCGCAGGGCTCGTCGGTGCGACGGAACACGCGGACGAAGTACTGCTGCTCGCCCTCCGCGCCGTCGACATCGGTGTAGTCGCGGAACGAGGCGCCTCCGTGCGTGACGCCGTCCTCGAGCGTCTGCCGGATGGCGGCGTGCAAGGCGCGGCGCTCGGCCGGTCGCAGGGAACCGGCCGGGGCCTCGGGATTGAGGCGGGAGAGGAAGAGCGCCTCGTCGGCGTAGATGTTGCCGATGCCCGCGATGTTGCGCTGGTCGAGCAGCGCCGCCTTGATCGGCTGCTGACGACCGCGCAGCGCGTGCCACATCGTCTCAGGCGTGAAATCGTCCGAGAGCGGCTCGGGGCCAAGCTCGGGCAAGGCCTCCTCCATCCGGTCGACCAGATCGATGGTGCCGAACTTGCGCACATCAACGAAACGCAATTGATCGTCGCGATCGAGATCGAAGACGGCTCGCGTGAACGGTTCGTCTTCGTGCCCCCGCGCGCGGAAGCGCAGCGAGCCGGTCATGCGCAGGTGAACGACGATGACCTGCTCCGTGTCGAGGTTGAGGCCGAGATACTTGCCGCGCCTATGGACCGTCGTCAAGACACTGCCCCGAAGCTGCGAGTCGATCTCGAAGGCCGAACGGCCGCGCAGGAGCCGCTCGGCGCCGGGCAACAGCCTGAAGCCGGCGATTTCCCGTCCGGCGATCAGCGGCTGGAGCTGTCGGCGAACGGTCTCGACCTCGGGCAGTTCGGGCATCTCGCGCGGCTAGTCCCTGAGCGCGTAGGCATTCGACAGCGTGCGCTGGTCGAACCACTCGCTGCCCTTGCCCTCCGAGACCCATTCGTAGAGCGCCGCCTTGAAGATGCCTTCCATCGCGGCCACCGAGGCCAGCGCGATGCCGCCGAGGATCACGCCGACGATGATGGCGCCGACCGGCCAGATGAAGATCAGGACGACCACGGGAATCGCGACGATGACCATGGCGATCAGGTAGATCAGAAAGAACGAGAAGCTGGCGGTGAGCTGTTCGCCCCAGGTCTGACGGAGCAGGCTGCCCGACCTGCGGATCGCCCGGAACGGACCGACGCGCTCGACCACAAGCACGGGAATCACAAAGAAGGTGATGTAGGCCCAGGCGGTCTGCAACAACGCGACCAGGATGATCGCGACGATGCGCATGACGCCGTGGCTGTTCTCGCGGGCCATGCTCTGTAGCGCCTGCAGGATCAGGCCGACGGTGCCGGTGATGATCGTCCAGCCGAGGATCGCGAGCCACATGCCGCGCACGGCGCGGATGCCGGACATCACGTTGGGATCGCCGCCCTCCAGCCGTTCGCGAGCGGCGGCGATCAGGGCGGCGTTGCAGAAGATGACCATGTACAGCGCGCCGAAGTAGGCGACCAGCGTGACGATCAGGTCGACGATGTTGAACTCGGTCTCGCCGCTGCCGAGCCGGTCGAACGTGCCCGTCCCGGCGAACACGCCGGCGGCGATCACGCCGACGACGATCGCGCCCAGCGTGCCCATGATCGGGAAAAAGATCAGCTCGCGGTCGAGCTGGAGCACCTTCCAGGACAGCTTGGTGATCTGCCAGGTGTTGCCGATGGTGCGAAACATGGTGCGAGTCCTTTTCGGTCAGTTGACCTCAATCGGCTCGAGGTCTCGCCAGTTGGGCGCGCTCTTGACTTCAATTTGCAGCGGTACGACGAGGTTGAGCGAGGCCGGCATGATCTCCTGCAGGAGAGATGCCAACTGGTCAACTTCCTCGTCTGGCACTTCGAAGATCAACTCGTCGTGGACCTGCAGCAGCATCCGCGATCGCAACTCCTGTTTGCGCAACGCCTCGTCGATGTCGATCATGGCCCGCTTCATCACGTCGGCGGCGGTGCCCTGGACGGGCATGTTGACGGCCATCCGCTCGGCCGCGTTGCGTCGCTGGAAGTTGCGCGAGTTGATCTCGGGCAGGTAGCGCCTCCGACCCATCAGGGTCTCGGCGAACCCGCGCTCATGCGTCGTCTCCTTGGTCTCTTCGATCCACTGAGCGACCCGCTCGAAACGGCCGAAGTACGCGTCGATGAAGGCCTGCGCGTCGCGGCGCTCCATCCCGCTGCGCTGCGAAAGTCCGTGGGCCGAGAGGCCATAGATCACACCGAAGTTCATCATCTTGGCGACGCGCCGCATCTCCGGCTGGACATCGTCGATCGAGACGCCGTACGCGCCCGACGCTGTCGCCGCATGGATGTCCTCGCCGTTGCGGAAGGCATTAATCAGGCCATCGTCCTCGGAGAGATGCGCGAGCACGCGCAATTCGATCTGCGAGTAGTCGGCCGAGACAAAGCTGACATCGCCGTCGTCGGTCAGTTCGTCCCAGGGTTGCGCCACGAAGGCGGCGCGAATCTGGCGGCCCTGCTCGGTGCGGACGGGGATGTTTTGCAGGTTGGGTGACTCGGAGGACAGCCGGCCGGTAGCGGCGACGGTCTGGTTGTAGTCGGTGTGTACCCGGCCGGTTGATGCGTGCACCTCGTTGGGCAGCGACTCAACGTAGGTGCTGCGCAGCTTGGTCAGCTCGCGCCACTGCAGGATGCGATTGACGATCGGGTGAGCGTCAACCAGTCGTTCCATCTGCTGAGCGTCGGTCGAGTAGCCCTGCGACGTCTTGCGTGTCTTGGGCAGCTCGAGTTGATCGAACAGCACGCCGCTCAGCTGCTTCGGCGAGCCGATGTTGAACTCGTGACCGGCGTCCTCGTAGATCTGCGTGGTGACCGAAGCGATCTCGGTGTTGAGCTGCTGGTCGAGGTTCTCGAGGATCTCGGTGTCCAGCGTGACCCCGGCCAGCTCCATCTCGACGAGGATCGGGATGAGCGGCAGTTCGAGTTCGCGATAGAGCTGTTCGAGGACATCGTTCTTGGCCAGTTCCGGCAGCAGAAGATTGGCCAGTCGAAGCGTGATGTCGGCGTCGGCTGCGGCATACTTGCCGGCCTCGGCCGCCGCGACATCGACCATCGAGAGCTGATTGCGGCCCTTACCAATCAGATCTTCGATCGGCGTCATCTGGATGCCGAGCTCGTTCTGGGCGAGCGACTTGAGACCAATCTGCGACTTGTTCAGCACGAAGGCGGCGACCATCGTGTCGTCGTGAAGCCCGCGCATGTTGATCCCGTGGCGACGCAGCACCTTCATGTCGAACTTGGCGTTGTGCAGCAACTTGGGCACGAGCGAGTTCTCGAGCAGCGGACGCAGCGCCGACTTGACCAACTCGTGGTCGAGCTGCGAGTCGTCGTCTCGATGTCCCACCGGGATGTAGCAGCCCTGGCCCTCTTCGTCGGACAGCGCGTAGCCGGCGATCTCGCAGTCGATCGTGTCCGTGGATGAGGTCTCCAGGTCGACGGCAAGCAACGACGCCTTCGACCCACGCTCGACCCATTCCTGCAGCTTCGCCGCGTCGGTGACGAGGTCGTAGTGCTCGACGGACGGCTGCTGCATTATCGGCGCGACATCATCGTCGAGCCCAGGGATCTGGTCGAGCAGCGTGCGGAACTCAAGCTCCTGGAATTTGGCCACGACGGCATCGTGGTCGAAGTCCGTGACGTCGGCGGCGGCCACGTCGAGCGTGACCGGAGCATCGTGGCGAATCGTCGCCAGATCCTTGCTCATGAAGGCGTTGTCGCGGTCGTCGAGCAGCTTCTTTTGGGTGCCGGCGGGCTTGACCTCGTCGATGTGCTCGTAGATCTGCTCGACCGTGCCGTACTGATTGAGCAGCTTGACGGCGCCGACCTTACCCACGCCCTTGACGCCGGGAATGTTGTCCGACTTGTCGCCGACCAGCGCCTTGAAGTCGATGATCTGGATGGGCTCAACCTCGTAGCGGGCGCGCACAGCCGCAGGGCCGTCGTAGGCGGTGTACTCGCTCTTGTACGGGTTGTAGAGGTAGACCGAGATGTCGTCGGTGACGAGCTGAAGGATGTCGCTGTCCAGCGTGCAGATCCAGGTGTCGAAACCGTCGGCAACGGCCTGATCGGCGAGCGTACCGAGTACGTCGTCGGCCTCGAAACCGGGTTCCTGGTAGATCGGCACCGAGAACGCCTGGGCGATCTCGCGGCAACGTTCGATCTGGGAGGGCAGATCCTCCGGCATCGGTTCGCGGTGGGCCTTGTAGTTCGGGTCGATGTCGCGGCGGAACACGGTGGCATCGTCGACGTCGAAGGCGAAGGCCGCGTGCGTCGGCTCGAGCGTGCGGAAGATGTGCAAGAGCGTCGCGGTGAAGCCCCGGACAGCGCCGGTCGGTTCGCCGGCGGTGGTGCGCAGATTCGCACGCTGCATGGCGAAATATGCCCGGAAGATCAGAGCGTAGGCGTCGAAAATGACGATCCGTTTGCGCTGCTCCGCCGCCTGATCGTCAGCTTCAGCGAGCGCCGTCATCCGCGATTGTTGTTGTGATTCGTCGGTCGTGGTTGACATGCAGCGAGTATAGGTAGCGTCGGATCCGTCGAATGCGGATCGTTGGTTGGGCTACGCTGGATCGGCTGACCGAGTCGGTTGAGCTTGGAGAGTGACAGGTGCCGGCAGATCGGATTCTGGTCCGCGGCGCGCGGGAACACAATCTCAAAGACATCGACGTTGAACTGCCGCGCGACAAGCTGGTCGTGATCACCGGCCTGTCCGGCTCGGGCAAGTCGTCGCTGGCCTTCGACACGATCTACGCCGAGGGGCAACGCCGATACGTCGAGTCGCTCTCGGCCTACGCTCGACAGTTCCTGGGCCGGATGGAGAAACCGGACGTCGATTACATCGAGGGACTGTCACCGGCGATCTCGATCGACCAGAAGACCGGCTCTCGCAACCCGCGCTCGACGGTCGGGACGGTCACCGAGATCTACGACTACCTGCGTCTGCTCTTCGCTCGCGCGGGCCGCCCGCACTGCCCGATCTGCGGCGACCCAATCGCGCAACAGACGGTCCAGCAGATGGTCGACGCCGTGATGGGCCTCGGCGAGCGGCGCCGGTTGATGATCATGGCGCCGGTCGTGCGCGACCGCAAAGGTGAGCACAAGGGCGTCTTCGAGGACGCGCGCAATCGAGGCTTCGTTCGAGTCCGCGTCGACGGTGAAGTGCTGTCGTTGGACGACGAGATCGAGCTGGAGAAGAACAAGAACCACGCGATCGATGTGATCATCGACCGCATCGCATTGCCGGCCGAAGAGGTTGACGACGAAGACCGAACCATCCTCGCCAATCGGATGGCCGACTCGATCGAGCAGGCGCTCGGCCTGGGCGACGGCATCGTGCGTGTACGACCGCTCGATGCCGACGACGACCTGATCTTCTCGGAGCAACTGGCCTGTCCGCGCGACATGTTCGCGCTGGGCGAGATTGAGCCGCGCTCGTTCTCCTTCAACTCGCCGCACGGCGCCTGTCCCGATTGCACCGGTCTCGGGATCACAATGCAAGTCGATCCTCTGCTCGTGCTGCCCGACCGTTCGAAGTCACTCGATCAGGGTGCGATTGCGCCGTGGTCGCGATCGACCACGCACACCGGCTGGCATCGACGCATGCTGGAAGCGGTCTTCGAGCAGTTCGACGCCGAGACCGACGCACCGTTCGACGATCTGCCGGACGAGTTGGTCGACGCCGTCCTGTACGGGCTGCCCGAGCCGATCGTCGTGGACTTCGTCAACCATCGCGGGCGGCATCGGCGATACGAGACGCAGTTCGAGGGCGTGGTGCACAACCTCGACCGGCGCCACCGCGAGACCGACTCGGACTGGTCACGCACGGAGATCGAGCGGTACATGACCGCCGTCAACTGCTCCGCCTGCGGCGGCGCACGACTCAAAGCCGAGTCGCTGGCGGTCCAGGTTGATGAGCGCTCGATTGTCGATGTCACGCGGATGTCGGTTTCCGAGGCGTCGCTCTGGGCGAACCGCCTGAGCAGCGAGCACACGCCGTTGACTCCACGAGAGATGGCGATCGCCACGCAGATCCTCAAAGAGATCCGCGAGCGGTTGACCTTCCTCGTCGATGTCGGGCTGGACTACCTCACCCTCGACCGTGCGGCGGCCACGCTCTCGGGCGGCGAGGCGCAACGGATTCGGCTGGCAACGCAGATTGGCTCGTCCCTGATGGGCGTGCTCTACGTCTGCGACGAACCCTCGATTGGACTGCATCCGCTCGACGATGAGCGGCTCATCCGCACGCTCAAGCGGCTGCGCGACCTCGGTAACACCGTGCTGATCGTTGAGCACGACGAGGCGACCATGCGCGCGGCCGACTACATCGTGGACATGGGACCGGGCGCCGGTGAAGCAGGCGGCCGAATCGTCGCAGCGGGTCCGCCTTCGACGATCATGGAGTACGACGGCTCGATGACCGGCGACTATCTGAGCGGTCGGCGCAGCATTCCGATGCCAGCCCAGCGGCGCCCGGGCAACGGCGACGAGCTCACCGTGCTGGGCGCATCGGAGCACAACTTGCGCGACATCGACGCCACATTCCCGCTGGGCACGTTCATCTGCGTGACCGGCGTCTCCGGGTCGGGCAAGAGCACGCTGGTCAACGATCTGCTGCACGCCTCGGCTGCGCAGCAGTTGCACGGCGCGCGTCGGCGTCCGGGATTAATGCGCGGGCTGCAGGGACTGGACGCGATCGACAAGGTGATCGACATCGACCAGTCGCCGATCGGCCGCACGCCGCGCTCGAATCCGGCGACCTACACGGGCCTGTTCACGCCGGTCCGCGAGCTGTTCGCCTCCGTGCCGGAATCGCGGATGCGGGGCTACAAGCCGGGCCGCTTCTCGTTCAACGTCAAGGGCGGCCGCTGTGAGGCCTGCAAGGGCGACGGCTACAACACGATCGAGATGCAGTTCCTGCCCGACGTGACCGTCCCCTGCGAGGTCTGCCAGGGCGATCGCTACAACCGCGAAGCGCTGGAGATCCGCTACAAGAATCAGACGATCGCCGACATCCTCAACATGACCGTCGACGAAGCGGCGGCGTTGTTCGACGCCAACCCGACCGTCTCACGCAAGCTGCGCACCCTGCAGGCGGTCGGTCTGGGATACATCAAGCTCGGCCAGCCGGCGACCACGCTGTCGGGCGGTGAAGCGCAGCGAGTCAAGCTGTCCACGGAGCTCTCGAAGCGCTCGACGGGGCGCACGCTCTATCTGCTCGACGAGCCGACGACCGGCCTCTCGTTCTCGGATGTCGAGGCGCTGCTGCAGGTATTGCAGCAGCTCGTCGACGCCGGCAACACGGTCGTCGTGATCGAGCATCACCTCGACGTGATCAAGAACGCCGACTGGATTATCGACCTCGGACCGCTTGGTGGAGACCGCGGTGGACAGGTGGTGGCGGAGGGCACGCCGGAGGATGTGGCGCTCGAGAAAGGCTCCTACACCGGCCAATTCTTGCAGGATGTGTTGGCCCAGCATGGCTGGCGCGCACCCGCCGAAGCAGTGGCCGCGTCGTAGGCCAGCGGCCGCTTCTACCAGAGCGTCCGAGGGATAAAGATCAGTGTTTGCAGCAAACTCAATTCGCTATTGCGAAACAGGGGATGCCGTCCTATAAGTGGGGTAGTCGGGTTTGCGCCGCTGGCGGCGCGACTCAGGATGAGGGACGAGAGGATGGACCGATGACCTACGTGATCGCAGAGCCATGCATTGACGTGAAGGACCAATCCTGCGTCGAAGTCTGCCCCGTGGACTGCATCCACGCCGACGACGATGACCGCATGCTCTACATCTCACCAGATGAGTGCATCGACTGCGGCGCCTGCGAGCCGGCCTGTCCCGTGACCGCCATCTTCTCCGAAGACGACGTGCCGGACGAGTGGCAAGCGTTCACCGAGATCAACGCCGAATGGTTCGACGACCCAGACTCGGCCCGCTCCAAGGTCGCCGAACTCGCCCCCTAGCACCACCGCCCCGCGCGGCCTGGATCAACAGCGCTGCCGCACCGGCCGAACGCCATGTTGTTGGCATTCCGCCCAATCGCGGCAGCGTTCTTGTGTTTAGAAGCCCAGACGTTCTCGTAGCGCGTCGACCAGCTCCTCGATCTTGACGCGTACTTGCGCCTGCGTGTCGCGATCGCGAATCGTCACCGCCTCATCCTCGAGCGACTCGAAGTCGACCGTGACGCAGAGCGGCGTGCCGATCTCGTCCTGGCGCCGGTAGCGACGGCCGATTGACTGCGTGTCGTCGTACTGCGTCGTCCAATGCGGCCGGATGCTCTCCCAGACCTCGCGAGCAAGATTGGCGACCGGCTCCTTCCGCGAGAGCGGCAGCACCGCAACCGTGATCGGCGCGACCCGCGGGTGGAAAGCGAGCACCGTGCGGTCGTCGCCCTTCTCGTCCGGCGAGACCGTGTAAGCGTCGCAGAGCAGGGCCAGCATGATCCGGTCGACGCCGGCGGCAGGCTCGATCACATGCGGCACGATGTGCTCGTTCGTCTGCGGGTCGAAGTACTCGAGCCGCTTGCCGGACGACTCGCCGTGTTGGGTCAGGTCGAAGTTGGTGCGGTTGGCGATTCCTTCGAGCTCGTCCCAGCCCCACGGATAGCGGTACTGCAGGTCCGTCGTGCCGGCCGAGTAATGTGACAGCTTCTCCGCCGGGTGGACGTCGCGTTGCAGGTTGTCCGGGTCGATGCCGAGGTCGACGTACCACTGCTCGCGCAGGTCGATCCAGCGCCGGTACCACTCGTCGGACTCGTCGGGCGCGACGAAGTACTCCATCTCCATCTGCTCGAACTCGCGAGTCCGGAAGATGAAGTTGCCCAGCGTAATCTCGTTGCGGAACGACTTGCCTTGCTGCGCGATGCCGAACGGCAGGCGCCGCCGGGTCGAGGTGAGCACGTTCTCGAAGTTGATGAAGATGCCCTGCGCGGTCTCCGGACGCAGATAGGCCTGGGAGCCCTCGTCGGCGACCGGACCGACCTGTGTGCGGAACATGAGGTTGAACTCGCGCGCCTCTGTGAACTTGCCGACGACGCCGCAGGTCGGGCACTCAGGACCCTCGAGATGGTCCTCGCGGAAGCGGCCCTTGCACTCCAGGCAATCGACCATCGGGTCATGGAAGTTCTGTACGTGGCCCGAGGCCTCCCAGACGCGCGGCGACTGGATGATCGCCGAATCGAGGCCGACCACGTCGGAGCGCTCGCGCACGACCGAGCGCCACCAGAGCTCCTTGACGTTGCGCTTCAGCTCAACGCCCAGCGGTCCGTAGTCGTAGGTCGATCCGAAGCCGCCGTAGATTTCGGAGGCGGGAAAGACAAAGCCGCGCTGCTTGCAGAGCGAAACCAGCGTGTCGAGTGAGACGTCGGTGCCTTGGTCGGTCGTCGTGGTCATGCACATCGCCTTTCTGGAGGGGCTATCGGCGGTCGTATCGTGGTGACTGATGTCAGCGTATGCGGGAGGTGACTTATGCGGTTTCTGATCGGTCTGCTGCTCGGCCTGCTGATTGGTGCGGTGCTAACAATCCTCGCAACCGGCAACGCGGGACGAGCGCTGCAGGAGCAGATCCGTGAACAGACCGAGCGGGAGCGAGCGAGTCGCTCAGGCGACCGCGCTCCCTCTGGGAGACTCGAGAACGACCCAACTCCCTCTCCCTCTGGGAGAGGGCTGGGGTGAGACCGCCGACTCCTACAGGAAGAGCGGGCCGAAGACCACGGCGACGATCGACATCAGCTTGAGCAGGATGTTGAGCGACGGGCCGGAGGTGTCCTTGAACGGGTCGCCGACCGTGTCGCCGACCACGGCGGCGGAGTGAGCGTCGGAACCCTTGCCGCCGAAGTTGCCCTCTTCGATGTACTTCTTCGCGTTGTCCCAGGCGCCGCCGGCGTTGGCCATCATCAGCGCCAGCATCGCGCCGGCCGCGATCGAGCCGATCAGCAGACCGCCCAGGGCCTCCGCCGAGATCACCGCGCCGACGAAGATCGGCACGACTACGGCGATCAGGCCGGGAATGATCATCTCGCGCAGCGCGCCGTCGGTGGAGATCGAAATCGCCCGCTCGTAGTCGGGGTCTTGTGTGCCGTCCATGATGCCGGGCATCTCGCGGAACTGGCGACGCACTTCCTGGACCATCGATTCGGCCGCGCGTCCGACTGCGCCCATCGAGAGCGCCGAGAAAACGAACGGCATCAGCGCGCCGATCAGTAGGCCGATCAGCACTTTGTAGTCGAGCAGGTTGAGGACGGCCGATTCAATGTCGCCCCAGACCGTGATCGCGTACGTCGCGAGCAACGCGAGCGCGGTCAGCGCCGCCGAACCGATGGCGAAACCCTTGCCCGTCGCGGCGGTCGTGTTGCCGAGCTGGTCGAGCGCGTCGGTGCGCTCCCGCACCTCCGGATCGAGACCGGCCTGCTCGGCGATGCCGCCGGCGTTGTCGGCGACGGGGCCGTAGGCGTCCGTCGCCAGCGTGACACCGAGCGGTGCGAGCATGCCGACCGCCGCCAGCGCGACGGCGTAGAACTCGGCGAGTTCGTACGCGATCACGATCGCCACGACGATGGTGATCAGCGGAATCAGCGTCGACATCATCCCCAGCGAGAGGCCGCCGATGATAATCGGACCGGTGCCGGATTCGGCTTGCTGGCTGAGGTTGACGGTCGGCGAGTAACGGCGTCCGCCGAGCGCGAAGCCCTCCGACGAGGTGTAGCCCTCGGTCACGGTGCCGATGATCTGGCCGGCGATCAATCCGACCAGGATGGCGAAGAAGAGGTTCCACTTGCTGCCCTCGAGGGCGTCCAGATCGAGCACGGCGATCGCGACGATACCGCCGATCAAGACCAGCCCGGATGCGCCAAAGACTCCAGCCCGCAGCGCCCAGAGCAACCGGCCCTGATCGGCCTGCTCGCCGGTGCGCACGAAGAAGGTGCCGATCACGGCGGCGAGGATGCCGATACCGGCGATCAGCATGGGCAGAACGAGTAGCTCGTCCTTCCACCCGGCGAGCGCACCGGCGCCAACGGCGGTGATCGCCAGCGCCATCGTGGCGACCATCGAGCCGACGTAGGACTCGAACAGGTCGGCGCCCATGCCGGC
>JAPPJZ010000024.1 GCA_028874365.1 Chloroflexota bacterium | reverse complement strand
AGGAACGCTTGCTACGCGCCGTCCCACTGCTGCTCCTCGGCTTCTACGCGCTCCGTATCTGACAGCGTCTGCTCGACCTCAGCCTCCAGTTGCCAGGGGCCGCGGCTGCGACCGTGGCTCGCTTGAGCGCGCAGCCTGGCACCATCCAGAGCCACCAACCCGGCCGTGAGCAAGTCCCCCCTCGTCACCCAACCGCAGGATGTCGATGATCATGCAAGCCAGGGCTCGCGCTGGGTGCTTGCGAATGCGGTACGTCGTCGCGTGGTCCGGCTACTGGTTCGCGCTCAGCAGGCGGTAGGCGATGTCCTCGCGGAAGCGCCATCATCATCTCTGGGTCTTGGGCGCGCCGTCCCTAACCGTCTTCGCGGTCAAAGGTGTGGAAGACGGAGAGAACTCGCAGTTCGACCGCCTCCGCGGCGAACCAGGTCAGGTGGACCTCCGGCAGCCAGTCGCCCAGATTGGCCAGCATCGCGTACTGCTGCTCACCTCTGCATGACGGATAAGGCCGAGACACGAACCGACGCCTCCCCCACATGCTCCGCTAATGCACACAGATTGCCCTCTGTCTGCCCCGCGAGGAGGTCTGTGCGACAGCCTCCGCAAGCGGGCCCGTTCGCCGCTCTCCGGTGAACTTCGGTCTTTGACATTCGGTCGTCGCAGCAGCGCCGTTCGCGGGGGACGCCTCCATCTCCCTCAGCGAAACGAACCCATCCGCTGCCACACCTCCGCCAAGGCGTGCGGTCAACCAAGTGCCCCGTTCCTGGCCCCGCAGCAGTGATCGCTGGATCTGGCTCCACCCCGGGTCAAATCAAGCGACCACTCCCACTCGCGAGCTCGCTGAGGCACTCCTCGCTCACTGCTACGCCCGTTCTGTTGGCTGAGCGCAGCGCGTGCATCGGCTAAGGCTCGTCCACCGTGTCGGATGTCACATTGAGACTCACATGCAACCGCACGGTGGTCGGTTTGACATTGGAGTCGGTGATGTCGATCGTGACATATGGGTTGTCAGAGTCGGGAGGGCAATCGAGCTCGATCAAGGGGCCGTCCACTCTGGCCGATTCGTCCCCGGGCACCCTGACCTGATACGGCGGTACGCCGCCAGTCGCGCGCCAGACAATTTGCACACGCTCGCCGGTGGTACAGGTTGCGCGCGGCGATGCGTTTGCGATTACCTGCATTCCAACACGCTGCGGCGGCGAATCGGTGACGTTGATTCGTACGGCTGCCGTCGATTGGTGCGGAGGTTGCGCCTGATCCGTCGCGCGGAGCATGACGGTCTTAGTCCCGATCGACTGCTGACAGCGGACGATCGCTGCACCGCCTGGATCATACTGACCGTCGACGCCATCGATCGAGATGACTACTGGTCCATGCTCGCTGTAGGCCCTCCAGCCGATGAGCACGGACTCGCCCGGTCGGCAATGGCTGCTCAGGAGAGCCGCGGCACTGAACGGCAGCTGTTCCTCAACCGATCTCGCGAGAGACTCGTACTTCAGCGTCAACTCAGCCGACTGCGGTGGATCGCTGCGGTCCGAGGCGGTCAATCTGATCTCGTGCGTCCCATCTCGTTGCGGGCAGTTCAGCACGAGACGATGAGCGGACGGGTCGCGGCCGTTGACTGTGATGGTCAGTGGCGTCCAGTAACCGCCGGTCACTGACCAGTTGAGATTGACCGCAGGGCCGCCTATCGGGTTCGCCGTGGTGTACTCCCCGTCGTGTAACCTGCCCCAGTTTTCGTTCCGTTCTCGGGCTGTTTGGATGTTGTAGCCGCCGACCTGGCAACTGATCGGGTCAACGTCGGCCGTGATGCGCAGTGGCGCGAGCTGATCGGCGAGATCGGCAGGAAGCGTTGGCGGTTGGCCGACCGACGCCACGAGCGCTCGGAGCTGCGTGTGGATCGGGTGATCCGAGCCGACTGCGGGCGTCGTTGCTCGTGGTTCCTCCCCGTAGGGGCGGCCGCTCTCCGCGCCAAACCAGACGGAGGCGGAGACTCCGTCCGACCGCACCGACAGCCCAAACGCATCCTCGCAGTAGTACGGATCGTGACGGTCGTCGCCCTCGGGCGGATCGCAGCTGGAGTGCTCATACCCGCCCACTTCCGCGACGACGCCTGCTGGTATCGTCAGCAGTTGACCTGACACCCGATAGGTCTCGCCGCCGCGCAGTTCCGCGGCGACAACGTTCTTGATCCCATAGGTGTGAACGACGCCGGACGCGACACTGCCGTTCGCGTCGATCACGATGCCGTGCACGCTGTGCAGGCCGGAGTCGCTGACGCCGCGAGTCAGGCGCCCGCATTGCACGTGCAGGTCTCCCGACGCGGCTCCGAACATCTGCCCATCGATGACGATCCGATACGGCGCGACGCCGCCGCTGACCTCCCAGGCGACGACGCTCTGCGAGGGCGACCAGTAGCTGCCGGTCTCCTCGCAGATCGCCGGCGCGATCATCCGCAGCAAGAGCGCGTTCGTACCTCCGCCGGCGACGCCCGGGGGGACCAGGTCAGACGCAGGCTGATTGATCGAGGCGACCAGTTGATCGAATGCCGCGCTCACTGCATCGGCGTCGAGAGCGCCGTAGGCGGAGACGTCACGACTGAACTCCTCGGCTGGCCAGCGTCGGATCCAGATGCTTGAGCCTCGACTGTTCCAGCTGCCAGTGAAGAGCTGGAACCGGTCGTCGCAGGGCGCACCGAGGTCGCGGCAGTCGGCTGAGGTGTAGTCGCCGAGGTGCAGGTCGAAGGCCTCGGGAACAGTGATCAAGATGCCGTGCACGCGGTAGGTCAGACCGGCCTGCAGATCGGTGTCGCCGGGTCCGCCATAACTGTCTGCGCGAATCGAACGCACCGCGTTCACGTAGGAAAGCGCGCCGGCGGTCGCTCCGGTCGCATCGCGGACATGCGCCTGGACCGCGAACAGGCCGGAGTCCACATCGCGTCCCGCCCAGACCCCGCAGAGCAGCTCCGTGACGCCGTGAGCCTGGCCAACTCGGGCGCCGTCAACGAACACCTTATAGGGCGGTTCCCCACCGACAACCTGCCACTCGACGTTCAATGTGAGCGCTACGTCGCCTTCGTCACCTTCGATGTCGCAGGTGTGGGGGACGCTGAGAACGATCTTGAGTCCTTGCTCACGATCGATCGCCGCCCACGCGCTCGCCGCCGCCCCCGCCATCAGGAGCAGGCTGGCGAGGAGCGCGACGCCGCGACGCTGCCGCGACATCGCCGCTACCTCCGCGGACGGGAGAGCTGCGCCCGGATCGCGGCGTATCGGTACTCGTCAAGGTCCGGATTCGATTCGACGCTGACTCGCATTTCGAGCCGATGGTAGCCCTGCGTCGACGGACAGCCGATCGAGGCCGAGCCGCTCGAGCCGAACACGCGATCATCGAGATTGAAGCGAACTGCCGTTGGGCTGCCGTCGTCGTAGGAGGCCAGGACCGACGTGATCCAGGACAGCTCAAACGATTCACCGATCACGCAGGAACGGTCTTCCGGCAGCGTCCATTGGACATAGAGAGCGCGGCGGTTTACGGCGGGCGTGGACAGATGCAGTTCTTGAGTCACGCGCTGTGGAGCAGGCTCGTACTCACGAGCCTCAAGCGACAGTCGCTGGTCGTCGTTGGTGGAGTGACAACGCGCCGATTTTTTCATGCTTCCCGTGCCATAGACCTGCCGCGGCTCGCCATCGATGGTGAACCGCAGCGGCCACCATCGCCCACCCTTGACATTGAGGTAGAGGTCAATCCATCCCGCGGTGCAGACGGGCGAGGTGGTGAAGACCGGCAGACTGAGAGACTCCGAGCGATCGAGGAAGTCGGCAGGCAGGATCGGCGCTTGACCCAGTGATGCAACGAGTGCCCGCTGCTTCAGCCGCAATGTCGGCGGCGCCTCGGCTGAGGCTGAACGGCTGAGCACCCCACCGCTGACCTCACCGATCTCCAGCGTCGCCTCCGCATCCCCATCCGACAGCACCAGGACCATGCTGGGTTCGCAGGATTGCTCTTCGTCGTCAGGATCTGAGGTGCAGTGCTCGGTGCCGCGGCGGGTCTCGAGCGTCACGCCGTCGGGCACCGTGAACAGCTGGTTGCCGTAGCGATACGTCTCACCGGTGCGCAAGGTCCAGGTCCAGGTCCACAGCCGCCGGATCACGTACTGTTCCGCGCTGGCGACCGCAGCGTTGCCGCGCGCGTCGACGACCGTGGCCTGGATCCGTTGGATGCCGGAATGGCCGGGAGGCCCTCCGAGCGCGGAGCAGAGGATCGGAGTCTCACCCGTGCGGCCCAGGTAGCGGTTCCCGCCAATCGTGACCTCGTAGGGGCCGCGTCCGCCGCGCACGCTCCAGCGGACCGGCGCCACTCCGGGATCGTGCTCGCAGATCGCGGGTGCGGTCAGGCTCAGCCGCAGGCCCCCACCCGCGCGACCGCCAGACCGCACATCAGGACGCAACCGCGGTGGGTCGCCAATGCTGGACATCAACTCGTCGAAGCTGTCGCTCGCCCACTGCTGGTGCCGCGGAACGACCGCGTTCTGATCGTCGGCATGGATCTCGACAGGCTCTCGACCGCTCGAGCCGTCAAGGACTCTCGAGTGCTCCGCTCCGCTCCAGCGATCAAGGACGAGCTTGCCGTAGGGCGCGTACAACTCGAAGCGGTCGGCGCAATCCGGACCCGGCGCCCCGCAGTCGGTGGAGATATAGCGGCCCAGCTCCAGGCCATGACCGGCAGGTATCGTCAGTAGATGTCCGTGCACCCGGTACGTGGCGGGACCTTTCAGACTGAAGGGAAAGGTGCCGCGTTCGCGAATGACCTGAACGATGTGCAGGTCGTGCAGCGCCACAGCGAGGTCGCCATCGGCGTCGCTGACCATCGCCTGCAGCGTGACGATTCCATTCGTATTGCTGCTGGAGCGCACTTCGCTCGCGGTCGGACCGCAAGGCAGGCTGAGGTGTCCGTTCGAACCTGTCAGCCGCTGACCGCCGAGCGTCAACTCGTACGGCGCTGCCCCGCCGCTGACTGACCATCGGACCTCGACTGAACCAACCAGGATCTGTTCTTCGGACTCGATCGCGGGCAGCTCGAACTCACACACGTCAGGCGCGTCGAGCGTGAGGCTCAGCCGCGACTGCGCGCTCGTCGTCCAGGCCCCGAGCGCAGCAATGACGCCGAGCATCCCAACCAAGGCCGCAACGACCCGCGCAGATCGCCAGTCCAACATTGCCGCATGTTAGTGCTCCGGCCCTGTGGCAAGCTCAACGAGCGAGAGTTCCTCGCGCGGCGGATGTTCGTGACCAGCGATGATCGCGATGCCCGCCCCAGAGAGGGGCAACGAGGCGCCAGCACCGGATGTGTCGGCAGAACCAGCGCGGTCGTGCCACCGCCCACTGAGGCGGCACGGGCCGCGAGCGGGATCGGCAATGTCGGCACGAACAGACCACCCGTTGGACAACCGCGTTCCGGCCGCCTCTGCTGTCCTGAAGTCTCAACGCACTACCGGCACATGCCGCGAACGGACGGCGAGGCGCGGGTGCCCGGGTCTTGGCCGCGAATCGCTAGCGGATGGACAGGTCGGGGATTGACCCGTCAGGCGGCGGCAATCGTCGATAGCGACCGCGACGCGCCGCGTCGGTCCGAGTGCCAACGCGCAGGTTCTGCTGGTGCACAGCAGCTGAAGGTTCGAGCGTTCGTTGCCGCCGGCGCGGCTCACCGGCCACTAGCGGTCGATATTGAGTTGGCGGTTGCTCTCCCTCGGGGACGCAGCAGCAGCTCCGCTGTTCAATGAACAGCGCATTCGGCGCTCGCGTAGGGAAGATGACTCGCCCGCAGGCGGGTAAGCATCCACACCGCAGAGCCTGCCGTCTGACTCCGCCTCGGCCGGCAGCAAGGCTTCGCACTAGTGAGTGACCATGCGCTGCCATCGGCGGATCACCGCCGGGTGCTCCGCCTGATCAACTGGGCTCAGCAGCGCTGCCGTCAGGGGGGAGACCACGGTTCGTAGGCTGAGCGCCTGCGGCCCGTCTTCACTCCGCGGTCGGCTCTCCTCCGATGCCTTTGCGCGGCCTCTGCTCACACGAGAGCGCCTGCACAGGCTGGACCACCGTCGACTCCGGCTGCTCTGAGCTGAAGCAGACGCGGTCGAGGTACTCCCTGGGTCCGAGACGCGGCACGCCAATGTGCCAGACCATGCAGACGTCTGGAAACGAATCGTCGCGGCTGCTCACCCAGCCAGGCGTTCGGTTGACAACGAGCGTTCAAGAACTCCCCAGGAGGCGGTTGACGACCCCAGGCGTCCGCTCCGGGACCGGGCTCCCTGCCGTCGCGATCTCGCGCGCCTGGCGGCAGCCGTTGCCAACAACCATCCGACGACCGTCATTGTGAGCGCGTCCGTGTGGCGCTCCAGGTACGTACGGCGTTCTGCCTCCAGCGTCACGCCGAGCATCTTCTGGGTGACGAGACGAACCAACTCCTCCGGGCCGCCCCGTGCTGTGACGCCCGCCTCCCAATCGTCACGCTCATGCACTCCACCCAGCATTCGGCATACTCCTCCCGACCAGCCTCCACCGGCTGATTCTGGAATCAGGGCGATCGTCTGCTCATCTCCTCAGGCCACCCAGAGTCTCTGGGTACATCTCGTGGCTGAATCACCCGTCCATGAACCCGCCCTCGAGTTCTGGTGCAGCGATGCAGCCCGCCACCTTGAGCGCCTGAATCTGCTCGGCAGGCAATCCAGAGGCCCAGCGCGTACGCAGCTCCTCGCTGAGGAACGGCCAGACCGAGTACTCGGTCCTGATCTGCCATCCCTCGGTGCCCCCGCTCGACCAGGATGCATAGACCGACCGCAGTCCGGCCAACATCGCCTGATGGAAGAGCTGGTACCTGGCCGGCGGGGTCACCGCCTCCCACATCGCGATCTCAAGACCGAGCAGATCCAACCAGTCGGCCGAACTGAGCTCCCGTTTCGTTGCCTCCCACAGGGCCTCGCTCAGCGCTCGAGCCGGTCCCCCGTCGATGCTGGCGAACGTGGACCAGCCCACACTGAAGGGATTGCGGCAAAAGGACCAATAGTCAGTCTCGGCATCGCCCGCCTCCATGCTGCCGCCGGAGTCGGTCGACGCAGTCGCCCGCTGCCCATAGTCGGTCGAGACCGTCTCGACTTCCATGTAGCGGTCGACCTCAACCTCGACTCCGCCGATGTTCTCGATCTGAGAGACGACTGCGACGACCTTCTCGTCTCGTTCGATCTCGACCTCCCAGCTCACACTGACCGGCGACGAGTTCGCCCAGCGCCCCGAGTGAGACGCGGGCAACCGATTGCTGCGCGGCTCCTGTCGCGCTCCCCAGGCGCCGTCCGGCTGTCGCTGTTGGAGCGCGAACTGGACATCGCCATTGATCTCGCGCATGGCGTTGATCCTGACCTCGATCTCGCCCGAGCGCGTCAGCGCCTGCACACCGAGCGTGGTCAGCACACCGACCAGCGCCGCCAAGAGCGCCAGCGCGGCGATCCAGCCGCTTGCTCCGCTTCGCGGCCACCGTGGCGCGCGCATGGTGCTCTCACTTCACCGCGACCGTCAGGCGCGTTCGATCGGTCGCTAGAGGCTAGGGTACGCGCATCGCGTCCACGATGACGCGCTGAAGGAGCGTCTACGCGCCGTACTCCGTGAACGCCTCCTCATCGTCGCCCCAACAGATCACGTCGCCCCCAGCGGTCAACGCGCAGCTGAAGTAGACACCGGCATCGACCTCGATGTACTCGCCCGCCGGCGCGTCAAGCTGCCCATCGCGGTTCGCACCCCAGCAGACGATCTCTGCGGCACGGGTCAACCCGCAGGCATGGTCGTGACCGGTGCTGATGCTTCGAAACTCGATCGGTGGCGCTTCCAGGCTGCGGGAACTAAGGTCACCCCAGCACGTCACTCGCCCGTCGTTCGGCAGGACGCAACCATATCCAGAGCCAAGCTCGACATCGATGAACCCTGTTCCCGACGGCGCGCCATGGCCATAGAACCGCCCGCCCCAACACACCAGCCGCGTGTCCTCAGCAATCGCGCAGCGGTGCACCCAACTCGCGCTCACCCGACGGAAGACGCCGTCCGGTGGCTGATTCTCCTGATCCTCCTCATGCCCCCAGCAGCGGACGGCGCCGATCTTGTCGATCCCGCAACCCCTCCCGCTGTCGAAGCTGAGCTGAATGAACTCGATGCCCCGATGCACCCCGACCGGTGACGGCGGACTCGTTCCCCAACAGCGAATCTCGCCGTCTGCCCTCACGCCACAGGCCGACTGACTGCCCGCCTCGATGAACCGGTAAGGGCCAGGTGGAATCCGCCGCCCCGCCTGCCAGTACCTGCCGCCACAGGCGACATCACCCGATGCGAGAATCCCACAGTGAATCCCGCTGCCAACCGAGATCGCAACGTAGGTACCCGGAGGCAGTGGGACCGCGTCGGGAGGCGGGATCGGTTCAACCTGATGATCCGACTCGACGGCCTGCATCTCGTCAGCGCCCACCTCGCTCGCCGTCTGGGCCTCGTCAGCGCTTGCTTCATTCGCCGTCTGAGACAAGTCCTCAGATCCCCCGTCGCCGTTCACACAACCAACCGCGGCAGCGCCGCCAGCAACAACGACGACCAACAGTCCCAACAGCCGATTCATGCTCTCAGTCCCTCGACAGCTCTCATCTCACCCGCCCTATCGGCCTCTCATTGCCAATGACGCACATCGCCACGCAGGAGCGACGCCTCAACACCACGCTCGAGCACGGCATCTACATCCCTGGTGCGCTCGTGACGTTGCATCTGCTCCTCCGCCTCGACGAGCTTCGCCTGCCTCGGCTCAGCCCATTTCGGCGCTGGTCGGCGCTGCGTTCTGCGCTGGTCACCATGTCTGAACTTCAGATCGGGGAGCCCGAGCGAGTCGCCGTACTCCTTCAACTACCACAGACGCTGGGCCTATTCGACGGTTGACGCGACACCAGCGCCTCTCCTGTTTCCTGGTGCGCAAGCACGGTGGTCGCCACCCAGCTGCGCACCGCATTGCGGCTCGCAGACGCGGCGATAGGCGGCGCAAAGCATATGCTCATTGGGCAGCTACAGCTCCAGCAGGAAACGAATCTCAAGGGTTCTCGATTTTGTCCAGTTTGGTGGGCGTAACGCTACCGAACTGCGAACCTTCGTTTGGGAGGTTGGACTGTAAAG
>JAPPJZ010000005.1 GCA_028874365.1 Chloroflexota bacterium | reverse complement strand
GCGCGGGGCCGACTTTGGGGGGTCTTAGTCGGCGTCGATGTCGAGGGCGATGTCGAGGGCGGGGGCGGAATGGGTTAGGGCTCCCAGGGAGATGAAGTCGACACCTGCTCGGGCGATGTCGGGGATTTCGTCGATGGTGATTCCGCCGCTGGCTTCGGTTTTGGCGTTGTAGACGCGTGCGACTTCGACCGCCGGGGGCAGGTCGTCGAGCGCGAAGTTGTCGAGCAGGAGAGCGCTGGCTCCGGCGTCGAGGGCTTCGCGTGCCTCGTCGAGGTCGGTCACTTCGACTTCGACCCCGGTCGCCGGCCCGACGTGGGCGATTGCTGCGCGCACGGCATCCCCGAGGGTTCCTCCGGCGAGGCGGACGGCGGCGATGTGGTTGTCCTTGATCAACACCCCGGAGGCGAGCGAGTCGCGGTGGTTGAGGCCACCGCCGCAGCGGACGGCGTAGCGTTCGGCGGCTCGCAGACCCGGCGTGGTTTTTCTGGTGTCGAGGATCCTGGTGCGGGCGCCGGCCGCGGCGACGGCGCGAGCGGTGATGGTCGCGGTGCCGCTGAGGCGTTGGAGCCAATTGAGCGCGGTCCGCTCGGCGCGGAGGAGCGGGTCGAGTTGGCCGCCGACCACGGCGATGGTCTGGCCGGCGGAGACCTGGTCGCCGTCGCTGACTTCCGGCAGGAAGCGGACATCGGGGTCCAGTGCGGCGAAGGCGGCGAGGGCGAAGTCGAGGCCGCAGATAGTGCCCTCGGCGCGAGCGGTGAGCTGCGCATTGCCCTGCCGCCAGTCGATGTATCTGCTCAGCGAGCCGGTGGTGACATCAAGGTCGGCGCGGTCCTCGGCGAGCGAGGCGTCGACGAGGCGCTGGACGACGTTGAGGTCAAGTGCGGTCATTCTCGAGCCAGTTGCCAGAGGCTGTTTCGCTGCCAGGCGGGATCGACCTGGGGATAGTCGAGCCGGATGTGGGAGCCGCGAGACTCGGTTCGCCGGAGTGCGGCTTCGGCGATCAGCCGGGCACTCAACGTGGCGAGCGACAAAGAGGGGTCGGTCGAGCTGGTTCCCGACCATTGGTCGAATTGGGAGAGCGCGGTCTGCAGACCGTCGGCATCGCGGGCGATGCCAACGTGCTCGTTCATCGTGGCGCGAAGGCTCGCCCATGTCGGAGCGGCGCAGTTCGGGTGCAGCCTCAGCGAACGAAGAGCGCCGTTCGGTTGCTCGGCGGGTCCTGTCTGCTTGCGGATTGCGTCCACGGTCCGGGCGGAGAACACTGCCGCCTCGAGCAGCGAATTGGAGGCGACGCGGTTCGCTCCGTGTGCGCCGGTCGAGGCGCATTCCCCTGCTGCGTAGAGCCCGCTGACCGTGGTGCGGCCATCGATGTCGGTGTAGACGCCGCCCATGTGGTAGTGAGCCGCGGGAGCGACCGGAATGGGACCGGCGGTGATGTCGTGGCCTCGCTCAAGCGCACCTCGGTAGACGCCGGGGAATCGTTGCTGCAGGTAGTCGGCGTCCAGATGCGAGATGTCGAGCCAGACGTGGTCCGAGTTTTGGGTGCGCATGGATTCGGTGATCGCGCGTGCGACGACCGATCTCGGGGCGAGCTCGGCGTCGGGGTGGACGGCGGGCATGAAGCGTTGGCCTGCCGCGTCGAGCAATCGGGCGCCTTCTCCGCGCAGCGCTTCGGAGATCAGGAAGGCGCTGTTGTCGCCGATCAATGCGGTGGGATGAAACTGGACGAACTCCAGATCGCGCAGGACTGCGCCGGCACGAGCGGCGAGTGCGAGGCCGTCGGCGGTGGCGTTGCCGGGATTGGTGGTCGTTCGGTAGAGTGCGCCCGCGCCGCCGGTCGCGAGCACGACCGCGTCGGCCTGGACTGTCTCGTGCTTGTCCGTGACCGCGCCAACGCAGCGGCCGGCGTCGATGGCGAGGTCTGAGACGGTCAGCTCGGTTCGGACATCGACTTCGGCTGCCTGGAGCCTCTGGATCAACGCGGTCTGGATGTGGAGGCCGGTACGGTCGCCGCCGGCGTGGAGCACACGAGGAATCGAGTGCGCACCTTCGGTGGCGAGGTCAGGGTGTCCGTCGGTTCGATGATCGAATTTCACGCCGAGGTCGACGAGTCGATCGATCGCGCGTCTGGCTTCGCTGGTGAGGGTCTTGACGGCTCGCGGATCGCAGAGTCCGGCGCCGGCGCGGATCGTGTCTGCGGCGTGGATATCGGGGTCGTCGAGCAACGTGATGGCTGCGGCGATGCCGCCCTGTGCGCGCTGCGTGTTGGTCTCGTCGAGAGAGGATTTGCTGATCAGGGTTACGTGGGCGAACTGGGAGGCCAGAAGGGCGGCGTTGATGCCGGCCAGTCCGCTGCCGATGACCAGAACGTGGTTGCGGACGCGCATATGCGGGATCAGGTGATGGCCAGCATGCGGTCGAGGGCGACTCGGGCCCACTTGCGGGTGTCGTCGTCGACGACGATCGGGTTCACGACCCGTCCGTCGACCAATGCTTCGGTCACCCAGGCCAGGTAGGCGGGGTGGATGCGGTACATCGTGGCGCAGGGGCAGACGACGGGGTCGAGGCAGAAGGCGGTCTTGCCTTGGTGGGCGACCTCTTCGTTGAGGCGGTGGACGAGGTTGATTTCGGTGCCGACGGCGTAGACGCCGGGCGGGCCGTTGCGGACGTAGTTGATGATGAACTCGGTGGAACCGTCGGCGTCGGCGGCGTCGACGACCTGCTGAGTGCACTCGGGGTGGACGACGACGCGGACGCCGGGGTGCTCTTCGCGCGCCTTCTCGATCTGGTCGACGCGGAAGCGGATGTGGACCGAGCAGTGACCTTGCCAGAGGAGGATCTTGCTTTGCTCGATTCTGTCTTCGGTGAGCCCGCCGTTGAGCTTGCGTGGACTCCAGACGCCGGTCTGGGTTATCGGGTCGATGCCGAGCCGCTTGCCGGTGTTGCGGCCGAGGTGCTGGTCCGGGAAGAAGAGGACCTGGTCACCCTGCTCGAAGGCCCATTCGAGCACTGCGGTGGCGTTCGAGGAGGTGCAGACGGCTCCGCCGTTCTTGCCGACGAACGACTTGAGCGAGGCGGCGGAGTTCATGTAGGTGATGGGAATGACGCGGTCGGTGTCGACGACTTCACCGAGGTCGTCCCAGGCGTCGTAGACGTCTTCGGGCTGGGCCATGTCGGCCATCGAGCAGCCGGCGGCGAGATTGGGCAGGACCACCGTCTGTTCGGGCGTGGTGAGGATGTCGGCGCTTTCGGCCATGAAGTGGACGCCGCAGAAGACGATGTAGTCGGCCTCGGAGTTGTCGGCGGCCTGTTGGGCGAGCTTGAATGAGTCGCCGCGGAAGTCGGCGAACTCGATGATGTCGTCGCGCTGGTAGTGGTGACCGAGGATCAGCAGTCGGTCGCCGAGCTCGGCTCGGGCGGCGCGGATGCGCTCGCGCAGTTCGTCGCCGGAGAGTTGCAGGTAGTCCTGCGGAATCTCGGGTTGCCAGTCGCGCAGGTGGGGCTCGGAGACGAGCGGGATGGTGGCGATGTCGGTCTCGCAGGCTTCGTCGGGGAGGTTGGGCGGGAGAATCTCGGGGACGAAGTCGGTCTCGACGACGGTGGCTTCAGTCATGATGGGCTCTCAGACCGGTTACTTAGTGTCAGGTTGACACTATCAATCTGGAATAGTGTTGCAAATCTGCATGGGGGTTGTCAAGAGAGGGTTTGGCGAAACGTGGAGCAATGGCGTCTCGACATAACGGAAGTGAGGCGCGGTTTTCAGCTTCGGGTTGTGAATCGATAGAGGCGAGCGGGACGATGGCGTCCGTCGGCGCGCTGTTCCGAAGTGGCGGCGATGAAATCGGTGGCCAGCAGCCGGCGGCGGAAGTTTCGCTTGTCGAGCGGGCGACCGAGGATCGCTTCGTAGACCTCCTGCAGTTCGCGCATGGTGAAGTGCTCGGGCAGGAGCGAATAGGCGGCGTTGGTGTACTGCAGCTTATTGATTAGTCGATCGCGGGCGACGTCGATCACGCGCTCGTTGTCGAAGGCGAGCGACGGGATGTCGTCGAGATCCCACCAAGCCAGACGCCAGGCGGTGCGCTGGGCCAGACGGACGCGGGCCGAGTCGACGAGGGCGAACCAGGCGACGCCGACGCTGCCATCGTTGGATGCGGGATCGAGGTCACCGAAGGTGTAGAGCTGCTCGAGGAAGACGTCGGTGACGCCGGTCTCTTCGGCCAGCTTGCGGACGGCGGCCTGGTCGAGCGACTCGCCGTGCTGGAGCGCACCGCCGGGGATCGCCCAATGCCCTTCCGAGGGCGGGGCCGAGCGCTCGATGAGCAGCACCTGCAGCGCGCCGTCGACGACGGTGAAGATGACGACCAACACGGCGACCGAAGGTCGGCGCGCTTCAACCACCGCTGCTTCGGGTGCTGGTGCCGACTCGATGGTCATGGTCTCGCGGTTCGTCGTCGGGCGGTCTCAGGCGGGCTGGCCCTGCAAGCTCCATGCGCCGACCCGGGTGATGGAGACGGTGAGCATGTCTCCGGCGCGATGATCGCCGATTGGCGCGTCGAAGTGGACCAGCTTCATGGTTCGGGTTCGGCCGGTGTGGCGCTCCATGCCTTCGAGATCGGAGGGCTTGGTCGATTCGAGGAGCACCTCGACGTCGGTGAGCAGGTAGCGGTTATTGATCTCGAAGGAGATCTGGCGCTGTAGCTCCTCGACGCGGTGGAGGCGCTCCATCTTGACTTCGTGGGGCACGTCGTCGGGCTGGTGGCGCTGCGCGTAGGTGCCGGTTCTTGGGCTGTACGCGGCGACGTGGACCTTGTCGAAGCGGAGCTCATCGAGCAGTTCGTAGGTGTCCTGGAAGTCGGACTCGGTCTCGCCGGGGAAGCCGACGATGACATCGGTGGAAATGCTGACGTCGGGCCAGAGCGAACGCACCTTGTCGACGCGGTTGCGGAACTGGGCGACGCTGTAGCCGCGTCGCATGTTGGTCAGCACATCGTCGGAGCCGGCCTGCACCGGGAGCGAGAAGGCCTCGCAGACCTTGGGCAGTTCGGCCATGCCTTCGAGGATGCGGTCTGTCATGTCGGGCGGGTAGCTGGTGAGTTGGCGGATTCGCTTGAGGTTGGGCAGGTCGTGGATCGCGCGCATGAGGTCTGAGAGGTCGGCGTGATCGGTGTCGATGTCGACTGGCGGTTGATCCTTGCCGTAGGCCTCGACGGTCTGGCCGAGCAAAGTGACCTCGCGGACGCCGCGCTGGGTATGGGCTTCGACCTCGCGGGCGATCTCGTCGATCGGTCTGGAGCGCTCGCGGCCGCGGCGCAGGGGGACGATGCAGTAGGTGCAGAACTTGTCGCAGCCCTCGATGACGGGGACGAACGCGGTCGGTCGGGTCTCGTCGGGGAACACGTCGGTCCAACCGGCCGGCCAGAACTCGCCGCCGTCGTCGTCGGCCTCGGGGATGCCGGGCAGGTCGAGCAGGTTGACGACCTGGTCGAAGCGCTGCGGCTGAGCCCAGGTGTCGACGAAGGGGAAGCGCTTTGTGATGGCGTCGTCGCCGCGGGCGGTGTGCGGTCCGACCATGCAGCCCATGACGGCGATGCGCAGGTCGGGGTTGGCTCGCTTGAGATGTTTGAGCGAACCGAGCTTGGCCTGGGCTTTGTCCTCGGCATGCTGTCGCACGGCGCAGGTGTTGAGAACGATCAGGTCGGCGTCTCGGGGCTGGTCGGTGGGGTCCATGCCGAGGCGTCGCAGTCCGGCCGCGAGCTTGGCGGAATCGGCGGTGTTGACCTGGCAACCGACGGTCCAGATGTGGTACTGGGGCATTAATCGCTTCCCGGAGCCCCCCTCTGCCTTCGGCATCTCCCCCCGCTCTGCGGGGGGAGAGGGGGGAGTGGCGTGGCGGAGGGTGAGGGATTCGAACCCTCGACGGAGTTTCCCCCGAACCCGCTTAGCAGGCGGGCGCACTAGGCCACTATGCGAACCCTCCACCACCGAGATTAGCAGCGGGAGGGTCATATGCTGCGCTGAGAACTGCACGGAACGCGGGGCAGGAACGGCGGACTGACGATGCGGGAACGCTTGCAGCGGCTGCTGGGCCCCAGAGTTCCGGCGCCCGGCGTTCCCGATCAGGAACAGGTCTTGCGATTGCTCTCGAATCGCTGGATGCCGATCCTGGGAGCGCTGGGCGCGATCGCCGTGGCGCTCGCGATCGCGGTGCCGTTGGCGCTGGCGACGAAGAGTGATCAGAACGATCCATTCGTGCTGCGTTCGGCGGATGGTGCGCGATTCGTGGCCGAGGTCAACGGCGACGGCGACGAGTGGGTGCTGCTGGGTCACATGTACCGGACGAAGAACACGAATCCGACTCACCGGGGGATCTGGGACAACCTTGCGGCGCGGCTGGTCGCTGAGGGATACCGCGTGCTGCGCTGGGACTTTCGCTGTCATGGCGACACGCCCTGCGTGTATAGCGACCGACAGATCGAGGACGTGCCGGAGATCTACCTCGAGTGGGAGGCGGCGATCGACTACGCCGTGGCGGAGGGTGCGGAGAAGATCTTCGGGATCGGGGTGAGCATGGGCGGGACGAGCCTGATGCAGGTCGCGGCGTACCGTGATGAGTTCACGGCGGTTAGCGCGATCTCGAGTCCCAACATCTTCCCGAACAAGGCGCCCAAGGACTCGGACCGGGTCTATGAAGACGGCTTCGACCGACTCGACGGTCTGGCCAATGTCGCCGATATCCGGGTGCCGAAGCTGTACATGGTCGGGGCGCGCAATCAGTGCTCGTACTGGCAGTCGAACCGCTACTTCAAGCGGGCGGGCGATCCGGTTCGGCTGGTGGTCTACGAGACCGACCTGCATGGGACGGAGATTCTCGACGACGAGGAGATCGGCTCTGACGCGGTGTCGGAAGTGATCCAGTTCCTGGCGAACCCGCTGCGGATCGAGGGCAAGGAGTTGCGCAATCTCGCGCCCAGCGCCGACCCGGACCACGAGTGCTGGCCGCCGGAGGACGAGGACGAGCAAGAAGGGGACTGAGGCGCGAGCAGACGGTAATGCGAGACGTCGATCGAATGGTCTCAGGGCGAATCGATGAGGATTGGGAACCCTCACCCTAACCCTCTCCCAGAGGGAGAGGGGACTTCCGGAACCGAAACGCGCATCGTCTCGGAACGCAGCGGCAATGCGAACGCGCCGTCCGTATCAGGACCTGGCGCGGCGTTTGAGGATTCGCTGGGTGATTGGGACGAGGACGATTACGGCGACGGCTCCGACGATGATGCCGACGACGACGTTGACGGTGAGGCTGAGGATCACCATCAAGAGGATGCCGACGAGCGGTGCGATGAACCCGGCGAGGGTCGCGATCTGGCCCTGCTGCTTGGGGCTGAGTGGGCCGTCGCTCATGTCGTGATCTTCGATCAGATTTCGGCCTAGGCGGACGCGCCTGGGGGCTGGTACTTGCCGGCTTCCTCGAGCACGCGGCGCATGGTTGAGCCGATCTCCGCCGGGCTGCGGGAGATGACCGCGCCGGCGGCCTCGAGGGCAGCGATCTTAGCCTCGGCGGTGCCGGCTTCGCCTTCGATGATTGCGCCCGCGTGGCCCATGCGGCGTCCTGGAGGAGCGGTGGCGCCGGCGATGAAGGCGACGACCGGCTTGTTCATGCTGCGCTTGATGTAGGCGGCGGCGGCCTGTTCGGCCAGCCCGCCGATCTCGCCGATCAGGACGACCGCGTCGGTGTCGGGGTCGCTGTTGAAGCGGCGCAGGATGGCTTGCTGCTGCTCACCGATGATCGGGTCGCCGCCGACGCCGACGCAGGTCGATTGGCCGATGCCGGCACGTGTGAGCTGGTCGACCGCCTCGTAGACGAGTGTTCCCGAGCGAGAGACGACGCCGACGTTGCCGGGCATGAATACGTCGGGCGGGTGGATGCCGACGCGGCACTTCGACGCGGGCTGGATGATCCCGGGGCAGTTGGGGCCGATCAGCCTGCTCTTCGATCCGGCCAGCGCGGTGCGGACGCGGATCATGTCGTGCACGGGGACGCCTTCGGTGATGCAGACGATCAGGGGGATTTCGGCGGCGATGTTTTCGAGGATGGCGTCGGCCGCGCCGGGCGCGGGCACGTAGATGATGCAGCAGTTGGCCTGGGTTTGCTCGACGGCCTGGGCGACGGTTGGGAAGACCGGGAAGCTGTGATTGCCATGGCTGAAGCTGTCGCCCCCGCGAAATCCCGGGTGAACCCCGGCGACCACCGTGGTGCCGTAATCGAGCGAGCGGCGGATTTGATTCTGGCCCTCGTTGCCGAGGCCCTGGATCATCAGTCGAGTGCGGTTGTTGAGGAGAATGCTCATGCGGTTCCTGGTTGGGAGCTGTTCGGTGCGGTTTGCGTTTCGCGCCTAGTTGTTCGAGCGGCTGCGTCGTCGGCCGGAGTTTGCGGCCTCGACCGCGAGCGCGGCCGCGTCGCCCAGTTCGTCGGCTGTCTCGACGGCGATGCCGGAGTCATGCAAGACTCGGCGGCCTTCCTCGACATTTGAGCCGTTCAGTCTGACCACGAGGGGCTGCTGGATGTTGAGCTCGTTGACCGCGTCGACGACGCCCTCGGCGACGATGTCGACGCGAGCGAGTCCGCCGAAGATGTTGATGAAGATGGTCTTCACGTCGGGGTCGTTGACGATGATGCGCAGCGCCTCGATCACGCGGTCTTTGCGGTTGACCGTGCCGATGTCAAGGAAGTTGGCCGGCTCGCCGCCGTGCAACTTGAGCGTGTCCATCGTGGCCATGGCCAAGCCGGCGCCGTTGACGACGCAGCCAATGTTGCCGTCGAGCTTGATGTAGGAGCCGATGTTGGCCTCTTCGGCCTCGATCTCGGTTGGGTTTTCCTGCGAGCGGTCGCGCCAGGCCTCGTATCCGCCGTGGCGGAAGGAGGCGTTGTCGTCGAGTCCGACCTTGCCGTCGATGGCCATCACGGTGCCCTCGGAGGTGAGCACGAACGGATTGACCTCGACCAGCGAGGCGTCCATCTCGGAGAAGACGCGATAGAGGTTGGCGAACATGTCGCCCGCCTGGCGAATCGCCGAAGAAGGCAGTCCGAGCTGGTTGGCCAGCGAGCGGCCGCGGAAGGCGGGGAAGCCCTCAACCGGATCGACCGGCACGCGCAGGACGGCGCCGGGATTGGTGCGGTTGACTTCCTCGATCGATTGTCCGCCCTCGGCCGAGGCGACGATTAGCGGTTGGCCGTTGGCGCCGTCGACCTGGATCGAGAAGTAGTACTCCCTGGCGATGGAGGTCTGCTTTTCGATCAGGACTGCGGAAATGGGTACGCCGTCGGCGCCGGTCTGGACGCTGACGAGGCGGCTGTCCTTGTCCATCAGGGGACGGAACTCCTTGAGCGCCTCCTCGACGCCGCTGGCGAGTCGAACGCCGCCGCGGCGGCGTCCGACGATCTGGCCCTCGTGGCGTTCGGGTTCGCGGCGCAGATCGTTGTATGTGCGACTCGCGCGATCGCGCTTGACGACGCGTCCTTTGCCCCGACCACCGGCGTGCACCTGGGCCTTGATGACGACATCGGGGCCATGTTCCTTGAGTAGGGCCCGAGCTTCGCGCTCGGTCGTGGCCGCCCCGCCGTCGGGGACTGGGACGCCGCGAGCCTTGAACAGTTGCTTGGCCTGATATTCGTGGATGTTCATGTTCGCCAGCCGCCTCGGTCGTGGGGGAGGGATGTCGGATACCGTCGATACCGAACATAGCTGCGACCTGATGCTTGGGCAATTGCGCATGACACTGAGCCGCCGCGACCTGCTGAAACGAATCGGAGCGATCGGCAGCGGTGCTGCGGCGTTGGCGCTGGTGGGCTGCGGCGAGG
This sequence comes from Chloroflexota bacterium, assembly GCA_028874365.1. GTDB lineage: Bacteria > Chloroflexota > Dehalococcoidia > Bin125 > Bin125 > Bin125. The sequence continues at coordinate 51,285 of JAPPJZ010000005.1, read as the reverse complement.
ATGCATCGACGCCGCAACTGCAACCCGTACAAGCAGAACCAGAAGCGGAATCTGAGGCTCGACCGCAGCCCGCCGAACAGCAAGTCGAACAGATTGAGCAGCCTGAACCGCAACAGACTGCGGAACCGGTCTCGCCGCCGGAACAACAGGAGCCACGTCAGCCCGGCGAAGGGCAGGCGACGACGGATCGATCGCAGGTGGGTGTTGTTCAGCAGGAACAGCAGTCCATACAACCGCAACAAGTCCAGCAAGCAGAGCAGGTCGAGCAACCCGAACCTCCGGCGGAGCGTCGGCTGCTGGTCCCGGACGTGGCGGGCGGTGACTACGAGCTCCAGGATCCCGCGTTCGATCCAGTCCCCGGCGCTCGCGTGGACTTTGGCGAGATCGAGGGGGCGGGCTATCGGGTCGAGTTGCCGGAGGAGTGGAACGGCGAGCTCGTGCTCTGGGCGCACGGATTTCGCGGTCTCAACGACGAGGGGACGGGCTTCAGCCGCCGTCTGACATTCGACGATGTTCCTGCGCGCGACGTAATCATCGGACAGGGATACGGCTGGGCGACATCGACGTATCGGACGAACGGCTATGTGCCGGGGGTCGGCGTCGACGACCTGCTGCGGGTCAAGGATCGGGTGGCGGAGATTGTGCGTCCGCCGAGACGCACGTACATCGCGGGTGGGTCGATGGGTGGGGCGACGGCGCAGCTGATGGCGCAGGAGTTTCCGGAGGAGGTCACCGCCGCGCTGGCGTTCTGTCCGGCGATGGGCAATGTCTGGGTGGTGGACTATACGGTCGCCTGGCACGCGCTGGCGCACCGGTTGATTGGTGATGTGCCTCAGCAGCTCGATGTCGCGGGGATGCTCGAGTGGGCGCGCGCGCTGGGCACGTCGGATGATGGCGGGCTGCGGTTGACTCCGCTGGGCGAACAGTTCGCGGCATTGATTGCGGACTTCACCGGCGGCGAGCGGTGGGGGTTTGAGGAAGGTCTGCGGCAGCAGTGGAGTATCGCGTTCAGCCTGGGCGTGACGATGTGGCCGGATGTGGTCGGCACAAGCCCGCTCGCTCCTGGCGAGGTCGTTCAGGTTTCCGACGAGCTGCCACCGGCGGATACGCGCGAGCACATCTATTCGGCCGATCCAGCGGCAGGAATCGATCTGCAGCGTCTGAACGAGGAGGTGATTCGCTTTGCCTCGGAGTCTGACCGGCGACACGATCCGGGGGTTGGCGTTCCTAGCGGCGTGCTGCGTGTGCCGATGCTGGCGATGAAGACGACCGGCGACCTGTTCACGCCGATTCACCTGGATCGGGACTATCAGCGGATGGTGCAGGAGTCAGGCTGGGAGCGGAACCTGGTGGTGCAGGCGGTGCGGCGGGCGGGTCACTGCACGTTCTCGGAGCGTGAGGCACTGAGCGCGTTCACGGCGATGATCGCGTGGCTCTCGTTCGGATTTGCGCCGGGCGGGGATGATCTGCAGGGGGATTTGTCGGAGGTGGGGATCAGGTTCACGGACCCCTTTGACGAGGATGATCCGCACCGACCACGACGGCACTGAGAGGCCGCAACGACCCTTCGTGGCATCCCTGCCAGAATCCGAACTGTCTGCCATCGCGGACCTTGTTCGGAAGACTGTGCCGTGACCTAAACCAGAAAAGCGAAGCAAGGAAAACTTGTACTCTTCAAACGTTTACCTCGGTGATCGAATTCCTCTCAATCGATATCGTGGTCGAGTACGAAACGTCATCGCAAGGCCTGCAAAGGGGGAGTGATTGATATGGCGTGGGAAGATGTCGAAAATGCGGCCGCGGTTGTGACCATGCTGTCAGCTACGGCTCAGCTATTGGAAGTGGCTCGATCGTTGCGCCGCAACAGGAGCGAGAGGTCAGTTCTTGAGACCGAGAGGCCCTCGAGCGTTGCCGAAGAAAGGGATCTCGAAGCGGAAGCCGAGAGTTCGTATAGGCGCGCCGAAGTGTCATTTGCTCAGATCAGTGCATTGTCGGGCTTGATTCGGTCAGATCTGCATCGCGCGCCCTTTTCCAGAGTCGCGATAGAGGCCATGATGCGCATCGCACACGCGGTCGAGAAGTCGGAGACCAATCGGCATTGGCGAGAAAAGGATGAGAGGCTTCACAAGACCCTCGGCGGTCCCACCAGCTACATCGCGGACCTGTCAGCGGAGTTCGCGTTGAACGTTCTCGCAGCAGCAGAGCAAGATCTGCAGACGATTCGCGAGTTTCGGGAGGCGATCGTTCGCGTGACGGAGGTGGATGACGACACCAAGGCTGGGCTGATGAACAGCGCAACAGTGATACAAGAACAAGCCGAGGAGAATCTTCACCGAGTCAATGCAAACGTCGAACTGACAGTCATTTCTGCCCTTCGTGAATGGGGAGGCATGGACGACGATGCTGCCCTGGATTACGGCCTAGATTCACTCAACCAAGTGTTCTGGTACGAGAGGCAACTGGCGGCGCACGCCAGCCACCTCAAGGAGATCGCGGAGGGTGATATTGCGCCCGATCCGTTGGCAGCTGCTAGGCTCGCCACGTTCATATCACAGCGCGCCGCAATAGAGGTGGCGTCTGCTAAGTGGCACTTGGATATCGCTCTAGTACCGATACCTGAACGAGACGACGCACAGTAAGCACCGAGAGCGATTGACGTCCGCAGGCGTGGCTAGCGGGCGCGGGCGAAGCCGGCGGGGATCATTCCGATGACCATTCCGGAGACTCGGCGGTCTTCGCTTTCGCGCATTCGTCCGACGATCTGGCGCAGGACGGTGCCGAGCAGGGTTTGGTTGAAGAGCCAGTCGTTGAGGTCGGCGTCGGTGGGGTAGGCCGCGCCGGGCTGGGCCGTGGCGGACTCGTGGTAGAAGGCACGCAGGTCGTCGGAGGCGAACTTGAGGCGGGCCGGCATTGGATGATTCCAGTCGATTTCACCGTCGGAGGGTTCGGTGCCGGTGGCGAAATCGGCCAGCAGCACGGCGAGGTCTTCCATCTGCTCGACGGTGGCGCCGCTGATTCCGACGGTGGTGCGGCCACGGCGGTTGATCGACTCGCGATGCCAGGGCGCGAGCTGGCGGATCTCTTCGACGAGCTGATCGCGCAGCGCCTCGGTTTCGTCGGCGGGCTCGGGCGGGCTGACCATGATCGCGCAGGCCCAGGGGTCGTCGCCTGAGATGGGAGCGTCTTGGGGGTAGTCGTCGATCGTGGGCTCGGTGGCGGTTTCGAGGAGTTGGAGTGCGTTGAGCAGGACGTCGCGCTGGAAGTCGGGATGGTCGGGCGAGCCGAGCGGTCGGCCGAGGGGGAAGGGTACCCAGAGCGAACGCGGCGGTTTCATCCCTTCGGGATGTCGGCGGATCAGTGAGATGCCTGTGGTGGCGACGCGGCCGTTGCTGCCGCGTTCGATGTAGTGGCTGAGCGCACACACGGAGCGCGTGCAGAACGGTCAAACGGGTGTCAGGAAGGCTGCATCGACGCCGTCTTCGGCGAGCAGGCGTCCGATTTCTTCGCCGGTTGATTCGAGGTTGGTCGGGTCGGCCTGGGCGCCCATGAACGAGTAGTGATAGCGGCTGATGCCGCCGACCGCGCCGTCCGCCTGGAGTTCTCGCAGCCGTTCAAGCGGGAAGACCGTATTGATGTCTTGCTGGAAGCCGGAGCGGTCGAAGTTGACGGACAGGTGGGACATGCGGAGGTCGGCGTAGTCGATATCGCCGGGGATGAGTCGGTACTCGTTGGAGCCGGGATTGAAGGGTCGGTCGCCGGCGGGATGCAAACCGGCTGTGGTGACGATGGCCACGGTCGAATCGGCGAGCGGCTTGGGGGTAATCCAGGGCTGGGGCTCGATCTCGGGCAGGGGGAGATTGAGCAGGTTGTTCGCCATGTCGGGGTGCAGGTCGTCCATGCGGACCATGGGTAGGCTCCATTGAGTTGCGGGTGGGGCACCTCGAACGATATCGGATGCGACGCCGAATTGGCTCCTCGTTGTCGGCCTGTGGTCGGTGCCCCCCTCTGCCTTCGGCATCTCCCCCCGCTCTGCGGGGGGAGAAAGGAAATCGTGATGGGTGCGATGTCGGGCGCTGGTAGGCTGAGGCCATTGAGCAAGTTCAGGAGTGGGGCGATGCCGGAAGACACTATTGAGGTGAGCGTGCGCATGGCCGATCGGGGTGAGGTCGGGTATCGGATGGTGTCGGCGTCGATCAGCAGCCGTGAGGGGTCGCTGGCCGGCGCGCCGGTGGCGTTCACGATTGAGGACGGGCCGGGCACGTTGGCCTCGGCCGGCGGTCGCGAGCGGACTGTTGACTCGGACGAGTGGGGGATTGCCGAGGTGAACTGGTATCCGGAGCAGCACGCCCGCTCATCGCCCGAGGCTGAGGTCGTGCAGACGGTGACGATCAAGGCGGTCTGCGAGTCGGCGGCGGACGTCTCGCTGAACGTCGCTTCGCCGCTCTGGAAGCACTAGCGACGGCGTTTAGGGCCTGTCGACGGGTGCCCCCTCAGCCTGCGGCATCTACCCCCCGCTGGACGCGGGGGGAGAGGGGAATCAGGAGCAGAATGAAGCGCGATCCTGAGATTCCTGAGGCGGAGCTGCCGGAGTGGGTGCAGAAGGTTGAGCGGATTCCGCAGGTTGACCCGGTTGCGGTGCTGGGGGTCGGTCCGACGGCGGCGTATCTGCTGTTCGATGCGGTGGTCGGGGTTCGCGCGGCGATCGCGGCGGCGGTGGTCGTGGGGGTCGTGGTGTACGTCGTTCAGCGGCGCTTGCGTCCGCAGATCATGGTCGTGCGCTGGCTGATGGTGTTCAGCGTCTGCTTCAACGTGGGATTCGGGGTCTGGGGACTGATCGAGGCGGACGGGAAGGTGTACTGGGCGCGTGATTTTGTCGACAACTTCGTGCTGGGCGGCGTGTTTTTGGTCAGCGTGTTGATTGGGCGGCCGATTGTGAGCGCGGTGATCCGCGAGGTGTTCCCGGCTATTCGTGAGCAGTTGCCCAGCGATCACCGGGTCTGGGTTCGGCTGACGATTGTCTGGGGCCTGTACATCGCACTTTCGGGCGTGCTGCGCTGGTGGGTACTCGACCAGGTCAGCGCCGAGACTTATGCGTTGATCCGGCTGCCGCTGGGCTGGGGACTGGGCGCGGTGCTGATGATCTGGACATTCAGCACGGTCAGTCGGGCGATGCGCGAGTTTGCGCTGGAGCGAGGTCGTTCCGAATCAGGCGATCCCGGCGAAGTGGTCGCGGATACCGAGGTCAGCGAACGCTGAGCGGAACCACTCGATCACCTCGGGGTGGTAGGGGATGCCGCGTTCGGAGCGGTCGATTTCCGCTTCGTGCTCCTCGAGTCCGGCGTAGATGACGCGCTCTTCTCCGGGGGCGGTCGGTGTCTCGCGCAGCGCCTTGAGGTACTCGTCCATGTGGCCCTTGAACTCGTCGACGTCGGTGAAGGAGGCGATGTTGAAGACGGTGAAGTGGTGTCCGACGCCGTTGAAGCGGAAGAGGGCAGAGCCAGCGTTAGCCATGATCCCGCTGAGGATGTCGATCATCACGGCCAGTGAATAGCCCTTGTGCGAGCCGATTTCGCGGGTGCCGCCGAGCGGCAGCATCAGGAATTCGTCCGGGGTCGGTCCGCCCTCCATCATCGGGGTGCCGTCGGCGGTGGCGACCCAGCCCGGGAGCAGGTCCTCGCCGAGCCGCTGGGCGAGGCGGATCTTGTTGCCGGCGACCGAGGACATCGAGGCGTCGAATATGAACGGGGCTTCCTCGTTGGCGGGCGCGGCGATGCTCATCGGGTTGAGGCCGACCATTGCCTGCGCGCCGTGGGTCGGCGCGACCAGCAGGCCGCCGACGGTCATCGAGAGACCGATCATGTCGTGCTCTATCGCCATCGCGGCGTGATAGGCGGCGGCGCCGAAGTGTCGGCCGTTGTTGCAGACGACGGTGGCGACGCCCTGGTTGCGCGCTTTCTCGATGGCGAGTTCCATGGCCTGGGGGCCGACGGTGAGACCGAGACCGCGGTCGCAGTTGATCGTCGCGGCTGCGGGGGCGTCGCGCTCGATTGTCCAGTTCGGGGTGGGGTTGATGTCTCCGGACTGGATGCCGTCGACGTAGAAGCGGAGCATGTTGGAGACACCGTGCGAGTCGATGCCGCGGAGGTCGGCGTAGAGGAGGGTGTCGGTGCTGCGGGTGGCGTCGTCCTGGGGCATGCCGAGCGTGGTGAAGATGTCGTGCACCGCGCCGCGCATGGCGTCGCCGGGGATGCGGACGGCGATCTCTTCGGGGACGGCGAACTGCTTGAGCATGACGGGCTCCTGGAGTGCTTCATCTAGCGGACTGTGTGGCAGGGTACCGCCAGTCTGACGCTTGCTTGTCAAGCGAAGTGTTCGCGCAGCACGGTACGTAGGGCGGTTAATCGTGCGGTGACACAGGGTCGGCGCCGGGCCCGCCTATTCGACATAGCGTCGGAATTGGAGGCGAAGAACGGCGTCGCCGTGACGCCGCACAACCGCCCCCGCAGCATGGAGTGTGACCTGATGATTGCGCCGCCCGACCCCAACCCCTTCGCTCCGAGTTCCGCTGCCGAACGGGTCGCTACGGAGACGCAGATGCGCGAGGTGGCCCGGCGCCGCTGGGAGGCCCAGCGGGAGCAGGAGCGCCTACGTCAACGGAAGCAGGTGGTGGACCGCGTGAAGCAGATTCGACAACTGCGTCCCGGCCGTGCGGTCGCGAACTCGCTGTCGCCGGTCTACAGCATGTTCAACGAGTCGTTCTTCCGGGCTCGCTGAGCGAAACCTGGGAACAGGAACCGCCAACGGACGGCGGTCTCCACGACCGTAGGGTCGGGAGGCCGCCGTTTTGCGTGTCGTCCGTTGTCCTCCAGGGTCGCTGGTACACTGCGGGCTGCGTGAATTGCGTCACGTTGTCAAGCGATGTTCGTGCGGCGGATTGCTGCGCGGCGTATACAAGCGATTGTTGAGAGGGGAGCGCGGTGGCTGAGTACACCAAGCCCATTCCGAGTCCCGATCCGGTCTCGCAGCCATTCTGGGACGGGGCGAAAGAGGGGAAGCTGATGCTGCCCCGCTGCTCGGACTGCAACCGAGTCCACTGGTACCCGCGAGTGATCTGCCCGTTCTGCCACTCGATGAACATCGAGTGGGTCGAGGGCACCGGCCGGGGCACGATCCACACCTTCGCCGTGCAGCACAACCGCGGCCTGGTCGCGCGCGGCTGGGGCGATGAGGTTCCGTATGTGACGGCCTACATCGACCTTGCCGAGGGCGACCGGATGCTGACCGTGCTCAAGGGCGTCGATCCGAACGACCCGGATTCGATCGAGATCGGCGGCGCCGTGCAGATCGAGTTCGAGGAAGCCTCCGAAAACGTTCACATCCCCTTCTGGCGGCCTGTCTAGGCGCCCCAAGCAGATAACTCAGGAGCACAACATGCCTGGTGAAGCATCAAAGGCCGCCGCGATTATCGGCGCCGCTGAAGCGAACGACATCGGTTACCCGACGACGCCGAAGTCGTCGCTCACTCTCCACATTGAAGCGATCAACAACGTCTGCAACATGACAGGCATTCCGATCGCTGCGATCGACGGGATATTCTCGGCCGGTTGGTCGCCGCAGCTCGCGGAATACCTCGGACTGCACCCCAAGTACATCGACACGACCTCGGTCGGCGGCTGCTCGTTCGAAATGCACGTGCATCACGCGCTGGCGGCGATCCACGCGGGCGTGATCGACGTGGCGCTGGTCTCGCACGGCGAGATGGGATTCAGCCAGCGGTTCACCGGCGGCAAGGGGACGGGACGTCCCTTCGGAGGCGGCGATCCGTGGGATCCGGGGACGCAGCACACGTCGGCCTACGGCCTGGGCGGCGCGCCGACCGGCTACTCGCACGCGATGAACCGGCACATGGCTCGCTACGGCACGACGCAGGAGGACTTCGCCGAGATCGCGGTCGTCACCCGCGAATGGGCGACGCTCAACCCGCGCGCGGTGATGTACCGCAAGGCGGGCGAGGGCGATCTGCCGCCGCTGGAGCAGGGCGAATGGGGCGGCGGCAAGCGCGGCCACACGTTCGGCGGGCCGATTACGGTCGACACGGTGATGAACTCCCGCGCGATCTCCTGGCCGATCAAGCTGCTCGACGTCTGCCTGGTCACGGACCACGGCGGCGCGGTGCTGATCGCCGGACCGGAGATCGCCAGCGTGTCCAAGACGCCGCCGGTCTGGATCGCGGGCGCTGGGGAGAGCATCTCGCACTGGAACATGCTCGAGATGAATGACTTCACCGAAACGTCGGCCAGCCGCTCGGCGGCCGCGGCGTACAAGATGGCGGGGATGGGTCCCGAGGACATGGAAATGGCCATGATCTACGACTCGTTCACCGTCACCGCCGGGATCACGGCCGAGATGCTTGGTCTGGCGCCGGGGGGTGAAGGCCCAGCGCTGTGGAAGGACCGTCATGCGGCTCCGGGTGGTCGGCTGCCAATCAACACGAACGGCGGCGGCCTGAGTTTCAACCACTCCGGCATGTACGGCATGCAGTTGCTGGTCGAGGCCTATCGTCAGCTCTCGGGCACGGCCGAGGACGACGGCTTCTCGGGCGACCCGGGCAAGCAGACCAGCGCTCGAAGCTGTGTTGTCAACGGCACCGGCGGGACGCTCTCGACGACCGGGACCCTGGTGCTGACTTCCGACTGACCGACGCTCCAGTTCGGCAACAACGAGGCCGCCCCTCAATCAAGCGGGGGCGGCCTCGTTCGTTAACCTTGCGGAACGCGAGCAACGGATCGGTCATTGCCATGTCGCACGCAGCGGAAACCGAAGCAGGCCAGCACAACCAGCAGGCCGCTCAGGGGGTCTCGTTCTTCTGGGCGATGGTGATGGCGGCCGGGTTCGTTGCGTTGTTTGGCCTGACGCAGTGGGGCATTCTGGATGATGTGCCGACGTCGGAGATCGGCATCTTCGCTGTGGGGACGGCGAACGGCATTGGCGTGATCGCGATCGGAGGTTGGAATGCGATCGGGCTCGTCGCGATTGGTGGCGCGAACTCGATTGGCTTGGTCGCGGTCGGAGGGTTCAACTCGGTGGGGTTGATCGCGTTCGGGGGCGTGAGCAGTTACGGGGTGATTTCGGTGGGAGGGGTCCAGGCGTTCGGCACGAGGCTCACTGTTCGCATCTTCCAGTGGTCGCCGCAGATTATCCGGACTCGACGAACGGGGAGCGGCGAAGCCGACGCATAGATGTGTTAATCTCCAGGGAGAGAGAAGCCGGGGTGGTCCGACCGTCGAGGGACGGGGTCTGGGCCTGAGAACACACCCGCCGAACCTGATCCGGGTAATGCCGGCGCAGGGAGCGCAGCAGCTTTCAGGCCCGCCCAGACGACAGTCGAGCGCCCCAAGCGAGGGCATAGCGTGCGCGTCGTTCTTTCGATTGCGGGATCTGATTCGTCGGCGGGGGCGGGTATCCAGGCCGACCTGAAGTCGATCACGGCCAACGGCGCGTATGCCGCCACGGTGATCACGGCCGTGACGGCGCAGAATACGCTCGGGGTCCAGTGCGCGTGGCCGCTGCCGCTGGACGCTGTGCGGGAACAGATCGCGTCAGTCTTCGACGATCTCGATGTGGCGGCGGTGAAGACGGGCATGCTGGGCGGTTCGGAGATGATCGAACTGGTGGCCAGCGAGCTGTTGGCTCGGCGGTCTCGGTTCGTTGTGGTTGACCCGGTGATGATCTCGAAGACCGGTTTCGCGCTGCTGGCCGAGGACGCGGCGTCGACGCTGCGCCAGCGGTTGTTGCCGCTGGCGACTGTGGTTACGCCGAACGTCCACGAGGCCGAGGCTCTGACGGGGCTGTCGATCAGGACGGTCGATGATGCTCAGCAGGCGGGCGAGATGCTAGTCGAGGCGGGGGCGTCGGCGGCGCTGGTCAAGGGCGGGCACCTCGAAGGTGCTCCGGCGACGGATGTTCTGGTGACGGCCGAATCGACGGATGTGTTCGAGGGTGAGTGGATTGACCAGCGTCATACGCACGGCACCGGTTGCACGTATGCGTCGGCGATTGCAGCTCGGCTCGCGCAAGGCGAGGAGTTGCGTGCAGCGATCGGCACGGCGAAGGCGTACGTGACCGAGGCGATTCGGGGCGGGCTTGATATCGGCCACGGGGTCGGACCGACGGATCACTTCTGGACGACGCGCAATGACTGAGCAGAAGCAGATCGGACGACTGCACGTGATCACGGACGAGGTGCTGCAGGACAGGTTCAGTCACGTCGAGCTCGCTGCGGCCGCGGCGGCCGGCGGAGCAGATGTCGTCCAGTACCGCGAGAAGCGGCAGGTGTCGACGAAGGAGATGATGCGGGTGGCGGTGCTGATGAGCCTCGCCTGCCGCGAGTTCGGCGCGACGCTGCTGATAGATGACCGGGCAGACGTCGCCGCTGCGGTCGGCGCAACGGCGGTTCACCTGGGGCGCGAAGACCTGCCGCCGTATGTCGCGCGGCAGGTTCTGGGGCCCGATGCGATTGTCGGCGGCACCGCGAACTCGGTGGAGGAAGCGGTCAAGGTGGCCAAGCAGCCGGTCGACTACCTGGGCGTGGGTCCGGTGTTTGGGACGACGTCGAAGGGCGATCGGGCGGCGCCGATGCTGGGTCTGGAGCGGTTCGGCGAGATTTGCGCCGCCGTCGACAAGCCGGTGATCGGCATTGGCAGCATCACGGCGGATCGGGTTGGCGACGTGCTCGCCGCCGGGGCGCATGGCGTGGCGGTGCTCTCGGCGATTGTTTGCCGGGACGACCCGCAGTCGGCGTGCCGGGAGTTCGCCGAGAAGATCGAGCGGGTGCTCTCGTGACGAACGAGTCCCGATTGGCCGACGTGGCGATTGTCGGAGGCGGCGTGATTGGCCTCTCGTGCGCGTTTGAACTAGGGCGACGAGGGCGGTCGGTGACTGTGGTGGAGCGGGAAGAGGTCGGGTTCGGGGCGTCGACTGTGGCGGCCGGGATGCTGACGCCATCGTTCGAGGTTGAGTTGACTCCGCCGGAGCTGGTCGAGCTGCAGCTCGACAGCCTGCGACGCTACCCGCAGTTCATTACCGATGTCGAGTCTGCCGGCGGGCTTTCGTGCGAGTACCGAGACGAGGGCACGCTGTGGGTATCCCGGCATCGGGACGATGAACTGGAGCTCGATCATCTCTGCCAGATCCAAAAGGATCGCGGTCTGCCGGCCAAACGTCTGACCGGTCGCGAGACGCGCGCGATTGAGCCGTACCTGTCGCCGCGAGTGATCGGCGGGCTGCTGGTTGAGTCCGACCACCAGGTGAACTCGCGGAAGCTGGTGGCGGCGCTCGAGGCGGCGTGCCTATGCGTCGGCGTCGAGATCATCACCAAGACCGGCGTCAGCACGGTTCAGCGTGTCGGCGGACGGGCGGAGCTCACACTTCAGCGCGACGACGAGCGCCCACTGCTTCATGCTGATCAGGTGCTGCTCGCGGCCGGGGTCTGGCTGGAGGAGGGACTCGTCACGCCGCTGCCGCGGATCGGGATGCGGCCGATTAAGGGGCAGATTGTCCATCTCAAGGGGCAGCCCCTGGTCAATCGGGTGCTGCGCAACAGCGATGTCTACATCGTGCCGCGCGCGGGCGGTGAGCTGCTGCTGGGGGCGACCGAAGAGGAGCAGGGCTTCGACATGGAGCCGACGGCCGGCGGGACGTTGGATCTGTTGCGCTACGCCTTCGAGATTCTGCCGGGCCTGTACGACCTCTACGTGAGCGAGATCGACGTGGGGCTGCGTCCGGCGGTGACCGATCACCAGCCGGTGATCGGACCGACGAACACGGAGGGCATCTTCATCGCCGGCGGCCACTATCGCGGCGGCGTGTTGCTCGCGCCGAGTACGGCGCACTTCGTGGCCGAATTGATGACGACCGGACGTGTACCGGCAGAGGTGGAGCCGTTCGGCATCGAGCGCCTGCTTCTGGAGCGGCAGCAGGAGGCGGCCGGATGACCGAGCAACGGACCTGGGACGTGGCGATCATCGGTGGTGGCGTCATTGGACTCACGTGCGCATTCGAGTTGGCGCGACGGGGTCGGAAGGTGACGCTGATCGAGCGGGAGCAGCCGGGCCAACAGGCCAGTCGCGTCGCTGCCGGACTGCTTGGAACGGCGACTCTGCCGGTCGGCGAGGACGATGCGATCTTCCCGCTCAAGCTCGACAGCCTGCGTCGCTATCCACAGTTCGTGGCGAAGGTTGAGTCGATCGGCCGCAGGAGCGCCGGCTATCGAACGGACGGGACCATATGGGTGGCGCGGACCGCCGACGAAGACGCGCAGTTGGAGGCGCTGCACGAGGAGCGGCAGCGCCGCGGGCTGCGCTCGCAGCGACTGGCGTCGAGCGAGATCTTCAACATCGAACCGGAACTCCCGGGCGACTTGCTGAGCGGATTGCTGGTTGACGAAGATGTCCAGATCGACCCTCGTCGGCTGTTGACGGCGCTGGAGCGTGGGATCGGGTATGTGAGGGTCGCCGTGCGACCGAATCGCGGGGCGGTCGGCGGCGACTATGACGAGGGCGCGGAAGCGTGGAAGGTTCGGTTGAGCGAGGGAGATTCAACGGAGGTCAAATCGATCGAGGCACGGGAGGTACTGATCACGGCCGGACCGTGGTGCGATGAGATCATTGCGACGGCGAGCGGAGGCGCGGCCCCGCTGGCTCGGACCGGCGTCGGGCCGGTCAAGGGTCAGCTCCTGCGGCTGCGCGGGCCCAGGATCATCGACCGAGTGATTCGCACGACCAACGTCAGTCTCGCGCAGCGCCGCGACGGCGAACTGATTGTCGCGTCGACGAAGGAGCCGGAGGCCGGCTGGGACCTCACGGCGACCGACGCGGCGCGCGAAGAACTGCTCGACCGAGCCTCGGAGCTGATCCCGCGGATTCGCGAGCTCGAGTTGGAGGAGCACAGCGTCGGGCTGCGCCCGGCCGTGGCCGACCACATGCCGGTGATCGGACCGGCAGATCGCCGGGGCCTGTGGATCGCGACGGGTCACTTCCAGCACGGCATCCTGCTGGCGCCCGCAACGGCGCATTGGCTGGCCGAAGCGATGGAATCGGGTGAGGTGCCTGAGGCACTGAAGCCATATGGCCTGGAGCGGCTGGAGCAGGCCGAGGTGAACATGGAGGCGGCATTGTGACACAGCCCCAGGCGACGCTGGAGGTGACGCTCAATGGAGACGTCGTCACGCTGGCGAATCGTCAGTTGACCGACGCCCTGTGTGAGCTCGGATACGACCCCGAGCAGCAGGGCATTGCGGTCGCGATCAACATGTCGGTCGTTCCGCGCAGCGAGTGGGGCCAGACCAACATCGGCGACGGCGACCGGATCGACATCGTCGGCGCGAAGCAGGGCGGATAGGGGGATCGATGAGCTCGGTACACGATTCGATCGAGAAGGACACGTGGACGCTCGCCGGGCGGGAGATGAATTCGCGGATCATTCTGGGTACGGCTCGCTACCCATCGCAGGAGACGCTGCTTGCGTCGCTTGAAGCGTCCGGTACCGAGCTGGTGACTGTCGCGCTGCGGCGGGTCAACGTCGGTTCCGCGGACGGATCCGATCCGACCAATCTGTACACCTTGCTGACCGAGCGCGGCTACGGCCTGCTGCCCAATACGGCAGGCTGCTTCACCGCTCCGGACGCGATCCTGACCGCCGAACTCGCGCGCGAGGCATTGGGCGTGACGTTGGTCAAGCTCGAAGTGATCGCCGACGAGGAAACGCTGCTGCCGGACACGGAAGGGCTGCTGGAGGGGGCGCAGGAACTCGTCCGGCGCGGGTTCCAGGTCTTGCCCTACACCAACGACGATCCGGTGACGGCGCGCAAGCTGGAGGATGTCGGCTGCTCGGCTGTGATGCCGCTCGGCGCTCCGATTGGATCGGGTCTGGGGATTCGCAATCCGCACAACATCCAGTTGATCAAGGAACGCGCCAACGTTCCTGTGATCGTCGACGCCGGCGTCGGGACAGCGTCCGATGTCGCGATCGCGTTTGAACTTGGCTGCGACGCCGTGCTGATGAACACGGCCGTCGCACGCTCGCGCAATCCGGTTCAGATGGCCCGCGCGATGAATGCGGCCGCTCGAGCCGGTCGCGACGCATTTCTCGCCGGCCGGATGCCGCGCAAGTTCTACGCGGAGGCATCATCGCCGTCGGAGGGGATGATTTCCCCTCTGGAAACGTCATGAGTGCGAAGCCAGTCCAACACCGCATGAGCCAAGGAGTTTGATCGTGTCCGATCCGCCTCAGCCATCACTGTCCCAGCGCCTCTGGGACGAGAACCGGGATCTCGCGGAGGCGTGCCTGGAGCATCCGTTCATCGTCGGATTGGCGGACGGCTCGCTGTCGGAGTCGCGCTACGGCTTGTTCGCGCAGCAGGATCACTTCTATCTCGATGCGTACGCCCGCTCGTACGCGTGGGGCGCGATCCGCGCCCATGACTGGGCCACGCGACGCCAGTTCGGATCGCTGCTGTCCGGGATCCTGAGCGAGGGCACCTTGCACGAGAAGACCGCGCCGGAACTGGGCGTCTCGCTTGAGGATGTGCAGCCGCTGCCGGCCGCCCGCGAGTACACAGACTTCCTCCTGGCCACGGCCTCGGTCGGCACGATTGGCGAACATCTCGCAGCGATGGCGCCCTGCGCCAAGCTGTACGGATGGCTGGGCACGCGTCTCGTTGATCAGCCCTTCGACGACCGCTACGACTTCTGGATCAACATGTACTCCGGTCCGGAGTACCTGGCCAAAGTCGACACCGTCATGGGGATGCTGGATCAGCACGGTGACGATTCGGCTTCAATCGCGACCAAGTTCCGGACCGCGATGGAGCTGGAGTACAACTTCTTCGACTCGGCCTGGGTGAATGGCGAGTCGCAGTGAGGTTCTCCATCCGAGTAGGAGGCGTCGCTCTCGGGGCGGCGCTGCTGGCACTCGCCCTGTTGCTCACCGCTTGCGGCGAGGATGAGCCGGATCTGATCCGTGTTCAGCTCGACTGGACTCCGAACACGAACCACACGGGACTCTACGTCGCCCAGGAGCAGGGTTGGTACGAGGAGGAGGGGATCGTTGTCGAGATCCTGCCGTTCAGCGGCACGAACGGCGATCTGCTGGTCGCCGAGGGTGTGGCGGATGTGGCGTTCTCATTCGCCACGGTGGTGCCGTTCTCCCGGGCTCAGGGACTCGACGTTGTCAGCATCGCGGCGGTGCTACAGAAGAGTCCGACGGAGATCGCGGTGCTCGAGGACGGCCCGGTTGAGCGGCTGCGAGACATGGACGGCAAGCTCTACGCCGGTTGGGGATTGCCGTATGAGCTGCCGCAGTGGCGCACGGTGATCCAGGCCGACGGGGGCGAGGGCACCGCTGAGCTGGTGGTGCTCGACACCGGCGCGTACGACGCTCTCCTCGCGGGACGCGTTCATGCCGTGGAGATCTTTGTCACGTGGGAAGGGCTCGACTGGGATCGGCAGGGAATCGAGTACCGAACCTGGCGCCACGCAGACTTCGGCGTGCCCGACCGTCCTGCGGTGCTGCTGGTGACGTCGGGCGAAACGCTGGACGAGAAGGAGGATGCACTGGTCCGGTTCATGCGCGCGACGCTGCGCGGATACGAGTTCGCGGTCGAGGATCCCGACGAGGCCGGACGCCTGTTGATCGAAGCCGCCGGCGAGGACGCGTTCCCGGATCCGGAGCTCGTCTACGCGTCGGCGCGGCTGCTGGCGGACGAATACTATCTCGCGCCGGACGGGCGCTGGGGATCGCAGACGCTGTCGCAGTGGTCCGGCTATCCCGGCTGGTTGTACGAGAACGGCCTGTTGACCGATGAGAACGGCGATCCGTTGTCGTCGGAGCCGGATTGGTCGGCGCACTTCGATAGCGAGATCATCGAGGCGGCGCGAGAGTAGCGTCGTTCGATGCTGGAGATTGCAGGCGTCGGCAAGCGTTACGGCTCGGGTGAACTCGCCGTCGACGCGCTCATGGATGTGTCGCTGACGGTCGCGGATGGTGAGTTTGCGGCGCTTGTGGGACCGTCGGGCTGCGGCAAGACGACGCTGCTGAACCTGATTGCGGGGCTCGACGAGCATGACTCGGGTCGGATCCTCGTCGACGGCGAGGCGCCGTCGACGGAGGAGCGGCTGGAGCGATTCGGCTACATGCCGCAGGAGGACATGCTGTTCCCCTGGCGGACGGTGTTGGAGAACGTGTCGCTGGGACTGGAAGTGCAGGGCGTCGACAAAGCGGAGGCGCGCGCACGCGCGGCCGAACTGTTCGATCAGTTTGGCCTGTCGGGATTTGAGGATCGTCGGCCGCACGAGTTGTCAGGCGGGATGCGACAGCGGGCGAGTTTTCTGCGCACCTATCTGCTTGATCGGTCGTTCCTGTTGCTGGATGAGCCGTTCGGCGCGCTCGACGCGATCACGCGGGGGCAGCTGCAGTCGTGGCTGGCCGAGACCTGGAATCGGATCGGCGGCTCGGCGTTGTTGGTGACGCACGATCCGCATGAAGCGGTGGCGCTGTCCGACCGCGTGTACGTGATGTCGCCGCGTCCGGGAACGATTACGAGAGTCCTCGAAGTCGATTTGCCTCGGCCGAGAACCGCTCGCGCAGCGGAGACCGAGGCGGCTCACCAACTGATCGACTACCTGAGGCATGAGACTGAGTCCCAGGAAGTGGTCGCGTGAACGGCCGGGCGCTGAGACGGGCGCTGGGCCGCGAGCTAGCCGTGAGCGTCGCCGCGCCGCTGGGTCTGGTTCTGGTTGTCCTGGCCGGCTGGCAGATCTACGTGTGGCTCTCGGACATTCGTCCGCAAACACTTCCCGGGCCGATCCGCATCGTTCGCGAGAGCGTCGAGTCGGCCGGATCGATCTGGGCGCATTCCCTGGTCACGATGTCGGAGGTGGCGGCCGGGTTCGCGATTAGCATCGTTTGCGCGCTGGTGCTGGGGCTGTTGCTCGACCTCTCCACGCCTGTCCGACGAGCGCTGTATCCGATTATCGTCGCCTCGCAGACGATCCCGATTCCGGTGGTCGCGCCGCTGATGATCGTCTGGTTCGGCTTCGGCGTGACTCCGAAGATCATCGTGATCGGACTGTTCACCTTCGTGCCGATCGTGCTTGGCTTCGCGGCTGGTCTGGCGGCGACGGAGCGTCCGACGATCAACCTGATGCGCACGTTCGGAGCGTCTCGGTGGCAGATGTATCGCTACGTGAAGATCCCGGCGGCGCTGCCGGATCTGTTCACCGGCCTGCGAATCGCGGCGATCTACGCGGTGCTCGGAGCGATCTTCGGCGAATTGGCCGGGGCGACAGATGGTCTGGGCATCTTTCTCGAGCAGTCGCGGTTGTCCTTCCGCACGGATCTGGTGTTTGGGGCGATCTTTGTCGTGGCTGTGTTGAGCTATCTGCTGTTTCTCGGTGTGGTGCTGGTCGAGCGACGGACCATTCCCTGGCACTTCGTCAGGCGCGAATCGTGATTTTGCACCGCCTGATGCTGATTGCCGATGCGCAAGGCACCAACGGGAGACCGCTGCCGGACGTGATCGTGCGCGCGGCCAATGGCGTCGGTGGACGCCTGATGGTGCAGTTCCGCGAACGGGAGCTTTCGGATGCCGAGCTCGTCGCGGTGATCCGCGCGGTCCAGCGCCGGGTTCCGCCGCAGACGATGTTGATCGTCAACGATCGAGCAGACATCGCGCAGGCGCTAGATATTGGCCTGCATCTGCCCGCCGCGGCCGAGACGCCTGGCGGCCAGTACGCGCTGCTTGGGCGGTCAGTCCACAACGAATCCGAAACGCATATGGCGCTGGCCGATGATGTCGACTATGCGATTGTCGGGACGATCTTTGAGACGGAATCGCACCCCGGCCGACGAGGAGCCGGAGTGGAGCATCTGCGCACGATGCGGGACCTGCTGGGCAACGTTGCCTGCTACGCGATCGGAGGGATGACGGCGGAGACGGCTCCGCTGGCGATTGGAGCGGGGGCGTGGGGCGTCGCGGTGCGCAGCGCGATCCTGTCGGCGGAGGATCCCTCAGAGGCCGCGTATCGGCTGGCCAGTAGCCTGACTCCATGACCAGCAATGCCCCGCTGCGGACCGTGATCGAGGGCCGCGAACCATCGAGTTTCAACTCGGTTCGGCGGGCTCGAGCGATGCTGCACAACGGCCCAAACGCGCTGACTGCGCTGGCCGACGACCTGCGCGGCGCGATTTCAGACTCGACTGATGTGCTGGTCGACCGACCGTCGCGGCTGCTCTACGCGACCGACGCATCGCTGTACGAGATGGAGCCGGTCGCGGTGGTGTTCCCGCGGACGCACGAGGATGCGGCGGCCGCCGTTGACGTTGCGCGTTCGCACGGTGTGCCGGTGTTGCCTCGAGGCGGCGGGACCAGCCTTGCCGGGCAGGGCGTGAATCACGCGGTGGTGCTTGATTTCACTCGGCACATGAACGCCGTCCTCGATATCGACACAGATCGCCGGGTCGCGAGGGTGCAGCCGGGACTCGTGCTCTCCGAACTTAACAAGGCGGCGCGTCGGTTCGGTTTGCACTATCCGATTGACCCGTCGACTGCGAACCGGGCGACGATCGGCGGCGGGATTGGCAACAACTCATGCGGCACGCACAGCGGGCTGTACGGCAAGACGGTCGATGTTGTCGAATCGATGGAGGTGATCCTGTCGGACGGTGACCAGCTCAGTTTCGACCAGGTTGACGAACGACGGTTGCGAGCGCTGATCGACTCGGGAGGGCGCGAGGGCCGCCTGTATCGCGATCTGCGGGAGCTGGCGGACCGGGAGCGTGGCGAGATCGCCGGGCGCTTCCCCGACATTCCTCGCCGGGTCTCGGGATACAACCTGGAGACGTTGCTCGATTCCGACGGTGTGAACCTGTCTCAGATGGTTGTCGGTTCAGAGGGCACGCTGGCGGTGGTCACGGAGGCGACGGTCCAGCTTGCCGTGCTGCCTGCCAAGCGGGGCATCCTCGCCGCGCATTTTCGTACGTTGATCGACGCGGCTGAGGCCACGGTCGTGGCAAACGCTCACAAGCCCGCGGCGATCGAGCTGGTCGACGAGATCATCATTGAGCGCTGTCGTTCGAGCGTGGGCTACGCGCCGCTGGCAGAGTTCGTGGTGGGCAATCCCGGCGCGATCCTGCTGATCGAGTGCTTCGCGGAAACGGAGGCGGAGCTGGATGAGCAACTGGGAGCCATCCACTCGGAGCTGGAATCGCGAGACATGGGCTACGCCTTTGTGACCGAGACCGACTCGGCGGCGCAGGCACGCATGTGGCAGATGCGGCAGGCCGGTCTGGGACTGCTGATGTCGATGCACGGCGATCCGAAGCCGGCGGCGTTCGTTGAGGACACGGCGGTGCCGCCTGAGCGGTTGCCCGAGTTCGTGGCCCGCTTCGACGCCGCGGTGAGGGCGAAGGGTCTGCGCGCGGGCTACTACGGGCACGCCGCGGCCGGTTGCCTGCATATTCGTCCGGTGGTCAACGTCAAGGATCCGGTGGGACTCGATCAGACGGAAGCGCTGGCGTCGGAGATTGCCGACCTGGTGGTGGAGTTCGGGGGCTCGCTGTCGGGCGAACACGGCGACGGGATCGTGCGTGGCGCGTTCATGGAGAAGATGTACGGCGCCAGGTTGGTCGACGCGTTCCGCGAGGCGAAGCAGATATTCGATCCGGAGGGCATGCTCAATCCGGGCAAGATCATCGACACGCCGCCGTTCCGCGACAATCTGCGGCTGAGCCCGGACACGATCAACCACGAGCCGCCCGGGTGGCTCGACTTCTCCTTGGAGGGCGGACTGGCGCGTGCGGCGGAGATGTGCAACGGGCAGGGCGCCTGCCGCAAGTTCGACGGGGGGATGTGTCCGTCCTTCATGGTGACGCAGGACGAGGAGCACTCGACGCGCGGTCGCGCCAACCTGTTGCGACAGGTGCTGAACGGGGCGATGCCGCTGGAGGAGCTATCCGGGGATCGGTTGCACGATGCGCTCGACCTGTGCGTCGAATGCAAGGCCTGCAAGGCGGAATGCCCATCGGGCGTCGACCTGGCGAAGATCAAGTACGAGGTTCTTGCGCACCGTCACCGGGATCATGGCGTGCCGCTGCGCGATCGCGCCTTCGCCAACATCGCGACGCTGCTGCGGCTTGGCTCGCTTTCGCCGCGGCTGGCGAATCCGCTCGCGTCAACGGCACCAGCCAGGATGGCTCTACAGCGGTTGGGGGTCCATGGACAGCGACCGGTTCCGCGGCTGGCGGGGCAGACATTCGAGCGTTGGTCCCGGGGGCGAGTTTCCGCGGGACAGACGAAGGGCGATGTCGTCCTGTTCGACGACACGTTCACCAACTTCGTTCATCCGGAGGTCGGCATTGCCGCGACGCGGGTCATCGAGGCGCTTGGCTACCGGGTGATTCGGGTTGCAAAGCGGACCTGTTGCGGACGGCCGTCGATCTCGAAGGGTCTGCTCGACGACGCTCGTGAATTGGCGCAGCGGAACGTCTCGGCGCTGCTGGAGCACGCTGAGTCGGGGATACCGATTGTCGGCACCGAGCCGTCCTGTCTGTTGACGCTGCGTGACGAGTATCCGCTGCTGCTGCGGAATGAGGCGGCTGCAACGGTGGCGTCGCAGGCGCTGCTGCTCGACGAGTGGCTGGCCTCGGAGCTGGCGGGGGAGGGCGCCGCCGAGATCTTTGCGGGTCGGCATGGCGAGTTGTTGCTGCACGCGCATTGTCATCAGAAGGCGCTGGTCGGCTTCGATCAGACGCTCGAGGTTCTACGCCGAGCTGGGTACGAGGCGACGGTCATCGAGAGTGGTTGTTGCGGGATGGCCGGCTCGTTCGGGTTTGAGGCGGAGCACTACGAGATCTCGCGCAAGATGGGCGAACTGCGGCTGTTCCCGGCGGTACGGGAAGCGGGGGGCAGGCCGGTGGCGATTACCGGGGTCTCGTGCCGGCAGCAGATCGGTCACTTCACGGACGCTGAGCCGCGCCATGTGGTGGAGTACCTGGCGGATGCGCTGAGGTCACGAGATTAGGGTTGGTGCCGAGGGGCAGAGTCGAACTGCCGACACCACGATTTTCAGTCGTGTGCTCTACCAACTGAGCTACCTCGGCGCGATAGCTGACTCAGCATACACTCAGGCCGGCCGGGCCGGCGGGCGGAATTCAGGGGCGTGACATGCTCTCGACGGTGGGCATGACGGCTCGGCGGACGTGCTCGAAGACCTCTTCGATCGTGCCGCGGGCGTCGACGACATCCCAGCCGTAGCGGTCGGCCATGCGCGACATTTCGTGCAGTTGTTCACGCTGGTGCTGCATGAAGCCGTCGTAGATGCTGCGGTCGTGCAGGTAGTCGCCGCCCGACTCCCAGAAGTCGAACCCGCGCTCGAGGATGCGCAGGACCAGGTCCTCGGCGTCGATGTCGAGGTAGATGGTCTGATCGGGAATGAGCGCGAAGCCGTAGATCTGCTCGAGCCACTCGCGGGCGGCGCCGCGGACGATGGCGCGAGCCATTAGCGAGAAGATGTAGCGGTCGGCCAGCACGACCATGCCGGCCTGCAGGGCGGGCAGCATGATGCGCTCGAAGCGGTCCCAGAAGTCGGTGGCGTAGAAGAGGTTGAGGGTGATCGGGTCGAGCGTGTGGCCTTCCTTGGCCTGGTCGATGCCGGGTCCCACGAGCGGCGATCGGCGCAGTCCGCTGTCGACGACGCCCCAGCCGTTGGCCTCGAGGTAGTCCTTGAGGATCGAAATGATGGTCGAGCGGCCGACGCCGTCGGTGCCTTCGATGGCGATCAGGCGGCCGGGCAGCCAGTCCTGGTCGATGCCTGGAGGGGGCTCGCCGTAGAACCGGACCTCGGTCACAGGCCACCGCCGGCCGCGAGCGAGACGTAGCCGGTCTGCAGATGGGTGGGGACGTTCGTGACTTCTCGCCGGGGCATGCCTTCGAGCAACGGCTCGACGAGGTCGCGAACGAGCACCTGTTGGGTGACCAGCGACTGGTGCGCGTCGATGCGGGTGATGTCGTATTCGTCGCAGAGGGTGTCGTACTCCCGCAGGATGCGTCCCTGGAAGAGGCGGAAGGACTCGCTGATGTCTTCGGAGAGTCCGAGGTCCATGCCGGCTTCGTAGAACTTGATCTCGGCCCGCGCTGCGCCGATGCGGCGGATCGATTCTTCGAGGGAGACGTGGAAGTAGAGCGCGAGGTCGGGTGGCGGGGCGAAGGAGTAGAGGTCTCGGACCCACTTGCGATTGACGCCGCGGGCGGCGTCGCGGGCGAAGGCGGTGTAGATGTAGCGGTCGGCGAGCACGACGACGCCGGCCTGGAGGGCGGGGAGGATCTGTTCGTGGGTGCGGCTGGCGAAGTCGGCGGCGTGGATCAGGCTGAACGACATGGGCGTGAGCAGTTGCTTGCGCTTGCCGCGCTTGGTTGTGTCGCGGACGATGGGCGAGGAGTTCCACTCGGTGAAGACGGTGACGTAGCCCTCGCTACGGAGCCACTTGTGGAGCAGGTCGAGCTGGGTGCTCTTGCCCGATCCGTCGATGCCTTCGACGACGATGAGGCGGCCGGGGAGGTCCATGAATTCGTTGGAGGTGGCCACCGTTGGTTCCTTACCGGTTGCTGACTGGCACGTTGGGGTGGAGTGCCATGACTCAGGTTAACGAATCGGGCAGCCCCCCTCTGCCTTCGGCATCTCCCCCCGCCTTTGGCGGGGGGAGAGAGAGCCTGGAGCTGGTCCCCGATCGAGTCGGGTCACGGGATCGGCGTTAGGCTGGGGATCCCGGGGCCGTAGCTCAGTTGGGAGAGCGCTGCCCTTGCACGGCAGAGGTCAGGGGTTCGAATCCCCTCGGCTCCACCAGCCCCGGGGCGGAGGGGAATGCGATGAACGACGACGCTCCCGACACGCGACCCGGGCGGATCGGCTGGCAGGACCTGACGGTTGGCAACGCCGACGAGGTCCGGGACTTCTACTCGGCGGTCGCCGGCTGGCAGTCGCAGCCGCTGAGCATGGGCGAGTACGACGACTACGTGATGATGAGCCCGGACGGCGAGTCGGCGGTCGGCGGCGTCTGTCACGCGCGCGGGGTCAACGCCAACATCCCGCCGGTGTGGATGGTCTACATCAACGTCGAGGACCTCGATTCCAGCGTGGCTCGGGTAACGGAGCTGGGCGGCGAGGTCGTGGATGGGCCGCGGGAGCTGGGCGAGGGTCGGTTCGCGGTGATTCGCGATCCGGCGGGTGCGGTGTGTGGGTTGATCGAGCCGTAGGGCTGTTTCGGGGCGAAATTCGGGGCAACTGGACAGTTTTGCCTGTTCTGGGCTGGGTTTTGTGGCATTTCGTGTCCAGATCTGTCCAGTTCAGTCCAGATTTGTCCAGATTGGTCTGGGTGAGAGCGGGCTTGGTCAGGGTGATTCCGGGTGAATCCTGAGCAATCCAGGGGGTTCCGGATTGGGTGTCTGGGTGGGGTGCGGGCATGTCGGGCTTTCCGGTTTCGAGTCGTCGGGTGATTGTATGCGGACGGATGTTCGATGTCGAGGTGGGTGTGTCGGAGGTGACGGAGGCCTCTGCGACAAGTCGACGAGGAACGACTATGTGCTCTTGAAACCGTCCTGTGTTCTCCACACGGTCGTCGCCGGGACCGAGCCGACCAGACTGATCAAGTCATCTGCGGGACGACGCGGAAGAAGAACGGCTATGTCCATCGTTGGCGGCTCGAAACGGCGGTAGTCGAGCAGTTGGCCTATTGCCATTCTGACTGAGGTACGTCGAACGTCCCCTTTGGCCTCGTACAGCACTTCGGCGCTTTCGTCGACCAAATCGCACACGAGTGGAGCACCTGCGCTGGGAGGTTGGTACCGGTGTCTACTGATCTTGTGACCCAAGCTCTCTAGATGTTCCCGATACGCGAGGACGAGGCTCTGCTCACGTCGGCGCCCCACGGTCTCCTTCCCGGGAATCGTCACCTGAAACTCTTCGACATGCTGAGCTTCCACCTCAATCTCGTCGATGATCGGCCCAGTCGGGTCGGCTGGATCGTTCGCAGGAGCCTCGTGCCCCGCCCTGATGGCTGCTGCGGCCGTGGCTAACGAGTCTTCGTCCGAGGCGAAGCGTGCCCACACCTCGGCATCGAGTTTCCCGTAGCTTGTCATTCCCTTTCCTTTGTGGTTGGGGTCAATGGCCGCAAAGTTAGCGAGTTTGAGAGCAACCCCGTTCTCATTGCGGAATCGTTCTGCGTCCGGACGATCTGGGTGGATAGTCAGTTCCTTTAGGACCCGTGAGAGGTCTACGACCGCCTCATCCTTGTCGTCCAGGAGGCCCGAGCGCAAATAGAGGTCAAGGGCGAGGATTAGTTCCGGCTCGGCCCATCTTGGATTTTTCGGTGGCATTGCGATTCCCGACGTTCTCCACCGTAGAAGGCAGCTGGCAATGGCCTACCACGAATTCGACCGAGGCCAAAGGTTGCACTCTTGAAGCTCGTGGGCAGGACTCCCTGTACCTGAGCAACACGATTGAGTGCCGTGCCGTCCGTTTACTGGCCAACTGGTCGTTGACCAACAGCCTAACTCCGCTTGGAGTGCCAATCAATGATATTCTGCCCTATCCGAGCTTCGATGCCAGATGTGCAATGCGAGAGGAGCCGATGTTGATCTCCATTGATGTGCCATTCCCACTCCCGCCTCCTTGGCAGGAAGGGATCTTCACTACGGATGAAGTTGGCTTCGTCAACTACTTGGTTGGTCCCAACGGAAGCGGGAAGTCACGGTTTGCCGAGTCATTGAGCGAAGCATTGTCCCGTAAGGGCCTAAGTGTTCGAATGCTTGGCACTGATCGTCTTGCTGGAATGGTTAAGTCAGGGACGCATGGGCGGCTCGGGGGCTCGCTGGTCGAGAGTGGTTATCCCAAGGGAAGTTTTAGGGAATACAAGCGAGCCGGCCAGTCGGGGTCCGGCGTTGACACTATGATCTTGCTGGAGGAGCGACTGGATCTTCGAATCCGCCTCGAAGCAACTTTGAGCTCGCTCTTTGACAGGGAGATTCGTCTAGAGTGGGACAGCGGCACATTGATTCCCAGGGGGCGCCGAATCTCTGGTGGCAACATGTACCGACTCGATCAGGACGAATGCCATGGCATCAAAGAGATCTTGGTGCTGCTCACTCACCTTTACGACAGCTGGAGCCAGTGCTTGATCGTTGACGAGCCGGAGTTGAACCTGCATCCGCAGTACCAGGCGTTTTTCATGCAAGAGGTTCGTCGCGTAGCGGGCGATCCCAATGGAGCAGGTACAAAGGTCGTCTTCTTGGTTACCCACTCTCCTTTCATCCTTGACTTTCGAACCCCTGAGGACATTTTGTCTCTCATTTCATTTGACTCGGACCTTAAGTCGCCTAAGCAAGTACGCCAGTGCGTCAGTCAGGAAGACATCGACATACCATTTGTCCAGGCCCTAAACCTTGAGGGGAAGCAGATCTTTTTCTCGAGCAATCCGCTCTTCGTTGAAGGAGGCTCCGATGCCCGGTTGGTCGGTGCCCTGATGGAAGCCCGTGGTGTTTCCATCGCCGGTGCCGGCAGCTGTCTGATCGAGGCCGGCGGACGCGACGAAGTGACCAAGTACCTCAGGTTGTGCCAAGCGATGGAGAAGGAAGCATACTTCGTCTACGACCTTGATGCACTGTTCGCAGGCCAGCTGCGGAGAAGCATCAGGGATGATGGCTCGCTCGGTGGGTTGCTTGCCGCAGCAGGACTCGGTTCTGATTTTGCTGAGTACTGTGGTCAGTTGGACAGACTGTTAACCAAGGCCGCCGATGAGGTGATTGCGGCAAACCCAAACGGTGAGGCCTCCAAGCTTTTCGATTATCTGAGGGAGTTGAAGGGACAAGGACATTGGGCTCCGGATGCGCTAATGCGAGCTAGGACGGCAGTGATGATTGCGGTTGATCGGCACGAAGGAGAGATAGAGGAGATCCTCGGCGCGGACATGGTGAGGAACATTGTCGGCCGGAGGCATCAAGTACTGCAGTTGTTGGGCAGTCGCAATGTGTATGTGCTGCCTGGGGGTGCTCTTGAGCATTACCTGCCTAGCTATCGAGGCGATGAGTACCGGCTTGGCAAAGAAGCGAAGGGGAGGGCCGTTCAAGAGGAACTCGCAGCCTTAGCCACCTTGGGAGGCGATGCGGAGTTGCGTGAGCGGTATCGAGAGCTGTTTGAGATCGCTAGCGTGTTGCTTGGTAAGCTTGCTGTCGACTGGACGGAGCATGCTAAGGCTCCACTTCGCGATTACATTTACGCACTTCAGGGTTATGTGCGTACAATGCCTGCGCTTGACGGGAAGACCTTGGAAGAGAAGCTGATGCAAGATCTGCCAGCACTGAGTACGTTCTTCTCGCTGCGGAACTTCCATGGGAACGGGGATGGTTCCTTCAGGGCTACCGTGGTCTTGGATTCGGAGTTGTTGGGCGATGAGATGCAAATCGAAATCGGCGAGCGTACGAACGCGGGATCCGATGATTTGGACTTGGTGTCGCCGCCGAAGGTCGCCATGTAATGTCCGCCGGCGTCAGCCGAGAGCGTTCGTGGGCCATGTCGGACTGTTCACTGTCAGTGTTGGGCACGACCAACAACGGAGCTGCATCTGCAGTCAGTCGGGATCGAGGCGTTGGCTCTTGCATTGGAATCGCGGTGATGCTGTGCGACGCCGATGGTCGAGCTGGTGAAGGTGTCATGGTGAGACCGGCCGTTCTCATCCCGAACATCGAATTGTCACACCGCAGGGCCGACGACGCTGGGGTTGGTTAGCCGCCTGCCCTCGCGAGGAGGTGGGCCATGTCTTGGGCGGTGAGGATGGAGGGTTCGATTCGGAGTTGGGCTCCGTTGAAGATGAGGTCGGGGACGAGGAAGGATGTGTCGGCGAGGGCGGCGAGGGCGACGGCGAGGTAGCCCTGGAGGGTGCCGTGGTCCCAGACGGCGAAGGCGACGCGGCCGGACAGCATCTGCAGGACCAGTGCCGTGTCGAAGCCGATGACGGCCAGGGTGGGCGAGTGGCCGGAGGCGTCGATCAGGTGCGCGACGGCTCCGACGTCGGCGGCGTTCAAGAGGACGACCGCGCCGACGTCGCCGACCGCGAGGCGCTCGCTCAGCGGTCCGAAGCCCTGGGCGAGCGATAGCTTCTCGACTTCGCCGAAGGTGTCGTCGAGCCCCTGACAGCGGTCTTCAAGGCCAACGTTTACCGGCTCATGCAGGAGGCAGAGCGCGGGTCCATCGACGCCGTCGGCGGTTAGCCGGGTTCCAACGATCTCGCCGGCCTTGCGGTCGTTGAGACCGAGATGGAGCATCGAGCCGACCGAGCGGGCCGTGTCGGCTCCAGAGTTGAAGGTGACCACCGGGATACCGGCGGCGCGGGCCTCGCGGATCGCGTCGCCGACGTGTTCGGTCTCGGCCAGAGTGACGGCGATCGCGTCGACGTCCTCGGCGATGCACTCACGGATCCGGGCGGCGCGTTCCTCGGCGCTGGCCAGGCCCACGTGTTGGAGATTGACGCCGAGGTGGTTGGCGCCGGCGACGGCGGCATCGAAGGTCAGGCCCCAGAACGAGTTATCGCCGTGGCCGATGACGCAGTAGGTTGCGCCGCCGGGTGGTTCGGGATCGATGGTGTCGAGGGGGAAGGCGACCGGGACGGGGCTGACGCCCTCGAGTCGGGCGAAGGCGCCGAGGAGGCCGAAGAGTTCCTCGACCTTGCCCGCCGCGAGCAGGTGCGGTACGTCGCCGCGGGCGATGCGGCCGACGACCTGGCCGACACCGGCCCTGAGGTCGGTGTAGTGGAAGGTCTCGATTGCGTCCTCGCCCAGGCCGTCGACGAAGCCCTGGCAGTAGGCGCGGCCGGCGTCGTTGTCTTCGGTGTCGTGAAGCAGACACCAGATGCGCGGGTCGGGCGGGGTGAGCACGGTTGGTTGGGCGATATGCCGCGCGTGGTCGTAGTAGGCGTCGGCGAGGGTGTAGACGTCGGCCGTGGTGGACACGGTCAGCGCGGAGCTATGGAGTCGCCGATTCGGCTCGGCGTCGGCGGGCACGACGCTGAACCTGGGGTACTGGATACTGCCCCAGGCGCCATCGGGATCCTGTTGCTGGAGGCCGAGTCGGATCGAACCATCGGCTCGCGGGGTGGCGGTGATGCGAACCTCGGTATCGGCGACTGTCGTGGCGGCTGCCTCGGTGTCCGAGAAAAGCGCCGACTGCATCATGCGGTCGATGGCCGCGCCCGCGATCAGGAGGGCGACGATTGGCAGAGATAGCGATAGCGGAAGCAAGAGCCGTCGTCTCGATGTTCTGCTCATGACCGTTTCTCCAGATACATGAAATATTCACAAATGGTAACGGTTGGCCGGCGGGTTGGGCTGGCATGTCGGAGCGCGCGGCTATGCCGGGTTAGCTGCTTGCACGGGTCGGGTAGCCGACGGAGGTGTTAGCTGTGACCCGTGGCAGGTTCGAGTAGCGTGCTACGATCTGGAGTGAGCTGGTGATTGGAGCGCGGTGGGACCACCCGTTCCCATCCCGAACACGGAAGTGAAACGCCGCAGCGCTGACGATACTGGGGGGGCAACCCCTTGCGGAAAATAGGCCATCGCCAGCTCGCTCTTTGGATGTGACCGCCCGACACACTTGGTGATGTGTCGGGCGGTTTTACGTTTTGGCGGGATGGGGATTGGGGTGCCCCCCTCTGCCTTCGGCATCTCCCCCCACCTGACGGCGGGGGGAGAGGGGATAGGGAGCGAGAGGGGAAGGGGGGCAGGGGCTGGCCGCCGAGCGAGTCGGGGGACTGGGGCCCTGTGGTACGATTTCGCAAACCCCAGAAAGGAGCCGGGGCGGTCTTCTGGCTTGACCTGATTGACCTCCCCAACTCACCACGTTTTGACCACACCCAGCACCGATATCGACCCGAACGCGCCCGCGCCCCCGACGGCAGCACAGGAGGGGGCATCCGAACCCACCACCATGGACGAACTCCTGGCCGAACCCGGTCGGGAGCCGCTGAACCCCAGACGCGGCGACATTGTCGAAGGCATCGTCGTGCACTGGTCGGGATCGGCGTTGATCGTCGATGTGGGGGCGAAGTCGGAGGGCGTGGTCCACTACGAGGAGATGCGCTCGCTGACGGACACGGAGCGCGAGGCGCTGAAGACCGGCGACGCGGCGCACGTGTTCGTGACCGATTCGGAGTCGGAGGGCGGATCGCTGGAGCTGTCGATCGACCGCGCCCGCGGTGAGCAAGGCTGGCACGAGTTGCAGCGCCGGTTCGACGAGGCCGAGGTGTTCGACGCGCGGGTGACCGGCTCGAACAAGGGCGGTCTGCTGGTCAACGTGGAGGGCGTGAACGCGTTCGTGCCGCTGTCGCAGATTGTCGAGATCACGGGCGACCGCGAGCAGGCGATTGCGCAGCTCTCGGAGTACGAGGGTCGGACGCTGCGGTTCAAGGTGATCGAGATTAACCGGCGCCGCAACCGGGTGATCCTGTCGGAGCGCGCCGCGGTGCAGGAATGGCGGGCGGAGCAGAAGGAACGCCTGCTGGAGGAGCTGCAGGAAGGCGAGATTCGCTCGGGGCGGATCACGAGCATCCGCTCGTTCGGCGTGTTCGTCGACCTCGGAGGCGCAGACGGCCTGGCGCATCTGTCGGAGTTGAGCTGGGAGCGGGATGTCGATCCCGAGGCGATGTTCTCGATCGGTCAGACGATCGACGTGTACATCACGAAGATCGACAAGGAATCGAAGAAGATCGGGCTCTCGGTGCGGCGGGCCGCGCCGGAGCAATGGGACGAAGTGGTAGCCAAGTTCGAGGTCGGCGACATCGTGCCGTCGGTCGTGACGAAGCTGGTCACGTTTGGCGCGTTTGCGCGGCTGGAAGGTCCGGTCGAGGGCCTGGTTCATGTGTCGGAGCTGGCCGACCGTCGGATTACGCATCCGCGCGAGGTCGTGCTGGAGAACGACGTCATCCCGGCGAAGATCGTGCGGATTGAGCGCGATCGACATCGGTTGGGTCTGTCGCTGCGGCAGGCACGGACAGACGCGGAGCGTCTGGGCTGGATGTTCAACCAGGACGGCGGGATTATCCGCATGCCGGACGATGTCGCGGAGCGGTTCGGGGTCACGCAGGAGGCGATGCCGGAGGCGCCGCCCGAGCCGGAGCCGACCGAGGAACCGTCGCGGGTCGCGGACGACGCGCAGCCCGAGCCGGCGCCGGAGCCGGTGCGCGCGGTGTCGGCGATGCAGGAGGCGCTGGAGCGCGCGGGTGTGACGGAGCAGGACTTCGGCGGCGAGCGGTAGGGCTTGACTACGGTTCTTGGGGATGCCCCCCTCTGCCTTCGGCATCTCCCCCCCACCTGACGGCGGGGGGAGAACAGAGAGGCGCGAGCAGAGGGGAGCTGGTCCGCGATCGAGTCGGGGAACGGGTTCCGGATTGTGGTGGGGGACGGGTTGGATAAGTTGTGAGGATGGCGGGTTTGGGCGGGGAAGGCTCTGATAGGCTGGGATTGTCCAACGAGCGGCTGCGTGGCAGTTGCGTCGTGCATTGGAGGCTGCCATGGCAGACCGATTTGACAAGTTCACGGAACGCGCTCGCCGCGTCCTGACGCTCGCGCAGGAAGAAGCCCAGCGCTTCAACCACAACTACATCGGCACCGAGCACCTGTTGCTCGGTCTGGTGCGCGAGGGCGACGGGGTAGCGGCGAAGGTGCTCTCCAATCTCGGCGTCGAACTGGGAAAGGTGCGTTCAGCGGTCGAGTTCATCATCGGACGAGGCGACCGCGCGGTTCTGGGTGAAATCGGTCTGACTCCACGGGCAAAGAAAGTGATCGAGCTCGCGGTTGACGAGGCGCGGCGACTGAACCATCACTACATCGGCACCGAGCACTTATTGCTCGGACTGGTGCGCGAGGGCGAAGGCATCGCGGCGGGCGTGCTCGAATCGCTGGGCGTCAACCTTGAGCGGGTGCGCGCCGAGACGACGCGGATTCTCTCGCAGAGTGGTCCGGCGACTGCGGGCGCGGGTGCGGGGTCGAGCAGCAGCTCGGGCTCACGCTCGGCGACGCGGACTCCGACGATCGATCAGCTCGGTTTCGACCTGACGGCTGCGGCTCGCGCCGGGACGTTGGATCCGGTGATCGGTCGGTCCAAGGAGATCCAGCGGGTCGTACAGATTCTCTCGCGGCGGACCAAGAACAATCCGGTGCTGATCGGCGAGCCGGGGGTCGGCAAGACGGCGGTGGTCGAGGGACTCGCGCAGCACATCGCCTCGGGCGATGTGCCTGAGACGCTGCAAGGCAAGCGGCTGTTGACGCTCGACATCGGATCGCTGGTCGCGGGGACGAAGTACCGCGGCGAGTTCGAGGAGCGGTTGAAGAAGGTGGTCGAGGAGATCAAGGGCGCGGGCAACTGCGTGCTGTTCATCGACGAGCTGCACATGCTGGTCGGCGCCGGGGCGGCCGAGGGCGCGGTTGACGCGGCGAACATTCTCAAGCCGTCGCTGGCGCGCGGAGAGCTGCAGACGATCGGCGCGACGACGCTGGACGATTACCGCAAGCACATCGAGCGCGACGCGGCGCTGGAGCGCCGCTTCCAGCCGATCGTGGTGGAGGAGCCGTCGGTCGAGGAAACCGTTGAAATCCTGCGCGGGATCAAGGACCGCTACGAGGAGCATCACAAGCTCGTCATCACCGATGACGCGCTGGTCGCGGCGGCCGAGATGTCGTCGCGTTACATCTCCGACCGTGCGCTGCCGGACAAGGCGATCGACCTGATCGACGAGTCGGCCTCGCGCGTTCGGATTCGCCGTTCGTACACGCCGCCGTCGCTGAAGGAAGCGACGGTGGGGCTTGAGGGCATCCGCAAGGAGAAGGAACAGGCGATCAACCAGCAGCAGTACGAGTACGCGGCGGATTTGCGCGACCGCGAGCTCAAACTGACGCAGCGGATTGCCGAACTCGAGGAAGACCTCGACCAGCAGCGCGAGCGCGACTCAACGGACGTGCTGGCGGAGGACATCGCCGAGGTGGTGTCGATGTGGACCGGGATTCCGCTGGTGCAGATTGCGACGGAGGAGTCCGAGCGTCTGCTGCGGATGGAGGAGGACCTGCACGAACGCATCGTCGGGCAGGAAGAGCCGATCGTCGCGCTGGCCAAGGCCGTGCGGCGGGCTCGCGCGGGGCTGAAGGATCCGCGCCGGCCGATCGGCGTGTTCATGTTCCTGGGCCCGACCGGCGTCGGGAAGACGGAGCTGGCTCGGGCGCTGGCCGACTTCATGTTTGGCTCGGACGACAACATGGTGCGGCTGGACATGTCGGAGTTCATGGAGCGCCACACCGTGGCGCGGCTGGTTGGCGCGCCTCCGGGCTACGTCGGCTACGACGACGGCGGCCAGTTAACGGACACCGTTCGGCGCAAGTCGTACTGCCTGATCCTGCTGGACGAGATCGAGAAGGCGCACCCCGAGGTCTTCAACATGCTGCTGCAGGTCTTCGACGACGGTCACCTGACCGACGCCAAGGGCCGGCGCGTGGACTTCCGCAACACGATCATCATCATGACCTCGAACGTTGGCTCGGACCTGATTCGGCGCGAGTCGGCGATCGGGTTCTCGACGATCAACGACGAGGACCAGTCGGAGAAGCAGCGCTACGAGAAGATGAAGGACAAGGTGCTTCAGGAGATGAAGCGGGTCTTCCGGCCCGAGTTCCTGAACCGAGTTGATACGACGCTCGTCTTCCACCCGTTGAGCCGGGCGCACATCCGCGAGATCGTCGACATGATGCTCAAGGAGGTCGACTCGCGGATCAAGGAGAAGCAGGTCGAGCTCGATGTCACGGAGGCGGCGCGCGACTGGCTCGGAGAGAAGGGCTACGACCCGATCTTCGGCGCCAGACCGTTGCGCCGCGTGATCCAGGAGCGGCTCGAGGACTCGCTGTCCGAGGCGCTGCTGCGCGGCGACTTCGAGGCCGGCGACACGATTCGCGTGGACCTGGTCAAGGAGCTCAACGAGAACGGCGTCGAGGAAGAGATGCTGCACTACGAGCGCATCGAAGGTCTTTCACGAGCCGAGGAGCTCGCGGCCGAGGTCGAAGCGGCCAAGGACGACTCCGAGTCGGAGGAAGAAGAGGAAGAGGGCGAAGCGGTCGCCACTTCCTGACCCTCGACATACGGCACGACGTCAAAGCGCCCCTCATCGCTGAGGGGCGCTTCGCGTTTGTGCGACGCAGGCGGCGTCGCACGGGCGAAGCCCCCCTCTGCCTTCGGCATCTCCCCCCGCTCCGCGGGGGGAGAGGGTCGGGTGAAGTAGTCGGCAGGGCCCTCACCCCCCGCTCCCGCATCGAGTGCGGGACAGGCTTCGCGGGGCAGGGCCCTCACCCTAACCCTCTGCCTCAGGGAGAGGGGGCCAGAGGGAGAGGGGACGAGAGGGAAGGGAGCTATGTGGTGGTCGAGGGCGTGTCAGGGGTGGGGCGCTGGACGAGGACCCAGCCGTTTCCGTCGGGGTCGTGGAAGAGGGCCTGGGTTCCCCACATCTGTTGGGTGGGCGGTTCGCTGAACTCGACGCCTCTGGCGGACCATTCCTGGTAGGTGGCCTGGATGTCGTCGGTCCAGAGGACGTAGCCGCTCGTTGAGCCCGGCTGAGCGCCTTCGGGATCGAAGGCCCCGAAGTTGGCGAGCACGAATTGGACCTCGTCCTCGGGCAGCTTGACCGTGATCCAGCGGAGCTCGGGGCCCATGGGGTCGTCCATGATCTTTTCCATGCCGAGTTTTTCCGTGTACCACTTGAGCGCGGCCTGCTGATCGGAGATCTGGATGGGAATGATCGAGAGTCGAACGGACATGACTCAGGCCTTTCCAGTGGGAGCGGGGAGGGTCAAGGCGCTGGACCGCGGCGGGCGTCGTCCTGCCAGGCGAGAACGCTCTGCAGCAGTCCCAGGCCGAGGAAGAATACCAACAACGAGGAGTTACCGGTGCTGATAAAGGGCAGCGGAATGCCGGTCACGGGGATCAGGCGGATGTTGATCGCGACGTTGATGAAGACCTGGATCGCGATGATCGTGATCAGGCCGACGGCGAGCAACTGGCCTAAGGGCTCACCGGCCCTGGTGACCACGCGCAGCATGCGGAACAAGAGCAGCAGGAAGAGCGCGAACAGGGCGATCGCGCCGACGAAGCCGAGCTCCTCGCTGAGCACGCTGAAGATGAAGTCGGTGGTCTGGATGCGAACGAAATCGAGCTGGGTCTGCGTGCCCTCGGTCAGGCCCTGGCCCCAGATGCCGCCCGATCCGACGGAGGTTTCGGCCTGGATCACGTTGAACCCTGCGCCCTGCGGGTCGGACTCGGGGTCGAGGAAAGCGCGAATGCGGTCGCGCTGGTAGTCCTGCACGCCGGCGGCGAGGCCGACCGGAATTAGGCAGACGCCGATCGCGGCGAGCGCGGCGTAGTGGCGAATCGGAGCGCCGGCGAACAGGGTCATGACCAGCCAGAGGGCCATGAACACGACTGCGGAACCGGCGTCAGGCTCGATGAAGACGAGCGCTGCGGGTAGGAAGGCGATCCCGAGGGAGAGCAGGAAGATGCGGAACTCCTGCAGGCGATCGCGATAGTCGGTGAGGAATTTTCCCAGGCCGATGATCGTCATCAGTTTGCCGATCTCGGACGCCTGGACGACGGTGAATCCGAGGTCGAACCAGCGCCGTGAGCCGAACTCGTCGGAGCCGAGGAAAAGCACGGCGACGAGCACGACGATGCCGAAGCCGTAGGCCAGCCAGCCGAGCGCGTCGATGAGGCGGTAGTCGACGCGTGTCATGGCGACCATGATGAGCGCGCCGACGAGGGCGAAGATGATGTGGCGCTGCACAGCGGTGGAGAGGACGACGCCCTCGGCGCCACGGGGCAAGGAGGCCGAGTAGATGACCAGCGCTCCGTAGCCGGCCAGGGCGAGCGCGGCGATCAGGATTAACGGGTCGAAGTGTCGCCAGGAGTGACCGACCATCAGCGCGACCTCGCTCGAATGGCTTCGTACAACCGCTGATCCTCTTCTTCCGTCAGGGCCACTCTGGCATAGGGTGGCGGGATCGCGGTCGAGAGCGCGCCGCTCGTCTCGGCCCAGGCTCTGAGGATCTCACCGGCTGCGCCGGCGGCGAGGTAGCCGGCGGAGAACTCGAAGAACACCGCGACCGCCACCTCCGGGTTGTCGAACGGAGCGAAGGCGATGAACCAGCCGTGGGTCGGGCCTTCCTCCTCGCCGGAGATCGCCGTTCCGGTCTGGTTGTACTCGGCGGTGCCGGTCTTGCCGCCGACGAGCATCTCGGGCATGACGACGAGCGCGTCGTGGCAGGTGCCGGCCAGCGTGCAGAGTGCCATGCCCTCGCGCACGATGCGCAGAATCTCCGGGTCGACATCGAGCTGATGGCGAATGATCGGCTGCCACGGTTGCACGACGTTGCCGTTGCTATCGATCAACTGGCGCACGACTCTGGGCTCGTAGACGGTTCCGCCGTTGGCGATGGCGGCGGTGGCGACGGCCATCTGCAGCACGGTGACGGTGGTGAAGCCCTGGCCGATGGCCATGTTGTAGGTGTCGCCGTCGCGCCACTCCTCGCCGAACGCTTCCATCTTCTGTTCCGCCGAGGTGATCAGTCCGGCCGCCTCGCCGACCAGGTCGATGCCGGTCGGGGTGTCGAAGCCCAACTCCCTGGCCCACCGGGCCAGCGCTTCGTTCCCCGCGCCGGCGAACTCGACGTCGCCGGCGACGACGCCCTCGTCGGCCAGATCATCCAGACGTTCCTGTTCGGCGGGATGGCGGGGTGGATTTTCCGGGTTGCGGTACGGATCCCCGCCGGCGACGTAGTAGAAGAAGACGTTGGATGACTCGGCGAGGGCGGTTCGAATGTTGTAGACGCCCTGGGTCGTGTCGCCGAAACGGTAGATGATGCCGGGCGAGAGTTCGTTGTGGACCTCGAGCACGCCGGGCGAGTAGATCTTCGTTTCCGGGGTGATCGCTCCCTCGGCCAGACCGGCGACGGCGGTGACGATCTTGAAAATTGAACCGGGAGGGAACTGGGCCTGGATGGCCTGGTTGGTGAGCGGCTGGCCCGGATCATGCAGCAGCTCCTGGTACTCCTCGGTCGTGATTTCCTCATAGATGTTGACGTCGTAGTTCGGGACGGAGACCATCGCGAGCACCTCGCCGGAGTGGACGTCAAGCACCACGGCGGAGGCGAAGAGCGATGCGCCCTGATGTTCCAGGAGGATGTCCTCAATCCGCTGCTGCAACTCGATGTCGATGGTCAGGACGGCGCTGAGTCCGGGCGTCGGCGGCCGAGTATCGAGGGCGCGCAGGACGTTGCCGACGGCGTCGACCTCGACGAGTTGCCGTCCGGCGCTGCCCCGGAGTTGGCGCTCGTATGCGGCTTCGACTCCGGCGCGTCCGATTTGATCGCTGTAGAGGTAGCGGGCGTCGGATAACTCCTCGTACTCTTCCGCGGTGATCTTGCCGACATAACCGAGAATGTGCCCGAGCAGTCGGCCCTGTTCGTAGCGACGGATCGAGACGGTCTCGACGCGGACACCGGGCAGCGCCGAGCGGCGTGAGGTCACGTCGATCACCTGGGCGGCCGTCGGATCCTCGGCGATGAGCAGGGGCAGGAACGGGTCGTTGGAGTACTTTCGGTCCCAGATTCGTTGTTCCACGTCCCAGGCGCTGATGTCGAACATCTCGGCCAGTTCCTGGGCGATGTCGGAGACGTCGTCGTCGGGGATATCGGCCGAGACCAGGGTGATCTGGTAGGCGGGAGAGTTCTCGACCAACAGGTTGCCGTCTCGGTCGTAGATCAGACCTCGCGAGGGCGCGATGTCGATGGTCCGGACGCGGTTGCTGACGGCGCGGGCGACAAACTCGTCGTGCCTCAGGATCTGCAGGCGGACGAGTTGGACGACGAGGATGCCGAAGAGCAGGAGGATGAAGCCGGCCAGGATCCAGACCTTGGCCCGCACGGGGAATCCTTCGCGGTGCGCGAGGTGCTGG
This sequence comes from Chloroflexota bacterium, assembly GCA_028874365.1. Taxonomy (GTDB): domain Bacteria; phylum Chloroflexota; class Dehalococcoidia; order Bin125; family Bin125; genus Bin125. The sequence goes on along the minus strand of JAPPJZ010000005.1, from coordinate 14,205 downwards.
GAGTACTCGTGAGCGACACCCTCGGACTGGCCCTTGCGCGGTCGGCGTTGCACGGTCAGCCGGCCGTTCGGGACGGGGCGGGCGATGGGCCAGCGACGGAAGTGGGGATGCGCACAAACCAATAGATGACGGCGCCGAGGATCATGTTGCCCAGCATGCCGCCCAGCATCACCGTGCGCAGGGCGGCGAGCCAGTTGACCCCGGTGGTGGTGAGTTCAACGGCGATCGCGTGGGCGGTGAAGTGCAGAATCGAGGCGATGCCGACAAGCACGATCGTTGAGGCCCATTCGAGCGCGAGCGGTGATGGGCCCTGTGCCTCTCGCCGGAGTTGTCGGCTGAGGGCGGCGAAGCCGATCGGCGCGAGGGCGGCGACCGACTCGGGCATGCCCTGGAAGGCGAGCAGGCCGAGTCCGATGCCGGCCAGCGGGACCAGCACCAGGGTCTCGACGGGCGGACGGACCATCGCCCAGCAGCAGAGGACCACGAGCACGACCTGTGGACCGACGCCGAAGATCGGGAATGAGGGACTGGCCGATGTCTGGAAGACGACGAGGACAAAGAGTCCGAGGAGCAGCAGCAGCCAGCGGATTGCGGTCATGCTCTATCCCCCCTCGCTGTCCGCATCCTGGGGGTCGAGGATTTGCAGATCGGGCGGTGGGATGGTGAGCTGAACCAGCACCTGTTCCAGTTGATTGAGCGGCGCGATCGGTTCGAGCACGACATGTCGGAATGCGTCCTGGACTGTTCCCTCGGCGGCCGAGACACGTCCGACGGGGATGCCCTGCGGCAACTCGCCGTCAAGGCCTGAGGTGACGAAGAGGTGTCCCAGTTCGACCTCGGATGTCCAGGGGATGCGCACCTCGATGTTGCCCAGCGTGTCGCCGGTGGCGACGACCTCGCTGCGCGACGGTTGGTGGAGGACGCGGACGGCGCTATCGGGATCGGTGATCAGGCGGACGAAGGCGGTGTGCGGACGGACATCGATGACCTGGCCGATCAGGGTGCCGCCGGCGGCGAGCACCGGCAGGCCGACGCGCAGTCCGTCGCTGGAGCCGCGATCGATGCCGATGATCGTGCGCAGGCCGGTCAGGTCGCGCGTCGAGACGTTGGCGACGATGGTGACCGCGTCGGTCTCGGCCTGGACTTCGAGCAACGCCTGGCGCGCGGTGACCTGTTTCTGCACCTCGCGCAGCCTGGCATTCTCGGCCTCGAGTTGCTCGATGCGATAGCGCAGCGCGCGATTTTCGGTGTTGAGACGGCCGAAGTCGTCGACATCGTTGAGCAGGTTGGAGATCGGCTCGCCGGCCTGGCGGAAGGCTCGCTGGACGGGATTGAGTGCCGTGGCGGCGGTGTCCTCGATCGTGGCCGCCCATCCGACGAGGCCGAGCAGCGTGAGCACGGCGACGAGCGCCGCGATGGCGATGACCCACCGTGCCCGCGCGCCTATCAGTCGAATGAGTGCGCCGATCAGAGGCACGTCAACCCGCCAATCGTCCGTCCCCGTATCAGCGGCGTCCGGCCAGGACCTGACCGTCGGCGGAGGCCAGGGCGCGGGTCTCGGTCAGCGCCTCGGTGCAGCCTCGCACGACGCAGGTCAAGGGCGCATCGGCCTTGTAGACCGGGAACTTCGTCTCCTGCGACATGCGTCGGTCGAGTCCGGGCAGGTAGGCTCCGCCGCCGGCGAGGGCGATGCCCTGCTGCATGATGTCCGGGATCAGCTCGGCCGGGGTGATCTCCATCGTCCGGAGCACGGCCTCCATGATCGAGGAGACGGCGCTGGAGATCGCGTCGCGGAGTTCGACGGTGGTTACGGCCACGGTCTTGGGCATCGAGGTCGAGAGGTCGCGACCGCTGAGGACCACGTCGCGCTCCTCCTCCAGTGGGAATGCGGATGCGCCGGCGATCTTGATCTTCTCAGCCGAGGCTTCGCCGATCTGGATGTTGTGCACCTGTCGGGCGTACGTAATGATCGCCTGGTCGATCTCGTCGCCGGCGACGCGGGTCGAGGTACTGACGACCATGCCGCCCATCGAACAGACGGCGACTTCGGTGGTGCCGCCGCCGATGTCGACGACGATGCTGCCGGTCGATTCGAAGATCGGCAGACCGGCGCCGATCGCGGCCGCCATGGGCTCCTCGATCAGGTGGACCTCGCGGGCGCCGGCCGAGCGGGTGGCTTCGAAGATCGCGCGTTTTTCGACTTCGGTGGCGCCGCCGGGGATGCCGACCATGACGCGCGGTCGTCCGATACCGATGCCGCTGCGCTGCAGCGCCTCGTGAATGAAGTGATTGAGCATGCGGGAAGTGACGTCGAAGTCGGAGATCACGCCGTCGCGCAACGGGCGCGTGGCGACGATGTGGGCCGGGGTGCGGCCGACCATCGTCTTGGCCTGCTTGCCGATCGCGAGTACGGAGTTGTCGATCCGGTTGATCGCGACGACCGAGGGCTCGTTGACGACGATCCCGCGTCCGCGTACCGAGACGAGGGTGTTGGCGGTGCCCAGATCGATTCCGACATCGGGTGAGAATCGTCGGGCCAGCCAGCCAAAGGGAGACCAGACCATCGGGACTCCTCAGTTTTCGGCCCTAAGACCGGCCGAATGTTCGAGGCCGCTCATCAACGATACGCACGCACGACCACGCCGAGTCGGCCCTGACCAGCGTAGCCGTTAACCGCTCGATCTCTGTACCAGTTGAACGTCAATTGACGCCCGAAGGTTCCGCTTCCGTCAACCAGGTGAGCAGCGCGGCCGGGTCGGAGAGGGCGGCGATCAGACGGTCCTCATCCCAGATCGGCAGACCGAGCGACTCGGCTTTGGTGCGCTTGGAGCCGGCTGCCTCGCCGGCGAACAGGGCCGAGGTGTTCTTGCTGACGGATGAGCCGACGGCTGCGCCCAGCGATTTGAGCTGCGCCTCGGCCTCGGGCCGGGTCATGGCGGCGAAGCGTCCGGTGAGGACGAAGCGCAGACCCTCGAGCGGCGTCTCGACCGGCTCGGCCCCGCTGCGCTGGATCTCGTCCTCGACCCCGGCGGCCTGGAGCCGATGCACGAGCGACCAGTTCTCGCCGTCGAGCGCCCAGTCGACGATGCTCTCGGCGATGATCGGCCCGACGCCGTCGACGGCGGCGAGATCCGCGGCCGGCGCGAGCAGGATGGCATTGAGCGAACCGAACTCGTCGGCCAGGAGCGAGGCGTTCTCCCCGCCGACGTGTCGGATACCCAGCCCGACGAGCAGATAGGCCAGGCCCCGCGACTTCGAGCGTTCGATCGCGGCGGCCAAGTTGCGCAGGCGGTCGCCGACCTCGTAGTGGTCCTCACCCTTGCGCCGCTTGACCTGTCCGAGACCGGGCACTCGGGCCAGCTTTTCGAGACGTTCGGGGATCGTGTAGATGTCGGCGGCGTCGCTAATGACTCCCTCGTCAAGAAGCAGTCTGATCATCTTCTCGCCGAGGCCGCGGATGTCCATCGCACCGCGACCGGCGAAGTGCTCGAGGCCACGTTGCAAAATCGCCGGACAGGACCGATTGGAGCAGTAGTGCATGGCGTCTTCGGCATTGCGCATTGTCTCGAAGCCACAGATTGGGCAAGCGTCGGGCATGGTCCAGGGAACCGAGTCCTTCGCCCGGCGCTCGAGCACCGGTCGCACGACCTGCGGAATCACTTCGCCGGCGCGGCGGATGACGACCGTGTCGCCCTCGCGGATGTCCTTGCGACGGATGTCGTCGAGGTTGTGCAGGGTGGCGTTGGTGACCTGGACGCCGCCGACGCGCACCGGACGCAGGCGGGCGTAGGGGTTGATGCTGCCCGTGCGTCCGACGTTGACCAGGATCTGATCGACGACCGTCGAGGCTTCCTGGGGCGGGAACTTCCAGGCGACCGCCCAGCGCGGCTCGCGTCCGACGATGCCGAGGTCGGCCTGCAGGCCGAGGTCGTCGACCTTGACGACGACGCCGTCCATCTCGAAGGCCTGCGAGTCGCGACGCTGAGTCCAGCGTTCGCAGGCGGCGAGTGCGTCGTCGATGCCGTCATGGTGGGCCGCCTCGGGCGTGGTCGGCAGGCCGAACTCGGAGAGCCAGGCGAGTGTTTCCCAGTGTGTGTCGGGCGTGACGGCGTCGTCGCACCAGCCGAGCTGATAGACGCCGATGCTGAGTGGGCGCGTTGCGGTGACCCGCGCGTCTTTCTGGCGGACCGAGCCGGCGGCGGCGTTGCGCGGATTGGCGTAGAGCGTGAGCGCGGCGCGGCCCTCCTCGCGGCGGCGGTCGTTCTCGGATGCGATCTCGGCGTTCATCGCGTCGAAGCCGGCCCTGGGCATGAAGACCTCACCGCGCACCTCGAAGAGCGGCGGCGGGCTGCCGGCGAGCTCGTTGGGCACGGCATCGATGGCGCGCAGGTTGGCGGTCACATCCTCGCCCGCACGGCCGTCTCCGCGAGTCGCCGCCTGGACGAGCCGTCCGCGCTCGTAGACCAGCGCGATGGCCAGCCCGTCGATCTTGGGCTCGCTGACGAAGGTCCATTCCTCGCGGTCGAGCAGGTCGGCGGCGCGCTGGTTCCAGGCGCGCAGCTCATCGGCGTTGAAGGCGTTGCCCAGCGACAGCATGCGCTGCCGATGCTCGACGACCGCGAAGGTGCGTCCGGGCGGCGCGCCCACGGTCTGGGTCGGGCTGTCGGCCGAGGCGAGCTCGGGGAAGTCCGCCTCGAGCCGTTTGAGCTCGCGGAAGAGCTCGTCGTATTCGGGGTCTGAGATCTCGGGCGTGTCGAGCACGTGGTAGAGGTGATTGTGACGCAGGATCTCGGCGCGCAGCAGCTCGACGCGGTCGCGCGCAGCGATGATCTCGGCGTCGCCTGTGGTTGGTTGCGTTGACATCGAGTTCACTATACGAACGCCGCGAACGCCGGGCCCGCCAATCCGGCTGATACGCTCAGCGCGTGAGCGATCCTCTGCTGGCCGATCTTGACGTCATCATCCTCGACTACGGCGCGGGCAACCTGCGCTCGGTGGTGCGCGCGGTGGAGCGGGTCGGGGCGAGGCCCGAGGTGGCGTCGGTGCCGGCGGCGCTGGACGCGGCCGATGTCGTCATTCTGCCCGGCGTCGGCGCTGCGGCCGACACGATGCGCAACCTGCGCGAGCGGGCGCTGGTCGAGCCGATCCGCGAGTACATCGGCGCCGATCGGCCGTTCCTGGGGGTCTGCATGGGCCTGCAGGCGCTGATGACGGTGTCCGAGGAAGGCGGCGAGCACGCCTGTCTGGACGTGCTCCAGGGCCGCGTCGTGCGGTTGCCGGCGGGCCGCAAGATTCCGCACATGGGCTGGAATCGGGTGGAGTTGCGTCGTCCGACGCCGCTGTTCGACGGCATCCCCGACGGGTCCCACTTCTACTTCGTGCACTCCTACTACTGCGACTTGGCCGAGCCAGACGAGGTGGTCGCGGTTGCCGATTACGGGACCGACGTGACCGCTGCCGTCGAGCGCGGACGGCTCGCGGCGACGCAGTTCCACCCCGAGAAGAGCGGCGCCTACGGGCTCCGTATCTACCGCAATTTCCTGCGCGAACACGCCTGCGCATGACTGCTTCAGCGCCCAACATGATCGATGTCCTGCCTGCGATCGACATCCGCGGCGGACGCTGCGTGCGGCTGGTGCAGGGCGATTACGAGCGCGAAACCGTATTCGACGACGATCCGACCGCGCCGGCGCGTCGCTGGATCGACGAGGGCGCCGAGATGCTGCACGTGATCGATCTCGACGGCGCGCGCGAAGGCCGAGCGGCGAACGCGGAGTTCGTCGAGCGGATCGCCTCGCTGGGCACGCCGCTGCAGGTCGGCGGCGGGATTCGCGATCTCGACACCGTCCGCCGCTACCTGGAGGCCGGCGTCGCGCGGATCATCGTTGGCACGGCCGCCGTGACCGATCGCGACTTCCTGCGCCGCGCGGTCGACGTCTGCGGACCGGGTCTGACCGTCTCGGTCGACGCCCGGGGCGGTCGCGTCGCGCTGAACGGCTGGACCGAGGAATCGGAGCTGCCGGCGGTGGCGCTGATCACGCAGCTCGAGGAGTTCGGCGTGCGCCGCTTCATCTACACCGATATCGCCTCGGACGGCATGCTGGGCGGACACGACGAAGCGGAGTTCGGCCGCGTCGCGGGCATGGCTCGCTCGCCGGTCATCGCGGCGGGCGGGATCGCGCATCCGATGCAGATTCGCCGTCTGGCCGCCACGGGCGCCGCCGGGGTTGTGCTGGGGCGGGCGCTGTACGACGGTCGATTGAGGCTGTCGGACGCCTTCGCAGCGGCCGCAGCGGGCATGCGCGAGCGGACGTGCTGACACGATGCTGACTGAGTCATGTTGACCAAGCGCATCATCGGCTGCTTCGACGTCGACAACGGCCGCGTGGTCAAGGGCATCTCGTTCGTCGAGCTGCGCGACGCGGGCGACCCGGTGGAACTGGCGACGCTGTACGACCACGAGGGGATCGACGAACTCGTTTTCCTCGACATCACCGCCTCGCACGAAGATCGCAATACGGTGGTCGATATGGTGCGGCGCACGGCCGACCGCGTCTTCATTCCCTTCACCGTGGGCGGCGGACTGCGCTCGGACGAGGACATGATGCTGATGCTCGAATCGGGCGCCGACAAGATCACGATCAACACCGCGGCCGTGGAGCGTCCGGCGCTGATCTCGGAGGGCGCGTACCGGTTCGGTTCGCAGTGCATCGTGGTCGCGATCGACGCGCGCACCGAGTCCGACGGCTCGATGCAGGTCTACACCCACGGCGGCCGCCGCCCGACCGGGATCGACGCGGTCGAATGGGCCCGGGAAGTCGTCGAGCGCGGCGCGGGCGAGATCATGCTGACCTCGATGAACACGGACGGCCACCAGGACGGCTACGACATCCACTTGACCCGGGCCGTCTCGGACGCGGTCGGCGTGCCGGTGATCGCCTCGGGCGGAGCGGGCAACGCGCAGCACATGATCGACGCGATCACGGACGGCAACGCCGATGCCGTGCTGGCTGCCTCGATCTTCCACTTCGGCACCCACCCGATCATGGATGTCAAGCGGCAGATGCGAGCCGCCGGCATCCCCATGCGAATGGAACACGCGGACTATGACGACGTCCTCTGACCCGACCGAGTTCGCCGTGCCCGAGCTCAAGTATGACGACCACGGCCTGATTCCCGCCATCGTGCAGGACGACGCGACGAGCGAGATCCTGATGCTCGGCTACATGAACGAGCGCTCGCTGCGGATGACGCTGGAGAAGCGGCTGGTCACGTTCTGGAGCCGCAGCCGGCAGGAGTACTGGACCAAGGGCGAGACCAGCGGCAACGTGCTGGAGCTGGTCGATATCCGCAAGGACTGCGACGTCGACGCGCTGTTGGTCCGCGCCGTGCCGCACGGTCCGACCTGTCACACGGGCCATCGCAGCTGCTTTTACCGCGAGCTCGGCGACGACTGAGCGGGCAGCGACCACGACAATGTAGAGAAGGCAACAGATGTGTTGAGATCAACGGTTGTGTTGTGTAGGGTGTGGTTGTGAACGCCTCGGAGCTTCGCCGCTGGCTCAAGAAACGGGGTTGCACCTTCGAAACTCACAAGGGCGGCAGCGGCCACGTCACCGTCCGGCGCGGTCGGCGCACCAGTCAGTTGCCGATGCACGGGGGACGCAAGGAACTCGGGCCAGGGCTGGTGGCGAAGATCAAGAAGGATCTGGAGCTGAAGTGATGCTCTCCTATCCACTCGTCATCGAAGAGGATGCCGGCACGCTGCTGGTGACTTCGCCCGACTTCCCCGAGTTGACCACCTTCGGCGAGGACCGGGAGGAGGCGCTGGCGCGGGCGGTCGACGCGCTGGAGGAAGCGATCGCGGCTCGGATGCACAGTCGCCTGGATATTCCGTCGCCGTCGCACGGCGAGGTTCGGGTAACCCTGCCGACGCTGACCACGGTCAAGCTGATGCTCTACCAGGGCATGCGCGACCGGGGGATCGGCAAGGCCGAGCTGGCGCGCCGGCTGGGCTGGCATCTGCCGCAGGTTGACCGCGTGCTCAACGTGCAACACAGCTCACGGTTGGAGCAGATGGACGCGGCGCTGGGCGCGATCGGACTGCGTCTCGACGTCAGCGCGCGGGATGTGTCCGGCGGTGCGGCTCCGAGCGTGGCCGACGAATCGCCGCCGTATCCGTAGGCTGCGGGCGCTCGGGCGTAGACAGGCGTGCAGCGAGATTCCCGCGAGGAGCGCGGGAATCCTGGGTTGGGGTGGGACCTAGTTCTCTTCGTCCTCGACGATGCCGTAGCGGCGGCGGAAGCGCTCGACGCGGCCGGCGGTGTCGACGATGCGCTGTTCGCCGGTGAAGAAGGGGTGGCAGGTCGAGCAGATTTCGATACGGATGTCAGCCTGGGTCGCGCGGGTCTGCCAGCTGACGCCGCAGCCGCAGGTAATGGTCGCGTCGACGTACTCGGGGTGGATTTCCGCCTTCACGCGCCCACCTCCTCGAGCTCCGTTGGAATGACGGAAACCTGCTTGCGCCGACCGCGGGCGTAGGGCGAGAACTTGACCGTGCCGTCGGCCAGGGCGAACAGGGTGTGATCGCGGCCGACGCCGACGTGGTCTCCCGCGTGGATCCGAGTTCCGCGCTGGCGCACGATGATTCCGCCGGTACGCACGAGTTCGCCGTCGAACAGTTTGACGCCGAGTCGCTTCGAGTTGCTGTCGCGGCCGTTGCGAGACGAGCCGACGCCTTTCTTGTGTGCCATGGCGCTCCCCTATTCCTCGGTGTCCTCGCCGCTGTCGTCGGCTGTGTCTTCGGCGGATGCCTCGTCAGGCTCGTCGGCCGTCTCGTCGGTCGCTTCGGCGACGGGCTCGTCGATGGCCGCTTCGTCCTCGACCGCTTCGACTTCCTCAATCTCGGCTTCGGTCGGCTCATCGGCGACGGGCGCCGTCCAGGTCTGGTCGCCGAGCGAGACCTCGTCGACCAACACGGCTGTGTGCAGCTGGCGGTGGCCGCGCAGGCGTCGGTAGCGGGTCTTGTTCTTGTACTTGAACACGTTGATCTTGCGACCGCGACCCTGCTCGACGATCTCGCCGCTGACGCTGGCCGAGTCGACCGTGGGGGCTCCGACGGCGACCTCGCCGCCGCCGCTGACCAGCAGGACGTCGCTGAACGTGATGCGGTCGCCGGCTGCGCCGTCGAGACGTTCGAGCTTCAATCGTTGTCCGGGCGAGACCCGGTACTGCTTTCCGCCGCTGCGAATCACGGCGTACACGTCGGACGGATCAGTGCTCATGGCGTTCTCGCATCGGCCTCGGATGTGGTCGGTTCGTTACCCCTGAATTACCCAGCCTAGTCAGCGGGGCAATGCCGTCAAGCGATCAGCAAACAGAGCCCACTGTACAGGGCGCGTCAGTCCAACGCCGAACTGTTCTGGTTACCGCCCCAGGCGAGTCCGGGCTTGGGCGGCATCAGTGGTTCGCGCTCGTCCTCCTCCGAGGTCGTACCGCTGGGCGGAGCCGGCGGCGTCGGATCGGGCGCCGGCGGTGGCGGCGTCGGCTGCGGCACCGCGTCGCCGGGTTGCCAGGCGAGGATGGCGCGCAGGTCGTCGCCCTCGAGCGTTTCCACTTCCATCAGCCGGGTCGCCAACAGATCGAGCTGTTCACGGTTGCGGCGCAGGATGGTGCGTGCGCGGTCGCGAGCCCGGTCGATGATCTCGCGCAGCTCTTCGTCGATCTGCTCGGCCACCATCTCCGAGTAGTCGCGCTGCTCGGAGATGTCGCGACCGAGGAAGACCATCGACTCCTTCTTGCCGAAGGTGCGGGCGCCGAGCCGTTCGGACATGCCCCACTGCGTGATCATCGCCCGCGCGATCTGGGTGACTTTGCTCAGGTCGTCGTGCGCGCCGGTCGTCATCTCGCCGAAGACGATCTCCTCGGCCGCGTGTCCGCCGAGCGCCGAGGCCATGAAGCCTTCGTAGTAGGTCTTGCCGGCCAGCCGGTGCTCCGACTCGGGCAGGTATCGGGTGTAGCCGCCGGCCATGCCGCGCGGCACGATCGTCACCTTGTGCACGGGGTCGTGCCCGGGGATGTGCGACGCCACCAGCGCGTGTCCGCCCTCGTGGAAGGCGACAATCTCCTTCTCGCGACCGACTAGCAGTCGCGACTTGCGCTCGGGGCCGGCCATCACGCGGTCGACGGCCTCTTCGACCTCGGCCTGGGTGATGTGTTTCTTCTGTCGCCGGGCGGCGAGGATCGCGGCCTCGTTGAGCAGGTTGGCGAGTTCCGCGCCGGAGAATCCCGGCGTCTCCTTGGCGATCGTGTGCAGGTCGACTTCTTCGGAGAGCGGCTTGCCGCGCACGTGGACATCGAGGATCGCGACGCGGCCGCGGACGTCGGGCGCGTCGAGCACGACGCGGCGGTCGAAGCGACCCGGCCGCAGCAGGGCCGGATCGAGGATGTCGGGGCGGTTGGTGGCGGCCACGACGATCACGTTGGTGTTGGTGTCGAAGCCGTCCATCTCGACCAGGATCTGGTTGAGCGTCTGCTCGCGCTCGTCGTGCGAGCCGCCGACGCCGGCGCCGCGCTGGCGTCCGACGGCGTCGATCTCATCGACGAAGACGATGCAGGGCGCGTTGCGCTTGGCCTGCTCGAACAGGTCGCGCACGCGGCTGGCGCCGACGCCGACGAACATCTCGACGAATTCGGAACCGGAGATCGAGAAGAAGGGCACGCCGGCCTCACCGGCGACGGCCCGGGCGATCAACGTCTTGCCGGTGCCCGGCGGTCCGACCAGGAGGACACCGCGCGGGATTCGTGCGCCAAGCGAGGCGAAGCGCTCGGGGAACTTGAGGAACTCGACGACCTCCTGCAGCTCTTCCTTGGCTTCGTCGCAGCCGGCGACATCGTTGAAGGTCACGGTCGGTCGATTGGCGGTGACCAGTCGGGCCTTGCTCTTGCCGAACGACATCGCCTGCGAGCCCTGGCCCTGGGCCTGGCGCAGGAAGAAGAAGATCAGACCGAAGATCAGGAGGAAGGGCAGCAGGTTGATGAACACGCTGGCGATGGTCGAGCCGAAGCCGCCGCCGCCGCCGACCTCGACGTCGGGGAAGCCCTGCCCGCCGACATCGATGCCCTCGCGCGAGAGAAACTCGAACAAGTCGAAGCCCGTCTCGGGCACGTTGGCCTCATACGATTCGGAGCCGTCGCGATAGTCGAGCACAACCTTGTCCGAGGAGACGCGGATCGTTTCGATCGATCCGGTCTGGTCTTCCAGGCGGCCGAGCAGCGACTCGGTACCGCCGGCCAGCGGGATCTCATTGGATCCACCGCCGCGCGGGAAGACGGAGAAGACCACGATGATCAGGACCACGAAGATCAGCAGGTAGATCAGAAAGCTGCGCTTGAAACGTGAGCCGCCCATCGGCTTCCCTCAATAGCGGCGTCCGGCCTGCTAACAGGCCGCGCCGTCGACAGGTCGAGACACGTTCGAGCATATCGCAACGCCCGGCAGGCCAACGTCAGGATTACGTGAATTTCGCGATCGCCAGTTGCGCTCTACCCTCGTGGCGTGCCCGGACAACGTCCTACCCGTCGGCGTGAGCTGTTTCACCGGCGCAACGGCGCCGGCAGCGTGGTCGGCGTCGATGAAGTCGGTCGCGGACCGCTGGCCGGTCCGATCGTGACGGCTGCGGTCTCGCTGCCGCTGGATCGGCGGCCGGCCTGGCTGTCCGAGTTGCGCGACAGCAAGCAGCTCAGCCCGCAGCAACGCGAGCGACTGGCACCGCTGATCCGCGAGGGCTCGCAGCAATGGAGCCTGGGCTGGGTGCAGGCCGCCGAACTCGACGATCTGGGCATGACGAACGCGCTGAGGCTGGCCTGCCGGCGAGCGATCGAGCAGCTGCGGGAGCCTCCCGATGTCGTGCTGGCCGACGGCCGCGACGATCTGCGGCTGGCCTGGCGGACCGAGATGATCGTCAAAGGTGATGCGACCGTCGCCTCGATCGCCGCCGCCTCGATCATCGCCAAGGTGGCTCGCGACCGCTGGATGGTCGAACTCGATGAGCGCTGCCCCGGCTACGGGTTTGCTCGTCATAAGGGGTATGGATCGGCGCAGCACCTCACCGCGCTCGAGTCGCTCGGACCCTGCCCCGAGCATCGGCGCAGTTTCGCTCCCGTTGCCGATCTGCTCCAGCCGCGCATGATGCTCGATGGGGCGCTCGATGCCGCCCGATCCTGATCACCGGCGACGACTGGGGGCGGCGGGAGAACAATGCGCCGCCGACTACCTCTCGGCGCGCGGTTACACGATCGTCGAACGCAACTACCGGCGGCGCTGGGGCGAGGCCGACATCATCGCGACCGCGCCGGACCGCACGTGTGTGATCGTGGAGGTGCGCAGCCGCTCCAACCCTCGCTACGTCGTGGAGGCGGCCCAATCGATCGGGCCGCGCAAGCAGCGCCAGTTGCGGCGTCTAGCGCACGGGCTGATCGCCGAGCTCGACCACGAGATCGACATCCGCGTCGATGTGATCGTCGTCACGACCGATCGCGACGGCCAACTCGTCGTCGCGGCGCACATCCAGGACGCGGTCGAGGACGAGTGAGCGTCGGCGGCGACTCAGACTAAGCTGAGAGCGAAGCGGAGACCCGAGCGACGACATGCCGATCTACGAGTACTACTGCTCCGAATGCGCGCGGACCGTCGAGGTCTTCAAGAGGCGGGTGCGGGCTGATGGCGACCCACCGCCGGCCTGTCCGGAGTGTCGCGGCGACAGCCTGCAGACCAGGTTCTCGCGGTTCCGGTCGAAGACCGAGTTGTCGTTCGCGGGGTTCGACACGCTCGACGATGTCGACGCCGACGATCCCGAGTCGGTTGCCGCCTGGCGGGAATCGGCCGGCGCCGCCCCTGAGCTGCCCGCCGATCTCGTCTGACCAGCGCGCAGACGCAGCGAAGGAGGCCGCCCGTGCCGATCTACGAATACCGATGCCGGCAGTGCGGCCACGCGCAGGAACAGTTCCATCGTTCGCTGGATCGCGCCCAGGTCCCGACCTGCGAGGCATGCACGGAGGGGGAGATGGTGCGCGTGATCTCGCGCTTCGCGACGCCGAAGACGGAGTCGCAGGTCCTGGAGCAGTACGGTTCACCGGGTCCGGGTGCGGGCCCGGACGCCTACCGCGACCCCCGGCAGATCGGCCGTTGGGCGGAGGAGCGCTTCGATCAGATGGGCGTCGAAATGCCGGCCGAGGCCAAGCAGATGATCGACGCCGCGCGCGAAGGCGAGCTGCCGGCGCCGGTCAAGGACCTCTGATGCTCGACTCGCTCAACGCCGCGGCCAGCGCGGGTATGACTGGATTGGGCCTGTAAATCAAGCAATTGCCGCGTGTTGGGCTGGGCGGTAGCCTGCCGTCTGGCAGCGCCGTCGGCTCTGCCGCCACCGGATACCGCACGGGTTTGACCTGTTTGATCTGTTCGTGAGGGGACCTGCATGGAAATTCTGATCTTCGCCATCATCGCGGCGGTACTCGCCCTGCTGTTTGCGGCGGTCCGCGTGCGCGACGTGCTTGCCGAGGACGAAGGCAACGACCTGATGAAGACGATCGCTCGCGCGATCCAGGCTGGCGCCGCGACGTTCCTCAAGCGCGAGTACACGTTCCTGGCCGGCTTCGTTGCGGTCGTCTTCGTGATCCTGCTGATCTTCATCGACCTTGACGTGCTCGACAAGTTCAATGGCACGGCTCACCGCTGGACCTCGGTCTCGTACATCATCGGCGCGATCCTCTCGGCCTCGGCCGGATATGCCGGCATGCTGATCGCCGTTCGCGCGAACGTGCGCACCGCCGCCAAGGCCCGCGAGGGCCTCAACCCGGCCCTGCGGGTCGCGTTCGGCAGCGGCACGGTGATGGGCATGACCGTCGTCGGCCTGGGCCTGCTCGGTCTGGTGATCATGTACCTGATCTGGCAAGACGTTGCGCCGCTGGCTGGCTTCGCCTTCGGCGCATCCTCGATCGCGCTGTTCGCGCGTGTTGGCGGCGGCATCTACACCAAGGCCGCCGATGTCGGCGCGGACCTGGTCGGCAAGGTCGAAGCGGGCATCCCCGAAGACGACCCGCGCAACCCGGCCACGATCGCCGACAACGTGGGCGACAACGTCGGCGACGTGGCCGGCATGGGCGCCGACCTGTTCGAGTCCTACGTCGGCTCGATGGTCGCCACGA
>JAPPJZ010000007.1 GCA_028874365.1 Chloroflexota bacterium | reverse complement strand
TCGGTGAGGAAGCCGAAGCGGCGGAGGTCGGGGCTGAGGCCGGGGTGGATTTCGACTCGGATGACGGTGGCGTAGGGGATGAAGACCTGGACGGGCTGCTCGTTGAGTTCTTCCTGGGTGTGGAGGGCGACCCATTGGTCGGTGACGCCGGAGATGGCTCGGATGTAGTGGCGGGCGCCGTCGGCGGTGAAGAGTTGGACCAGGGGCATCGTGCATGAGACCTGCGAGCAGTAGGACTGGATCGCGCTGGGCAGGACGGACTCGAAGAAGTCGCGGTCGAACGGCGGGCCGGACGGCGTCGGCGTTGGCGCGGTCGGAACGGCGCCGGGCGGGAGGATCAGGGGTGAACGGTTGACCATTTGGAGGTTCCTTGTGCAATGGCGGAGGGAAACGGCGAAGTCCGACACCGCCAACGCAGTCTCAGGCTCCAGCCGCGGCCGCTCCAGACGCGCCAATGAACCGGCCGATCCGAGCGCGGCCGTCGGCGGGGGTCTTGCGCAGCTCACGTCGGGCTTCGACCGCGCGCGCGAGAGCGGTGAACATTTGCGCATCCGCGTCGGGCGTCTGTTCGGACCGCTTGAGGCCTTCGTCGTCCGATACCGGTACTCGTTCGAGTAACTCCACGACCTGTAGCCCATCGACGCTCTCGACGGCAGCGATGGCCGACAACACCGCGTCCTCGACCTGATCCGTCTCGCGGTGGAAATCGGCGCACTGGACGCCGTTGGCGCCACCGAACAACGCGTCATCACAGCCGGCCTCGAACAGTGCGTCGAGCAGCTCGTCGTTGTCGAGATTCGGGCCGTCGATGATCAGGGAGAATCGCCAGATGGTCATGATGTAACCCTATCGCTGCCAGTGCGGGCATGAATCCACTGCGGCGCGGATTTCTTGCGCGAACCGGCCGGGATTCCTGGGTGTCGACCAGATCGACTTCGGTCGGCAGCCTTCACGACTCGGTTGTGGGCACGGCAGGCGCCCCCAACGATGTTGGCGTCCGCGAAGGCGCTCGACCTGCCAGCCAAGCCGCTCAGCCTCCCGCAGCGCATCCTCGATCTCCTTCTTCGAGTGCCGCTCTCTCACCGACCAATCATGTCGTCGGTGCGGTATCGTTTGACTGAGCACCATCCTCGCTCCCTGATGTCACTCCGTGACATCTTCCTCCGCTCCGCAAGGGGAGAGAGGACCGCGGTGATCGCTAAGGGGCGAGAGAGCGGGGAGGGGTGGGACTGGTCCCCGATCAAGTCGGGGAACTGAGATCGTGATTGGTTAGCATGGGTGGAACCTGAGCGTTCGATGGATTGAGTTGAGCATGACCTACGACATCGTGATCCGGGGCGGGACCATTGTGGATGGTTCCGGGGCTCCTCGGTACCAGGCGGACATTGCGATCGAGGGCGACCGGATTGCATCGATTGGTCGAATTGCGGAGAAGGGGACGGAGGAGGTCGACGCTCGCGGGCTGATTGTGTCGCCGGGCTTCATTGACGGGCACACGCACTTCGACGCGCAGATCTCGTGGGATCCGTATGGGACGTCGAGCTGCTACCACGGCGTGACCTCGGTGATCATGGGCAACTGCGGGTTCACGCTGGCGCCCTGTCATCCCGACGACCAGGACATACTGATGCGGACGCTGGAAGCGGTCGAGGACATCCCGGCTGCCGCGCAGCGGGTCGGCGTCGACTGGACCTGGCAGACCTTCCCGGAGTTCATGCAGTTCCTGCAGGACAAGCCCAAAGGTTTGAACTACGGCGGCTACGTGGGGCATACGGCGCTGCGCACCTACGTGATGCGCGAGCGGGCGTTCACCGATCCGGCATCGGACGATGAGATTGGCCAGATGGCCGAGATCCTCAAGGAGGGCGTGCAGGCGGGCGGGATGGGTCTCTCGACCACTCGGTCACCGGCACACAAGACGCGCGAGGGCGCGCCGGTGCCGTCGCGGCTGGCGAGCTGGGACGAGGTGCGGCAGCTGGTGATGGCGCTGAGCGAAATCAATCGCGGCGTGGTGGAGATCAGCGGCGAGCCGACGATGGGCCAGGATCCGGACGATCCGAATCACTACGAACGACGTTTCCGCGACTTGGCGATCGACTCTGGCCGGCCGATGTTCTTCCCGGCGTTGCACAGCCGTCGCGCGGAGCCGGGTACCTGGAAGCGGTTCTTCGACCGCGCGCAGGAAGCGGCGGGCGAGGGCGGCCGGATGTTTGGCCAGGCGCACTCGCGCGAGCTCTGCACCAACTGGTCGTGGCGGACGGAGATGCCGTTCGACCGGCTCTCGATGTGGCGCGACATCCGCAAGCGGCCGCTGGACGAGCAGATGACGCTGCTGCAGGATCCGGACGTCGTGGAGCAGCTCGTGCATATCGCCAACACCGAGGAGGAGGACTTCTCCCGAGTGATGCCGGCACAGGCGCGCAAGCCATCGGACTGGGACTGGGTGTTCATCCTCGATCACGTCGACGGCACGCCGAACCGCCGTCTGGGCGAGGTCGCGCGCGAACGCGAGGAGGACCCGGTCAAGACGATGATCGACGTCGGCGTCGAGCAGGCGCTGGACACGCTGTACATGGTGCCGCTGGCCAACGAGAACCAGGACACGGTGCTGGAGATCATGCGTGAGCCGCGTTCGCTGGTGACGTTCTCGGACGGCGGCGCGCACGTGTCGCAGATCATGGACTCGTCGCTGCAGACGCACGTGCTGTCGCACTGGGTGCGCAACTCGGGCGAGGTGACGCTGGAGCAGGGCATCAAGTACCTGACCTGGGACATGGCGACTGCGTGGGAGCTGCCCGATCGCGGCCTGCTGCGTCGCGGGTACAAGGCCGACATGATTCTCTTCGACCTCGACACGGTGGGTCCCGAGCGGCCCACGGTCGAGCACGATCTGCCGGCCGGTCAGCGCCGGCTGGTGCAGAAGGCCAAGGGTTACCACATGTCGATCGTCAACGGCGGCATCACCATGCGCGACGGCGAGCCGACCGGCGTGACCACGGGTCAGGTGTTGACGTCGGTGTAGCGCGGAGTGCGCGTACCGAAGTTTGGCATCAACCGACAGGACGCCGATTCTCCGGCTCGGTTCGCGGTTGATGTCGCGCGGATTGAAGCGCTGGGCTGGGACTGTGCCTGGTTGCCCGACTCGCAGCTACGGCGGCGTGACACGTACGTCCTGCTCGCGGCAGCGGCGCAGGCGACGGAGTCGATTCAGCTCGGGACGTTGATTGTCAACCCGATCACGCGGCATCCGTCGGTGACGGCGTCGTCGATTGCGACGATTGACGAGCTGGCGCCCGGACGGGTCTCGCTGGGCATCGGCGCCGGCGACACGGCGGTGCGGCTGAGCGGGTTGCGTCCGGCGCGCGTTGCGGAGATGGAGGACGCGATCGTCCTGATGCGTCGGTTGCTTGCGGGCGAAGAAGTGGAAGTGGGGGCGGAACGGCCATCGTATCTGCCGTTTCATCGTCCGGTGCCGGTCTGGTTGACGGCCGGTGGACCGCGCACGCTGGAGATGGGTGGGCGGGTCGCCGATGGGGTGTTCATGCGGGTGGGGACGCATCAGGCGACGATTGCCGATACGGTCGCTCGGATTCGCAAGGGCGCCGAGGAGGCCGGTCGGGATCCGCTCTCGATTCCGCTTGGGATTATTTTTCACACCGTTCTCGTGGACGATCCTGAAGAAGCGCTGACGATGGGCAAGGCGATGGCGGCGGGGTACTACGAGTACTCGCCGATGCTGTTTGAGCCGTCGGGTCTGAGGTGGAGTGGACCGGATCCGGAAGTGTTGAAGCGCGAATCCGGGGTCTGGCCGGACTTTCATCACGATCCCGACCTGCTCAAGGCGGGGCGCGCGGTTGATTTTCTGAGCGAGGCGCACGTGGACGCCTTTTGCTTGCGGGGGACTGCGGACGATGTGGCGGAGCAGCTGGTTGAGGTGCTCAGTCGAGCCGCTTCGGACGGGATTGAGTTTGAGCACGTGGTGCTGCATCCGATTCCCAATCCGCCGGCGCCGGATGACTCGGAAGATGGGTACACGGTTCGCGTCGCTCGGGAGATTCTGCCCAGGGTGCGAGAGCAGCTAGCCTCGATCTCCTGAGCGATTGATGGAGCGGAACTGGAGCTGGACATGAGCGAACTGGGCAACGTAAAGGCGCTGGCGTGGGATATCGGTGGGACGATCTTCGACTGGCATCACACGATCAAGGGCGAGGTGTCGGCGATCGCGGAGGCTCAGGGGGTCGAGCTGGACGCGGCGGCATTCACCAACATGTGGCGGTTCACGATGTTCAAGCGGCTGCAACTGGTGCGTCGGGGTGACTTGCCCTGGCTGAATGCCGACCAGCTGCATCGGCGCGTGCTGGACGAGGTGATGGAGGCGCATCCGCAGCTCAAGCTCGACCCGAGCGAACGAGACGAGCTCAACACGGTCTGGCATCGGATGAACGCGTGGCCGGGATCGGCAGAGTGCCTGGAGGCGCTGCGTTCGCGTTACAAGGTGACGGTGTTGACCGTGATGTCGTGGGCGATCGCGGTCGATTGCAGCAAGCACAACGGGATCAGCTGGGACGGGATTCTGTCCTGCGAGTTCCTGGGTCACTACAAGCCGGAGCCGGAGGCCTATCACGCCTCGGCGAAGTACCTGGGTCTGGACATTTCCGAGGTGATGATGTGCGCGGCGCACAAGGGGGACCTGCAGGCGGCTGCTCGGGCGGGGATGCCGACGGCCTACGTGCCGGTCGCAACCGAGCGCGGCGCGGGGAACGATCCCGATATGTCGCCGGATCCGTCGTTCACGGTCAATGCGACCGACTTCGGCGACCTGTCTCGGCAGTTGTTGGCCTGAGCACCGGAATCAGGCCAAGCCGCCGCCGTCGACGATGAACTCGGCTCCGGTGCTGAAGCTGGATTCATCGCTGGCCAGGTAGAGGGCGAGGTAGGCGACTTCGGACGGGTCGGCGGCTCGTCTGAGCGGGGTGTTGCGGAGGAAGCGTTCGCTGTCGGCGTCGAAGCCGGGGACCTGGTGGAGCATCATCGTGTCGATTGGGCCGGGGTGGATGCTGTTGACGCGGATGTTGTAGCGGCCCCACTCGCGGGCGGCGACCTTGGTCATGCCGCGGACGGCGAACTTGCTGGCGGTGTAGGCGATTGACCCAGCGGCACCTCGGAATCCGGCTGTCGAGGAGATGTTGACCACCGAGCCGGACTCCTGGGTGATCATCTGCGGACCGACGGCCTTCATTCCTAGCCAGACGCCGATCTGGTTGATGTCGGTCACCTCGCGATAGGTCTCCATCGTCATTTCGACGATCGGAGCGCTGCGGAAGATGCCGGCATTGTTGATCAGCGCGTCGAGCTTGCCATGCTGCTCGACGATCTCTGCGACGAGGGCGTGCCAGGCGTCTTCGTCGGTGACATCGAGGTGGTGATATGTGGCTGCATCACCGATCTTCGCCGCGGTTTCGGCGCCGTCGGCGTCGAGTACGTCGGCGATGACGACCTGGGCGCCTTCCGCGGCGAACAGTTCTGCTTCCGCTGCGCCCTGGCCGCGCGATCCGCCGGTGATCAGTGCGACTTTGTCCTTCAGTCGGTCGACCATGTGTCTGCTCCTGCTCCGTTGCCTTGAGGCTTGCGCAGTCTAGGGAGTCGCCCAAGCCGGGTCCGTGCGTATCCTACGCACACACGAAGCAACCACATGGGGCGGAGCGAGCATCATGGCAGGACGGATCGAGGGCAAGGTGGCGGTGATCACGGGCGGCGCGAGCGGCATTGGCGAGGGTTCGGTGCGCCTGTTTGCCGAGGAGGGTGGTCGCGTCGTCGTGGCCGACATCCAGGATGAACGGGGACACGCGCTGGTCGAATCGATTGGCGGCGACACGACCTACGTGCACGCGGATGTTTCGATTGAGGGCGAGGTCCAGGGCGCTGTGGCCCATGCGATCGGCCGCTACGGGCGGATTGACGCGATCTTCAACAACGCCGGGTATGCAGGGGCGTTGGGCGGCGTCACCGAGGTGGAGGAGGACGAGTACGAACTGACGATGGGCGGTCTGCTCAAGGGCGTGTTCTTCGGAATCAAGCATTCTGCCCGGGCGATGATCGCTCAGGGTGACGGCGGCGCGATCGTCAGCACGGCGAGCATCGCCGGCGTGAGCGCCGGTAATGGACCGGCGATCTACAGCGTCGCCAAGGGCGCGGTCGTGCATCTGACCAAGGTCGCCGCGTATGAGCTGGGCGAGCACAATATCCGGGTCAACTGCATCTGCCCGGGTGGGATTGCGACGCCGATCTTCGGTAAATCGCTGGGTCTGTCGGCGGAGGACGCCGATAAGACGGTCGAGGCGATGGCCGAGGTGATGGGACAGGCGCAGCCGATCCAGCGCTCGGGCCGGCCATCGGATATCGCGCACGCCGCGCTCTGGCTCTCGAGCGACGACTCGACGTTCGTGACCGGTCACGCGCTGATCGTTGACGGTGGGTTGACGCTGGGTCGCCCGCGCCAGGACGAATTTGGCGAGAATATGCAGCGCATGTTCGACGCGCTGGGCATCGAGATTCCGCAGGAATGATGCAGCTCCGCGCAGCTATTCGATTCGTCGAAGCCCAAAGCCGCTCATGACCCTGTTCGGCCGGCCGGTGTTCTACGGCTGGGTCGTCGTGGCGGCGGCGTTTGTCGCTCAGTTTGTGACGGTCGGCGTGCAGACTTCGGTTGTGGCTGTTTTCGCCCCGGAGTTCATTGAAGAGTTCGGATGGTCACGAACACAGTTCTTCGCAGCCGATTCGATTGGCCAGGCGCTGTTGATGGTGATCGGGCTGGCGCTGGGCCCCAGGATCGATCGCTTCGGCGCGCGTCCGATCATGCTGTCGGCTGCGGTGATCTGTATCCCGGCGCTGTTCTTCATGAGCCAGGTCGAGGAGTACTGGCAGTACGTCCTGATCCGTGGCGTGTTCCTGGTCACGTCGGCCTCGGTGGCGGGATTCCTGGTTGTCTCGATTGCCGTTTCCCAGTGGTTTGTGGCCAAGCGAGGACAGGCGTTGGGCTGGACATCGATGGGCGTCTCGATGGCGGGGTTCTTCTGGCCGACGTTCACGGCGGGCGTCTTGATTGAGCCTCTGGGATGGCGAACCGCCTGGATGGTGTTGGCGGGTTGTCTCGCGGCCATCCTGATTCCGGCGGCCCTGCTCATGCGCCGCCGTCCCGAGGACTATGGGATGCTGCCCGACGGCGGCCCCACGCAGCTCACGCGGCAACAGATCGAAGCAGGTCGCCATGACGAAGAAACGTCGCTGACTCGCGGCGAGGCACTGCGGACGAGCTGCTTCTACCTGATCGTGCTCATCTTCGGTATCTCGGTGGTCGGGATCTTCGCGATCTTGCTGAACGGCGTGCTGTATCTGAGGGAGCACGGCTTCACTTCTGTCGAGGCGGCGGGCGCTGTGGCGGCGTTCTCGTTGATGTCGATGCTGACGAAGCCGCCGTGGGGCTGGATGCTGGACAAGTTCGATACGCGGATCGTCGGATTCGCGTCGTTTGCGCTGGGCGCATTCGGCTTCGTACTGGTGATTCAGGCCGCGCCGAGCGGGGACTGGTGGCTGATCGCCGGAGCGCTGGCGGTGATGGGTTTCGGGATCGGGGGCAACATCCCGATCCAGGACATGTTCTGGGCGGAGTACTTCGGTCGGCGGTATCTGGGCGCGGTACGCAGCATCGGCTTTCCTATCGCGATGGGAATCAACGCCATCACGCCGATCGCCGTGGCGCTGTCATACGACCTGATCGGCAGCTACGACTACGCCTTCTACACGTGCGCGGCGTTCTGGGCTGGTTCGGCGATTCTCTGCATGATGCTGCGCTTGCCGGCGAAGCGCCGATTGCCGTTGGAGATGCTGGTGCGGCGGGTGGCCCGTCTGATCACGCCGAGGACCAATCCCGCCGCGCGCACGGCGTCGCAGAAGCGAATCTGGTGAAGGAGAGCAGACCGCCCACTCGATGAGGAGTGGGCGGTCGATGGGTGATCTGGATCGCTCGGGCTATCTCGGCCTGGCGATCTCGATCACGGAACTGCGCAAGAAGCGGTTGTGGTCGGGACCGGTTGCGGGGAAGAGGCGGGCTCGCGGGAAGATGTCGTCGTACCCCGCCACACGGAAGCCGAACTCGGTTCGTCCGTCCGCTTCGACATGACAGGCGATGATCCGACCCTGGAATCCGCCGCCGAAGTCGATGGGCGTGCTTCGTAGATAGCGACTGTGGCCGGGACCGTCGGCCGGGAAGAAGCGAGCTCGCGGCAGGATGTCTTCGCCGTCCGGGCCGCGCATGCCGAATTCGATACGGCCATCGGCAGCTCGCCGGGCAATGATGCGGACCGAGAGCGTTTCGCCCGCCCCTGCCAGGTTGGTCGCTGAGGAGTCTTTTGGCGCGCCGCAAATCGAGGCCTGCGACGGCTGACTGGGTGATGTCGACACCGGAGAGAAGTCTCGAATTGAGATTTCCTTGAGGTCGAACTCGATCAGATCCAGCAGCTCGGTTTCGCGGTCACCGGAGGCAGACACGATCCGCAGCTTGGCCCTCGTGGCATCGTCCAGGCTGATCTGCACCCACCAGTTTCCGTCGTTGCCGATGATGCCGGTGCCTTCTCCGCCCGAGCTGATCTCGACGCCGGCTTGATTGAAGACCTTGATCTCCGATCCGGCGTAGGCGGTGGCGTCTTTGCCAAAGAACACCTGCGGTCCGGGGGGTCGTTCCTGCGCGTCAAGCGCCGGAGTCAGCGAGACGAGTAACGCCAGCAGAGCGGTCACGAGAGCAAGACGGATCATCCAGCGTGCCGCCGCTCCTTCAGACGAGATGGTTCGCATTCCCGGCTCCTCCTTGCCCCGCACCCGCCGTGGTGGGAGTTACTTGACGACAGTTTATCGCGGCGTCCGCAGGTTGCCCCCAGCCATCCAGACGCAATGACTGATTTTGCGCTCGTCTAACGAACGCCTCTCGATCGACTGGCGCTGCTGTCACTTTCTCAAGGGCGCCTCGATATGTCAACAACTCCGGCAGTGGTTGAGGCTTCGTCAGCGCGCGAGGAAGCCGCCATCGATCTTCAGCTCCGCGCCGGTGACGTAGGACGATTCGTCCGAGGCGAGGAAGAGCACGCCGTTGGCCACCTCATCGACCTCGCCGGTCCGACCCAGCGGTATCGCCCGGACCAGCCGGGCGCGCATCTCCTCGGACATGCCGATGCTGGAGCGCATGGGCGGCATGAAGCCGGGGTGGACCGTGTTGACGCGAATGGCCTGGGGCCCAAGTCGGACGGCCATGGCCTTGGAGAAGTTGCGAACGGCGGCCTTGGAGGCGTGATAGGCGGGGTGACCGGCCTCGGAGCCGACGAAGCCGTAGATCGAGGAGATGTTGACGATCGAGCCGCCATTGCCGGCGGCGAGCATGGCTGCGGCGCCCAACTTGGTGCCGAGGAAGACGCCGGTGGCGTTGACATTCATGATCCGGTGCCAGCCCTCCGTCGAGTTGGGGTCGTCAACTACGGTCGACGAGAGGCCGGCGTTGTTGACCAGCACATCGAGTCGGCCGGCGTGAGCGTCGAGCGTGGAGGTCAGCAGGGCGTTCCACTCCTCCTCCGCCGTGACGTCCATCCTGGCGAAGTTGGCGACGCCGCCGGCCGATCGGATCTGGTCTTCGACCTCGCGACCGCCCTCCTCGTACAGGTCGGCGATTACGACCGCCGCGCCCTCGCGGGCAAAGAGTCGGCATTCGGCCGCGCCCATCCCGGCGCCACCTCCGGTGACGATGGCGACTTTGCCTTCGAGTCTTCCGGGCATATGGGGACCTCCATTTCGTCTGTTCTGTCGTTCCGCAGCACGGGCAGCCGGTTGGCCGGTCCGCTTGCCGCGAAGGTACGCGAAAGGGCGACCACAAGGGTCGCCCCTACACGCGCGACGGCGATTGACCGATTCGGCAGTTAGCCGCCGGCGGCGGCGCTTTCGTAGATCGAGGCTGGGGCGGGCGGCAGGTGGTAGATGCGCTCTGCCGTGGTGCGCAGGACCTTCTCGCGGATGCCCTCGTCGAGGTCGGTGAGGACCTCGGTGATGTGCTCCTGGGCTCTCGGGTAGAGGCAGGTGGGATGGGGGAAGTCGGTCTCGAACATCACGTTGTCTTCGCCGATCGCGGAGATCGTGGCGCGCGGACCGAAGTCCTCGAACCAGAAGGAGGCGAAGATCTGGCGCCGGAAGTACTCCGACGGCTTCATCGTGAGGCCTTCACGCTCGGTCGGGACGGTCTCTTCGAACTGGTAGTCCATCGCTTCGAGCAGGAAGGGCACCCAGCCGATGCCCGACTCGACGGAGACGAAGTTGATGTTCGGGTAGCGCTCGCAGAGGCCGGAGAAGATCAGGTTCATGATCACCTTGAAGTTGGTGATGAACAGGCTGATCGAGATCAGCGCCAACGATCGCTGCGGACCGTAGCCGGGCCAGAGCAGTTTGTCGGCGACGCCGGCGCCGGCGCCAATGTGGAAGTTGACCGGCATCTCCATGTCCTGGCAGGTGTCCCAGAAGGGGTCCCAGGCCGGATCGCCGAGGTGCGGCAGGCCGAAGGCTTCGGGGGTGTCGCACATCGTGATCCCCGTCATGCCGAGGTCCTTGATTCGCTGTAGCTCGTCGACCGCGGCGGGAATGTCCCAGAAGGGCACCAGGCCCTGCGGATAGAGGCGGCCTTCACCCTCGGCTTGGAACTCGGCGATCGCGTCGTTGTAGACGGTGCAGCAGACGTTGCGCAGCTCGTGGTCTTCGATCTTGACGAAGTTCTGCGAGCCGAAGCCGGCGACGTTCGGGTAGACGATCTGCTGGGCGATGCCCAGTTGGTCGAGGAGCTTGAGGCGCGCCTTGGGATCGGTTGCGGCCTTCGACATCTCGTCGAAGCTGGCCAGGGAGATTGAGCCGTATTCCTTGGTGCCGTCTTCGCGGACGACGGTGAAGCCTGGCGGGCCGAAGTCGATGTCGTCGAGCACCTGCCAGCGCTGCTGGCCTTCATCGTTGAGCACGATGTGCGGGACGGCGTCCTTGTACTTGGCGGGCGCGCGCGAGGTCCAGAGGTCGGGCGGCTCGGTGTAGTGAGAGTCGATGTCGATGACGGGAATGCCATGCACGGTGAGGGACATGAGGTGCTCCTGCGGGTTTCTCCGGGTGGATCACCTGCATGGTATCGGGTCAGTTGGAGCGAGAGGTCAGGATGCAGGCATCGGGATCTGCGACAAGGCGAAATCGCGGGCGGCGTCGGCCGTTGTGATCCTGCGGCGCTGGGCCAGCTCGAAGATCGCGCGCGTGGTCTCGAAGACGCCTTCGGCGTGCTCGACGGCCTGCTCGTGGCTCCAACCGGCGACTTCCTGCGCGACCGAAATCACCCCGCCGGAGTTGACGACGTAGTCGGGTGCGTAGAGGATGCCTCGCTCGGCCAGCAGGGCGGCGTCTTCAGGGTCGCGGACCAGTTGATTGTTAGCGCCGCCGCAGATGGCTCGGCACTGCAAGGCGGGAATCGTCTCGTCGCCGAAGACGCCGCCCAGTGCATTGGGCGAGAGTATGTCGCAGGGTGCGACATACGCCTCGTCCACCGAGATCGTGTTTGCGCCGATTTCCGCGGCCAGCGCGGCCGCGGCGATCGCGCGGATGTCGGCGAGCAGGACGCGTGCGCCGTCCTCGGCCAGGGAGCGCGCGACCTTAGAGCCGACTTTGCCCACGCCGACGACCACGATGGTCTTGCCGGCCGGACCTGGGTCACCGTCGAGCGCTTCGAGCGTGGCGTAGATCCCGTTGAGCACGGTGACCGATGTCAGGGCCGAGGTGTCGCCTGAGCCGCCCAGCGCGGGCGAGGTTCCCACGATGTGCGAGGTCCACCGTGACAGTTGATCGATCTCGTCGGTGGTGGTGCCGACATCGGTGGTGGTGAGATAGCGTCCTTCGAACTCGTTGACGAACTCGGCGTAGCTGCGCAGTTGCGCTTCGGTCTTGTTCGCGGGGTCGCCGATGACGACGGCTTTGCCGCCGCCGAATGGGAGCTTCGCCGCGGAGGACTTCAGCGTCATCGCCTCGGAGAGACGGAGCACGTCTTCGAATGCCGCGTCGGCGTCCGCGTACGGCTGCCAGCGGGTGCCACCGATCGCGGGGCCGCGAGCGGTTGAGTGAATCGCGCAGATTGCCTCGATCCCCGCTTCGGAGTCGCGCCAGTGGGCGACCTCTTCGAAACCGTGCTTGATGATTGTGCGGAACTGGGCCATCGGTGACCTCGCTGTCGTCTACTCGAGCATTCCAGAAATGCTGACGATCACGCCGCGCTCGTCTATCTGAATCAACTGTAGGTCGCCGTTGGGGGCGAAGAGCCGACCGACGTCGGGCGACCAGGCGAGTTCCAGCCGCTCTGTTTCCTGGTCATCGTCCGTTCCGCCAAGCAGGATGATTGCACCCTGGGTCGCGTCGTCATCTGCGCCGACGGCACGTCCGCAGCGCATGCAGCCCGGCGGCACGATGGCGATGGTGACGGTTCGGCCCCGTTGCGCGCTCAGCAGCCAAACTCCATCCGGATCCAGCTTGGGCGATAGAAGCATGTCAGGAGCGAGTTCGCCGATTTGCACGCCAACGCTCAACTCCGCTTCGCGCTCGACGGGCGGCGGCGATTTCAGTCCGGGCAATTGTCCGACGCGGTTGGTCGCATAGGCTTCCGCGAAGTCGCGGGTGTGCTCCGCGACGATGTCATCCGGGGCCTGGCCGGTCCAGATACGCACGATTGTGCCGTCCGGATCGATGAAGAAGGAACGCGGGGGGCCGCTGGGTCCGCCTCCGCCGTAGGCGCGGAACACGGCGCCATCGAAGTCCATTGGCACGGCGTACTCAATGCCGAATTCGCTGACGAAGTTCTGCGCGACCGATGTGGATTCCTCGATGTTGACTCCGACGACGGTGAAGCCAGTCGCCTGGTGCTTTTCGAGCGCGCGGATCAGGGCGGGAACCTCGCGGCGGCAGGGACCGCACCAGGAGGCCCAGAAGTTAATCAGCACAGGCTGTCCGCGCCAGTCGGAGAGGCGGAAGCGTCCGCCGTCGACCGTTTCGAGATCGAAGTCCGGGGCCAGATCGCCGATATCGGAGCCGACCTCTCGGCCCTCAGTCGGCAGCCATACCGGCAGATCGACGACGCCCTCGCCGCCGCCGTTGGACGGCTGCAGCAACGTCAGCCAGAGCGCGGCCGCCACCGCAATCACGACCCCAGCGCCGGCGATTACCGTCCGCGCGCCGTGATATTCGCGTGGACGGTTGGGATTCTCGTCCGGTAGCTCGCCGGCCTGTTCGTCTGCCGGGTCGTCTGTCTGATCGGTGGGGGCGTCGGTATCATTCATGGCGTTCGGCTCAGCGCCGTTCGAGGGTCGCTGAGTTGTTGGAGGCAGCCTATGACGGCGCAGTCAATACCAGCGGATCAGTTGCTCGCGGCGATCCGTGGAGCGGGCGTGCAAGACGTGGTCCTCGTGCCCGACACGCATCAGCGTACGGTGCTCGACCTGCTGATGGACGACGAAGAAATTCGCACGATTCACTGCTCGACCGAGGATGAGGCCGTTGCGGTTTCGGCCGGACTGATCATCGGCGGTCGCCGGCCGATGATGCAGATCCAACATGCGGGGCTCTACGCCTCGGTCAACAATCTGCGCGGCGTTGCCCTCGATGGTCACTTCCCGATCGTGCTGTTGATCGGTTTGCTGGGGCGTGACCCGGAGCTCGAGCCGGAGCAGGACGGCTCCTCGATGGTTCGGCTTTGCCGGCCGTTGCTGGAGACACTGGACATCCCATCGCACCTGCTCGACGGACCGGACGACCTGCATCACGTCGCGAAGGCATTCGACGAGGCGGCGGAGCGCAACGGTCCTGTCGCTCTGCTGGTAGGAACAACGACATCATGACTGACAACACCGCAGTTCAGCGAATGTCGCTCGACGCCGCCCTTGACGTGCTTGCCCGTCGCCGCGAACAGCAAGTGGTGGTCGGCACGATGACGGCCAATGGGGCGTGGCGGCAGAAGTCGCCGCACGACCTCAACCTGGCCTGCATCGGATTCATGGGCGGCGCGTCGACCCTGGGGCTTGGCGTGGCGCTGTCGCAACCCGATCGCGATGTCTGGGTGATCGATGGTGACGGGTCGCTGATGATGCAGCTTGGCTCGCTGGGCACGATCGCCGGCGCGGCACCGACGAATTTCCTGCACATCGTGATCCACAACGGCGTCTACGAGACGAGCGGCTCACAGCCGCTGCCGTCTCAGCAACAGGTCGATTTTGCCCGAATGGCCGAAGGCGCCGGCTACGCGCAGACTGTGTCCTTCGGCGATGCCGAGGAGTTCGATTCAGCGATCGACGAGCTATTGGCGGCCGATGGTCCGACCTTGGTGCAGCTCTACACGAGACCTGAGGATCGTTTCTACAGCGCGCGCCCGACTCCGCCGGGCAGCACGCCGGCACTGGCTCGGATTTGGCCGCCCGTCGCGGAGGCGCTCAAGTAGCGCCGGCCAAACGAGCCGTGCTCTCGCTACGATGACGTAAGCGGCCCGGCCGAGGCCACAGCGGGATGGTGGCAAACATGTTGACTGTCGAAGAGATTCAGCAAGCGATTGTGTCGCTTTCCAGCGAAGATCGCGGTCGACTGCACGAGTGGATGATCGAGTGTGAAGACGCCTGGGAGGACTGGGATCGGCAGATCGCTGCTGACTCAAGAGCGGGAAAACTCGACTTTCTGGTGGCTGAGGCGATGGAGGACGAGGAGAACGGTTTGTTGATCGACCTGCCCATCGCTGAGCAGTCATAGGTGCATCGAGCATTACCAAGTTTCTGGATCGCCTACCGGGAACTGTCGCAAGCGATTCAGCAATCGGCGGATCGCAGCTTTCAGTTGCTCAGAGAGAACTCGTCGCACCGATCGCTGCGTATCAAGAAAGCCGGCGAGTACTGGACGGTACGGGTTGACCGCGATCATCGCGCTGTGGCTTTGAGAGAGGGAGAGGACTACGTCTGGTTCTGGATCGGCCGCCATGATGAGTACGAGCGAATCATAAGCCGACGGTAAGGGTCGGGTTCTAGCCTTCGCGGGAACGACGGTGAGTGCGCCTAGTGACGCTCGTCGTCCCCCGAGGCCTCGGGCTCCGGCACGCACGTGTTTTCCAGCGTCCCGATCCCTGAGATCGTGATACTCACCGTGTCCCCCGCGACTAACCACCGGGGCGGCGTCATGGCCGCGGCGACGCCTGAGGGGGTGCCGGTGGCGATGATGTCGCCCGGCTCGAGGGTCATCGCCTGGGTGACATACGCCACGATGTCGTAGCAGTTGAAGATCAGGTGCTTGGTGTTGGAGTCCTGGCGCAGCTCGCCGTTGACGTGGGTCTGGATGTCGAGCACGTGGGGGTTGCCCAGCTCGTCGCCGGTCACGATCACCGGTCCGACGGGGCCGTGGGTGTCGAATGACTTGCCCATCGTGAACTGCGGCGTGTGACGCTGGAAGTCGCGCACCGAGACGTCGTTGACGATTGTGTAGCCGGCGATCACCGATTCGGCCTCGTCGGCCGTGACGTGGCGGCAGGCCTCGCCGATGACAATGCCGAGCTCGCCCTCGTAGTCGACATTCTTCGATGCCAGCGGAATGTGGACGCCGCCACCCGGTCGCTGCACGCAGCTCACCTGCTTGGTGAAGATGGTCGGCATGCTCGGCTTCTGAGCGCCGGTCTCGGCGATGTGGTCGCCGTAGTTGAGCCCGACCGCAAGGAACTTGCGCGGATTCGGGACTGGAGCGAGCAAATCGACATCGGAGAGCGGCCGCCGGTTGCCACCGCGCTCGACCGCGAACTCGGCCATCACCCGGCCTTCCTCGCCCAGCGCGAGGAACGCGCACATGTCGGTCGGCGCTTCGGGCTCGGCCAGGTAGAGGTCGACGATTTCATCGTCGACGACCACGCCGACACGCGGGGTGTCCTCAAAGGAAAAGCTTGCCAAGCGCATTGCGCGCTCCTCTCGTTCGTCAGAAGGATCGCATGCAGGCTAGTCGCCGCGTTCGCCGAGCGGAATCGTGCCGATCACGTCGTCGGCTTCCATCTGATCGATCTCGGTCTCGGTCAGCGCGGTCAACCGAGCCAGAACCTCGCGGGTGTCACGACCGAGCGTTGGCGAGGGGCGATCGATCTCGGGGCCGGCCCAATTGGCGAAGCGGTAGGGCTGCAACGGATAGCGGCGAGCGCCTGCGTAGGTGTGGTCCTGTGTGATGAAGAAGTTGCGCGCCTGCAGGTGTTGGTCTTCAAGCAGCTGGCGGCCCTCGTAGACGGCTCCGGCGGGGATCCGCAGGCCTTGCAGCTCGCGCATGAGTTGCCGGGCATCGCGGTCGCGGGTCCACTCACCGATCTCGGCATCAATCTCACCGCGGGCCGCGTCGCGGTCGGCAAACGCGGCGTAGCGCTCGATCCAGTCGTCCCGACTCATCAGCCGTGCGAGGTCGGCGAACTGTTCGTCGGTCTCGCAGGCCATCGCGATCCACTGTTCGTCCTGGCAGGGATAGGTGTTGTGCGGCGCGATTCGCGGGTGGTAGTTGCCGACGCGGCCGGGGTCACTGCCTGAGACTGAATACGCGGTGACCGCTTCGCCGGTGAACGACGTGGCCGTCTCAGTCTGCGACAGATCGATATGGCAGCCGCCAGGCTCGCCCTGCGCATTCAAGCGACGCCGCCGCTCCAGCGCCGAGAGCAGCGCCAGCGCGCCCATAACCCCGGCCAGCGGATCGCCGCCGGTCGTGCCGCTGAAGATCGGTTGGTCGTCGGCGTATCCGGTCAGGTGCGGCAGGCCCGACATCTGCTCGGTTGTGTTGGCGAACGCGGTGTAGTGCGACCATGTGCCGGTCAGGCCGAAGCCGGGCATCGAGATCATGATCAACTCAGGATTGATCTGGCGCAGCTCCTCGTAGGAGAGGCCGAAGTTGCCCATCACGCGCGGCGTGTAGTTCTCGACGAGGATGTCGGCGTCTTTGACCATGTGTCGGATTGTGTCGGAGCCGCGCTGATCGGTCAGGTTCAGCGTGATCCCATGCTTGTTGCGGTTGACCCAGTTGAACTGCGGCGCCCACTCCCACCAGAAGTCCTCGGTCGCACCGCCCGCCCGCCAGCCGTCGATCCGCTGCACCGACTCGACCTTGATCACGTCGGCACCGCCATCCGCAAACACCAGAGAAGTCATCGGACCCGACATAAACATCGAGAGGTCGATTACGCGGAGTCCCTCGAGAGGGCGATCGGGGAGCTCCGCTCCGGCTGCGGCATCTCCCGCCGTGGAGCGGGGGGAGAGGGAAGCAGTGGCGATGTCGTCGGTGTGTTCCCCGAGTAACGGGGTTCGCGTCCCGAGCGGCCGTTCGTCGCCGAACATCCAGGGAATCCCCGGCATGCGCACTCGGCCGGCGCGTGGATGTTCGAAGTCGAGGAAGAACTCGCGCTCCCGATGCGGCAGCAGGTTCATGACGTCCGACATGGTCGGGATCAGGCCAAAGGGAATGCGCCAGGTCTGGGCGTCGTGGAAGACGTCTTCGGCGGTGCGCGACCGCGTCTGCTCGGCCAGTTGGGTGGCCAGGTCTCGAGAGTTCTCCATTCGCGCCCAGCCGTCGGCGAACAGCGGATCTTCGATGAACTCCGACTTGCCGAAGAACTGGCAGAGCATCTCCCACTGAGCCTGGGTCAGCACATTGGCGCCCACGTATCCGTCGGACGTCGGCAGGATGAACGAGGGCGACGGGCCGATGTCGGCGCGGCGCGCGCCGCTGCTGCCGGTGTAGTCGTAGCGCTGGACAGGCAGCAGCGCCGCATTCACGGCGGTTTCGATCACCGAGACATCCACGTGGTCACCGCGACCGTGCTCCTGTGCCGCATGGACAGCGATCAGCGTGGCAACGGCGGCGTAGGCGCCGGTCAGCGTCTCGGTGACCGAAGCCCCGAGCTGCAGCGGCTCGCGATCCTCGCGACCACAGAGATACGTGAATCCGCCCAGCGCTCCCGCCGTGAGATGGTTCCACTGCCAATCGGCGTAGGGTCCGTCGGAGCCGAAACCGGTGACGGTCGTCAGCACAATTCGAGGGTTCCGCGCCTTCAGCGCTTCGTAGCCAAGGCCACGGGCGGACAGGGATGGCTCGGTTTCGTGCGAGATGACTACGTCAGCCCAGTCAAGCAGGCGCACCCGGAGCGCGAGATCATCCGTATTCGACGAATCGATGACGACGCTGCGCTTGGACGTGTTGGCGTAGAGGAACGGCGCCGAGGCCTCGATGTCCTCCGATCCTGCGAAGGGGCCGCGTCGCCGAGCCGAGTCGCCCTCGGGCGGCTCCAGTTTGATCACGTTTGCGCCGAGATCGCCCAACAGCTTGGCGGCGAACGGCGCAGCCAGCCCCTGCGAGATGTCGAGGACTCGCAGTCCGTCAAGCGCGGTGGTCATCTCGCCCGCTCCCATCCTGCGGGCAGGGTAGATGCCGCCCGGTACCCAGTCACCGCTGTTCGCGGAGCGCGCGCTGTTTGTCAATCGTGACGTTGGTGGCGCGGCGGTACTCGGCGGACTTGTAGTGCGCCTCGAGCTGTGCGCACAGGTCGTCCTCGTCGCTGGACGTGAACGTGACATCGGTCACGTCGCAGCGCACGGTCACCTCGGCCGCGGCGGGACCGGCCTTGCGAAACGCGTCGCGAGCCGTGCGTCTGGCGAGCTGTTCGTGCAGGCGATTGCGGAATCCTGGCATGACGATGAAACCTTCGGATGATCCCAAATGGCAACGTAGACTCAGCCCAGCGTATGCCAGGGTCTGGAGCGAATCATGGTCTGGGAACCGGAAGTTGAAGAACTGCGTCGGCGAACGGAACTGTCCAATCGCGGCGGCACTCCTGACCGAATCGATCGACAGCACCGGCTGGGACGGCTGACCGTCCGCGAGCGGATTGACGGGCTGCTCGATCCCGGCTCGTTTCACGAGGTCGGCGCATTGGCCGGTCTCGGCGAGTACGACGAAGGCGAATTGGTCGACTTCACTCCGGCGTCGTATGTGATGGGGCTGGGCAAGATTGACGGTCGGACTGTCGCGATCGGCGGGGAAGATTTCACCATCCAGGGCGGCTCGGCCCTCTTTCCGATGCAGCGCTCCAAGGGCGGGTTGGGCGGATTCTGTGAGGACCTGGCGGTCGAGTACAAGGTTCCGCTGATCCTGCTGATCGACGGGGCCGGCGCGAATGTCGGTGCGACCAAGAGGATGGGCACCACCTATCTGCCCAACGGCGGGACCAACTTCGTCACTTCAATCGAGGCGATGCGCAACGTGCCGGTTCTGGCCGGTGTGCTCGGCGCGATCGCCGGCGGACCGGCCGGCCGGGCGTTGATGGTCCACTGGAGCGTGATGACGCGGGGCCGCTCGGCCATGTTCGCCGCCGGACCGCCGGTGGTGAAGCGAGGCATCGGCCACGACGTGACCAACGAATCGCTGGGCGGATCACAGGTCCACGTGCACACGTCCGGGTGCATCGACAACGAGGCCGAGGACGAGCTCGACGCGTTCGATCAGATCCGCACGATGCTCTCCTACCTGCCCGACAACGTGAACGAGCTGCCGCCCGCCGCGCCCGCGGTCAATGCGCCGGAAGGCGCGGGCGAAAAGCTGATCGACCTGGTGCCACGCAACACGCGGCGGCCATACTCGATGTACAAGCTGATCCGCTCGGTGGTCGACGGCGGCGACTACTTCGAGGTCAAGCCGCACTGGGGCAACTCGGTGATCACGGTGCTGGCTCGCGTGGACGGCCTGCCGATCGGCATCGTGGCCAACAACCCGCTCAAGAACGGCGGCGCGCTCGACCGTGACGGCTCGGACAAACAGACCCACTTCCTCGAGCTGTGCAACTACTTCCACATCCCGATCGTCTACCTCGTTGATGTCCCCGGATTCATGATCGGCGAGCAGGCCGAGCGCGAAGGCACGCTCCGTTCGGGCATGCGTGCGGTCTGGGTCGGACTGCAAGCCACGGTGCCGCAACTGACGATCGTGATCCGCAAGTGCTACGGCATGGCCGGCATGGCGACCGGCAATCCTAAGCGGCTCAACTACCGGCTCGGCTGGCCGTCGGGCGAATGGGGCTCGATCCCGATCGAAGGCGGCGTCGACGCGGCCTACCGCCGAGAGATCGCCAACGCACCCGATCCCGAAGCGAAGCGCGAAGAGATCGAAGCCGATCTGCGGCAGCTGCGTAACGTGTTCCTGACCGCGGAGACGTTCGGGATCGAGGAGATCATCGATCCACGCAAGACGCGGAGCTACCTCCAGCAGTTCGTCGAGCGCGCCTACAAGGTTCTGCCGCACGAGCTGGAGTCGAAGCCGCTGTACGGGGTGCGGCCCTAGGCACCGGCTGCGCGGGCTACCAACACGGCAAGGCCGACGACGAGACAGTAGGCGGCGAACGGGATTAGGGAGCGTCCGCGGACGAGCCAGAGGAGCGTCTTGATGGCGATCAGCGCGGTTGCGAACGAGACGAGCGCTCCCACGATGAGCGGGACGGCTTCAACGGACCCGCGCTCGTCGATCAGTGCTGCGACTGCGAGGATCCCGGCTCCGGCGAGGGCGGGAATCGCGAGCCAGAACGCCCAGCGAGCGGCCGATTCCCGGCTCTGGCCCATCGCCATGCCGGCGACCATGCACGTCCCGGAGCGTGAGATTCCAGGCAGAATCGCCAGGCACTGGGCGATACCGATTGCGAGTGAACGGCGCTCGTCGAGGACATTCAGCGACGCGGGCGCGGCGGATCGGCGCAACCGCCACTCCGCGCCGGCAATCATGGCTCCGGTCACCAACAGGAACGCTCCGGCCGTTGTGGCGTCACGCAGTTCGTCTTGGAGGGTCTCGTAGAAGAATCCGCCGACGATCACGATCGGAATCGTACCGATGATGCCCAACCAGATCAGGCGTCGCGGGCTCAATCCCTCCACCGTTCCTTCGTCCGCTCGCAGTCCGCTCAGAATGGCCCAGGCTTCGCGGCGAAAGGCGAAGAGGATGGCGGCCAACGTCCCGATGTGCACGGCCACATCGAAATCGAGCCCCGGATCGTCCCAGCCGAACAGCCATCGCGCGAGGACCAGGTGTCCGCTCGACGAGATTGGCAGGAACTCGGTCAGTCCCTGGACGATGGCGAGGACGATTGCTTCGAGGATGCTCACGTAGACTCCGCTCTGGAGTTAACTCACTGTAGGAGCCGACATGGAGATCACCGAGGTCATCCGCACCACCTTCGCTGCCCGACAGTTCACCGACGACCCGGTGCCGGACGAAGCGATCGAGCGCATGCTCGAGCATGCCCGCTTCGCGCCCTCGGGTGGCAATCGCCAGGGCTGGCATGTGATCGTCGTCCGCGACCCGGAGACTCGCGCGGCGATCGCCCAGGCCGCGGAGCGTCCGGCCAAGCGCTACATGGCGATGCAGCAGGCCGGCGAGGGTCCCTGGAATGCGGCGTTCCCCTCGTCCGTCACTGACGAATCGGCGGCCAGTCTGCCCACGCCGAGGAGGCTGATGGACCCGTACATCGAAGCGCCGGTCCTGCTAGCGATCGTGGTCGACCTCGGCGTGGTTGCATCGGTCGACAAGGAACTGGACCGAGTCGGCGTGATCTCAGGCGGCTCGATTTACCCGTTTGTCTGGAGCATCCTGCTGATGGCGCGCAACGAGGGGTTCGGCGGCACGCTGACCACGATTCCGATCGCCAACGAACCGGAGCTCAAACCCATCCTCGGTCTGCCCGACCACTATGCGATCGCGGCGTTCCTGCCGATCGGCAAACCGGTTAAGCAACTGACCAGACTCAAGCGAGGTCCGGTGGACGGCTTCACCACCATCGATCGGTTCGACGGCGCGAGGTTCGGCAGTTGAACCATGCGACCTAAGCGATGACCCGGACGAGGCGCCTGGCGCTGCCCACCGTATTCGCGGCAGTGTTATGCGCAGCGTTCCTGCATGGAGTCGCTTCGGCTGCCGACCCCGTTCCCACCTTCTCTGTTGAGGTTCGGGCGCGACTGCACGACAGCGGCCGAATCGAGTTCGGTGTGCAGACCGCGCGAGGCGCCCGGTTTCCGACGGCCCGTTTCCTTCGAGCGACGATTGAGCATGCCAACTGGATCGTCAGTTCGCCGATTGACGTCAACGGGTTCGAGACGCTGGTGATTGCGCGTCGCCTCGGCGACGGGCGCACGGAGTTCGGGTTGCGTCTGGAGGGCGTCAACGTCATGCCGCGACGCTCAATCCTGCCGGCGGCGGCCAACCCGGGGAGCTGGTATCGGACCCGAGCCGTCGTGGTTGAACAGCTGCAAGACCCTGAATCGGCCGATGAACGTCGCTTGCTCGCCGGGGCAGCGGCGATCCGCGCCGCGGCGACTACGCCGGACCTCATCGGTCTGGTCGGCTGGCTCAACGGCGAGCCGACGACCATCGCTCGCGAGCTGGCCAAAGGCAATGTCGTCCTGATCGATTTCTGGACCTTCGGCTGCTACAACTGCCAGAACACGCTCCCCTATCTCACCGCCTGGGACGAGAAGTACCGGGAGCACGGGCTCATCATCCTCGGGGTCCATCGACCGGAGTTCGCGTACGAGGAGGATCCCGAGCGGATTCGCGACGCCATCGCGCGATACGGCATCGACTATTCGGTGCCGCTGGACAACAACGCTCGCACCTGGCGCGCCTATCGCAACCGCTGGTGGCCGGCCAAGTACCTGATCGGCCCCACAGATGAGGCAGCTATGGGTCTGCGCTACCGACACATCGGCGAAGGCCGCTACCAGCGCACGGAACGCGAGATCCGGGCGGCGCTGCAAGCGGTCGGCCGAGACCTGAGCGGTGTCCCGTTGGTAGTGGACGTCGACAGCTAGCTGCCGCCTGCGGCTGGCGAATCTGCCCGCTCCGGCTGCGAGGCCAGCACTTCCTCCGCCCGAGCCATCGCCGCATTGCGGATGAAGGTGATGGGAGGCTCTCCGATGAGCCGACCGGCCTCCACGAGCTGGTGAACCTGGTCGAAGGTGAGTTCGACTCTCGCAATAGTGACATCAGTGTCCAACGTCACTCCAATGGTCGGATCGTCGTCGTCGATTCTGCCGTACTCCTCCAGGTCTTCAGGGGTTGGACCAAGTGGTGTAGTCGTTGGTTGCGTCCGCCTCTGCGCTGGTGGTGCTGTGCGGCTTTGAGACCTGAGATGCCGTGTCAATCGATAGATCCCATGACAGCTCAGGTCTGCCCAGCGATGATCTCGTCCAACTCGCGCTTCAGCCGAGGCAGGATCTCGTCGTAGGGATAGTGACCTAGCGACTCCTCGCCCCGCTTCAGGTTGACGGCCAGCGGGCCGCACCAGAGGCCGAGGTCGGCGTCGTCGGTCTCGCCGGGGCCGTTCACGCGGCAGCCCATCACGGCGATCGTGACGTCGTAGTCCGAGGCGTACTCGGTCATCGCCTTGACGTCCTGGGCCAGGTCGACGAACTTCTCGTTCTCGACTCGCGAGCAGGACGGGCAGGAGATGATGTTCAGGCCCTCGTCGAACTTCAGCGGCACCGAACGGAAGCGGCCGGCGGCGATATCCGCAAGGATCCCGCGTGCGACATCGATCTCCATGCCCTTGTCGTCAAACGGCACTGTCAGCGAAACGCGAACGGTGTCGCCGATGCCCTGAGTGACGAGCTGCTCGAACGCCACACGCGTCTTGATTACGCCCTCCGGAGGCATGCCCGCCTCAGTGACGCCCAGGTGCAGCGGCACGTCAGGGCGTTCGGCGGCGAACTTCTCGTTGACCTCAACGACCTGCTTCCAGTCCGAGTCCTTGAGCGAGACGACGTACCGTTCGAATCCAAGCTCGTCCAGCAGCCCGCAATGCTCGGAGGCCGAGGCCACGATTGCCGAGACGTGGTCGTCCGGATAGCGCTCCAGCATCCGCGGATCGAGCGACCCGCAGTTGACGCCGACGCGGATGGCGCAGTCGTGCTCGGCTGCGGTCTCGGCGATGAACGAGACCTTGTCGCGCACCGACTTCGACTTCTCATGGTGGTGCAGATGCCCGGGGTTGTAGCGGATCTTGTCGACGTACGGCGCGACCTGGGTGCAGAGCCGATAGTTCTCCTGCAGGTCGACGGAGAGCGGCGCCTCCGTCTGTTCGCGCACGGCGGCTAGTGCTTCAACGTCCTTGCGCGAGTCGACCGCGACGCGCACCAGGTCCGCGCCGGCGGCTTCGAGCAGCTTGACCTGTCGGACCGTGGCTTCGATGTCCTGCGTTCTCGTGGCCGCCATTGATTGGACGACGATCGGGTTGCCGCCGCCGATCGTGACGTCGCCCACTTGCACGGCGCGGGTCGGGTTGCGGCGCAGGTCGCCGGTGAGCTGAATCGTCTCCGCCATCGATGCCGCCTCTCCTCAGCCGATCACGTGCATCGTACCGTTGATACGTGCTGGTTAGCGTGATCTTCCTGATCTTGTTCGTGGCCACCTGGTCGCTGTTGTCCATGTTGAGTTGGATCGCGCTGAGCCTGCCTCGACGAGCGCGCGGAGCGCTCTGGGCCGCGCCCTTTGCGTTACTGGGCGGGATCGGCGGCGGGGCCCTCGTGCCACTCGCCGGGCTCGACAATCAGCTCGGCATCGGCGTGTCGATGATCAGCGCCGTGATCTGCTCGGGTGTCGCAGGCTGGCTGAGCTTCCAGGTTTGGGACGCCTTCGATCTCGGACAGCGCTTCGCTCGGTGGGCTCGTCGTGATCGCTGATATCGTCGCTGCAATGTCACGTCGATACTGGGAATCTTGAGATGCCTGTCGCTCGAATGTCCGGATTGTTTGGCCGCACCTTGCGCGAGGCGCCGGCGGACGCGGACTCGGCCAACCATCAGCTGCTGCTGCGCAGTGGTCTGATCGTCCAGCTTGCTGCCGGGGTCTACTCGTTCTTGCCTCCGGCCTGGACGACGCTGCTCAAGATCGAGCAGATCATCCGCGAGGAGATGGTTGCGGCCGGATCGCAAGAGATGCGCATGCCGGCGATCCAGCCACGCGAGCTGTGGGAGGAGTCGGGACGGGCCGACTCGTACGGTCCGGTGCTATTCAATCTCAAGGATCGCCGCGATCGCACGATGGTCCTCGCACCAACGCATGAAGAGTCGGTCACCGACCTCTTCCGTAAAGTCGTCCAGTCCTACCGCGATCTGCCCCAGAGCGTCTTCCAGATGCAAACCAAATTCCGCGACGAACCGCGGCCGCGAGGCGGCCTGGTGCGGGTGCGCGAGTTCATCATGAAAGACGCCTACACATTCGATGTGGACGACGACGCCTTTCAGCTCAACTACAACGCGATGCGGCAGGCTTACTACAACATCTTTGAGCGCTGCGGCGTCCCGGTCGTGGCCGTACAGGCAGATTCTGGCGCGATCGGCGGCAAGCAGTCGGAGGAGTTCATCTTCCTGACCGAGATCGGCGAGGACAACATCATCCTCTGTTCGTGTTGCGGTTATGCGGCCAATCAGGAGCGGGCGGAATTCACACCGCGCGAAGCGGCCGGAACGGTCGGCGAACTGGAGGACGTCGAGACGCCCGGCGTCACGACGATTGAAGGACTGGCCAACTTCCTTGGCATTCCCGCGCAATCGACCGCCAAGGCAGCCTTCTTCCTGGTCGACGGCGAACCGACGTTCGCGGTCATCCGGGGCGACCTGGAAGTCAACGAACTCAAGCTGATCAATGCGCTGGACGCGCTGGAGGCCCGGCCGCTACTGCCAGAGGAAGTGGAAGAGGCCGGTTGGGTCGCCGGATATGCGTCTCCGATTGGGGTCGATCCGGCGCGAGTGATCGCTGATCCCAGCGTCGTAGATGCGGGTGGTCTGGTGGCCGGGGCGAATCGTGTCGGGATGCACGCGCGCAACGTCACCTACGGCCGCGACTGGACGGCGGCCACCGTGGCCGACATCGGCATGGCCCAGCCGGGAGATACCTGCTCGGAATGTGACGACGCACTGGAAATGAGACGCGGCATCGAACTGGGCCACATCTTCAAGCTCGGCGCCCGCTATGCCGAACCGATGGAGGCCACGTTCCTCGACGCCGACGGCGAACGTCGCACGCCGATCATGGGCTGCTACGGGATTGGCGTCGAACGGCTGATGGCTGCTGCCGTGCAGGCCAACCACGACGATCTCGGCATCATCTGGCCGCGCAGCATCGCTCCCTACGACGTGCACATCGTCCCGCTTGGTGGGAGTGACGACGTCGGCTCGGCGGTGGCGTCGATCGAGGCCGAGCTGGCGCAGTTAGGTCTGAACGTGCTGACCGACGACCGCGATGAACGTGCCGGGGTGAAGTTCAACGATGCCGATCTCATGGGCGCACCGCTGCGGATCACGATTGGGGCGCGCGGGCTCCGGCAGGGACAGATTGAGCTCAAACTGCGGCACGCGGCGGAGTCTTCATCCGTTCCAATCGACGATGCCGTCACGGCCGCGCAGGAGGCGTTGGCGTCGCTCGACGGCTGACGCCCACTTGATACAGACGCCGTTCAGGACCGAGCGGGCGTGTATAGTCAGATCGTGGATGTCGGGTGGGGGTCGGGCTGCCCTGTCTGATCCTGCGCGACACGCACGGATCACAGAGCACAACTCACAGGGCACAGCGTTACGCAGGGTCTCCGAACAAGAAGACAGCCGCATGAAAACTGACTTCCTGCTTGCCATCAAGCAGCTCCACTCCGACAAGAATCTCGATGACGAGGTGATCTTCCACGCGGTTGAGCGCGGCATGGCCGCCGCGGTCAAGCGGCGCTACGAGCTGCCCGGCAACGTGATGGTCAAGATTGACCGGTACGACGGCAGCATGGAGGTCTGGTCGGAGCGCGAGGTCGTCGAGATTGAGGAAGACATTGCCGACCCGGACCTGCAAATCGAACTCGAACGCGCGCGGCTCAGCGACCCGAGCGTGAGCATCGGCTCGACGCTGCGGGAGAATCACGATGTCGACAACGTGGGCGGAAGGATCGAGGCGCAGACCGCGAAGCAGGTCGTCCTTCAGGCGCTGCGCGAGGCCGAACGCGAGGCGGTGTTCTCGAAGT
Organism: Chloroflexota bacterium; assembly: GCA_028874365.1. Taxonomy (GTDB): domain Bacteria; phylum Chloroflexota; class Dehalococcoidia; order Bin125; family Bin125; genus Bin125. The sequence goes on along the minus strand of JAPPJZ010000007.1, from coordinate 34,593 downwards.
ACTCGGGCGAAGAAGGCGGGATCGTCAGCGGCGATGTGCAGCGCGTCGAGCCGCACCAGGTGATTGTCGAACTGAGCGATCACACGGAGACCGTGATGCCCGCACAGGAGCAGGTGCGGATGGAGCGCTATCGCACGGGTCAGCGGGTCAAGGCAATCATGGTTGAGGTGCTGCGCGCCAACAAGGGACCGCAGATCGTGATCTCACGTTCACGGCCCGAGTTCGTGCGCCGCCTGTTCGAACTTGAAGTACCCGAGATCATGCGCGGTGTTGTCGAGATTCGAGGCGTCGCCCGTGAGCCCGGACACCGAACCAAGATTGCGGTGTGGTCGCGCCAGTCGGGCGTCGACCCGGTCGGCAGTTGCATCGGCATGCGCGCGATGCGGATCCAGAACATCGTCAACGAGCTCCACGGTGAGCGCGTGGATGTGATCCAGTGGGATCGCGATCCGCGCCGGTTTGTCGAGCATGCACTCAGCCCGGCCCAGATTCTGGCGGTGCGGATCGACCAGGAGACCAATACGGCCGAGTGCGCCGTGCCCGACATGCAGCTCAGCCTCGCGATCGGTCGCGAGGGTCAGAACGCGCGTCTGGCCGCCCGACTGACGGGATTCCGGATCGACATCAAGCCGCAGACGGTAGCTGAACGTCTTCAGCAAGAAGGTCGCGGCCCGTTTGCTCCGCAGGAGGAGATTGCGATCGAGCCCGAGCCGGTGGTTGAGGCGGAGCCGGTTCGCGCCGCACCGCGCGTTGAGCCACGAGTCGAACCGCCGGTTTCGGCGCCGCCGCCTCCGCCGCCAGTTGAGGTCGCCACTCCAGCGCCGGAACCGCAGGCACAGCCTGAGGTTGTCGAGGAAGAGCCGGAACTCGAACCGGTCCTGCAGGCAACGGAGCTTGCGCCGGCGGCTCGCGATGACGGACAGATTCGCTTCGGCGAGGAGCTGCTCCGCCGCGAGGAGGAACAACAGCAGCAACGCGATCGTCGTCGTCGGCGACCGCGGTACCACGAGACCGACGAGGGTCTCGAAGAAGATCCGTACGCCGAGTACATGGAGTACGAGGAAGAATTCTAGACCTCGCTGTTCGTATCGCCCTCCCGTCTGTCGAGCACGCGGGTTCCAGCCCCGCGCAGAGCGAAGGATTCCAATGTCCGCCTTTGCGTCGTCGGTGCCATCAACGGGACGCTGTGGCCGACTGCGGCGCAGCGTTCGTAAGCGACAGCCGTCACGAGCGCGATTGACATACCCTGATTAATCGGAGAATCCCATGGCGACACAACAGACCATTCGACAACCCCAGAGCCAGACAGAGGCCGAGAACACGGTCTCGATTCCTCGCACACTTACGGTGCGGGAACTCGCGGACCTGCTCAACGAGACGCCCGTCGCCATCATCAAAACACTGATGACGAACGGCATCATGGCCGACGTGTCGAAGACGCTCGATTACGGCACGGCCGCGATCGTGGCCATGGATCGCGGCTTCGATCCTGAGGAAGCCGGCGATGTCGTCGAGGAAGTGGAAGCGCCCTCGACGATCGACATTCTCGGCGCGCCGGAGGAAGAGGAAGAGGATCCGGCCAGCCTGCGTGATCGTCCGCCGGTTGTGGCGGTGCTCGGCCACGTTGACCATGGCAAGACGTCATTGCTCGACTACATCCGCGATGCAAATGTCGCCGAAGGCGAGGCGGGCGGCATCACGCAGCAGGTCGGCGCATATCAGGCGACTGCCAAGGACCGGCTGCTCACCTTCATCGATACGCCCGGCCACGCCGCGTTCACCGAGATGCGTGCGCGCGGCGCGCATGCGACCGACATCGCGATCCTGGTCGTGGCGGCCAATGACGGCGTGATGCCGCAGACGCGGGAAGCGATCGATCACATCCACGCCGCCGGTGTGCCGTATGTCGTGGCCCTGAACAAGATGGACCTCGACAACATCAACCCTGACCGAGTCAAGGCGGCGCTCGCCGATGTCGGCGTGCAGATCGAGGAGTACGGCGGAGACGTGCCGCTGGTGCCGGTCTCGGCGACGCGCGGTGACGGCATGACCGATCTGCTCGACACGCTGTTGCTGGTCGCGGACATCTCAGAGTTCTCCGCCAATCCAGATCGCCTGGCGGCCGGAGTCGTGCTGGAAGCCGAGCTCGACCGACGCCAGGGACCGCGAACGACGCTATTGGTGCAAAAGGGGACGCTGCGCCAGGGCGACCCGGTGCTGGTCGGGCAGACGTGGGGACGAATCAAGGCCATGACCGACTTTGTCGGCAAGCGCATCCGCGAGGCCGGCCCGTCGACTCCGGTCGTCGTGCTGGGACTGCATGATGTTGCCGATGCCGGTGATCCGTTCCGTGTTGCCGCCAGCGACCGCGAGGCGAAGCGCGTCTACGAGCGGGCGCGACGAGAGCGCGAGGCTCGGGATGCGCAGGTGCAGCACTCGGCCACGCTGGATGCGCTCTTCGGCGAGATTTCCCGGGGCGACGTATCGGCGCTCAACCTGATCGTAAAGACCGACGTCGTGGGCTCGGTCGAGGCATTGCGCGATTCGCTGGAGCAGCTCTCGAACGAGGAAGTTGCGGTCAAGGTGATTCACGCCGCGGCGGGGCCGGTTTCCGTCGCGGACGTCAATCTGGCGCTCGCCTCCGAGGGGCTGGTGATTGCGTTCAGCACGCCGGTCGAGCCCGGCGCGGAGCGCCTGGCCGAGCAAGAAGGCGTCGAGATTCGCACCTACTCGATCATCTACGACGTGATCGAAGAGGTCGAGGCGGCGATTAGCGGCCTGCTGGAGCCGGTCCAGATGCAGGTCGTCGACGGACACGCAGAGGTGCTGCAGGTCTTCCCGATTCGCGGCCTTGGCAATATTGCCGGCTGCCGCTCGCTCGACGGCTCGATCCGCAGCGATGCGCAGGTCCACGTGTACCGCGGCGGAGAGCAGATCGCGGAATCTCACATCTCAAGCCTGCGCCGATTCCAGGACTCGGTGCAGGAGGTCGACGCGGGACAGGAGTTTGGCGTGGCGCTGGCGCGCTACGACGGCTTCGAGGCGGGCGACCAACTCGAGTTCTTCCACATCGAGACACAGTCGCGGATCGTCCAGGGGGGCGAAATCCGCAACGTCGCGCGCTGATTCGGGCAGCGCAGATGGCACGAAACACACGACCATTCGGCGCGACCCGTGACGCGGGCGGCGTGGACCGCATGGAACGCGTCAACGACTTGCTGCGTGACACCGTCGCGGAGGTCGTGTCTCGCGAACTCAAGGACCCACGTCTCGACGTGGCGTTGCTCAGTGTTACGGAGGTTCGCGCCTCTCGGGATCTGCGCAACGCCCGGGTGTATGTCTCTGTGATGTCGGCGCCCAGCGCAGCCGCAGAGGCGCAGGCGAAGAGCGCCGCCGATGCGATCGACGCCCTCGATCATGCAGCCCCGTTCATTCACCGAACGATCCGGAGGCGCCTGCATCTGAAGCGCGTGCCCTGGCCCACGTTCGAGCTTGATCCTCGGATCGCCGGCTCCGCCGAGATCCAGGAGCGCATCCGCGCACTTCCAGGTAGCGGACGCGATTCATGAGCCGGCGGCGCAAGGAGGCACATCACCCGGGTGCCGTTTTTCTCGTGGACAAGCCGACTGGTCCGACTTCGCACGACATTGTGCGGGACGTCCGACGATGGACCGGCTTGCGTCGGGTTGGCCACGGAGGCACGCTCGATCCGCTGGCCAGCGGGCTGTTGCCGATCTTCGTCGGTGCGGCAACCCGACTCAACGAGTACCTCGCCCCGTACCGCAAGTCGTATGAGGCTGCCGTCCTGCTCGGTCAGGCCACCGACACAGATGACAGCGACGGCCAGGTGATTTCGACGGCCGAGGTGCCTTCACTGACCGCGGCGGAAATCGACGCGGTGCTGGGACAGTTCCGCGGCGAAATCGAACAGGTGCCGCCCCAGTTCAGCGCGGTGAAACGCGACGGCGTTGCCGCGTATCGTTCGGCTCGGGCCGGCGAGCATGTCGAGATCGATGCCCGCGCGGTCACGATCCACGAGCTGCACGTGACGGACATCGATCTGCCACTTGTCCGCCTGGCGATGTCAGTCAGCACCGGAACGTACGTCCGTGCGATCGCACGCGATTTGGGCGAGGCGCTTGGATGCGGCGCGCACGTGGTCGAGATGCGCCGGACCAGGATCGGTGATCGCCTGGCGAGCGATGGTCATTCGCCGGAAGCGCTGGCGGCGGCCGCCGAGGCAGGCGACATCTGGGCTATGTCGGAGTCGCCGGCCGAGCTGTTCCCGGACTGGCCCCATTTTCACCTGCAGGGCGAGCAGTTGCAGCGCATCAAACGGGGACAGAAAATCCGGCATGCTCCCGTCGACGGCTGGGACCGAGCCCTCGCGCTCAACGCCGACAACGAGGTGGCCGCTGTGCTCCGTCGGGATGAACTCAGCGCAGCCACCTGGCAGCCCGAGAAAGTGCTCGCAGCGAGCTAGGCGTCGCCGCCATCGGTCGGCACCGAGAAAAGCAACGCCAGCGAGTCGGCCTCCGCGATCAGCGAGTATGGCGAATCTGGTTCGAGCAGAACACCCTCACCTGCCTTGAGCGTGGCATTGTCGTCCAGGGTGCCGATCGCCACCTCGCCTTCCGCAACGATCAGCGCCGTCGCCGCGTTGGTCTGGCGATTGAGCGCGCGCTGCCCGGCCGGAAGCCTGATTGCTTCGGACGCAAGCTCGGATGCGGCTGCGTTGATCGCGCCTCCTGCGCTCGCAGTGATGCGATGCAGGGGCATTTCTACTCGATGCCGGCGTTCGTCAGGTAGTCGATCAGATCCTGAACGGTGCGAATCTCTGCCGCGTCCTCTTCGGGGATCTCAAGCTGGATATCGTCGGTTGAGAACTCCTCCTCGACGGCGATGGTCAGGTCGACGATGTCGAGCGAGTCCGCGTCGAGGTCATCGATCAAGTGTGCGTCCGCGGTGATGTTCTCCAGCGGTTGACGGAGTTGGTCGGCGACGAGGGTCGCCACGCAGTCGAACAGGCTGGTGTCGTCGGACATATGGCGATTCCCGTCAAACTGAACAGCGGGCTGTCAGATGTCGGCGTGCTGGTAGTTGGAGGGTAAGCGCTCAGTTCTCAATCCGCGAGAGCGCCACCACCCCGTTTTGTCCACCGAAGCCGAAGCCATTGACGAGGGCGACATTCAAGCCACAATCGCGCGCTTCGTTGGGCACATAATCGAGGTCGCAATCGGGATCGGGCGTCTCGTGGTTGATCGTCGGCGGCAACACGCCGTGGTAGAGCGCCAGCGCCGTCGCCGCGCCGGACAGCGCGCCAGCGGCACCCATCAAGTGGCCGGTCATCGACTTGACCGAGGAGACCGCGAGATGGTCGGCGTGATCGCCGAACACGGTTCGAATCGCGCGTGTCTCAATTGCGTCGTTGAGTGGAGTCGAGGTGCCGTGCGCGCAGATGTAGCCAATCTCGTCCGGGTTTAGTCCCGAATTGCGCAGCGCTGTCGACATCGCGCGGGCCGCGCCGTCCCCGTCCGGGTCGGGCGCCGTGATGTGATAGGCATCAGCCGTCCGACCGCCGCCCAGCACCTCGGCATAGATTCGCGCGCCACGCTCGCGTGCACAGGCGAGCGATTCGGTGACGCAGACCACGGCGCCCTCGCCGAATACGAAGCCATCGCGATCCCTGTCGAACGGGCGAGATGCGGCTTCGGGGTCGTGGTTGCGGCGTGACAGCGCTTGCATATTTGCCAGCCCGGAGATGCCGAGCGCCGAGACATTCGATTCAGTCCCGCCGGTCAGGGCCAGGTCAGCCTCGCCGCCGAGCAACAGCTGTCTGCCGTCAATGAAGGCATAGATGCTGGCTGCGCAGGCGGCCAATGAGGTCAACGCCGGTCCGCGCAGTCCGAGCTGGATCGAGACCTGACAGGAGGCCATATTGCCCGCCATCATCGGCACAAACATCGCCGAGACCCGTCCAGGCCCCTTGCTGTTCAGGACTTCGGTCTGTTGGGAGATCGTCGTCACGCCGCCGCCGCCTGTGTTGATCACGGCGGCGACGCGCTCGGGATCGTGTGCAGTCAGGTCCAGTCCAGCGTCTTCGACGGCGAGCCGGGAAGCGGCTACGGCGAGTTGCGCAAATCGCGCCATGCGGCGCGCGGACTTGGTTTCCATGTAGTCGGACGGATCGAAGTCGGGGATGTCGGCGGCGATCTGCACCTTCAGCCCCGCATCAACCAGATCAGGCACCCGGCGTGCACCTGAGCGGCCGTGCGTCAGCGACGTCCAGAATGCGTCGACCCCCACGCCGATCGGGGTCACCGGTCCAATTCCGGTGATCACGATGCGCTCTTCGGGCGGACGTTCGGTTGCTCGGCTGCGTGCGCTCACTCGTCGAAACGCTTCAACAGGACGGCAGCGTTGTGTCCGCCCAATCCGACCGAGAACGAGAGCGCGGCTTCCGTGTTCAGTTCACGCGCCTGGTTGGGAATCACGTCGATATCCAACTCCGGATCCGGCGTCTCGTAGTTGAGTGTCGGCGGAGCAAGGCCTTCCTTCAGCACCATGGCGGAAACGATCACTTCCAGTGCGCCCGACGCACCCATCATGTGACCCGTTGCGGGTTTGATCGACGATATCGCCAGTTCGTCGGCATGCGACCCGAACATCCGCTTGATCGCGGTCACCTCGACTTGATCTCCGAGTCGGGTCGCGGTGCCGTGAGTAGAAACATAACCGACGCTGTCCGGATCAATCTCTGACTCCTGCATCGCCTGTTGCACGCTGACCATCAGTCCCCGTCCGTGCGACTCCGGCTGTGCGATGTCGTGAGCGTCATTGGCCGAACCGCCACCGACGACCTCGGCGTAGATCGGCGCGCCGCGATCGAGGGCGTGGTCGAGATCCTCGATCATCATCGCCGCCGCGCCCTCGCCCGGGACGAACCCGTTGCGATGCAGGTCGTACGGCGCGCACGATGCGGTCAACGGCTCGGCCGGCGTCGCGAGCACGCCCATGCGCTCGAAGCAGATGTGGAAGAGCGGCAGGATGATTGCTTCCGAGCCTCCAACCAGGAGTGCGTCGGCACGTCCGGCCTTGATGTGCAGTAGACCGTCGGCGACCGCGTTGGCCCCTGTTGCGCAGGCGGAGGTCGGCGAGTAGTTGGGCCCGGTTGCGCCCGTCGCGATCGACAGGTGCCCGGACGCGGCATCGGCGATGAGGTTGGGCATCGCGAAGGGAGAGACGCGACGGGCGCCGCGATTGACCAGCGTGTCCTGCCAACGCGTGACGAGCTCCATGCCGCCGCCGCCGGAACCGAAGATGATCCCGACGCGGTGCTGGTTGTCCTCGTTGATCTCGAGGCCGGAGTCGTTCAATGCTTCCAGTCCGGCGACCATGCCGTACTGCGTGTTGAGGTCCATGTGGCGCAAGGCCTTGGCGTCGGGGAGCAGCGGTTCAGGATCCCAGTCTCTGACTTCAGCGGCGACCGGCATTCTCACGCCCCAGTCTTCCGGATCGAACCGCTGGATTCGACCGACGCCGCTCTGACCCTCGATCAGGTTGCGCCACGTGGTCGGCATGTCGTTACCGACGGGTGTGACGGCTCCGACGCCGGTAATGACGACTCGGCGCGCAGTCGAGGAAGCGTTCGAGGCCACTACTTGGGGATCCCGTCGCTCTTGTCCGGGTAGTCGCGCTTCGAGAGGCCGTGGTCGTCGTCGGACAGGGGGAACGTCCAGGAGGTGCGGGAGATTCGGCGGACGAGTTTGGAGAGGACATCGCCAGGCCCGGCCTCGACGAACAAGGTCGATCCCTGCGCTGCCATGGTCTTGACCGCCTTCTGCCATTGCACCGGCGCGGTCAAGGCCTCGGACAGTTCGTGACCGAGTTGCTCGCCGGTGTGCATCAGGCTGCCTGAAATGTTGCTGACCACCGGCACGACGGGGTCGCGCCAGTGCACGGCGTTGACGGCTTCGGAGAAGTGCGCCTGAGCGCCAGCCATGAGCGGAGAGTGCGACGCGATCGAGATGGGCAGGCGTACGACACGCCGTGCCCCCTGTTCGTCGGCCAAGCGCATCACTTTGCGCAACGGCGCCTCGTCGCCCGAGACGACGGTCTGACCGGGGCAGTTGTCGTTGGCGACGACCAGGGTGCCTTCGTCCGATGCCTCGCCGACCAGCCGCCTGAGGACGCGATCGCGCAATCCGATGATTGATGCCATGCCGCCCGGCCGCAAGTTGTCGGCGGCGTGCATGATCTCGGCGCGCTGCCGGACCAGGTTCAGGGCTTCGTCGAAATCAACGGCCCTCGCGGAGAGCATCGCCGTGATCTGTCCCATGCTGTGACCGGAGACCAGCGTGGGGGTCAGCGGCCGCCCGGCGCGCTCCCACTTCGTCCGCAATGCCTCCAGCCAGGCGACCGAGGCGACGAAGATCGCCGGCTGCGAGTGAGTGGTCTCGTTCAACCGCTCGCTTGGCCCATGCTCGATCAATCGGAAGAGGTCATAGTCGAGGACCTCGTTGGCACGGGTGAACCATTGCTCAGCGTCGGGGTAGACGCTGAGCACCTTGCTCGCCATGCCAACTGTTTGTGAACCCTGTCCGGGGAAGAGTAGGGCGTAGTCGTCATCCGTCAGCGCCGGATGCTCGCCACTTGGCGGTTCATCCGCGGCTTCCTCTGATTGGGTCAGCGTTTCCATCTCGGCTCCTGCCATCCAACCGCGTCGGTGATGCGACGCCGGTTTGGATCGGTGCTGGCTAATTCTACCGACTCTGCAGCCAGGATTGGTTCATAAGCGGCACGCTCTGCGGCTTGGCGAACAATACGGGTGCGCGAACGAAGCGAATCGCCGCACGAAGAGGCCATCAGCCCATCACCATTCCGCCGTCCACGTGGATCACCTGTCCCGTAATGTAGGCCCCGCCAGGTCCAGCGAGGAATGCGACCAGTGGCGCGACATCAGTCGGTTCGCCCAGTCGATCCAGGGGAATTCGCTGCATCACGCTGCTGATCACGTCCTCCGATAGGTCTGCGGTGATGTCGGTTTGGATGAACCCCGGCGCCACCAGATTGACCGTGATCCCGCGGGAACCCAACTCGTGCGCGAGTGAGCGAGTCATGCCTGCAAGGCCAGCCTTGGCGGCCGCGTAGTTGGCCTGTCCCGCATTGCCGACGGTTCCGATTACTGAGCCGATCGTGATGATTCGACCTTTGCGCGCACGCAGCATTCCCCGCAGGACCGACTGGGTGGTCAGAAACGAGCCGGTCAGGTTGGTCCCGACGACGGCATCCCAGTCGGCCGATTTCATCCGCATCGCCAGCGTGTCGCGGGTGATGCCGGCGTTGTTGATCAGAATCGTAGGCGCGCCGAGCTCCGCGGTGACTGCCTTGGTCATCGCCGAGACGGCATCGGAGTCGGAGATGTCGGCCTGGGCGACATATGCGCCGCGGCCCAGTTCGCGAATCTGCCGCGCTACCTGCTCGGCCGCTTCGGCGGAGGAGGTGTAGTTGACGCCGATGTCGGCGCCCTGCGCGGCGAGTTCAAGGGCGATGGCGCGGCCGATCCCGCGTGAGGCGCCGGTCACAAGCGCCACCTCACCAGAGAGCGGAAGTGCTTCGGAGTCAACCATGGGCACGAGGCTATCACCGATCCGAGCGGCGAATTCATACGCCTGTAACCAGCACCAGACGCCGCTCGGCGACACTACGTGGACTGGTACTGCGGACGGGCGCGTCACCGTTGATCTAGCCTCTCTATGTCAACTGCGCCCGGAAATAGGGGTTGCGTATGGATTCCGGAAACACTGCCTGGTTGTTGACGTCGGCAGCGCTCGTGCTGTTGATGACGCCGGGCCTCGCCTTCTTCTACTCGGGGCTGGTTCGCACCAAATCCGCTGCTGCGACGATCATGCAGTCTTTCGTCATGATCGGCGTGGCGACGGTGGTCTGGGTGCTCTGGGGCTACTCACTGGCCTTCGGCACCGACATCGGCGGCTTTGTCGGCAATCTGACCGTCTTCGGCCTGAGAGGGCTCGAGGGCGACGGTCTGCTGTTCATGGCCTTCCAGCTGATGTTTGCGATCATTACACCGGCACTGATCACCGGCGCGTTCGTCGAACGCATTTCGTTCAAGGCGCTGCTGGTCTTCACCGTGGCCTGGATCACGATCGTCTACGCCCCGCTCTGCCACTGGGTCTGGGCTGAGGGCGGCTGGCTGCTCGACCTGGGGGCGGCTGACTTCGCGGGTGGCACGGTGGTGCACATCAACGCCGGCGCCGCTGCGCTGGCCGGTGCGCTCTTCGTCGGGCGCCGCCGCGACTCCGTCGCCGAGACGCGGCCGCATGACGTGTCCAAGGTCGTGATTGGCGCCGGACTGCTCTGGTTCGGCTGGTTCGGCTTCAACGCCGGCTCAGCCCTCGCGGCCGACGGCGGCGCGGTCAACGCGTTCGTCCAGACGCAGATCTCTGCGGCAGGTGGTCTTGTCGCCTGGACGCTGCTTTCCTGGAGGTACACGGGTCACCCGTCGATCATCGGCGCGGCGACCGGCGCCGTGGCCGGATTGGTCGCGATCACCCCTGCCGCTGGATTCGTGGGCCAATGGCCGGCGACGGACGGCTACCTCAACTTCTTCCCCGCCCTTGCAATCGGCGTCGTGGCCGCGGTCCTCGGTTTCTTCGCCATTCGCGCGCTGCACAACTGGCGTGACATGGACGACACGCTGGACGTGTTCGCCGTCCACGGTGTGTGCGGTATGTGGGGAGCCTTCGCGACTGGACTCTTCGCGGTGGCGGAGATCGGCGGCGTTGATGGGGCGATCGGCGGAAGCGCCGACCTGCTCTGGCGCCAGATCGTTGGAATCCTCGCGGCCCTCGCGTGGTCGTTCGTCCTCTCGGCCGCCATCTTCTGGGTTATCCAGAAATTCATGCCTCTACGCGTAAGCGAGACCGACGAGATGATCGGGCTGGACCGTAGCGAACACAACGAGGCGGCATACGAATACGATGAAATCGGATTCGGTTGGGACGCCAGCGATACGATCGACGAGGAAATTCCCGGCGGAACAGAAGCGCTGAAGAGGTTGCTGTCATGAAGAAGATCGAAGCAATCATCCGGCCGGAAGCGCTGGAACCGGTCAAGCGCCAGCTGATCGAGGCGGGCATCACCGGTCTGCACGTAGAACGGGTCGCCGGACACGGCTACCAGGGGGGCATCGTGCAGGCGGGCAGGGGCGGACAGTTCTACACCGTCGACATGATTCCGAAGGTGAAGATCATCACCGTGATCTCGGATTTCAACGTGGAGCCGGCGATCGACGCGATCATCGCCGGCGCCCGCACCGACAACACCGGTGACGGCAAGATTTTCGTCACGGACGTTGAGGAGGCCGTCCGCGTTAGCACCCGCGAAAGCGGGCGCGCGGGGCTCTGATAGAATAAGGCGATCAGTAGATAACCAGCGCGATCAGCAGTTCGACGTAGCGTTCGTCATCGACGCCGAACTCGCCTTTGAGGATCTCTTCCGAATGCTCGCCCAGGCCCGGTGACGGTCTCGTGCCCAAGCGCTCGCCGTTCCAGGTGAACGGCTGGTGCTGGGTGATGAACGGCACCTCGCCGCGGTCGTAGCGGAAGAACAGGTCCTCGGCGCCCTTGTCGTGGACGGCCAGGTCGGCCGCGGTTTCAGCCGGTGAAGCCGGAATGCCTCGGCTCTGCAACATCGCGGACGCTTCCCAGACCTCATGCTGCGCCGACCATTGGGAGAGCGCCGCTTCGAGTTCGTCCTCGGCCGCCTTGCGGCCCTCGAGCGTGAGCAGGTCCTCCCGTTCCGCGAGGTCATCGCGCCCGATGAGATCGCATAGCTCTCGCCATTCATATCGATCGCGGACGGCGACGGCTAGCCAGGAGTCTTCGCCCGATGCCGGGAACAGGCCGTGGGGGCAATACTCCGCGGAGCGATTGCCGATCCTTGGCGTGTCGTTGCCGTTGATCAGCGCGTCCATCAACTCGTGGTCGAGCAGGTGAACGGCGGCCTCGTACTGAGCGATCTCGATCTGTTGTCCTTCGCCGGTTCGTTCGCGGTGAATGAGCGCCGCAATCAATAGGGAAGTGGCGATCGGCGCGAGGGTGAAGTCGGTGTGCAGCGTGCCGATGCCAATCGGGGCGCGATCGGGTTGCCCAGTGTGCCCGGCAACGCCCGAAAGCGCCGTCACACCGTTGCCGATCCCTCGGTATGACGATTTCGGCCCGAAGGTGCCCATGACCGGGAATGAGGCGTAAATCAGGTCCGGCTTGTGCTCGCGCAGTTCGTCGTAGGTGAGGTGGAACTTCTCCATCGCTCCCGGAGCGAAGTTGTTCGTCACCAGGTCGAAGTGCGGCAGCATCTCGAGAATCAACTCGCGCGTCTTCGGGTGATGCAGATTCAGGGTCAGTGACCGCTTGTCGGTGTTGGTGTCGTTGAAGAACGCGCCCGTGTCGATCGTGAAGCCCTGGGGCGGATGGGAGAACTCCCGGACCGTGTCGATGCCTGAGACGGATTCGATCTTGATCACGTCGGCGCCCAGGTTGGCCAGCATTTCGGTGATCAACGGTCCGGCCGCCATCCAGCAAAAGTCGAGCACGCGGACGCCCTCGAGCGGCAGCCTGGCGGCGGGTCGCGGCTCAATGGCAATCGGCGAGCGCACAAACGCATCGGACCGAGCCTGGCCGTTGGGTCGTTCGCCTTTGACGACGCCGCGGTCGATCAGCTCGGTGATCTTGCTGTCCGGGCAGCCGCCGAGGTCACGCAGGACGGCGGCCGAATGTTCTCCCAGGCCGGGAGCGGGACGAGGAATGGTCTCGAGGCCTGTGGACCGATACGGAGTCCGTGGCAGCGGCAACGTTCGGTTGAGAACCGGATGCTCGACTTGAGGGAAAAAGCCGCGTTCGTGTAGATGCTCGTCAGCGGCGATATCCAGCCCGGTCTGGACTGGCAGCGCGAGATCCGTGTTTCGTTGCGCGCGCTCGATCAGCGCATCTCTCGCTTGCGCTTTGCAGAATCGAGTGACGAACTCCTGCATTTCCACCTGGTGCGTAATCCGGTAAGACGGCTCGCTCCACGGCTCCCCGATGAGCTGATCGTCATCGGTGACCTCCGCGTACCACTCGGGAAATGCCTCCCAGGTCAGATTCGTGGGTGACTGCAGATACGTCACCCAGAGTCCGTCGGCGGTTTCAAAGGTCACGCCGGGCGTGTCGATGAAGACGATCTCGCCGCTTTCAAACTCGCCCGACTCGAACGAGCCCGGACCTCGACCGACGATCGGATATCTGAGGCCGCCCGTCCCGGTACGTTCGGCGACCATTCCGTGCCAGTTGTAGAGATTCGGGTTCGCAGCCTGGATGATGGTCGAGATGACCGCCTCCTGCAACGAAATCGTCGATGAGACTGCAGGTCCGCCCCGCGCCCGCTGATAGATCGACGCCACTGCCGCCGCGACCGCCAGGTTGGACGACTGCTTGTAGCCCAGCTTTCCGGCGGGATAGTCGGGCGCGATGTCAGGGAACCCGTTGCAGACGAGCTGGCTGCCGGCGGCCATCGCAATCAGGTCGGTCACCTGCTCCGAGGGATCGTTGCGGCGAAAGACGACATCGATCAGCGATGGTCCCTCGTCGCGCTGTGCCGCCTCATGCAGCCGCAGGATGCAGCGAGCCGCCATCGGAGACTTCTCCATCGGCGCGATGACGACATCCGCCCGCGTCGCGAGCTGCTCAATGATTTCCCATGATTCAGTGGCGTCGAGGTCGAGTGCGAGCGACTCCTTGCCCTGGTTGTAGAGCAAATGCCGAAGCGCTCGCTCGTCGCCGGCATCGCCATCGACCCACGGTCCGGTCCGGCGAATCCGATCGCCGTTTGCAGACTCAACCCGCACCACGCGACCGCCGAGGTCGGCCAGGTAGCGTCCGGCGCTGATCATCGGCTCGTCCGACAGATCGAGGATGACGGCGCCGCGGAGGGGCTGTGCGTCGGGCATTGTTGACCTCCTACGGAGTCAGAACTAGAACATCGCGATTGGATTGATCGGCGAGGCGGTCCCACCGACCAGACGCAGCGGGGCGATGGTGAGCAGGAACTCCCAACGATTGCGCTGGGCGCATGCGTCCCCGAGCGGCCCCAACCGGGCGTTATCGATCAGGTGGACGCCCATGTAGGTGATGATGATGTGGTGAATGGGTAGTGGCGAGTCCTCGATGTTCGAGGGCACCACGTCGGAGACGCCGTCACAACCGAGGATTGCGACTTCGCGCTCGCGGATCCAGGGGAGCGTCTCCATCAGCAGTCCGGCCATGCCGCTGAACGGCAGCCAAGCTCCTTCCGCCTCTCGGCGAGAGTCGCGTCCGGTGCGCACGAGCAATATGTCGCCGGAGCGCACGGTGACGCCCTGCGCCGCTTCCGCCGCTTCGAGGTCATCGACCGAGATGCCGTCACCCAGTTCGAGCCAGTCGACGCCCTTCAATCGGGCGATGTCGAGCAGTACGCCGCGGGTGGAGATGCCGTGTTCGAGCGCCATGATCGAGTTCCTGGCTGCGCCGGTCGAAAGCACATCCGAAGCAGGGAACCCGTTGTACATCTTGCCGTTGTCGAGGATGTGGCAGAGCGCGTCGATGTGGGTGTTGGCCATGCCATGGGGCGAGATCATGAACCCGTCACCGGTGGCTTCCAGGCCGCGAATGGCGGCTTGACCGCTGACATCGCCCGCGCCGGTCATGAAGTGCGTCACCGGCGTCGGATTGTCGGCGGCGGGCGTCTTGGCCAGCTCAAGGGCGCAGCTCACCGTCACCCCTTCCGAGACCAACGCGGCCGCCGCGGCCGAGACCTCCGGGGTGACGAAGTTCAGCGCGCCGCGCTCATCGTCGGGTCCCCAGCGACCCCAGTTGGAGAGCTCCTGCGCCATCGCATCGACATCGGCGCGATTTCCGGTCTGAGTGGCCATCGTTTGGTTCCTTTCCAGGCAGCGGTCGCTGCGTTTCGGTGCGCTATGCGATCGGCAGGCAGTATGCCAGAGCGCAGACCATCAGGTCGGTGGCGGATACAGTGACCGACGGTCACCTGTTCCGATTCGAGCCGACCGAGAGCGCGTTATCAGGCATCGGACGGCGCTCAGCGGGCATAGGAGGCTCCAGGAGGAAGACTCCGCGTGCTGCCCGCGCTCTTCGGATCCGACCGCAAGATCTTCTACGGCTGGTACATCGTCGCCGGCGGCATCGTGATCAACATGCTGTCCGGCGGCCTGGTGATGCACTCGTTCAACTTCTACGTCGCGGAGTTGAAGAGCGAGTTCATGTGGTCGGCCACGCTGTTTGGCGTGGCGTTCATGATCACGCGCATCGAATCCGGGGTGCTCGGCCCCATACAGGGCTGGCTGATCGACCGCTTCGGTCCGCAGACGATGATGCGCTTCGGCTTGCTCTCCACGTTCATTGGTCTGTTGGCGTTCTCACAGCTCAACAGCCAGGCGACGTTCATCGGCTTCTATTTCGTCGTCGCGATCGGAGCGTCGGTCGGCGGCTTCATGACGGTTTCGGTTGCCGTTGTGACCTGGTTCGAGCGCAAGCGATCCCGTGCGCTCGGCTTCATGTCGACCGGATTTGCGCTGGGCGGGTTTATGACGCCGCTTGTGAGCTGGCTGATCGAGGACTTCGGCTGGCGCAACACGGCGATCGCCTCCGCAATCATCCTGTTCGTCGTTGGCCAGATTCTGGCGACGTTGTTCGTCCGCCGACCGCAGGATCGCGGGTTGATGAAAGACGGTGAACCACCCCCGGTGGATGGTTCAGCGTCGCGAGTGCTGCAACAGGGCAATGAGTTCCGCCACCGTGACTTCACTGTTCGCGAGGCGATGCGGACGAAGGCGTTCTGGGGTCTGGCTCTGGCGCACGGCGCTCCGCTGCTCGTGGTTTCGGGCGTCTTCGTCCACTTCGCGTCACTGGTGATTGAGATTGAGGGCCTCACGGTTGTCCACGCCAGCCTGGCATACACGGCGATGAACGTCGCGCAGCTTATTGGCCAGGTCGGCATGGGCTACATGGGCGACCGCTTCTCCAAGCGGGCGCTGCTGATTCCGGCCATGTTCGGCCACGCCGGCGCAGCGGTGATGCTCGCCTTTGCCGGCTCGTTCGAGGTGGTGATGCTGGCAGCGATCATCAACGGTCTGGCTTGGGGATCGCGCGCCCCCCTGATCACCGGTCTGCGCGCCGACTATTTCGGCGCGTCCAACTTCGGCAAGATCATGGGTTGGTCGTCGATCGTGATGTCGACCTTCATGACCATCGGCGGATTCCTCTCGGGCGTCCTGTTCGACGCCACCGGCAGTTACACCGTTCCCTTCGTGGTGCTGGGGGTCGGGGCCTTGAGCGGAGTGCTCTGGGTTGGCATGTCGGGACGGCCGCGATTGCCAGGCGTGCGAGTTATCGGCGCCAGTGGCCCGCTGAGCAGGGCGCAGCCGATCGCCATGTTCCGACCAAACCGACCGGCCGCGAACCCTTCTGCGCGTTCCGCCACTCAGCGCTCGGGCATCGAACGGTAGTCGCTGCGGGATACCTGATACTGGGCCAATGCGCTCGCGCCTGAACCCGCGCAACCTGTTCTTCGGTTGGTACATCGTCGCCGCCGGCATGGTGATCAACATGCTGATCGGCGGGCTGGTCTTCCATTCCTTCAGCTTCTACGTGGCCGAACTCAAGGCGGAGTACCTGTGGTCGGCGTCGCTGTTCGCGTTCGCCTTCACGCTGACACGGGTGGAGAGCGGTGTGCTGGGGCCGCTCCAGGGCTGGCTGATCGATCGGTTCAGTCCGAAGACGATGATCCGCTGGGGCGTCGGCTTCACGGCCGTTGGCATGCTGGCGTTCAGCAGATTGTGGGACGAAGGCAGCTTCATCGGCTTCTACTTCCTGATCTCGATCGGGGCGTCTGTCGGCGGCTTCATGACGATCTCCGTGGTCACCGTGACCTGGTTCGAGCGGCTCCGGTCGCGCGCGCTGGGATTCATGGCGATGGGCTTCGGCCTGGGCGGATTCTTCGCGCCGGTCGTGGGCGTGCTGATCGACGCGGTCGGCTGGCGCTGGACGGCCTTCGGTACCGGGGTTGTGCTGTTGGTGGTCGGGCTTGCGCTGTCCTCGCTGTTCGTACGGCATCCACGAGACATGGGCATGGAGCCCGACGGCGGTCCGGCCCCGGCTAAGGCGGGGTCGCAATCGGCAGGATCCTCGGCAGCCAGGACGGCGAGTTCATACCGACATCGCGATTTCACGGCTCGCGAGGCGTTGCGCACGCGTTCGTTCTGGGCTCTCTCTCTGGCGCACGGCGCACCGCTCATGGTCGTATCAGGGATGATGGTCTACTTCGCGACACGCGTGCAGGAGATCGAAGGCCTCTCGGCTGCGGACGCCGGCTTGGCCTGGCTCGTGATGTCTGCCTGCCAACTCGTCGGTCAGTTGACGATGGGATATCTGGGTGACGTGATCTCGAAGCGCCTGATCTTGCTCTTCTGCATGGTCGGTCACGGCGCGGCCGGCGTGCTGCTCGGGATCGCCGACAGCTACCTGCTGGTCATGCTCTGTTCGGTGATCAATGGTCTGGCCTGGGGCGCGCGAGGACCATTGATCACGGCACTGCGCGCCGATTACTTCGGCACGTCCGCCTTCGGCCAGATCATGGGCTGGTCCTCGACCGTGATGATGCTGTTCATGGTGGCCGGCTCAATCATTGTCGGCACGCTTCGCGACGTGACCGGCGACTTCATGCTGGGCTTCCTCGTCGTCGGCATTGGGGCCGGCTCGGGATTGCTCTGGGTCGCGATGGCGACACAGCCGCCACTTGCCCGGGTTGTGGCTGCAGCGAGGCAACTGACGCCGGGCTCTGCGCGACTCATCGCCGTGTCTCGTCCAAACCGACCCGGAGGCGCATGAGCCTGTGTCCGGGCGCACGCTACGTTGATCGGAGTGCTGCGCCGCTTCGCCACGGGTCGCGCCTTCTTCGGCTGGTACATCGTCTCCGGCGGGATCGTCGTTCAGATCCTGCTCGGCGGCCTAGTCATGCACGCCACCGGCTTCTACGTCGCTGCGCTGCAGGACGAGTTCATGTGGTCGGCAACGCTGTTCGGCATCGCCCTGGCGATGACGCGGATTGAAGCGGGCGCGCTTGGGCCGCTTCAGGGCTGGGCGATCGACCGCTTCGGTCCGCGCATGATGATGCGCTTCGGCATCGCTTCCACCGCGCTCGGCTTGATCCTGTTTGGCTTCATCACCAACCAGGCGACGTTCTTCATCTTCTACTTCATCGTCTCGATCGGTGCGGGGGTTGGCGGTTTCATGACGCTGACGGTTGCGGTGGTGCACTGGTTCCAGCGCACTCGCGCTCGGGCCATGGGATATCTGATGACGGGCCTGGCAATCGGCAGCTTCACCGCGCCGCTGATCTCATTTCTGATCGACGGCGTCGGTTGGCGCGCTACCTCGATTGGATCCGGAGTCCTGCTGTTTGTCGCGGGTCAACTGATTGCCACGCTGATTGTCAGGCCGTCGGATAGGGGAGAACTGCCCGAGCCGGCGCGCGCGGCGACGGTCGCGAGGCCGGACGCGCCGACTCCGCCCATTCAACAGCGCCGTGATTTCACGACCCGCGAGGCGCTGCGCACGCGCTCGTTCTGGGCGCTGTCGTTCGCCCATGGATCGCCGCTGCTGATGGTTGCGGCGGTGAGCGGTTTCTTCGTCTTGCGAGTGGGCGAGATCGACGGATTGGGGCCGGGCCACGCTGCAATTGCGATCGTGATCGGCACGGTCTGTCAGATCGCCGCCCAACTAATCGGTGGCTATGCCGGTGACGTCATCTCGAAACGGGTGATCATCGCCATGTGCCTGGCGGGACACGCCGCGGCGGCGGTCGTGCTCGCGATCGCCGATTCGTTCCCGATGATCATCCTCGGCGCGATCCTGCACTGGACCGCCTGGGGCGGTCGCGGTCCGAACATCAATACGTTGCGCGCCGACTATTTCGGCGCTGCAAACATCGGACAGATCATGGGCTGGGCCTCGGTGGTGATGATGGTTTACTCGGCCGGAGGGAGCCTGCTAACCGGCGCGCTGCGCGATGTCAGCGACGGCTGGGCGCTGCCGTTCCTGGTGGCCGGCATCGGGACGGCGAGCGGTCTGGCCTGGTTGGCATTGGCGACGCGTCCCAGACTGCCGGACGACCCACCGGACGTTGACCAGCGACAGCCGTCGATGTCTTACCCTCAGGCTCGCGACTGAGCAACTCGAGTGAAGGGGAGTCGGATGGAATACGACGTCATCATTGCGGGGGCCGGATCGTCGGGCGCGGTCATGGCGACCCGGTTGAGCGAGGACCGCTCACGATCGGTCCTGTTGCTCGACGCCGGACCGGACTATGCATCACTCGACGCGCTTCCTTCCGACATCAATAGCATCCACGAGCCCTCGGTCGTGCGACACGACTGGGGCTTCGATGCGACGTTCGTGCCGGGACGCGATGCTCCGCTGCCGCGAGGGAAGCTGGTCGGCGGCTCTTCGGCCGTCAACACCGGGGTCGCGATTCGTGGCGCGCCCGGCGACTACGACGTCTGGGCGGAGATGACCGGCGACGATCGCTGGGCCTGGTCGGAGTGCCTGCCCTACTTCCGCGGCATTGAGGACGACAAGGACGAGCGCGGCGACTTCCACGGTCAGGGCGGCCCGATACCCGTTCGACGCTGGACGCTCGACGAGATGGAGCCCGTTCAGCGGGGTTTCTACGATGCCTGCGTCGCCTCTGGCTTCGAGCAAACGAACGACCAGAACGACCCCGAATCGACCGGCATCTCGCCGCTCGCGATGAATCGCGACGGCCCCGGCCGGATGACGCGCTGGTCGGCGAATCTTGGCTTCCTCTCACAGGCTCGCAACCGGCTCAACCTGACCGTGCGAGGGCACTGTTTGGTCGATCGAGTCCTCTTTGAGAATGGTCGCGCCGTCGGTCTCGCCGTCGAATGCGACGGCGAACTGCAGGAGGTCCGAGGCAAGCAGATCGTGCTCTGCGCCGGGGCGATCATGAGTCCGGCGATCCTCCTGCGCAGCGGCGTCGGTCCGGCCGAGGAACTGGCGCAGTTGGGCATCCCGTCGGTCGTCGACCTGCCCGGCGTGGGCAAGCACCTGATGGATCATCCGATGACGCCGATGCTCTTCTGGCCCACTCCGGGAACGGTTGATCCCGACCGACCGCTGGCGCAGACACTCCTGCGTTACACCTCGGCGACGGGTGAGTTCAATGACATGCAGGTGTATCTGCTCGGCCATATCCTGATTGGTCCGGAAGCGAGATTCGGCGCCTGGGTCGGAGAAGATGAGCAGGCGCCAGAGTCGGACTGGGTCTGGGGTATCGCACCGGGGGTGCAGCTGCCAAACTCGTTCGGCTCGGTGACCCTGCAGAGCGCGGACTACACGGAGCATCCTCAGATCGACCTGAAGTTTGACGAGCATGAGGGGGATCGCGTGCGCCTGCGTGAAGGCGCACGGCTCGCGTGGAATCTGGCTCACTCCGACGAGTTGAGTTCGTTCCACCAGGGCGCGATCGACATCGACCAGGAGACTGTTGAGGACGACGAGAAGCTGGACGAGTGGATCCACGCCACGGCAACCAGCATGGCCCACCCAACGTGCACCTGCCCGATGGGCCCCGACCCGTCTGAAGGCGCGGTGGTCGATAGCGAAGGACGCGTTCACGGGGTCGAGAATCTCAGGGTCGTCGACGGCTCGATCATGCCGACGCTGGTCCGAGCGAACACCAACTTCACCTGCATGATGATGGGCGAACGCGTCGCAGAGTGGATGTCCGCGGAGGGCTGATCGGCGTCGAGCACCAACGAATCGAAGCCGCAACGTTCAACGCCCGCTAATCACGACAGCCTCGACTGAGCTTGATTCCGTAGGCGCCGACTGCCTCTCGAATGTTCTAGCCTCGGCCTCGCGGTTGAGGAGAGACCCGATGGATTATGACGTCGTCATTGTGGGAGCAGGATCGTCGGGCGCGGTTCTGGCGAGCCGGCTGAGCGAGGACCGGTCGAGATCGGTGTTGCTGCTTGACGCCGGTCCCGACTATCGGACGCTGGAGGAGCTTCCGTTCGATATCAGAAGCATCCACGAGCCGTGAGTGGAACGGCACGACTGGGGATTGAACGCCACGTTCGTGCCGCAGCGGGAACAGCCCATGCCCCGCGGCAAACTGGTCGGAGGATCGTCTGCGGTCAACACCGGCGTAGCGATTCGCGGAGCGCCAGCCGACTACGACACCTGGGCCGCGATGACCGGCGACGAGCGATGGTCGTGGGAGCACTGCCTGCCGTTCTTCCGCGGCATCGAGGACGACAAGGACGAAGGCGGCGACTTTCACGGCCACAACGGCCCGATACCGGTGCGCCGATGGCGGCTGGACGAGATTGATCGACTGCAACGAGGCTTCTACGACGCGTGCGTTGCGCTTGGGTTTGAAGAGACGAACGATCAGAACGATCCGCAGAGCACGGGAATCTCGACAGCGGCGATGAACCGCGACGGGCCGGAGTTCCGGACTCGCTGGTCGGCGAACATGGGCTACCTCTCGCGGGCGCGCAACCGGCTGAATCTGACGATCAGGGGCGGCTGCCTGGTTGACCGCGTGTTGTTCGAGGACGGCCGCGCTGTTGGGCTGTCGGTAGAGTGCGACGGCGAGTTGCAACGTGTCAATGCTCGCCAGATCGTGCTCTCGGCCGGAGCGATCATGAGTCCGGC
Organism: Chloroflexota bacterium; assembly: GCA_028874365.1. Classification (GTDB taxonomy): domain Bacteria; phylum Chloroflexota; class Dehalococcoidia; order Bin125; family Bin125; genus Bin125. The sequence continues at coordinate 12,802 of JAPPJZ010000007.1, read as the reverse complement.
GATTCTGTTGCGCTCCGGCGTCGGTCCGGCCGCGGAGTTGTCCGAGCTGGGAATTCCGTCGGAAGTCGACTTGCCGGGCGTCGGCAAGCGTCTCATGGACCATGCGATGACGCCGCTGATGCTGCGTCCCACGCCGGGGGCGGTTGATCCTCAGAGTCCGATCATTCAAACCTTGCTCCGCTACACGTCGGCTACCGGTGAGTTCAACGACATGCAGGTGTACCTGCTCGGACATGTGTTGCGCGAGCCAGGCTCGTGGTTCGGCGCCTGGAAGGGAGCGGAGGGCGATGAGGCGCAGTGGGTCTTTGGTATCGCTCCCGGGGTGCAGCTGCCCAACTCCTATGGCTCGATCACGCTCGCGAGTGCGGACTATCGCGAACAGCCGGTGATTGATTTGAGGTTCGACGAAGACGAGTCGGATCGTGAGCGCCTGCGAGAGGGCACCCGCATCGCCTGGCAACTCGCACAGACGCCGGCGCTGGCGCAGTATCACAGCGGTGCGTTCGACCTGGATCAGGAGACGATTGACGACGACGATCGCCTGGACGAGTGGATTCACCAGGCCACGACCAGCATGGCCCACCCCACCTGCACGTGTGCGATGGGTCCCGACAGCTCGACAGCGGTGGTTGACACGGAAGGTCGAGTGCATGGCGTCCAAGGCCTTCGCGTTGCCGACGCCAGCATCATGCCGACGATCGTGCGTGCCAACACCAACTTCACGTGCATGATGATCGGTGAACGTATCGCCGATTGGATGACGGCGGAGATCTAGCTCAGCGCGCCTGACGCAGCGAGTTCGCCGATCTCGGCTTCGCTTAGCCCGAGCACATCTTTCAGGATGAGTACGTTGTGTTCGCCGTACTGCGGTGCGGGTCGGGCTGGTTGGATCGGTGTGTCGGAGAGGATGTAGCGGGGACCCTCAACCACCGTCTCGCCGTGGAGGGAATGTGGGAGGCGTCGGAAGTGGTTGCGGTGGGCGAGTTGCGGGTCGTTGGCGGCGTCCTCCGTGGTGGAGAGGCGATGGGCGGAGACGCCGGCGGCCTGAAGGGTTTCCTCGACCGCTGCTGCCAAACGGCTCGATGTCCACCCGCTCAAGGCGGCATCGATCTCCGGCTGCCGTTGCCGACGCTGCTCGAATGACAACGAACCGTCGGCGCCGAGCAGGTCGGCGAGGCGAGACCACTGTTCGTCCGTCGCTACAGCGAGGGCGACCCAGGACTCTTCGCGACCATCGGGCAGGAAGCAGGGATAGACGCCGTGGGGACACATCTGGGGATCGTCGTTGCCGCGGCGCTCGAGCGCCGGTCCGCCGTTCTTGTAATCGATCAACGCGGGAGCGAGCAGCTGCATGCTGCCTTCGGCCTGGGCCTGATCGATGAAGACGCCTTCGCCGGTGCGGTATCGATGGTCGAGTGCGGCCAGCAGCGCGGTCAGGGCGAAGCGCGGGGCGGGATAGTCGGTGTACGGACCGAAGGGCCCGGCCGGGGCGCGATCGGGCCAGCCGGCGAGATCCTGGATGCCGGCCATGCCGGCTCCCTGGCTGCCGAATCCGCTGACCTGGTTGTAGGGACCGTTCTGGCCGAGCAGGGTGCTGCTGAGCATGATCAGCTCGGGTTTGAGTTCGCGCAGATGGGAGTAGTCGAGCTGCCAACGAGCGAGTACGCCAGCGGTAAACGACTCGCAGACGATGTCCGCCCAGACGGCGAGTCGGCGGAAGATGTCCTGGCCACCCGGCACACGCAGGTCGAGCGTTAGCCCCCACTTGCCGGCGTTGACGTTGCCGTACAGGCCGGAGTTCTCGACGCCGGGCTCCTCGCCGTGGAAGGGGCCCACGACTCTCGCGGTGTCCACACGAGCCGGGGACTCCACCCTGATGACTGTCGCGCCGTAGTCGGCCATCGCCCGACCGACGGTTGGTCCGGCCACGATCCAACTGAGGTCGAGGATCTTGACCCCGGCCAGCGGTCCGACGCCATCGGGCAGCGTCATATTGTGCCCTCCGACCGCAGGCGGTCGATGTCGACCGAGCTCAGCCCCAGTTCGGTATACACCTCAGCGTTGTGCTGACCCAGTTCCGGAGGCGGACGTCTGCATATGCCCTGTTGTTCTCCATCGACGAGGATGTTCAGCGGCGGCCCCGGATACGTAACGCGCCGGCCGTCGGTGTGCTCAAGCTCCTGCCAGAAGCTGCGATGCCCGAGCTGCGGGCTGTTGCCGAGGTCGACGATGTCGAGCACCGGGGCAAGCAGCAGGTCGTACTCGATCGAGATGTCGAGCATCTGCTGCTTAGTGCGGGTGGCGACGGCATCGCGCATGATGTCCTGAATGCGGGGAAACAGCGCTGGGTCCGCCTTACCGGTCGCGGCGCGATCCGCGTACGTAACGAAGTCTTCGTCCAACAGCTCCGGCTCCGCCGCGCCGATGTCGACCAACCACTTGACGGCGTGGTTGGCGAAGTGTCCGACCGCCGGTCCGGGCCCCATCAGCAACACGATGTAGCCGTCGGCCACGTCGGCCGTGCCGCGGATCGCCTGGCCTCGAATCTTGACGCCTCCGCCGTAGCGTTCGGGGTCGGCCGCTCCGAGCTGGTGGGCCAACACCTGCGCCAGGGTCGCCTGGGCGGCCGACACTTGCGCCGAGATGTCGACGTGTTGTCCCCGCCCGGACTGGTGGCGGGCATGTAGGGCCAGCATCGAGCCGCCGGCGGCGTCGCCGGAGGCGTGTCCCCAGGCCTGCGGCTGGGAAATCCGGACGGGCGCCCGATCGTCGTCGCCGCTCATCAGCAGCGGGGTGCCGGCGGCCCAGATGGCGAGGTCTGAGCCGACGTAGTGCGCCTTGGGGCCGGTCTGGCCGAATGCCGAGATCGATGTGTAGATCAGTTTCGGAAACCGCTCGTGCAGGGCCTCGTAGTCCAGACCGAGCTCGGCCATTACGCCGATGTCGGAGGATTCGATGAGGAAATCCGCCGTCTCGAGAAGGCGGAGGAGCAGGTCGCGTCCGCGGGGGGCGCTGAGATCGCAGGTGATGCCGCGCTTGCCTCTCGTGTAGGCGGCCCAGTAGATCGATTCGCCGGGATGGTCGGCGAAGAAGGGTGCGATGCCACGCCCTGTCGATCCAGTCGGCGGCTCGACCTGGATCACGTCGGCGCCGAGGTCGGCGAGCATCTGTCCGGCGAGGACGCCGCGCTCGTCGGTGAGGTCGATGATTCGGTAAGGAGAGAGCATCTGCGGCAGGCTAACTCGGGATCGGATTACGGTGCAGTCGACGGAAGGATGGTCGGTTCCGGCGAGTGGTTGACGGGTGGTCAGGCGAACATTTTCTTCTCGGCCCGCTACGAAAAGAGGTCGGCTCCGAGCCCGCGCAGCGCTGGAGATCGCCAGATCGCGGGTGGTCAGAATGGTCAGGTTTTGTCAGCCGTGGTAAGGGAGGATGGTCGGATCCAGTGATGCGGTCGGTCACCAGGAAATCGCCGTTCTACCCCTGAATGCGTCGGTTGAGCCATCGTATACGAACATACATGCTATGCAACTGGCGAGGCGGCGATCGGCTGGGGTTGGCGCAAACGCGGATGTCAACTGCGTTGCGGACGACCTTCCCCGGGCGGGCCGGCGAAGGCCTGGGCGACCTGGAGGAACTCTTCGGCCGCGCCCGGCGTGTAGCTGAGACCTGTGTCCCTGTAGTGGACTCGCTGGGTCGCGACGCGGCAGAAGTCGACCGCAGATCCTGAGATCAGGTTCGGGGCATCATCTTCGCCACGCGACCAGCCGGCGCCCGATGGGAGGACGAGTTCAATCCTGAGCGGATCGGTGTTCGGCTCCATACCACGTGTCTGATAGGCGAAGTTTCGAGTGATGAAGCCGAGATGGGCGACGTGCTGCAGCCGATCGGAGTGGATCGGCTCGACTCCCGCGCCGTCTAGCGCGTCGAGCCCGTGCGACCAGCACTCCATCAGGCGGGCGGTGGCGAACGAGCGGGCGCTCATCGGCGGTCCGGCCCAGGGCAGGCGATCGCGTCCGTCACGGGCGCGCAGAGCGACTTCCATCCGATCGCGGGCGGCGCGCCACCAATCGACGAGCTGGACGCGAGTCATATGGCGCGAACTGTCCTGCAGGGTCGAGCGGGTGCCGTCCTCGGAGCGCTCGCCGCCGGACATGGAGCGCGAGGCGCCGCTCGCCACGTTCGTGGCCGACTCATCGACCTCGGCGAGGTGGGAGATGACATCGCGGACCATCCAGCCTCGGCAGGGCGTGTCGTTCTGCCAGACTTCATCTGGAAGATCGGCGAGTTGGGCGTCGAGGTAACGCTGCTCGGCGACGAGGTCGTCGATGAGTGCTTGGTACGGATCGGACATGTGACTGCTTCAGACTTCATTGCTCAGACTCGCCATCGCCGCGCTCCTAGCGGGCAGATTGCCGCGTTCTGGACAGGCGTTGGTACAGAAAGCGGCGAGCTACCCGCGGTAAGCGCGGTTATGACGGATCCGGGTGGGTGGCTAATCCACTATCGGATTTGCGCCCAGTGGGCGAAGCTCGTCCATCAGCCAGGTCAGACGCTCCTCGGTCAGGGTTGGCGGTGCGTGACCGTCTCGGGAACCGGGGTAGCCGAAGCTGCTGCGGCCTTCTTCTTGCTGGCGGACGTACTGACCCAGGCCGATGCGGCTGGCGTAGCTGAGGTTGTTGTTGACGTACTTGGGCAGGTCGTCCCATGTGGTGGCGTGCGCCATTTCTGCGGCGACTTCGAAGTTGACGGCGTCGGCCATCTTGTCCCACTCGCCCTTGAGCGAGAGTTCGTGCAGCTGCATGCCCAAGGAGTCGAAGCCATGCGCCTCGAAGATGTGGTGATAGGAGCGCGTTGAGCCGTAGAAGGAGATCGCGCGGCGCAGGCCGTCGATCGACTGTTCGACTTCGGACTCGGTTTCGCCGAATGCCATGAATCCGCCGACGCCGAGGTCGATGTCATCGAGCGTGCGGCCGGCGCGCCTGGCACCCTTCTCCACGTTGGGAATCACGGTTTCCATCATCACCTTGTGGGTCATGAATCCGTGCGGGCGCAGTCCGTCGGCGCAGGCGCCGGCGACCTGTGCCATCAGCGGGCCGACGTTGGCCAGGGAGATCTTGGGCGGGTCGTACGGGATCGGACCCGGATCGAACATCGGGGTCATCAGCGTGTAGGTGTAGTTGTCGGAGATGTACTCGGGACGCTCGCCAGTCTGCCAGGAGTGCCAGACGGCGCGCATCATGTTGATGTAGTCCTCCATGCGTTTGGCGGGCGGCGACCAGGTGCCGCCGAAGCGTCGGACGTTGTGCCCCTTGACCTGGCTGCCCAGCCCGAGGTTGATCCGGCCCTTGGAGAGCTCCTGCATATCCCAGGCGGCCTGGGCCATGATCATCGGCGTGCGCGGGAAGGCGATCGTGACCGAGGAGGAGATCTCGACTCGCTCGGTGTGCTCCGCCGCGAGCATCATGTGGAAGAGCGAGTTGTGCTTGGTCTCGGGTACGACGATGGAGTCGAAGCCGCGGGCCTCGAGCGCCTTCACCTGCTCGGCGATGCCGCCGAGCCAGCCGCCGCCGAATCCGGTTTCGATTTTCATGGGTGTGAAGCCTTTCCTGTGTTGGTTTGAGTTTATCCGCCGACCCTGGACAGCTCGCGCGGAGCCAACGAGGCCCAGAAGTCTCGCTCTTCGTCTCCGGGAGCGTTGATGACTTCGCAGGCATGGTTGAGCGTCATCACGGCGCGGTCGTCCGGGCTGTAGGTCGGCCAGTCGGGGAGATGATCGTTGTTGGGGTTTCCGGTCTTTGCGAACGCGAGGTAGGTCTGCATCATGGTCTCGGACAGCGCGGCCAGCTCGGGCGAAGCTTCGCCGCAGAAGCGCTTCATGTTTTCGACCTCGTAGGTGCCCCAGATGAAGGGGATGTCGAGCGAGTGGCAGCTGCCAAGCTTGCCGTCCTGAGCGGGCGAGGGATAGTCGAAGCGGTAGCTCCAGACGCCGTCGGTGTGCCGACCTTGCGCCTCGGCCGTCCGGACTGCAGGTATGCGGAACATCGAGTCGGTCATGATCGCGTTCCAGACCGAGTGGTTGTCGGTCGGCTCGCCGCGTGCGTCTCGCGCCCGCTGGTAGCGGTCGATACCCTCGGCGGCGCGCATTCCGCCGAACGGGGCCGTGGCTGCGGCGAGGAGGTCGTTGTCGGTCATCGCGCGTTCGGCCTGGGCGGCGGCCGTGAACAGATTGAACTCGTCCTTCGTATGGCCGATCATCAGCGGCATGCCCCTGGTTTGGATGCCCGCGCCGATCCGCGCTTCGGCATCGAGGCCGAGCGAGTAGCCGTCGGCCACGGGACCGAACCTCGCTCCGCCGAATCCACCGCCGGTGAGCTCGGCCTGGTAGTCGAGCAAGTCGTCGGCGCTGACGGCGCGCATTCGCTCCGGATCTTCCCAGCCTCCGAACCGCATCAGGAATCGCTCGGCCACTGCGCGCGCCTCGACCTTGGTGATCGTGTAGATCAGCGAGCCGCTCATGGGAATGGCCTTGTCGAACGCGCCGGTGGCGGCGGGCATGGCCATCAGGTGGGCGATGTCGAATCCGCCCGCCGACTGGCCAAAGACTGTCACATTCTGCGGGTCGCCGCCGAAGGCCTCGATCTCGCGTCGGACCCAGAACAGCGCGGCGGTCTGATCGAGCAGCCCCTCGTTTCCGTAGGCGCCGAGGATTGGCGCGTGCATCCAGCCCAGGACACCGAGCCGGTAGTTCAGCGTCACGACCACGACGTCGCCGGTCAACGCGAGCTTGCGGCCGTTGATGCGGGGCTGCGTGCCTGATCCGACCGTGTTGCCTCCACCGTGAATCCAGACCATCACGGGTCGCTTGCGGTCGTCGCAGGCCGGGGTCCAGACATTGAGGTAGAGGCAATCCTCGGACTGCGTCTGCGCGGGAATGCCAATCAGGTCGCCGATGTCTCCAGATACCTGCCGCTGCATTGCTGAGGCGGAGAACTCCGTGGCGTCGCGGATGTCGTCCCACGGATCCATCGGCTCGGGAGGTCGCCAGCGCAGCTCGCCGACCGGGGGTTGGGCGAAGGGAATGCCGCGAAAGACGACACAACCGTCGTCCTCCACACCTTGCAGTTTGCCAAGAGAGGTGCTGACTTGAGGTGGCATGTTGGTCGCTCGCCGTAGGTGATCTGGGATGGATCGATGGTAGCGGTGATGCCCGGCTAGCTGACGCAACCAACACAGACGATGGTTCGCTCGTTGCGCTCCTGCAGCGCGCGCGCGTTCGGACCTGCGGTCAGGGCCTGGAGCTGCTCGACCTGTCGTTGCGAGACGGTCTTAGTCGTCCGCGCCACGTACCACTGGACTGGCTCACTGAAGGGCGCTGCGGTGAGTGAGCCGGTGTAGTGATAGAAGCCGTCCGATTGCGGTACGTGGTCGGCCGCCGAGAGGGAGGGGACAACGCCGTGCTCCTGACCGGCCGCAGGGGTTTGATCGATGATCTGTTGCAGGCCCTCGTCCCGGTCGCCAAGTTGGTAGACGACGCCGACGACGAGCAGTTCGTCCCCCTGACTGATGTGGACGAAATGAACCTCGGCAACGAACTCCTCCGCTGCAATCGTGTGCTCTGCAGGCGTATGCCAATGGAGCTGGAGCAGCCGGAAACGCTCTTTACGGAGCGACAGTTCACTGCCGCGATTGAAATGGATCATCGGCAGACCCTGCACACGCTCGACCCTGGATGCATCGGTGCAGTATGCGAATTCGGGCACCGCTTCTCTGGACTCGTTCCAATCGCTGATGTCGATCGGTGATTGTCCGTTGCCGAGATCTGCCATTGCGGTTCGACTCCGACGTTCCGTGTGGGCTCCGACGGTAGATTATCGTGCGAACGTCGACGGACGGCGCTCTGCCCAACACACATGCCGACAGCACGGGGACGAGACCATGGCCGAGCAACAGTACGAAACCTACGACCCGGCGAAGCACAATCGATCGACGCCGCAGGAGACGTTCGGTCCGGTGGTGAAGGTCGAGAAGCTTGAGGATGGCGGGATTTATCTGATTACTCTCAATCGGCCGCACCGATTGAACTCGATCGGCGATGGTCTGGGCGAGGCGCTGTACGACGCCTTCGTCGAGTACCGCGACGATCCGAATGCGCGCTGCGCCGTGCTCACGGGCGCTGGACGCGCATTCTGCGCCGGGGCCGACCTGATCAACACCGCGGCGACTCGCGAGGCCGAGCGCGAGGGACGGCCCTCGCCGGTTCATGTCCCCGATCGGCGCAAGAGCGCGGTGCCGCTCTCCGAGGCGCTCAATCTGTGGAAGCCGACGATCGCCGCGATCAACGGTTGGGCGGTGGCGGGCGGGTTCATGTTCGCGATGCAGTGTGACATCCGGATCATGTCGGAGGAAGCGAAGGTTGGGATCGCCGAGGCGCGCTGGAACATGGGCGGCGCGGGCTGGATGGTTCCCTTGACCCGGCAGATCGGACTCGGGTCAGCGATGGAGCTCACGCTCTGGGGCGACACCCAATATGACGCCGAACGCTGCCACCAGCTTGGCTGGGTCCAGCGCGTGGTGCCTCAGGAGATTTTGCTGGAGACGGCGCTCACCTACGCACGGCGCATGCTGTACCTGGCCCCGCGTGCGGTGCGCAACATGAAGCAGGCGCTGTACCGCGGTTACTACATGGAACCGCTGATGGCGCAGCAGTTCGGCGCCGCGATCGAGCAGAACCTGCAAGGCATGAACGATTCGATCGAGGGCCCCAAGGCGTTCTCGGAAAAGCGCCGACCGAACTTCACGGATACGTAAGCCATGTCATCGTTGAAGATCGTCTGGCACGAGCAGACCTCCGATTTCGGCCAGCCGATGCCCTGGTTCGGCTCTTGGCTGGTCGGCGACGGCGAGACCGAGGGTGACTGGTTTCACTCCGGCCGCGGCGCGGCGGAGACTACGCACGAGCCGCCCGACGAAGCCGTAGGTGTGCGGCTGCGGTTCTGGCCATCCGAGGGGTTAGATCCCGAGTACATCGACCTGCCGCTGCCTCACAGTGGCGTGATTGAGACGATCTCGCTCGATTACGACCACCCGGGTCCGCATTCGCGGTTGGATCTCTTGCAGCAATAGCTGATTGCTGAAACACTCGCGGCCCTGCGCCCCTCTTTCCCTGGGAGCCAGGGAGAAGTAAGAAGCGATTCCAGACGGCTCGGTCCCGCAACAATGCTGATTACACTGAACCTCCGAAGCGTGGCTGCCACCGAAGGGGACCGCCATGAAGTCAATGGACCGGATTACCGTCGACCCCAATGTGATGGGCGGCAAAGCGTGCATCCGTGGGATGCGGGTCACTGTCGGGACTGTTGTCGGCCTCTTGGCAGCTGGGCGCTCAGCATCCGAAATCCTTGAGGCGTACCCGTATCTGGAATCGGAGGACATCGACCAATCTCTGGCCTACGCGGCGTGGCGGCTGGAGGAGCGGGAGGTACCTCTTTCGGCGTCATGAGGCCGAGTCTGCTCGTCGATATGAACCTGTCGCCCCAATGGGTTGCGGTGCTCCAGCAGCACGGCTGGCAGGCGACGCACTGGTCCGATGTCGGCGACCCAAGAGCCAGCGACAAGGAGATCATGGACTGGGCAGCCTCACGACAACTCGTCGTGTTCACTCATGACCTGGACTTCGGGACGATGCTGGCGCTATCGCACGACAACGGCCCGAGCGTCCTGCAAGTTCGCAATGAAGATGCGCTACCCCCGGCCATGGAAGGTCCAGTCATCGCAGCGCTTGAACAACACGAGGCCGACTTGATCGCCGGAGCCTTGGTTGTGGTCGACACCCACCGAAGCCGGGTCCGGATCTTGCCGATTTGAGGCCGCCGTCCTCGATCCGTTCGTGAGATCGAACATTGAGAACCCGCTACGAGCAGCCGCGCCGCAGGCGCGTTGTCGGCCGGCCCAGAAGTGCGGGGCGTGGGCGGCTCCGTTCTCGCCTTCAATAGGTCAGCTAGACTCTGGATGACTATCGAGTGATGGCACGGTATGACCCTGCCTGGAAGGAATTGCGCATGGTTACCGCTGAACGAGCATCGGCTGACCCGGTTGGATATGAGATCCCCGAACACCGCACGGTGACCCCGGGCGTTGAGGGCTGGACACGCACGGCGCGTCCTGGCGATCCGAACAAGTACTTTATGGTCTCGGCCGATTGCCACGTGCACGAGCCGGTCGATCTGTGGGAACGCCGCGTCGATGAGCAGTACCGTCACCGGCTGCCGCGCATCGAAGTTGACGAGGACGGCGTCCGCTGGCAGGTGACCGAGGGTCACCGCCCGACCAAGATCCGCGACTTGAAGCTGGCCGGTGAAGACCTGGTCCGCGACAAGCATGGCAACGCGTATCCAGAGGAGCGCGTCCGCGACATGGACCGCGACGGTGTCGACGCGGAGATCATCTTCCCCAACAAGGGGCTCTCGATGTGGGCCACGTCCGACCCGGTCTTCGCCAACGCGATGTGCAGCGCCTGGAACGATTGGGCCTGGGAGACGTTCGGCGACACCTACGACCGTTCGTCGCCGCTGGCCTGTGTCGCCACCGGCGACATCCCGGGCGCGATCGCCGAGATCCAGCGCTCGGCCGAGCGCGGCTTCCGCGGCTTCTCGTTCCCGGCCAAGCCGGTCTGGGGACCGACGGGCGAGGACTCCCGCAACTACAACCTGCCCGAGTTCGACCCACTCTGGGCGGCCGTCGAAGAGGTGGGCCTGCCGATTACGTTCCACGTCTCCACTGGACGCGACCCGCGCGGCGCGCGCGGCAATGGCGGCGCAGTCACCAACTACGTGTTCCACTCACTGGCGATGACGATGGAGCCGGTGATCAACATGTGCGCCTCGGGCGTCTTCCAGCGCTTCCCGGGACTGCGAGCGGGAACGATCGAGGCGGGTATCGGCTGGATTCCGTGGGCGTTGACCGCGATGGACGAGGCGTACCACAAGCACCACATGTGGGCCTTCCCCAAGCTCGAGGGCCTGCCCTCGGACTACTACCGCGCCCATTGCTTCGGTTCATTCCAGGACGACGGTCCGGGTATCGACCTGGCCCGCAAGTATGACCTGATCGACAACCTGCTGTGGGCGAACGACTATCCGCACCACGAGGGTTCCTGGCCCCACTCAGCCGCGGCGATCGAGCGCACGATGGGCGATCTCACGGACGAGGAACGTGCCAAGATCCTGGGGTTGAACGCTGCGCGGTTGTTTAACTTCGAGGTGCCGGAAGCCAAGCGGTAACTGGCCGAATTCGAGGACATCGGAGTGCAGGTGTGTGTCAGATCCGTGCTCTTACCTGTGTATACTCCGCGAATAGTAGCGAAATGCCGAACGACGGCACGTAGCAGGCGTTGAAAGGAAAGGCCATAGCTATGAGATTTCCAACACTGAAGGGGCGCAGGCTGACGAGCGCATTGCTCTTCGCCGGCGCCGCACTCGTCGCTGGCGCCGTCATCGGGGCCTGTACGTCCGACGAGGAAGATCAGCAGGCGCAAGCGCAGGACCAGCAGGTCCAGCAGATGCAACAACAGCAGGAGCAACCGCAGGCCGCTCAGCCTCAGCAACAGCAACAGCAGCAACAAGACCAGCCGGCGCAGGTCTCCGGCGAGCCGCGCGAAAACACCGTGCAGCTGGTCAAGGACCGCGGCGTGCTCTTGTGCGGCGTCAAGCAAACGCAGCCGCTGTTCGGATTCCGCGAGCCGGATGGCACGGTCGTCGGCTTTGATGTCGATTTCTGTAAGGCGATCGCCCGCGCGATGGAAGTCGACCTCGAGCTGGTTGACGCCTCCGACGCCTCGACACGCTTCGAGCTGCTGGCCAACGGCAACATCGACGTTCTGATTCGAACCACCACGATCACCGCGTCGCGCGACCGCGAACTCGCCGTCGACTTCGCACAGACCACGTTCTACACCGGTCAGGGCTTCGCAGTCCACGCCGGCTCGGGCATCGGTTCGACCGCCGACATGGGAGGCGCCACGATCTGCGTCCAGTCCGGCACGACTACCGAGCAGAACCTCGCCGACCACTTCACCGACCTCGGCTTGAGCTACACGCCGCTTGGCGGCTCTGACCAGGAAACGCAGGACGCGTTCCTCGCCGGCCGCTGCGACGTCTGGACCGCCGACCAGTCCAACCTCGCATCGCGCATCGGCGTGCTCGACAACGCCAGCGACTTTGTCATCCTCGGTGAGCTGATCTCCAAGGAGCCGCTGGCTCCTGGCGTCCGCGACTACGACTCGGAGTGGAAAGACATCGTCAACTGGGTCGTTCACGGTCTGATCGCTGCCGAAGAGATGGGCATCACCCAGGCCAACGTCGCCGCTATGGCCGCGAACCCGCCGAACACCGCCGTCGCGCGCTTGCTCGGCGTCTCCTTCGAGGGCGGCGAAGTCTCGACCCTTGGCTTCGATTCAGTTGGCGCGCAGTTCATCCAGCGCGCGATCGCTGAAGTCGGCAACTACGGCGAAATCTACGCCAACAACGTGGGCGACGCGGTTCCGCGAGCCTGCTCGCTGAACGCCCTGGCGTCCGAGGACAAGAGCAACTGTCCTGTCGGCACCGGTGGCATCCTCTACGCGCTGCCGTACCGCTAAACCGGCAACATTCGGCACTTAGTGCAAAGGGGCCGTCCGAAAGGACGGCCCCTTTCCGATCCCGCAATTCGGAGTCAATCTGGTGAAGCCGGTGAGTTGAGCCATTCGATAGGGAATGAATCCTAAAGGTTGACAACCAGATAGGAATTCTGTACCCTGATTACA
>JAPPJZ010000076.1 GCA_028874365.1 Chloroflexota bacterium | reverse complement strand
CCCCCCGCGGGTGGGGGGGTGGTTTTGGTGCGGCTGTATATCCCCCCCCCGGCGTCGTGGGGGGTGTTTTTGCCCTTTTTCTACAGAGGGGGGCTCTGCACCCCGCCAATCCGCCACGGAGTCTCCGAGAAGTGGTAGGGCGCTCCTGGACCACTCACGATGGCATCGCCGACGGGATACTCCGCCCACCAGTCCCGAGCCGCGAGCTGCGGATTGCCCGCCACCTCCGGCGTCGTCATCACCCAGCCGTAGGGATGATGCCGAGCCTGCGCTTCGTGGAAGAACGGCTCAACCTCCTTCGTCGCAACCCACTCGCGCAGGGTCGACATGGTCAACTCGATCATCTCCGCCACGTTGGCCGGATCGCTGAATCGCTCGTCCAGCAGTTCGAGCCCGCGGCCCTCCTCAATGAGCCACGCAGCCTGCCGCGAGAAGTCGGGCGTCGGCGTGATCATGATCGATCCGCCGATCGCCTGCATCACCACATAGGCACTCGACCAGTGCAACGAACCCTGTCGCCGCAATACCGGACCGTCCCCAAACGGCAGCATCTCGTGGTACCAGGCCCACATCAGCACGTGCTCCAGGATCGAGCCGAGCGCCTCATGGGTGCTCAGTCGGACGATCTGACCCTCGCCGGTCTTGCGGGCATGATTGAGCGCCGCCAGCGCGCCAACGGCGGCATAGACCCCGCCGACAAACGCATACTGGTCGCCATACAGCTTGAGCGGCGGCGTATCGACATCGCCAGACGTGGCGGCAATCCCGCCAAGCGCCTCGGCCACCAGTCCCGGCGCCTGGTGATCCTTCCAGGGACCCAAGCGTCCAAACGAAGTCACGTCGACAATCACCAGAGCGGGATTGGCCGCAAGCAGGGCTTCAGAGTCCGCCAGTCGCTCGCAGTCGAGGAAGACGTCGGCGTCGTGCGCGAGTTGGGCGACGGATTCGGCCTCGCCGCTCACGAACTCGCGCGAACTGGCGAAGTAGGCATGCCAGAGCGAAGCGCCGCTCTCGTGGAACGGCCCCCGCTGCCTGAGCGGGTCGCCACCCGGCGACTCAACGCGCGTGACCTGCGCGCCAAGGTCGGCAAGCAGCTTCCCCGCATAGATCGCGCGGTCGTCGGTCAGGTCGATGACTCGAAGGTTGGCGAGAGGACCGGGTCGGCTGTCGGGCATGGCTGAGATTGTAGTGGGCAGTTTCGGCGGTTCCGCTTCCGGCCCCCTCTCCCTCTGGGAGAGGGCAGGGGTGAGGGTCCCTCTTCCGCTAGCCGCAGGGCCCTCACCCTCTCCCTCGGGGTGAGGGTTCCCTGAGAAGCCTCTGTTAATCTGGCGGCACGAGCGAATCGTGGCGGGAGCGATCAGATGGACTTCAAATTCTCGGCCGAGGACGTGGCGTTTCGAGAAGAGGTGCTCGACTTCCTCGGCGAGCAGTTGCCCCCGGGTTGGGCCGATCTGTCCGAGGGACCGGCCGAGGATGGCGCCGCGAACCGCGAGCGCTGGGAGTTCACCCGCGGCTTTCATCGCGCCCTCGCCGAGCGCGGCTGGTTGACGCTCGGGTGGCCCCAGGAACACGGCGGCGCCGGCGCGGGGCCGATCCGCCAGGCGATGTTCAACGAGACCATGGCGCACCAGCGAGCCCCGGTCTACAACCAGGGCGTCGACCGCGTCGGACCCACCGTGATCATGTACGGCTCTGACGAGCAAAAGGACTACTTCCTCCCCCGCATCCGCAACGCTGACATCTCCTGGTGCCAGGGCTTCTCCGAACCGGGCTCAGGCTCCGACCTCGCCTCGTTGCAGACGCGGGCCCAGCGCGACGGCGACGACTACATCATCAACGGCCAGAAGATCTGGACCTCGGGCGCGCAGCACGCCGACTGGATCTTCATGCTCGCGCGCACCGAGCCCGACGCGCCGAAGCACCGCGGCATCTCCTTCTTCCTCGTCGACATGAAGACGCCCGGCATCACCGTGCGCCCGCTGGTCAACATGGCCAACCGCCACCACTTCAACGAGGTCTTCTTCGAGGACGTCCGAGTGCCGGCCCGGAACATGGTCGGCGAGGAAAACCGAGGCTGGTACGTGGCCACAACCACGCTCGACTTCGAGCGCTCCGGCATCTCGCGCGTCGTCTCCGGCGTCCGCCTGCTGGGCGAGCTGACCAACCTGGCCAGCCAGCCCGGTCCAGACGGCACGCGCCCGGACGAGGACCCACGCGTCCGACACAAGCTGGCCGATCTCAATATCGAGTTCACCGTTGGCCGCTGGCTCGCCTACCGCGTCGCCTGGATGCAGTCACAGGGCCTGGTCCCCAACCACGAGGCCTCGATGTCAAAGCTCTACGGCACGATGATCAATCAGCGCCTGGCCGGCATGATCAACATGTTCGGCCTCTCCGGCGCACTCTCAGGTGAGCAGGCCCACGCCCCCCTCCACGGCCGGATGCCGGACGAATACCTCAATTCCGTCCCCCTCACCATCGCCGCCGGAACCTCAGAGATCATGCGCAACATCATCGCCACCCGAGGCCTCGGCCTGCCGCGCTAGCGATGCTGCCTCGGAACAAGGTCCGATCAGGACGCCGCGCGGACGTACGCATTCCCTAATGCGCCCCACGAGGCCACCAGAAACGGCACGCAGTACGTCAGCGGAATCTTCCACGCCAACTCGGCCGATCCGTCTCCACCAACAATCACCGTCCCCTGATTGATCGCCACCAGGATCGTCCCCACGACTGCGCTCGTCAGAATCGAGCGGCGAAGCATGCCCCGGTTGCGGAACGCGCAGCGCCAGCACTCACGACCTGACTTCATCTGGAAGTGGCGACCGGGATTGGCCGCGCTGAGGTGCCGGCACCACGACTGGACCGTTTGGGCTGCGTTCGACATTTGGCGGTAGGCTAACGTTCGTGCGGCCGCTGAATATCTTCTTCGACGTCGATGGGTGCCTGGTCTCCTGGAATCTCCACCTCCGACCCTACGCGCGCGAGGTGCTGGAGCGGCTGCAGGAGCGCGGGCATCACGTCTACATGTGGTCGGGCTACGGAGCGCGGCGCGAGGTCGCTGACAAGCACGACCTCTGGCCGCTGCTCGCCGGGATCATGGGCAAGCCGATCTTCCAGTACCGGCAACGGTTGCACCTGTTCACCGACATCGTGCCCGACTTCATCATCGACGACCACCGCGAGATTGTCGACGCGCTGGGCGGCGCCGTGATCAAGCCGCCGCGCGAGCCGTTGGCCAGGGACCGCGAGATGGTCCGCGTCTACCGGCGCATCCTCGAGTACGAGCGCGAGCACCGCCGCCGCTGGGCCTAGCGACCTAGCCGCCTGCTTCGTCCTCGAGCGGCGGCAGTTCTCGACCCACCGGGAAGGTATCCAGGCTCGTGTCGAGCCAGCTCGTGCTCAGCCGATCCGTCGACCAGGCGTATTCGAACAGGCGCGGGTCGGGATGCAGCCACGGTTGATGCAGGCCGAGCTGAATGCCGTTGACCAGCGGGACCTGCCACTGCGGTGCGTCGCCGCGCAGCAGCATCTCCTGCACCTGGTGGCCCAGGTCCTGCCGCGCGCCCCGATTGAAGGTCATCCGCATCTGATCGATCAGCGCGTCCATCTCCGCGTTCGATCCGTCGCTCCAATGCAGGTCACCCTGCGAATGCAACGAGGCCAGCCAGTCGTCGGTCGGGTCGGCCTGCTGAGGCACCGCGCCCCAACCAAGGAAACAGAAGCGCTCCCCGTCGCGCAGTTGGTCGATCGCTTCGGCGAATGGTCGGTTCTCCAACTCGACCTCAAGCCCCGTGGCGTCGGCGATTATGCTGCGCACTGCCTCGCCCGAGCCGGCGAAAAATCCTTCGAACAGGTCGGCCACGACCAGCGGGACGACGCCCACGGCGCCCGCCCCGCCGGCAGCGGAGATGAGCTGTGAGACCTCGGCGAGATCGGTTTCGCGCTCGTCGCCGTAGCCCGCGAAACTGCTCAGGTGTTGCTCGCTCAGACTCCAGCCGTCGAGATACCAGGGCAGCGGACCCGAAACGTGACCGTGGCCGTTGTACAGCCGATCAATGAGTTGTCTGCGGTCGATCGCGATGCCGATCGCTCGAACAACCCGCGGATCGGATAACGCCGACTCCGGATCCGAGGCCAGCGGCGTGAGCAGCTCGACCGCGGCATCGAGCGGCACCTCGAAGGTCGGATGCTCGGGATGCTGCTCGCGCATCGCTTCGACCGCTTCGTTGGTCAGCGGGAAGTCGGCTCGATCAAAGGCGGCGGCGTCATAGAGGCTGACGATGTTGTTCGTGTCGCCCGTCGTGAACGTGATCGCATCCGGCCAGGCGGATTCGTCGCGCCACCAGTTCTCCGAGCGAACCAGGGTCAGTTCGAAGCCGTTGAACTGGCGCGGCGCATACGGACCGGTGCCGCTGCTGCGCATCACGTCCGACGGGTCGTCGCGCCAGTCGTCGCCGTAGAGTTCGGCTGCCTCGGGACTGGTCATCCTGGCATAGGGCGAGGCGTGCACACCCGCCAGGTAGGCCGCATCGGGTTTCGCCGTGGTGAACGTGATCGACGTGTCCGAGGTCGCATCGTGCGAGGCGGAACGATCGTAGGCGGCGCGCCGGAAGAAATGCGGATCGGGCAGCCCGTCGACATCGACGGCGGCCTGCTGCCGCTCCACATTCCAGGCGATGTCCTGAGCCGTGAACGCACGCCCCTCGGTCGGTCCGAGCGCCCAGAAGCGGGCTTCCGGGTCGACGCTGAAGACGTACGTCGTCTCATCCGGCATCTCCGGCAGCGCGCAAAGATCGGCCTCGAGTTCGCCGGTCGACACCGAGGCCGGACGAATCAATCGGTTGTACATCAGGCTGAGCGCGGCCTGGGTGTAGCGGTAACGCGAGCGGTGCGGGTCCCAGCGGTCGTGCCGCTCGACCGCCAGCCAGATCCGCATGATCCCGCCTGCCGTCGGCCCGCTGGGCGGCTCCGGCTCGGCAGCCTGTTGCGCAGGTTGCTCAGATTGCTCCTGCTGCATCGACTGCTGCTGGACCTCTGGCGGCTCCGGCGGCGAGTCTTGCTCCTGCATCGCCTGTTGCTGCTGCAGCTCCGCTGCCTCCGGCTCCTCGTCCTCCGAGCAGCCGACCAGCGCGATACCGGCCGCGCCCACACCGGCGCGCGCCGAGGCGCTCAGTAAGGACCGGCGGGACAGGCGCGCCAGGCGCAGCGACGCCGAGTGAGCAGCGGAATCTCTCGTTGACATACGCGTTATCGTATCCGCGATTGTTCTATTGGCGCATCGCTCAATGTCAATTTGATCAGGCAACTAGACGAAAGCGCGCAACAGGGCGATACTTGTGGCAGCCGCCAGACAGGTCGCCACAGATAGCCATGTGCGGCGAGCGAAGGGTTGTTGCGATGCCGCCTCTGGTTCCTTCCTTCATGATGCCGCAGTGGCTCAAGGATGCGCCGATCCCGATCCAGATGGCGCTCTTGCTGCCCGGCCTGATCGTCGGCAACATCATCGCAATCGCTGTGCACGCAATCATGATCAATCTGGGAGCGGGTAACCAGCACCTCTCCTCGGCCGACGGCGGTTTCGACGCCTGGCTCCTGTGGATCATCATCGGCGCTGGCCTCTTCATCGGCCTGGCCGCAGGCGGCTTCGTCTACATCGGGGTCGGCCTGGGCGCGGACAAAGAGTCCGAGGAAGCCGAAGAGGGTGAAGCCGAGAGCGGCATGCTGGAGCTCTAACGCTCGCACCGCAACGCTGACATCGATAGCGCCCCCTCGATCGAGGGGGCGCTTTCTACATCTCGTTCGTCATCGCCGCGCACCGGCGCGGCAATCTCGCGGTGACAAGCTCCCCGGTTCGTGCCGGGACTAGCTCTGCAACTCCGCGGCGAAGAACGCCTTGAGCCGGTCCCAGGCATCTGCGGCGGCTTCCGGATCATGGACGTCCGGAGAGGTGTCGTTGAAGAAACCGTGGTCCGAGTCCGGGTACATGTGGATCTCGTTGCGCACGCCGGCGCCGTCGAGCGCCGACTGGATGCCCTCAACGACCTCGGCGTTGATCCACTCGTCCCGGCCGGCGAAGAAGCCCATCACCGCGCCCTGGATCTTGCCGGCGTCGCCCATGCCGGCGCCGGGCACGCCGTAGAAGGGCGCCGCGGCCGTCACGGCCGGGTTGTTCATCGCCAGCAGGAGCGACATCCCGCCGCCGAGGCAGAAACCGGTCACGCCGATCCGGTCCGAGCGGACGTCGTCGCGCGCTTGCAGCGCCGCCACCGCGCCGGACATGTCGACCAGCGCGTTGGGTTCCTGCAGAGTCATCATCAGCTTCTGCGCCTCATCGGGCTCCGCCGTGACGGACCCATGGAAGAGGTCGGGCGCGAGCGCGACATAACCTTCAGCCGCAATCCGGTTGGCGATGTCGCAAATGTTGGGGTTGAGACCCCACCACTCCTGGATCACGACGACGCCGGGGTACGGTCCGCCGTCAACGGGCTTGGCTAGGTAGCCGGACGCAGTGCCGCCGTTGGCGGTGAACTCGACGGTTTCATGGGCGAGGATGGCCATTGGGAGTCTCCTTCCGGAACGGGGCCTGTGCAGGCCTAACGCGGCGCCTGTGCAGGCCAGGGATTCTTCTGCGAGCCGAGGTAGGACTGCGCCGCGACCCGGTCGAGTTCATCCAGTGTGAAACTCAGGCCGGACGCGTAGACGGCCGCCTCGACCGTGGGCAGCGTGTACATGCCCACCTCGTTGCCCCAGACGAGGAAGTCGCGGCCGTTAATGTTGGCCGCGGCGTCGGTGCAGAGCCAGACGACGAAGGGCGAGACGTTCTCAGGCGCCATCATCGCCTCGCGATCGGCGCCGAAATCGATGTCGCCGGCGTCGCCTGAGGCCAGACCGGCCTCACGGGCTCGGCGCTGAGCCTCGGCCAGTTCCTCGGTCAGAGTCAGCCGCGTGCCGGCCCGCGGCCGGATCGCGTTCGCGGTCACGCCGTAACGGCCAAGGTCGCGAGCCAGGGTGCGGGTCAGCCCGACGATGCCTTCCTTGGCAGCGGCGTAGTTGGCCTGGCCCATGTTGCCCAGACCGGACTCGGAGGACGTGTTGACGATCCGTCCCGAGCGCTGCTGGCGAAAGACCTGCGAGGCGTACTTGGTCACGGTGAAGTGGCCCTTGAGATGCACGTCAACGACGACATCCCACTCGTCCTCGGTCATGTTGAAGACCATCCGGTCGCGCAGGATGCCGGCGTTGTTGACCAGGATGTCGAGCCGCCCGAAGGCGTCCAGCGCCTGCTGAACCATGCGCTCGCCGGCCGCCATGTCAGCGACGGAGTCGTAGTTGGCGACGGCGTCGCCGCCGGCGTCCTTGATCGCGGACACGACTTCATCGGCCGGCCCCGCCTCGCCGTCCAACTCGCCGCCCTGCGAGCCGCCGTAGTCGTTGACCACGACCCGCGCGCCCTCGGAGGCGAGCAGTAGAGCGTGTCCGCGGCCGATCCCGCGTCCGGCGCCGGTCACGATCGCGACACGGCCATCAAGTCGATCACCCATGAGACTGGGGTCCTTTCTGGGAGCAGTCGGTTGCGCAGGCAGGATACTAGGCGCCCCCGCAGCGCTGTTCCGTGCGGTCCGTTGAGCAGGTCTGGCGAGGCAGGACTACTTGACGGAACGCAGAAACTCTTGCTAAAGCGGTAGTGGCGGTTGGACGGGCGGGTCTCTCGGAGCGAGGGTTCGATGGTGAGTTCATCTGTGGCGTCGCCGGCGGCGGCGCCTTCGCTGCTGGTTGACCACGACGTTGCGGCGGCCCGGACACAGAATCAACCGACTCGGGTGAGACCGATGGCCTGCTCGATCCTGACACCGTCGGGGGCGCTGCTGGCGCGGGCGATGGTCAAGCCGCGTCCGGCCTCGCTGCCGGCCGATACGTACGCCGTCGAGGTCAGTAACGTCGAACCGCCGGGTGCGCTCGAGCCGCTCTTGCGCTCCAATCCGCAGGTCGTGCTGCGCATGCCGCACGAGGCGCAGTTGGCGCTGCGGATCGACCACATCATCGGCCCGCGCGAGCGGCGCACCTACTATCTGCAGGCGCTCGACACCGACTAGGATTGCAGCAGACACAGGACTTCTGGAAAGAAGACGTCGATGGAATTCGTGGAGTTGGCTTCGGGGCTGGAGTTCCCCGAGGGGCCGATCGCGATGGACGACGGCTCGGTGCTGCTGACCGAGATCGCCCGGCAGACGCTCTCGCGAGTGACGCCGGACGGCCGGGTCGACGTGGTCGCCGAAACCGGCGGCGGACCCAATGGGGCCGCGATCGGGCCGGACGGGCACGTCTGGATCACCAACAACGGCGGCTTCGAGTGGAACCGCTCGGGCGGACGCCTGTTGCCCGGCGGTCAGGCCAACGACTACACCTCGGGCTCAATCCAGCGGGTCAACATCGAGACCGGCGCGGTCGAGACGGTCTACACCGAGTGCGACGGCGTGCCGCTCAAAGGCCCGAACGATATCGTCTTCGATGCGACCGGTGGCTTCTGGTTCTCGGACCTGGGCAAGAACCGCGAGTACGACCGCGACCTGGGCGCGCTCTACTACGCCACGACCGACGGCAGCCACATCTCGCGCGCCGTCTTCCCGATCCCCGGCGGCGCCAACGGCGTCGGCCTCGCGCCCAACGACACGCATGTCTACATCGCCGAGACGCCCACCGGCCGGCTCTTCGGCTGGCAGATCGCCGAGCCCGGCGTGCTGGCCCAGGACAACCCAGCGGCCGGCTTCCACGCCTTCATCGCCAACGCCGGCGGCTACACGCTGTTCGATTCGCTCGCGGTCGAGGAATCGGGCAACGTCTGCGTGGCCACGATCGGCCCCGGCGGCGTGACCGTGATCGATCCGGGCACAGGCGAGGTCGAGCACGTCGCGGTCGGCGACGACCCGTTGACGACCAACATCTGCTTCGGCGGCGCCGACATGCAAACCGCCTACATCACGCTCTCGACCACGGGCCGGCTGATCTCGTGCCAGTGGCCGCGACCCGGCCTCAGGCTCAGCTTCAACGCCTAGCGACCCGGTCGCTGAACACTTGGCGACCCGGTCGCTGAACGCCCGGCGACCCGGTCGCCAATCTCCCGGCGTCTTGTTCGCTATCGGGGGCGCGGATAGCATGCGGGGAGTGCGCGTGTCAGCTGAGCGGGGACGGGAGCAGCGATGGAACGGTTCGCCGGATTACTCCAGCAGTTGCCGCGCCAACAGGGTGAACTGCTGCGCGCGCTGCACCTGGCCCAGGAGGAACTGGGCTGGATCTCCCGAGACGCGATCCGCCTGATCGCGCGGCACCTGCGCGTGACGGAGGCGCAGGTCTACGGCCCAGCCACCTTCTACGCCGAGTTCCGCCATTCACCGCCCCCGACCACGCTCGTGACCTGGTGTTCCGGCCCCTCCTGCCGCGTGGTCGGCGGCGACCGGGTGCGCCGCATTTTCGAGGCCGAGTTCGGCTGTCACCTGGGCGAAAACACGCCGGACGACGAACTGGGGCTCTGGCTGGGCCAGTGCAACGGCACCTGCGAGCGGGCGCCGATGGTCTGGGTCAACGGCCGCGTGGTCGGCCCGCTCTCGATGGTCGACACGGTCAAGCTGGCCCGCGGGCTGAAGGCGGGCGAGGACCCGATCGACTGGCCCGAGCGGCCGATCAAGATCGCGCCGGCCACGTTCGTCGACGCCGAGCGAACCTACGGCGTTGAGTATGGAGATGCGTCCAACGGGACAGTGGAGGGGACGGCCGGATGAGCGTCGCCTACGAGGAACTGCGCGAGGCAGCTGAACTGGCCGCGGCGCCGCGGCGCTCGCCCGCCCGCCCCGTGGTCCGGGTCGATCTGTCGACCTCTTCGATCGCCGCCGAGGCCGACCGGCTCTGGGAAGCGCTCGAGCCGCTGGCCGCCGAGCACGACATTGAACTGATGCGGGTCGGCACGCTCGGGCTCTCCTGGCTCGAGCCGGTGGTCGAAGTTGAACGGCCGGAGATGGGAGCGGTGGTCTACGGACCAGTGCCGCCCGAAGATGCGGCCGAGTTTCTCCAGGCGGCGTTGAGCGACAATCCGGGCGAAGCGGCAGCCCCCTGGCTGATCGGCGCGCGCACCCCGTCGGCGGGCATCGCGCCGCTGTCGGATCACCCGTTCTGGGGACCGCAGGAGCGGCGGCTGATGCGCGTGATGGGCCTGATCGACCCGGAATCGATCGATGAGGCGATCGCCGAGGGCGCCTACGAGGCGCTGGACCGCGCCGTGACCATGGAGCCGATGGCGATCTGCGACCTCGTGCTTTCGGCCGGGGTCGGCGGCCGCGGCGGCGGCGGCTTCCCCGCCGGCCAGAAGTGGAAGTTCCTGTTGGGCGCGCCCGGCCCGACCAAGTACCTGGTCTGCAACGCCGACGAGGGCGACCCGGGCGCGTTCGTCAACCGGGTGCTGATGGAGTCCGACCCGCATCTGGTGATCGAGGGCATGGCGATCGCGGGCAAGGCGACCGGCTCCGACTACGGCTTCATCTACATCCGCGACGAGTATCCGCTCTCGATCGAGCGGATGCAGCTGGCGCTCGAGCAAGCGCGCGAGCGCGGCGTCCTGGGCCGGGACATCTTCGGTTCGGGCTTTGACTTCGACCTCGAGATCACACGCGGCGCGGGTTCCTACGTCTGCGGCGAGGAAACCGGCCTGATCGCCTCGGTCGAGGGGATTCGCGGGATGCCCAAGATTCGCCCGCCCTTCCCCGCCCAGCGCGGCGTCTTCGACCAACCCTCCAACGTCAACAACACCGAGACCTACGCCAACGTGCCCCTGATCGTGCAGCACGGCGACGCCTGGTACCGGCAGTTCGGGACGGAATCGGATCCGGGCACCAAGATGTTCTCGATCTCCGGCGCGCTCGAGCGTCCCGGCATCCTCGAGGTGCCCTTCGGTATGGGCATGGACGAGCTCTTGTTGGGCTGCGGCGGCGGTCCGCCCGACGGCCACGAGCCCAAGGGCATCCAGCCCGGCGGCCCCCTGGGTGGTCTCCTGCCGGCCTCGGACCTGGGACTCAGGCTCGAACGCCCCCCCTTCACCGAGCGCGGCGTGCTGCTCGGCTCAGGCGGGCTGATCCTGTTCGACGAGCGCGCCTCGGCCGTCGACCTGACCAAGTACTTCTCCGAGTTCTGCGAGGACGAATCCTGCGGCCGCTGCACCACTTGTCACGGCGGCTCGCAGCGCCTGGTCGAGGTGCTCGAGCGGATCATGCACGGCGACGGACGCGAGGAGGACCTCGAACGGATCGGGGCGATTGACCGGACGCTGCAGAACGCCAACTGCCTGCACGGCCAGTTCACGCCGTATGCGGTGCGCGGTCTGGTCAACTACTTCCGCGACGAACTGGACACGCACATCGCGGAGAAGCGAGACCCCGCGCGGGTCGCGCCGGGCCTGACCCGCTACCTGATCACGGACCCGGCCGATCCTCGGCTGGACGAAGCGGCCGCGCTCTGCCCCACCGCATGCATCGAGCGAGCGCCCGCCGAGGCCGACGAGGAAGACGACGCGCCAGCCTCGGAGCGCCTGGGCGACTGGCGGATCGACGAAGCGCGATGCATCCATTGCGATGTCTGCCGCGAGATCGCGCCCGACGCGATCCGGGTCGAGGACCGCTTCCTGCAGCTGCTCTCGGTGATCTGAGACCCGCTCCGCCTTATCCCGCAGTTATCCACGAGCGCGTCGGGAGCCGCGCACCCGCGCTCAGCGTACGGGTGGTTATTGATAACCTGTCTGAGCAGATACACAAGAACAGCCTGCAGGGTTACACGGTAACGTGTAGGATATGCGCATGGTCACACCAGTTCGTCGGCAGTACCTCGATCTGAAGGCCCGCCATCCCGACGCGATCCTGCTCTTCCGCCTGGGCGATTTCTACGAGACCTTCGACGAGGACGCGAAGCTGGTCGCCCGGGAGCTGGATATCGCCCTGACATCCAAGCCGATGGGCGGTGGTCTGCGCTGCCCGTTGGCCGGGGTACCGGTGCGCTCGGTCGAGCAGCATCTGGCCAGGTTGGTGGGCCGGGGCCACCGGGTGGCGATCTGCGAGCAGTTGGAGCACCCGCGTGCGGCGCGCGGGCTGGTGCGGCGCGGCGTGGTACGCGTGGTCTCGCCCGGCACGGCGCTGGAGCCGGCACTGCTCGAATCGGGCCAGGCATCGGCCTGCGCCGCGGTGCTCCTGCAGCGCGACCGACGCCGCCTGCGCCTGGGCGTCGCAGCCGCCGACGTGACGACCGGCGCCTTCCATGTGGCGGAACTGAGCGGGCAGGTCGAGGCGGAGCCGGGGCTCTGGGAGGCGGCAGCTGACTTGCTCGAGCGACTCGGGGCGCGGGAGGTCCTGCTGCGCGACGATGATGATGACCAGCCCCTGGGCGCGCCGTTCGAGGCGGTCTCCGAGGTCGCGGCGACGCGGAGGCCGGCGCATGAGTTTCGACGCGACCGCGCGGCGCGCTCGATCGAGTCCCAGTTTGCTGCGCCGCCGGCTGCCTTCGGATTCGAGGCGCGCCCGGCGGCCTTGGGCGCGGCCGGCGCCCTGATCACGTACTTGCGGGCGGCCCTGCCCGACGAGGAACGCGAGGCCGGTGCGAACGAGCGGCCGGAGGGCGGCGCCCTGCGCCACCTCGCTCCGCCGCTCTGGTTGGACAGCGACTCGCGCTTGGGCTGGGATGCGGCCACGCAGCGAGCCCTGGCGGTCCACGACGCGGGCCCGGCCGACGAGGCGGGCTCGGGTCCGCGGACACTGCTCGAGGTCGTCGACCGCTGCGGCTCGGCGCCGGGCCGGCGCTGGCTGCGGGCGTCGCTCGCAGCGCCGCTGCTCGATATCCAGCAGATCGAGGAGCGGCTGGATCGGGTTGATGGACTGCACCGGCGGCCGGCGCTGCGACGCGCTCTGGCCGCACGGCTGCGCGGCTCCGGCGATCCGGAGCGGCTCTTCGCCCGTGCCGCGGCGGGCCTGGCGCTGCCCGCGGAACTGGTCGCGCTCGCGCGCGGCCTGATCGAGGCCGGCGAGTTGGGCGGCATGCTGCGCGAGGGCCTGGTCACCGAGGAGTCCGGGGCGCTGGCTGGCCTGGCCGAGCGACTGGGTCCGGCGCCCGAGGCCGCTGCGCAGTTGCTTGCGTCTCTGGTCGAACAGCCGCCGTCCGAGTTCGGTCGCGGCGTGCTGCGGGCGGGTGCGGACGCGGAGAGCGACCGCTGGCGCGCGGCGGCCGAACGGGCCCGGGCGCGTCTGGCCGCGCTCGAAGCGGAGCTGCGCCGCGAATCGGGGATCGAACAACTGCGCGTGGCCTTTCACCGCACGTTCGGCTATCAGATCGAGCTCCCGCGCTCGCAATCGTCGGGAGCGCCCGAGAGCTGGGAACGGCGCCAGTCGCTGCGCGACCGCGAACGCTTCACCGAGCCCCGCCTGCGCGCCATTGAGCGCGAGCTGGAGGATGCGGAGGAACGGCTGGCCGAGGCGGAGCGCAGTTGCACCGAGCGCCTGCGCGAGGAGTTGGTGGCCGAGGCGGAAGCCGTGCGCCGGATCGCCTCGGCGCTGGCGCGGCTGGATGCGGCCTGCGCCCTGGCCGGCGTGGCGGCCGAACGTGCCTGGACGCGTCCCGTCGTGGAGCATTCGGGTGAACTCGAGATCGAGGGCGGCCGCCACCCCCTGGTTGAGGCGGCCGCGGCCCAGGGCGGATTCGTGCCCAACGATCTGCGGCTCGCGGACGACGGCCTGCGCGCGCCCCAACTGCTGCTGGTGACCGGCCCCAACATGGCCGGCAAGTCGACCTACCTGCGCCAGGCGGCGTTGATCGTGATCCTCGCGCAGACGGGTTCGTTCGTTCCGGCCGAACGGGCCCGGATCGGCCTCGTGGACCGCATCTTCGCACGCGTCGGCGCGCACGACGATCTGACCCGCGGACGCTCCACCTTCATGGTCGAGATGCTCGAGACCGCGCGCCTGCTGCACGGCGCCACCGATCGCTCGCTTGTCCTGCTCGATGAGATCGGGCGCGGCACCTCGACCTGGGACGGTCTGGCGATCGCCCAGGCGGTGGCGGAAGATCTGGCTGGCGGTGGGCCTGAGGGCCGGGCGGCGGGGCGTCCCGAGCGTGGACCGCGGACCCTGTTCGCGACCCACTTCCACGAGCTGACCGCGCTCTCGGGCGCGCTGGCGCGTGTGGCGAACGCCTCGGTCCAGGTGCAGGAAACCGCCGAGGGCTCGATCGAGTTCCTCTACCGAGTCGAGCCGGGTGCGGCCGACCGCTCATACGGTGTGCAGGTTGCCGCCCAGGCGGGGCTGCCGGCATCCGTGCTCAGCCGCGCGCGGGCCCTGCTCGAACAGCTCGAGTCCGACGGCGCCGCTGCGCGCGCGCCGCTGCGTGCGCCGAGCCCCACGCCGCAGCTCATGCTGATGCCCCCGCCGGCTCATCCAATCCTGCACGATCTGGCCGACCTGGATATCGACGGCATCACCCCGCTCGAGGCGATCTCGGCGCTCTATGCGCTGCGCGACCAGGCGCGCGTGGAGCTGCGCGGCAGCGATGCCGAGCGCAGCGCGGGGGCGGGATCGTGACGACCGCATCCGCGCCGCGACAGAGCGCGATCCGCGAGCTGCCCGAGCGGGTGGCGGCGCAGATCGCGGCGGGCGAGGTGATCGAGCGGCCGGCGGCGGTGGTCAAGGAACTGCTGGAGAACGCGGTCGACGCCGGCGCCGGCCGGATCACGGTCGAGATCTCCGGCGCGGGGCGCGAGCGGATCGCGGTGCACGACGACGGCTGCGGGATTGCCGAGACCGAGGTGGCGCTCGCATTCCACCGCCACGCTACCTCGAAGCTGTCGGCGGTGGACGATCTGACGCGGCTCGAGAGCTACGGCTTTCGCGGCGAGGCACTACCCGCGATCGCGGCGGCGGCCGGTCGGCTGCGGCTGACGACCCGAGCGAGACAGGCCGAGCGGGCGACCACGATCGAGTTCGAGGCGGGCGCCGCTCGGGCGCCGCGCGCGGCGGCCAGGGCGCTGGGCACCTCGGTCGAGCTGGACGACCTGTTCGCCGGCCAACCCGCGCGCCGCGCCTTCCTGGCCGGCGCGCGGGCCGAGCGATCCGCCATCCTGCGGGCCGCAACCGACGCCGTCCTGGCCCACCCCGAGGTCTCCCTGCGACTGGTCGTCGACGGACGCACGCCGCTCGCGCACGAGGCCGTAGCCGGGCTCGACGCCGAATCCTCGCTGCGGGCGGCGGCCGCCTCCGTCTTCCACTCCGAGGCGGCCGAACGCTCGGCCCGGCTGGCAGGCGCGTCTGCCGCGCTCGGCCTGGCGCTGGACGGTCTGGCCGGTTCGCCCGACGATGCCCGCCGCAGGCGCGATGCGATCCGGTTGTTCGTCAACGGACGGCCGGTGCACGACCGCCGGTTGTCCTATGCCGTACAGGAGGCCTACCGCGACTGGCTGCCGTCCGGCTCGTTCCCCCTCGTCGTGGCCCGACTCGAGGTGCCGGCCGAGGCGGTCGACGTGAACATCCATCCGGCCAAGACCGAGGTTAAGCCGCGCGACGCGGACGCCGCCTTCTCGCTGCTCGGGCGCACCATACGCGAGGCGTTGTCGCGCGACCGCTATGCCCAGCCGCGACGGGTCGGCGCGCACCTCGAGTACGCGGAGGACGCGACGCAGGCGCCTCGCTTCGCGCCGTCCGACGGCCAATCGTCCACCGCCGCGCCCGCCGCGGGTGCGTCGCTCAGGCCGATGCCGCGCATGGCGGCGCCGGCGGAAGCCCCGGGCCGCCGGGCGGTCGCTGAACGCGCGCGACAGTCAACGCTGGGGCCGCGGTTGAACTCCGATTCGGCGCTCGTGCAACTGCCACCCCTGCGGATGGTCGGCCAACTGCACCGCACCTTCATCATCGCCGAGGGGCCGTCCGGACTGGTCCTGGTCGACCAGCACGGGGCCCACGAACGGGTGATCTACGAGCGGCTGCTCGAGGCGGTCGAGGGCGGGCTCGAACGTCAAGCGCTGCTCGAGCCGCTGCTGCTGCCGCTCGACGCGACCGAATCGGCCAACTGGCTGGCGGCGTGCGAGCGGCTGGGCGAGCTGGGTTTCGATGCCGACCTGTTCGGCGAGCGAACGCTGCGCCTGCGTGCCGTGCCCGCGAGCCTCGACCGGTCGGGCGCGGGCATGAGCGCCGGCGGAGCGGAGCGCCTGATCCGCGGCGTCCTGGATGATCTCGGACCGCAACCGGACGAGCCTGAGCGGTTTGACCGGGCGGCCGCTTCGGCTGCCTGCCACAGTTCGGTCCGGCGCGGCGCGGTGCTCGATGCGCAGGCCATGACGGCGCTCCTGCGCGATCTCGAGCGTTGCGCCAATCCACACTCCTGTCCGCACGGCCGGCCGACGCTGGTCGAAATCTCGGCCGACGACGTGCTCAAGGAGTTCCGCCGCAAGTAACGGGCCCCGAGCGCCCCCGCAACACGTATGAGGCCGCTAGCTCGCGAAGGCAAGCGGCCTCGTTGATCGTCTGGCGCTTGAACGGGATTAGGTGCCGCGCAGCCGCGGGTCGAGGATGTCGCGCAGTGCGTCGCCCATCATGTTGAAGCCGAACACGGCGATCGCGATCGACAGGCCCGGGAAGACGCCCAGCCACCAGGCTTCCGTGGCGTAGAACAGCGAGACGCCGCCCGTGTCCTGGCCCCAGGTGGGGAAGGGCGGCGGGATGCCGAAGCCGAGGAAGGAGATCGCCGCCTCAATCAACACCGCCGCGCCGAGGTTCAGCGAGGCCAAAATGATGATCGTGGCCATGATGTTGGGCATGATGTGGGCGACCATGATGCGCACGTTCGAGGCGCCCAGGGTCCGGGCCGCTTCGACGTACTGGGCGGCGCGGGTCGCAAACACGGCGCCGCGCACGATCCGCGAGTTGCCGGCGGCCAGCACCAGCGCAATCGTGAGGATCACGGTCGTCGTGCGCGGGAAGACCTGCCAGAACCACTCGTCGCCGATCTGCGCCTGGGGGCCGATGTTGGGGCCGAAGCCGAGCCCGAAGAAGCCGTCTCCGCCGGTGCCCAGCACGGCCAGCACGGCGAGGATCAGGAAGATCGCCGGGAAGGCGTTCCAGATGTCGACCACCCGCTGGATCACGATGTCGACATCGGGCACAGGACCGCCACGCGAGGGCAGCGCGCCGGCGACGCCGGACTGAACTTGCTCAATCGGTTCGGTCAGCAGGCCGAACGTGCCAATGTCGATGATTTTCAAAACCAGCTGCAGGGCCAGTACGGCCAGCGCGAACGGTAAGGCGAACAGCCACCAGAGCGGCAGCCCGGCGATCGCGCGCGGCAGGGCGTAGAGCAGTCCGGGCCCGGTGAGACCGGCGGGTATGGGGATGCGCAGGCCGAGGATGAACCCCGGCGCATGCATCCTCCAACTCGCGCCGGAGCCGGCGAAGTAGCCCGAGACCAGGCCAATCGCAGTGGAGAGCACGGCGGTGAGGATGACAGAACCCAGCCCGACCAGCACGGTGATCTCGGTGCCATAGGCGATTCGCGTGACCATGTCGCGACCGAGGTTGTCGGTGCCCATCACGTGGTCCGCGTTGGGTGCAATGAAGCGATCACCCAGAGTGCCCTTGCCGTACGGCGCGACCTGGATTGCGTTCGGGTCTTGCTCGACGGTCTGGATGATCGGCGCAGTAGCAGCGACGATCACACAGACGAGCAGGATCAGCGCGCCGAAGGCGCCGAAGTACTTCTTACGCTTGAACATCCACCAGGGCATCAGAAAGACGCCGATCAGGAAGCCAATCGATCCGGCGAAGATCAGCATCACGAGCGCAGTGGCGAAACCGAGCGGGCTGGAGACGGAACGGTCGATCAGCAACTGCATCTGGTCGCGGATCCAGTTCGCGATCCCGCCGTCGTCGCGGACCACGAAGACGGAAGCGGTCTCCTGCGCGTCTGACATCAGCTTGCTCCCTCAGTCATCTGCCCATTGGGGCCGATCGGTCGCATCAGTTGTAGCGAATGCGCGGATCGACCAGCGAGTAGGCGATGTCAATCACCAGATTGGCGACGATGACGACCAGCGCAATGACCACCATGATGCCCATCACGACCGGTATGTCGCGGTCCTTGAGCGCGGTAATCATGCGCAGGCCCATCCCGGGCAGCGTGAAGATGCTCTCCATGATCACCGAACCGCCGACCAGGATTGAGGCGGACAGGCCGATCAGGGTGAGCACCGGGATCAGCGCGTTGCGCATCGCATGGCGCACGATCACCGCGTTCTCCTGCAGACCCTTGGCGCGCGCGGTGCGCACGTAGTCCTGGCGCAGCACCTCGAGCATTTCGCCGCGCGTGAGGCGCATCACCGGTCCGGCCAGACCGATGCCGAGGATGATCGCCGGCACATAGAGCTGGCGCATGTTCTCGGCCAGGTTCTCACCCGGCGTCTGATAAATCAGCGGTAAGGGCGGCACGCCCAACTCGGGGAAGATGATGCGAATCGTGAGCACTGCGAGCCAGAAGCCGGGCACGGAGAGCGCGAGAATCGCGCCGCCGCGAATCACGTAGTCGAGCGCCGAGTCCTGTTTGATCGCCGATACGATGCCGACCGGCAGGGCGATCGCCACCCCGACAATCAAGGACAGCACCCCCAGCTGGAGCGTCACCGGTATCCGGTGCTGGATCTCCTCGACCACGGTCTGGAAAGAACCGATGAACGACGTGCCCAGGTCGCCCTGCAGCGCACGCCAGAGCCAGTTGCCGTACTGCACGATCCACGGATCGTTCCAGCCAAGCTGCTCTTCCCAGGCGGCGCGGATCTTCTCTTTGTCCTCGCCCCCGCCGACATGGTCGGCGAGCATGACGTCAATAAAATCGCCGGGCAGCAGCTGGGTCAGCAGCGAGACCAACATGGTCACGCCGATCATCGTGGGGATGATCAGCAGGATGCGCCGGAAGATGTACTGCCGCATGGGGACGCGCCTTCGCTGGGTCTGCGCTGCCGATGATCACCAGCGGGAGAGCCGGCCGGGGCCGGACTCTCCCGCTGGGGAGTGCTATCGGAACCAGGTTCCTAGACGTACTCGTCCTTGATGCTCTGGTCGAGCATGAAGGTGTGCTCCGACTCCTGGCCCCAACCGTAGGTGGCCTTCGGCCAGATGCGCGGGGTGGCGCTGATCGCCTGACCGGTGGAGACGTCAATCTGCTTCATCCACGGGTTGAAGGCGTAGACGCCCGGTGCCGCGGTGTACGGCACGATGTACATCTTGGTCGCCATGTAGCGCTGGATGTCGTTGATGTACTCAATGCGTTCCTCGAGGTCGAGGATGCCCTTCTGCACATCGAACATCTCGTGCAGGCGCTCGTCCGTCTCCGGACCGCCGCCGACCGCCGCGTTGGGGTGCGGTGTCCAGTTCTCGGGACCGGCGTTGCCGCCCGTGTCGAGGGCGAGCACGTTCTCGATGTTGTCCGGCGTACGCGCCGCCGAGCCCCAGTTGTGGCGTCCGGAGGTGCGGGCGTAGCAGGCGGCGAACAGGTCCTCGGGGTCGGTCGCGCCGCCGTACAGCGGACCGATCGCGAGGTGGGTGGACTCGCCGTCCCAGTCGTCGGGGAAGTTGCCGCGGAAGATCGAGGCGATGTAGGCCGCGTACTCCTTGCCGAAGTACTCGAACTGGAAGCCGCCTTCCGAGGCGGAAAGCGTGCAGGCCTCGTAGAAGTTGACCACGGTGGCCCCGTAGTCCGGGGTGTGATGCACCGTCGCGGAGATGCCCTCCGGGTAGCCGGCGGCAGAAAGCAGCTCGCGCGCCTTCTGCAGCGCTTCGTCGTTGCTCAAGGCCACGCCGCGGTGGAACAGAATGCCCGAGTCCTCACCCTCGAAGGTCTCGCCGAACTTGTCCAGGTCCTGCGGGTCCATCCAGTACGGCGGGAGCTGCGAGATACCGGTCATCCAGCCGCCGCGGCCGGTGTCATCGGTCGCCGAAAGGATATCGTTGCGGTTCATCGCCAGCGACAGCGCCTGGCGCACGCGGACATCGTTCCAGGGCGGGATCGAGAAGTTGAAGTAGAACCCGCCGGGCACGGTGTTCGGCGTGAAGACGTAGCCGTCTTCCTCGATCTGCGGCGCGGCCTCGAGGGCCTGCTTGTAGATCGCCGGGGAGAGCTGCGAGAAGTCCAGCGAGCCCTCGCCCAGAGCCGGGATCAGGACGTTGGTGTCGCCGTTCATGGTGGCGACGATGCCGTCCATCAGAGGCAGGTCGTGACCGTAGTCGTTCGATCGGTGCCAGTTGGGGTTGCGACGCCAATTGAGCGCCACGTCGGGCTCGTAGCTGTCGAAGATCCAGGCCCCGGAACCGACCGGGCGTTGGGCCACGGTGCCGTCGTCGACGATCTCCTGGGGAATCACCCAGAGGTGCTGGGAGGAACCGGCCAGCGTCAGGAACGGCGCGTGCGGCCGGTGCAGCTTGAAGGTCAGGCTGTTGTCTTCGCCGGGCTCAAACGCGGAGACGACGTCGTTCCAGCCCGCCGCATTGGGCGAAATCTCCTGGAAGCGGTCGTGCGTCATGACGATGTCGTCCAGCGTGACCTGTCGGCCGTTGAGCGGCTCGACGTCGTGCCAGGTGGCGTCGTCGCGAATCTGAAACACGAAGGTCGTGTCGTCGGGGATCTCAGGCATCGAGGCGGACAGGTCCGGCTCGTACTCGGCCAGGTTGATCGGGTTGACGCCTTCGCGACCGGTGATCGCCTGGATCAGCTTCGAATAGTGGAAGCCCGAGGGAATCTGAGCCCGGTAGGTCAGGTTCTCGTACGGGTCCAGGGTCGGCGGGTTACCCGAGTAGGGGCCCACGAAGGGGGCTGTGCGGGTGCCGCCGCGAACGATGTCGCTGGCTGCCGCAACGGCGGCCTGCTGCTGCTGATCCGCCTCCTGCTGCATCGCTTGCTGCTGGTCGGCCTGCTGCGCCTGCTGCTCGGCGGCCTGCTGCTGTTGCTGCTGCATGGCCTGCTGTTGCGCCTGCTGCTGCATGGCCTGTTGCTGCTGCTGGACTTGCGCGGCGGCCTGGCCGTCGTCGTCATCGTCGCCGCAGCCGACCAGAGCCAGCCCGGCGGCGCCGACGCCGGCGCGGGCCGATGCTCCGAGCAGCGCGCGTCGCGACATTCGCCGACGGCGCATCCTCTGCCAATAGTTTCGCTCGCTCATGCGTACCTCCTGCGACGGGTCCGTCCCGCCGGATACTGTGTGCCCGACACTGAGCCTGCCGGGTCAGTTCGTTGCAGCCTACAACACACTTCCGTAGCCAACGGAGGCCCCGCACGCATTAGTTCACGAACTCGTATATTCCGTCCCGCTATGCGTATCGCTCGGTTCACGCGTCGATCCCACGCTGCGCCGTATCGACTCGTATATGAAATGCCAGTCTTGCTTGGTTTCAGGCGACGCGCCGCGGTAGTGAATGCCGGCCAGCATTTCTAGATCAGTCGGCGGCAGCTCCGCTTCTTCGCCGAACTCACGCAGACTCTGCGGTATCTCGATCACCGGAATCGGCGATTCGTTGCCCTCGTAGAGATCGACTGCGGACGCGCCAAGCGCGTCGGCCAACGCGAACAGCGTGGCCGCCGAGGGCCGCGACGTGTCCGACCGTTCCACCTGCGACAGATAGCCCTTGGAGACTCCGGAAAGCCTCGCCAACTCGCTCAACGTCAGCTTCTGGTGGACGCGCAGGGAGCGCAGCCGTCGACCGAACGATGCCACCGTCCGGCGGTTTCGTGCTGCTGCGTCGCGCGCGGTCGAGACGTCGCCCCGATCTTCACGCCGATCGCCGCCTGCCGGCTCGCTCATCTGGCCCTCTGTTCGTCCGCCGCGTCTTCCGACGCCGGCGACCCCAGTTCGCGCCCGCGCGGGCGAAGCGGGCAATTGGTGGAGACGGGGGAGAATCGAACTCCCCGTCCAGACGATCGTCGCGGGCCGCGTCTACGTGCGTAGCCGTCGCTTGTGTTGTCCCCGGCCGCCGGCGCGTCGGCCGACCGTTACAGCTGGGTGAGTGGAGTTGGTCTTAGCGTCGCGGTCCCGACCGCCCGCGACGAGCAACCGAGTGTGTCGGCGCCGCGTCCTCTCCGACTCGGTTACGGCTGAGGAGCGACGTCACCGCGGTTAGGCGGCGAGGGCGAGTTCCCTGGATTCGCCAATTAGGGAGTGGTGGCGACGTTTAACGAGTGACGCCAGCTCGGCACGCAGCAACTCGAAATCAACCGCTGTCGAACCCTTTCGTCCCCAGGATGAGATCCCACCGGCAGGTGCCGATGGCATAGCTATCGTAGCAATTCGGCGATTCGCCGGCGCTCGGATGTGTTCCACATATGACAGTCATGCATGTGTGTGAGCGACATGTGTGCTGCCGGACATCATCGGTGACCGGGCCCCATTCACAACCGATCCACATTGATGCCCTTCGCATCAGCGACGCAGGGCCCGTTCGATCTGTCGGCGAGCATCCCGCTCCGCCAGGCGGTCGCGCTTCTCGTGCTGCCGGCGTCCGCGGCCGATGCCGATCTCCAGCTTCGCCAGCCCGCGTGTGAGATAGAGCCTGAGCGGGACGAGCGTGAGCCCGCGCTGCTTGAAGGCCTGCTCCAGCTGGGCGATCTCACGACGGTGTAGTAGCAAGCGGCGGTCGCGGGTCGGCTCGTGATTGGCCTGTCCGGACGGTTCGTAGCGAGCGATGTGTGCCCCCACGAGATACAGCTCACCGTCGCGCGGACGGCAGTACGCCTCCTGGATCGAGACACGACCGGCACGAATGCTCTTGATCTCGGAGCCGCTCAGGCTTAGCCCCCCCTCGTAGCGACGCAGGATCTCGTACTGGTACAGCGCACGACGATTGCGCGCCACGACGCGTTCGTTCTCGCTCGCGCCGTTGCGTTCCGCCCGCCCCGCCGCGGACTTGGCCCTCGACTTCGATCGCTTCGCCATGTCCTGAGCTTAGGTTGCTTGCGCCGCGTCCGGCGCGGAGCCAAGGCTGCCGGGCGCGACGGGCATAACATGGCGAGCATGTCGCAACAGTTCTCGCGTGAACGCCGCACCGCAATGGCGCTCTGGGCGCTCGGCCTGCTGTCACTCGCCGGGCTGTCGGCCGCTCTCGGGGTCGGCGCGGCCGTCCTGGTACACCCGCCGCTCTTTTCCGACCTCCGGCCCTGGTGGCCGCCCCTGGCCGCGATCGGTTTGCTCTCGACTGCCGCCGGCTATTGGCTGCTCTGGGGACGCGGCCGTTAGCTCTCCTCGGCCAGTGCCTCCTGGACGGCCTCCGCGACATCATCGGACACGAAGGCCGACCAAACTTCGGGATACGTCTTCAGGTACCAGATCGCCGCTTCATCCGGCGAGGCGTTGTTGTCGGCCATCCAGATCTCCGACTGGACCTGCACCTCCGCCGCGAAGTCCCAGGCCCGCAGGAACTCGACGACGTCGGGCGCATCCTCGAGCAGCGTGTGGAACACGGCGATTCGTACCTCGGAGGTCGGGTAGGCGCAGCCCTGGTCGCCGTTCCAGCACTCCTCGGACCACGCGGGCTCTTCCAGCCGGTACAGGTCGAGCGTCGCGGTCGGCTTGGTCGGACCCCACATGTAGCCCAGCCACGCCTCGCCGCGCGCGTAGGTCGACTCAAGGTCCTCGAACAGCGCGGCGCCCGATCCCGGTTTGACCAGCTCCAGCACGTCCTCGAGTCCGTAAGCGACGACCTTGTTGCCGTTCACCTGTTCGCAGGCCCAGCCCGGCACGCAGTCGATGAACCGCGCCTTGCCGCGCGAGTCGGCAGTCACGAACAGTTCCATGTACTCGGGAATATCGGAAACCGACACGAGGCCCGGGTTGGCGTCCTTGACGTACTGCGGAATGACCCAGCCTTCCCAGTTCTCGTCCAGCGAGTCGCCGAGCAGGGCGATGATGTCCGGATCGTCGAGCTCGTCGATCCATGGCTGCTGAGCAGGCCAGATCTCCATCGTCACCTGCGTATCGCCGTTGATCAGGCCCTGGAACAGCGAGGTCGTGTCGCCAGCGACTAGCTCGGTTGGGTATCCAAGACCGTGCTCCACGATGTAAGCGGCCGCCCGCACCTGGATCTCCGAGGAGGTCCAGTTGAGGTCCGAGAAGACAACGGTCGTCTTCTCCTCCTCGCCGCCGCACGCCGAGGCCAACACCGACAGTGCGATGATCGCGACCCCCAGTACGGTCGTCAGTTTGCCGTTGCGTAGCAATCCACGGGCAAGTTTCATGTTCATCTCCCTGTACAAACGACTTACGGCATTGACATCGAAGGTCGAGGCAGCCTATCAGAGCGTTCAGTCACGACCGGCGAAGATCTTGGACTTGTAGATCGTCAGCAGCGTCATCAAGACAGCCAGCACGATGAACAGGGCCTTTGCCCCGCCCAGCGCCGCTTTGGCCGAAAGATCAGGATCGGCCAGGGCAAAGCCTGCCAGAACCCAGCACAGTACCGACAGACAGCCGACAGTCAGACCGGGAATCTGGGCGATGCGTCTGATCAGTCCGCTCATTGCGGTAGTGTCGCACATCGCTCGCAGCACGAGTTGTTGCAAGTGCGAGTTAACTGGTAACCCGACGTACTAGCACTGTTCCGGATACGAAGGGGCAGCCGTCGAAGCCTCGCCCGGCCTAATCGGATCCCAGCGCCGTCTGCTGACGTTTGGTCAGCGCTTGCGTGACCCGATCGATGATGATCGCGACGAAGACGATGCCGAGTCCTGCCAGGAATCCATTGCCTGGCTCGATCCGACCGAGCGCACGGTTGACGTCAAGCCCGAGCCCGCCGGCGCCCACCAGCGACGCGATCACGACCATCGACAGCGCCATCAGCGTGGTCTGATTGACGCCCGCCATGATCGTCGGAATCGCCAGCGGAATCTTCACCTTCAGCAGCATCTGACTACGAGTCATGCCGAATGAGTCCGCTGCTTCGAGGGTCTCGGCGGGCAGCTGTCGGATTCCAAGATTCGTGAGCCGGACAGCCGGCGGCACGGCGTAGATCAATGTGGCCAGCACTGCCGGCGTATTGCCCAGCGAGAAAAATGCGATCGCCGGAACCAGGTAAACAAACGATGGCATCGTCTGCATGCCGTCCAGAATCGGCCGCAGGATGGCGTCCAGCCGATCGCTCTGCGACGCCCAGACACCCATCGGTACCGCGATCATGATGGACAACGTGACCGTGACAATGATCAACGCCAGCGTCTCCACTGTCGATTCCCAGAGGCCGAAGGTGGCCAGCAACAGCAGCGAGCAAGCAGAGAACAGCGCCATCCGAAACGAGACCAGCAACCAGGACGTCAGCGCGATCGCCCCGATCATCGCCGGCCAGGTCAACCAGAGCATCATGTCTTCGAGTGAGATCAGGAACCAGACGATCACGTCCTTGATTGCCTGGAAGAGCGGCGAGAGGTTGTCCTCGAGCCAATCCAACCAGACATCGATCCGATGTCCAACGTCCCTGCCAACATCGAACGGGAACTCGTCGGCCACGAGGAAGTAAGCCAGTACAAAGAGCAGTCCCACCACCAGGATCGCCAGCGGGGCCATCCACCAGGCGCTCGCCGGCAGTTGGATCCTGCCCGACATGATCTCGGTCAACAACTGTCGGCTGGCTGATCGGGGCAGCGGTCGAGTAGTCAAGCGACCTCCTCGCCTTCGCTGGTCGCAGCGACCGCTGCCTCGTCCGAGACCATCGCCCGGGCCAGGCGCTCCAGCGGAATCACGCCCACCAGCGCGCCCGCCCGATTCACCACCTGCAGCGGCTGAGTAGCGGAGAGTCCGGCCGGCACCAACTCGTCGAGTACCGCGTCCTCCAGGACCACATAGCGATCCTCAGTCTCGACCGCCAGCGCCTCAGCGCTCGAATCCATGATCGACGCCGCCGTGACCATGCCGTGCAGTCGCACGTCCTGCGTGAACTCGCGGACGAAGCTGTCGGCCGGATTCAGCACCACCTCGTTGGGCGCGCCGAGTTGCACGACCGCGCCGTCGCGCATGATCGCGATTCGATCCCCCACCCTCACTGCCTCGTTGAGGTCATGAGTGATGAAGACGATGGTCTTCTGCACCGACTCCTGCAGAGCCAGCAGTTCGTCCTGCAAGTCGCGTCGGATCACCGGGTCAAGCGCCGAGAACGGCTCGTCCATCAGCAGGACCGGCGTCTCCATCGCCAGCCCCCGGGCCAGTCCGACCCGCTGTTTCATCCCGCCGGAGAGCTGGTTCGGCATGGAATCGAGCCAGTCAGCGAGTCCAACGAGCTCCAGCGCCTCGCCGGCGCGTTCTCGGCGCTCGGTCTTCGCGACCCCGCCCACTTCCAACGGCAGCGCAACATTGTCGAGTACCGATCGGTGCGGCATCAGGCCGAAGTGTTGAAACACCATCGCCAGGTCGTGACGGCGCACTTCGCGCAACTCGTCCTCATTCATCGCCGTGATCTCGCGACCGTTCAGCCAGACTTGCCCCACCGACGGCTCGATCAGCCGGTTGATACACCGCACCAGCGTCGATTTGCCGCAACCGGATAGCCCCATGACCACGAACAGTTCGCCAGTGGCGATCTCGATGTTGATGTCGCGCAGACCGACCACGGCGCCGGTCTGCTCCTGAACCGCCTCCT
The DNA here is from genome assembly GCA_028874365.1 of Chloroflexota bacterium. Classification (GTDB taxonomy): domain Bacteria; phylum Chloroflexota; class Dehalococcoidia; order Bin125; family Bin125; genus Bin125. Next base: position 35,594 of record JAPPJZ010000076.1, on the reverse strand, counting down.
TCGACGCACCGCCCTCGGCCAATCGCAAACCGTCGCCGTGATCGTCGGCAAACACCTTGTACAGCCCTCGGATTGAGAGCGCCGTTCCTTCGTAGCCCGACACCGCGCCGCCTCCTTCGAGTCTGGGACGCAGACTACTCTTTGGTGCAATGCCTCCTGTTTCGACGCGTGTGCAGTGGCTGGCCGGAGTCGTCGTGTTGGCGGCGGTGCTCGCCGTCGCGGTCGGCTGCAACGCGTCACGCGGCGGCATCTTCTCGGGCGTCGGTGGCTCCGCTGAGGCGGCGCTGCACATCGACGAACAGGCTCAGGACAAGGCCATCCTGACCCCGCTCAATCGCCCGCTCAAGCTCGAGGAACGGTTCTGGTTGCGGCTCGAGATGAACGAGCCCGTCGACGCCGACCACATCGTGGTGCGAGTCGAATACGACGCCGGAGCGCGGGAGTTCTTCGAGTTGAGAGACCTCCGCTTTGAAGGTGTCGAACCACCTTGGCAAGTCGCCGCGATTCCACTCGCGCTAACTGACGACGGCGACTTCAACATTGCATTGATCGTGAACTCGCGAAAAGTGACCGACGTCAAGGTCACGGTCGAGAACTGAACCGGCCCGGCCCTGCGCTACTCTGCCGACTGGAGTGAGGGGTAGCGCAATGCGGCCGATCGCCGACGTGGCAGCCGACCTGGGTCTGAGTGAAGACGATCTGGATCTCTACGGACGCCACAAAGCGAAGCTGACCTCTGAGGCGCTCCAGCGACTGGCCAGCCGACCGCTCGGAGACCTGGTGCTCGTCACTGGGATGACTCCTACCACCGCCGGTGAGGGGAAGACGACCACGGCAATCGGTCTGACTCAGGCCCTCCGACAGACCGGCGCCAACGCGGCCGTGGCGCTGCGCGAACCTTCGATGGGACCGGTGTTCGGGATCAAGGGAGGCGGTACCGGCGGCGGCAACTCACAGGTGCTCCCGGCAGACGACATCAACCTGCACTTCACCGGCGACCTGCATGCCGTCACCGCCGCCAACAACCTGCTGGCCGCGGCAATCGATAACTCCCTGTTCCACGGCAACGCACTTGGGCTCGACCCGCGGCGCGTCACCTGGCGGCGCTGCATCGACATGAACGATCGCGCGCTGCGCGGCGCGGTCATCGGCATGGGCGGCACAACCGACGGCATCCCTCGAGAGGAAGGCTTCGACATCACCCCCGCATCGGAGGTGATGGCCATCCTCTCTGTGGCCAGCGACCTCGACGATCTGCACCGCCGGCTCGGCGATGTCATCGTCGGATACACGTCGGCTACCCCAATCCAGCCGGTCACCTGCCGCGATCTGCAGGTCGACGGCGCGATGACGGTACTGCTCAAGGACGCGATCAGGCCCAACCTCGTGCAAATGGGCGAGGGCGGCCCCGCCTTCGTCCATGGCGGTCCGTTCGCCAACATCGCATTGGGCTGCAACTCCATTGCCGCCACCAGGGCGGCGATGGCTTGCGCCGACATCACCGTCACGGAAGCCGGCTTCGGCTCCGACCTCGGTGCAGAGAAGTTCTTCAACGTCGTCTCGCGCATTGGCGGATTCGAGCCGCAGGCCGCAGTGATCGTGGCCACGGGCCGTGCGATCAAGCGTCACGGCGGACGGCCGGCGCGAGAACTCGAAACCGAAGACCTCGAGGCGCTCGAGACCGGCCTCCCGAACCTCGACGCGCATATCGACAACGTGCAAAACCACGGGGTGATCCCCGTGGTGGCGGTCAACCGCTTCCCTTCGGATACGCAGGCCGAGCTGGACGCGGTCCTGGCGCACTGCAAACAGAGAGGTGTTCGCGCCGCAGTGGCGGATCCGTACGGCGGCGGCGGCGAAGCCTGTCTCAACCTGGCGGTCCAGGTGCGAGAGGCGCTGGCCGGCGATCGCCCGAGCTTCGGCCGTCTCTACGACTTGGACACTCCTCTGAAGGACAAGATCGAGACCGTCGCCCGCAAGGTCTACGGAGCCGGTTCAGTGAGCTATCTTCGCCGCGCCGAACTGACCCTGCGCCGGGCCCGCCGGCTTGGGCAGCAAGACTGGCCGGTCTGCATCGCCAAGACCCAGTATTCACTCTCCGACGATCCCGCGCTCCTCGGCCGGCCAGCCGAGCATGAGTTCACCGTCCGCGACGTGCGACCGTCGGCCGGGGCGGGATTCGTCGTGGTCATTTCCGGCGACATCATGACCATGCCCGGTCTGCCCAGATCGCCGGCGGCAACCCAGTTCGATCACACCGCGGAGTCGCACACCGGCTGAGCCGGTGGAGACAGTCAAGGCGGCAGGGACGATGCCCGAGTTTCGCAACACCTTCTCCGGCAATCCACTCGACCGTGAGGCAGCCAGGCGTCGCGACGAGGCATGGGTCTCCGGCAAGCAGGGCGAGCCCGAGACCGCATTCCTCCCCCTCCACAATCTCACCTTTCCCATGCGTCAAGTCGACGGAGCAATGCGTCTGGCCTGGTCAACGCTGCCCGCGGGCGCCGACACCGAACGTCACCCGCCGTTGCTCCTGGGCACATCTGACGGCGCCGCCCGATTCGCGATCAGCGCAGCTGCCGCGCCGGGACAGTTTGCGCTCCCCGATGACGCCACCTACATGGACCTGCGCGCCGCCGCACCCGTCCTCAACGCCGATGACGCCGGCATCGCGGCGCAGGCGCGCGCCTTCCTCGACTGGCATGAACGGCACCGATTCTGCGCCGTCTGCGGCGCGCAGACAGCCGCCGCCCAGGGCGGCATCTTCCGCAAATGCACCACCTGTCCGGCCGAGCACTTTCCCCGGACCGACCCGGTCGTGATCACCGTCGTCATCGACAGCGAACGTGATCGGTGCCTGCTCGGCCGCCAGGCGTCATGGCCGGCCGGCATGTTCTCCGCGCTGGCAGGGTTCATCGATCACGGCGAGTCGATCGAGGACGCGGTCCGACGCGAGGTCGCGGAAGAGTCAGGTATCGACGCCGTCAACGTGCGTTATCACTCGTCCCAGCCCTGGCCCTTCCCGTCCTCGCTGATGATCGGCTGCCACGCCGACGCCGGCAACGCCGAGATCAACTTCGACGACTGGGAAATGGACGATGTGCGCTGGTTTACACGCCAGGAAATCCGGCACGCCCTCTCACTCCCCGCCGCCCAGCTGGGCGAACCGGGTTTGCCCGACGGTGCGCTCTCATTGCCGGGGCCAATGGCCATCGCGCATACCTTGATCTCCGCGTGGGCGGACGGTCACGTCTGATCCCTCCGCCAATCCGCGTTGTACGCTCGGCCTTATGAAACACCTCAAAATCGCCCGTTCGGGCATCGCGGCACTCCTGCTGGCGACGGCACTCCTCGTGGCTTGCACCTCGAGCGACCAACAGTCGCAACCGGATCAGACTCAGGAGTCCAGCAGCGCAAGCCAGACGGCGCAGTCAGACGACCAATCTCAGACTCAACCGCAGCGAACCGAGCCGCAGGACCAGCAGTCAGCCGCAGTCTCCGACGACGAAGAAGATCAGGGACCCCAAGACGCACAGTCACGCCAGTCGAACGACGCTCGCGGAACGCAGAGCGGCGCGCAGGAGCAAGACGAAGAGGCGACCGTCGCGGCTGCCGATCAACAGCGAGACGAGGCCCAGGCTGAGCCCGCGGAGCAAGCTCAGCCGCAACAGGCGCAAGACCAACCCGCCCAGCAGCAGGATCAGCAACAGGATCAGCAGCAAGCGCAGGCCGACGACTCGGCCGAGCAACAGGAACAACAGCCTCAGCCGGAGGCCGAACAGGCCGACCAGCAGGACGAACCCGCTCAACAGCAAGAGCAAAGCCAGCCCAGCGAAACAGACCGCCTGCGCTTGCGCGCCGAAGAGATTAGCGCCCTGGCAACAGTCAGTGACCTCGTCGGGATCAATGCCTGGCTCAACGGCGCCGAGACATCGGTCGCGCTCGAACTCGCCAAGGGCAACGTTGTCCTGATCGACTTCTGGACCTACACCTGCATCAACTGCGTGCGGACCTTGCCATTCTTGACGTCCTGGGACCAGAAGTACCGCGACCACGGTCTCGTCATCATCGGCGTGCATACGCCCGAGTTCGAATTCGAGGAACGCATCGAGAACGTCCGCGCCGCCATCGCCGAGCACGACATCGAATATCTCGTCGCCGTCGACAACGACTGGCGAACCTGGCGCGCCCTGCAGGGACGCTCGGGATGGTGGCCTCGAAAGTTCCTGATCGGCCCGACGCCCGACGGATCGCCCATGGGCGTCCGCTACGACCACATCGGCGAAGGTGACTACGAGGAGACCGAGGTCGCGATCCGCGCGGCGCTCGAGGCGGTCGGCAAGGACCTGTCTGACGTCCCTTTCGGCGTTGATGTCGCCGTGCCCACCCGAGGCGTCACCCCGGGTCGACAGACCCGCGAACTGTACGCCGGCTGGAGTCGCAACAACGGCAGTGGCGGTCCCTACGCCGGTCAGGAAGCCTACTTCCTCGCCGGACCGCTCGTGCCCACGTTCTACTCGGATATCCCGACCTCTGACCGAAAACACAACCTCTGGTACTTGCAGGGCCTGTGGGAGACCGATCGCGAATCAATCGTCCACGCCCGCGAGACCGACGATCTTGAGGACTACATCGCCCTCCTGATCCGCGGACGCACTGCCAACGTCGTCCTGACCGTCGCCGAGGACGGCGAGCCGTTCAACGTCTACGTCGAACTGGACGGACGCTGGCTACAGCCCGACGAGGCCGGCTCCCACATCCAGTGGGACGACGACGGGCGCTCCTACATCCGCGTGACCGAGAATGACCTGTACCGCCTGGTGTTCCTGCCCGAATGGTCGGAACATGAGCTGAAACTGCGTTCCGACTCAGACCAGTTCCGCATCTTTGCGTTCACGTTCGGCTCTTACGTAGGTGGTGAGTAGCGTTGACCTGAACGCACCGGCACAGCAGAGACAACCGATCGAGCGAGGGATTCCATGGCTTCACGAAGTAACAACCCGTTGCTGAGCTTCGGGCGGCGGCCGTTGGTGCTGATCGCGCTTGCGGCGGCGGCAGCCCTGATGTTGTCTGGATGCGCCGCAACCTCGGACGACCAACAGCAGGACCAGGAACAGCAGCAAGCGGTCCAGCAGGAACAGACGGCGACCGCCGAATCGTCCTCGGCTGGGACCACCGCTTCCGGTTCGACGACGGCCACATCGCCGCAGCGCAGCACCACAGCGGCAGCCGAACCCGCCGAACAACAACAGCAACAACAGATGGCCGCCGAGACTGCTCAGGAGCAGCAGTCCCAGGCCGACACCATGCAGGAACAACCGCAGGATGACGATGGCATGGGCGGCATGTCGCCGGGCATGTCGGTCGGCATCCTCACTGAGGCCAACTACGACGACCTCAGCCCGCGGCTGCAGCTGCTGCGCGACTCCGGCTATCCCGTCTATGTCTCCGAGCAGGGCTACACCATCTCGCTGGGCACGCCCGACCTCTCACCCGGTATCCACCGCATCTCCTTCGTGATTGAAGGCCCGGACGGCTTGGTCGAGTCGCCGGCCATGAGAATCACCGTCGTGCCGGCCGACGCGCCGGGCGAGATGCAGGAGGTCGTGGCTCGGTTCTCACGCTTCCCCGATGGCATTCGCGGCTTCCATGTCACTGCAGTCGACTTCGCCGCCGTGGGCCGTTGGAATCTGATCCTGCATATCCCCACCGCGGATGGCTTCACCGACATCGGCGTCGCCGTCGACATCCCGGTCGACACCTTGGCGCCGTCGATCGGCGACGCGGCGCCGCCATCGGCCAGCCGCACGCTGCTTGACGTGCCCAACATCTCCGACCTCTCAACCGGCGAGGAGCCCGATCCCGGCCTCTACATCATCTCGCTGGCCGACGCACTCGAAGCGGACAAGCCGTTCGTCGTGGTCTTCGCGTCGCCCGGCTTCTGCACCAACGCCTTCTGCGGGCCCCAGGCCGAGGTGCTATCGGAGGTGCGCACCATCTTCGGTGACCAGGCCAACTACATCCACGTCGACCTCTACGAAAACCCGGAGCAGGTGCGCTTCGGCGAGGAGCCGATCGAGACCCCGATCCTCGAAGAGTGGGGCCTCCACACCGACGAGTGGACCTTCGTCGTCAACGCCGAGGGCATCGTCGTCGCGCGCTTCGAAGCCTTCGCGCCACTGGCCGAGGTCGAAGCGGCGCTGGCTGCCGTCCTCGAGGGCTAGTCGCCCGGAGTCTCGATCGGGTGCTCCAGCGCGTTGCCGTACTCGTGCCACGACGCATCGTAGTTGCGGCTCTGGTTGTAGCCGAGCAGTTGCAGGAGCCAGTATCCGTGCGCCGCACGGATGCCGCCCTGTCAATAGGTCGTCACCGTCTTGTCTGGAGTGATCCCCAGATCCGCCAGCATCCCTCGTAACTCGGCCGGCGGCTTCAGCGTCCGCACCGGGCTGTCCAGGGTCTCTAGCCACTCCAGATGCACGGCTCCGGGTATGCGGCCGCCGCGCTGAGTGCCACGCTTGTTCGCGCCGGTCCACTCGCCGTCCGAGCGCACGTCCCAGAACACGTGATCGTCGTCCTGAAGCGCGCCGGGAATGTCGTCCAGCCGGCAGATCGAGTCGTCATGCGGAGCCGGCGGCGTCGGATACTCCACAGCCTGCGGACGGAAGTTCTCACGCGACAGCGGACGCCCCTCCGCGTACCACTTGTCCAACCCGCCGTGGAGGACCTTGAAGTTGGTATGACCGAACCGATCGAACGTCCACCAGACCCGCGCGGCGTAAAGCGAACCGGACCCGTCGTAACCCACGACCGTCGTATCCGGGGTGATGCCCAAGCGCCCGACGAGCTGGGCCCACTGCTCCGGGTCCGACATCCCGTAGATCTGAGAGTCGTCGCGCGGCTCAGTCTTCCAGTAACGCGACAGCGACCAGACCGCGCCGGGGATGTGCAGGCGGAGGTACGCGTCGATCCGGTCGCAGTCCAACACGACCAGGTCCTCATCGTCGATGTGCTCCGCGAGCCACTCCGTCTCGCAGATCAGCTCAGGGCGGGCCCAACCGTCTTCAGTTGTCGTCATAACGCGTTCCCCTCGCAGGATGCTGGTGCGCCATCGCCAATCGAGTCGACTGGCTCGCAGACTACTCTTCCGAGTCCGCCTGTGGCTGCGATCCCTGGTCGTCGCTCGTGACTTCCTGTGGTTCAGATTCGCTCGTGCCGCTCGACCCCGACGGGTTGTACTCGCCCCTCAGATACTCGATCGCGACGTACAGTTGGATGTCCTGTCCGGCCTCGAAGCCGGTGTCCGGGATCGCGATCTCGATGTCGGGCGCGATCCCAACCCCCTCGACCTGCGCATTATTGGGCGTCAGGTAGCGCGCGATACTGACATACAGCACGCTGCCGTCCGACAGCCGACGCGGCACGTTGACCGTTCCCTTGCCCGTCGTGGTCACGCCGATCAGCACGGCCCGCCCGTGGTCGCGCAGCGCAGCCGCCATCACCTCCGCGCCCGACGCGCTGTGTTCATTGATCAGGATCACCAGCTCAAGGTCAAGCCCAGCGCCGCCGGCGCGGTCGTTGAACACCTCTTCCTCGCCGTCGCGATTGATCTGGCGCAAGACGACGCCTTCGTCCATGAACTCGCCGGTCGTCTCCACCGTCGCCCGAAGCAGGCCACCCGGGTTGCCACGCACGTCGACGATCAGCTTCTCCAGGCCGGCGTTGCGAGCCGCATCAAGCAACTCCAGCAACTCGCCTCGCGTCTCCTCCGTGAACTGGGCAATCAGGATGTAGCCAATGTCGGCAACCGGATTCCCTGAACGATCAGAGATCGGCAGCGACTCGACGCTGGGTACCACGATCCGATCACGTGTGACGACGATCAGCTCCTCCTCGCCGTCCGAGTGCCGGACAAGCAGCTCGACATCGGTCCCCTTCGGTCCCCGGATCACCGCAACCGCTTGCTCCAGGCTCCAACCCTCCGTCGACTCGCCGTCCACTTCCAGAATGATGTCGCCAGGTCGGATCCCGGCCTGCTGCGCCGGCGAGTTGCGGAACGGTCGAACGATCACGATCGCGCCGTCCACCGAGTTCACGGTCGCGCCGATTCCCTCAAACGATCCGCCGATGTCCTCGCTCGCCAGCCGATAGCGTTCCGCGTCGATGAAGACGGTGTGCGGGTCGTCCAGCGCAGTCAGGATCCCGTCAATCGCGGCCTGACGGGCGTCAAGCGCTTCGAATCTGGCCGGCTCGACGAAGTCCTTGTCCAGCACCTCCACGATCTCGTCCAGCAGCGCGAACCGGGACAGCCGACCGTCCGGAACCGCCACCGCGTCATCGTCCTCATCACCATCGTCCGACGGCTGCACGACCGCCGGAATCGCGCCTGGCGACGACCCGTCCCGGGAGCTCCTCAGGAGTCGACCGTAATCGTCTTCGGCATTGATCACCCGCATCGCACCAACGCCCAGCGCGAAGGCCGCGCCGATCATGACGAAGACCAACAACAGAATGGACCAGCGACTCGGACCGCCGCCTGCGCCCCCCGGTTCCGGCACAAAGGCGCGCTGGTCCGAATCGCCGCTCGATGGCGGTTCCCATCTGAGTTCTGACATCAGCCCCAACCTCTCCGCGCCGACGGCCCTGTCCTGCTGTCAACGTTATTCTTGACCTGTATCATCGCACTCAAATTACAGCGATCAGCCCAATCCACGGGAAGTCGAAGGAGGCCATCATGCCCGCAGTCGCCGGATACAGCCACGTCGCCATTTGCGTTTCCGATGTCGATGCATCCAAGCAGTTCTACGGAGAGCAACTCGGGCTTGGTGAGATCGACCGCCCCGACTTCGGCTTCCCTGGAGCCTGGTACGAAGTCGGCTCCTTGCAGTTGCACCTGATGCAGCGCGAGATGGACCAGGACGTCGAGGGAATCGGTCCCCACTTCGCGCTCTACATCCCGACCGAGGACTTCCACTCCGAGGTCGAGCGCCTCCGTGGCGACGGCGTGAGCATCATGATGGAGCCGAATCAGCGCGACCTTGATGGCATCTGGGCCGCGTTCTGCACAGACCCCGACGGCAACATCATCGAGCTGACCGACATGGGCCCCGATCATCGCATATAGCCGGTCGACTGGTTCAGCCGGCGCGATTCGCATAACTCGCACGCTCCCACCGTGAGCCAAGAGGCGAGCACCGTCCTGATCTGTCCGGGACAAGGCGCGCAGCGCGCGGGAGGTGTGACCGATCTCGCCGACGCGGTCACCGAACTCCCAAACACAGGCCAGCGCGCATTTGCCCTCGCTTCGTCGATCACGGGCTGCGATCTTTGGCGCCTGGGACTCAGCGATGATCCGTCGGACGAGCTGGCCCTGCGGCAACCGTCGCTGCTGCAGCCGTATCTGATCGCCTGGGCAGTCGCTGAGCACGCACGTGTGGCCGAACGAATCGGACCGCTTGGATTCATCACCGGACACTCCAGCGGAATGAACTCTGCGATCGCCCTCTCCGGCGCAGTTGACCTCGAAACGACCCTGAACTTTGCCTGGCAGTGCGGCTTGAGCATGGACCGTGACTGCACGGAAATGCCCGGCGGTCTGCTGGCGCTCGTAGGCGCCGGACGTCAGGCTGCCGAAGCGATTGCTTCGGAATCCGGAGCCTCCCTGGCCAATCACAACGCGCCCGACCAGACCGTGGTAGGCGGCACGTTCCAGGCCCTGGAACGCGCCTCGGCGTTGGCTCCCCAACATGGCGGTCAGGCAGTGCAGTTGCGCGTCGCCGGCGCATTCCATACACCGTCGTTTGAACGCTCGGACAGACAGAATCGGGAGCTGATCGCCGCGCTACCGATCGCAGAAGATTTCACCCCGATCGTTGGCAACCACTGCGGCCAGCTCATCAACTCACCACAACAGCTCCGCGACGAGCTCTGCGCTCAGTACGTCCGCCCGGTCGAGTGGCTTTCGGCGCTCGAAACCCTCTACGCGAAGGGTGTGAGACGCTACATCACACTGGGCCCGGGCAACGTCATGGCGGGCCTGGTCCGACGCTACGGCAAGACCGTCTCCGAACGAATCCAAATCCGTCGCATCAGCCAGTTGACTGTCTGAATCACGCTCGCCAACGACACGCAGGAAGAAGCACACCGTGACCAGTCTTGACTCTGACTACATCCTGACCACGACCCGCTCGGTCCGACTGCGGCTCAACTTTGACCGGCCAATCGAACCAGAGGTGATTACCGAGTGCCTCGAAATCGCCCTGCAGGCCCCGACCGCATCCAACTCGCAGCAGTGGCAGTGGGTCGTCGTCACCGATCCGGAAAAGATCGCCGGCATCGCCAAAATCTACCGCGACAGTTTCATGGAACTTGCTGCGGCACGCGAGGACGAGGGACCGCGCTGGCCCGACGGCGACTCAAGAGCAGCCGCAGCCGACGGCGTGACCAGATCCGCCACCTACCTCGCCAATGAGATGCATCGATGTCCGGCCTTGCTCATCGCCTGCATCAGCGGCCGTGTCGAGAACGCCGGACACATGGCCCAGGCCGCGACCTACGGCTCAATCATTCCCGGCGCCTGGTCGTTCATGCTGGCCGCCCGCTCGCGCGGGATCGGCATGGCGTGGACGACCCTGCATCTGCGCGACGAGTCACTCTCTCAGGAGTTGCTCGGCATTCCCCAGGACGTCACGCAGGCGGTGCTGCTTCCAATGGCCTACTTCACTGGCGAAACGTTCAAGCCCGCTCCGCGAGTTCCCCTCGACCAGATCATCCATTGGAATCACTGGGGCCAGCGCATGCCGGACGCGTGAGGTTATTGGTTGCCGGCGGGCGCATCGCCCTCATGCTGGCCCGGCGCTTCCTCGCCTGACATGCGAATCAGCAGCAGCGCCTCTTCTCGGCCCATCCGCTCACCATCTTCGATCCCGGCCTGAAACGCCTCCTGGGCAAGAGCCTCAAGCTGCTTGCGCCCGGCCTCGACACCGGCAAACCAACCGTCCGGATTGGGCAGTCGATCCAGCGAGAGCCATTCCGCTGCCTCGCGACCTCGCTGGAAGCCTTCCTCTTCACGTTCCGCCGCTGCCGCATCCTTGCCCAGGCCGACTTCCGCCTCCGCTTCAGCCCAGCCGCGCTCGCGCGCATCGCTCACGTCGACCTCCGTCGGCCCGCGGTCGAAGATGCCCAGTGCGCCGCCGATGCCCGCCGTCAGCAGAATGCCCCCGGCGAAAGACACGACCAGTGTGAGTGCGAACCTCCGCTTCAAGGCCCACCTCCTTCGCTCCACCTCACACGGCTTGCGTATCCCGGCCCCGGAGGATGGGGGACAAAACGAGCGCCGGTCGCTTCGCCCGTCACCCGGGCCCACCCGTTTCGGTATCCCTGCATCCACCCGTCCCGATACCGCTCGTCGATATCGATGTCCGCCGATTCCAGGCCTGCCTCGTAACCCGCCTGCCAGCTGAACCCCTCGCGCACCGCGTTGACAATCACCGGAGCCATGCTCGTCTCCGATGCCTGGCCTTTCTTGTAACCCTCCCACCAACGATCGTCGATCTCATCCTCCCAATACGTCTCTGCCGCCGCCGCACCCTCGTCGAATCCCTCCCGGTACGCCCTGCTAACGTCGCCACTGGTCGGTCCGGAGTCGAACAGGTCGGTCGAAAACCCGAGCGCACAGATCAACAAGAGACCCGCCGCGAACGCCGCCGCGTACCAGCCGCGACTCGGCGCGCCTGGATCCCGGCTCTCACGCTCCAGTTCGCGGAGCTCGGTTCCTTCCTGGGGACGATTCCAGTACGCCACCGAGCATCACCCGCCTCCCGCAGGAGCGCCGGCTCCGAGCGGTTCGAGCGGCGGCGGAGCCGCGCGCGTCCAACCCATCACTCGCCCCAGCAGTAGCCCGCCCAACGCCACCAACGCTCCGAGCGCCGCAACCCAGAAGATCATCTCCACATTGAAGAACGCGCCGACGATCCCGATCAGGAACGAAGCGAACCCGCCCACGTCCCAGGCCAACTGGAACGTGGCCGTGGCGCCGCCTCGCTGCGTGGACGACACCCGGTCCACAGCCAGAGCCAACAATCCAGTATGTGCGCCGCCCATGCCGATCCCCGTCAGTAAGCCGGCGACCCATAACATCACCGCTGTCTCCGATTGTGCCACTAATGCCATGCCCGCGCAGGTCGCAATCAACCCGGGGATGATCACCGGCACCCGCCCAATCCGGTCGGAGATCCGCCCCGCCAACGGTCTCGACAGCATCGCCCCGACGCCGCTGAACATGAAAAACAGTGCGACAAAGCCCAGATCACGGTGCGACTGATCGGCCAGCGGCTCGAGGAATGCCGCCGCCACCGAGAATCCCAGCGTGACGCTGAGAAACACCAGCATCGGGAAGACGGCGCGCGCCGGAATCAGCGACTTGATTGAAACCGGCCGGTGACCGCCGGGGTGCGCCGGGGGCTCGCGCTGGAAGAACGTGATCGCCAGAGACACCACAGCGGTCGCCGCACCAAGGATCAACACGCCCTCGAATCCAGCGAAGATCGCGATGGCTCCGCCGCCGACCGGGGCCAGGGTCTGCGAGAAGCTGGTCGACAGGCCGAAGAATCCCAATCCCTCTCCCCGCCGCATCGGAGGCACGATCTCAGCCACCAACGAGCCGGCAGAGGTCGGATAGCAGGCCATCCCGACTCCCTGCACGCAGCGCAGCGCGAACAGCGCCCACAGGTTGTCGGTGAAGATCATGAGGATGAACGATCCGACGAATGCCAGCAGCGCCAGGCGCATCTGCCTGATCCGATGGCCCCCGTCGCTCCAGCGTCCGACAAACGGCCGCAGGAAAATCGGGATCGCCGCGTAACCGCCCACCACGAGACCAATCTCGAACAGGTTGAATCCGAGATCGGTCATTTCGCGCGGCAACGTCGTTGTCAGATAGAAGAAACACGCGAAGAACGACGCCGTGCCGAACAGCGAGAACAGGAACTGCAGCGTCCACAGCGGCGGGCGCCCCGGCGGAATGCTCGAGGCCACCCGAGCCACCGTCCGCAGCAACGCGGAGTGTTGCGGTGCCGGACGCGCCGTCAGCCAGTCACGCGATCCTGCACCCTCGTAGACCGACAACGCGCGCCTCCGGGCCTAGAAGTCCGGTGGCCCGATCTCGGCCAGCGCGTCCTCCGCGTGACCATTCGTCCGCGGGCAGAGATGCTCCGCTCCCTCCAGCGGCTGCTTGCACAGCGGACAACTCGGACGTCCGCCGGCGACCGTCTCCTCGGCCTGCACGGTAAACAGCCGCGCCACCCGCCGGTCCAGGTCGACGCGCAGGGTCGGCAACGGATCAGAACCGCCACTTTCGACGTCCGTGGCGAACAGCGTGATCGTGTCCGCGTCCTCGTCGTACCCCAACGCGATCCGGCCGGCCAGAAAGTCATGAGTCGCGCGATCGGGAAACGGTTCCAACGGCCGCGACGACGGGCGCCGCCCATCGCTCGAACGCCGGTGTCGCGAGAGCACCTGTTGGATCGCCTCAGAGAGCGCGCTGACCTGCGTCTTCTCGCACCAGATCGAAGCGGTCGTCTCGCCCGCAGTGACGCGCAGACGGAAGCGGCGCTGGCCGGGCGGGCCAATCGCCTCCGCCTCCAGCACCTCCGCCACGCCCAGGTCGTACTCGGCGCCGTTAGCCATGGGCGAAGTATACCCAGCCACTACCATTTGCAGCAGTGGCGACAACGCACGCGCACCGCCGCGCCGCGAACGCATCGCGAAACCGCCGGCAGACTAGGAGCGCTCCCATGGCAGTCGAGATCGGACAGCCCGCACCGGACTTCACCTTGATGGACGGCGACCGCAAGGAGCACACCCTCTCCGACTACCGCGGCCAGACCGTCGTCGTAGCCTGGTACGTCCTCGCCTTCACCGGCGGTTGAACAAACGAACTCAGCCGCTTCCAGGAACTCCACGGCGAGTTCCAGGAGGCGGGCGCCCAGGTTCTGGGCATCTCGGTCGATTCCCCCTTCGCTGCCGGCGCCTACGCCATCGAACTCGGCCTCGAGTTCCCGCTGCTGGGCGACTTCCCGTGGGGCAAGACCGGCCAGGCCTGGGGCATCCTTAATCAGGAGCGCGGCATCACCTCGCGAACCACCTACGTCATCGACCCCCAGGGCATTGTCCGACACGTCATCGACGCCCCTCGAGATTTCAACGCCCATCCCGAAGGCGCCCTCGAGTTCATCAAAACCATGGACGCTTCGGGGTGAAACAAGTTAATCGCGTAGACATTTGAACAATACGATCAACACCGAACGAACATTTAGTACAATTGTACGGTCACTAGACATAAGACGAACATTTATACAGCGTTGACAAAGTTAACGAAACCCGTCACCGTAACTCCAGTCGCAATTGCTACGTCAAGTACAATCTGCGCACAGACCGCTGGCGGCGGTGCTGCTCCTGGGAAGCTTCCACATGGTTACCGCTGTAGCCCAGGGCGTCGCCGCCCCTCGCGAGTGTGTGCATGACTGGTTGATCGATTCACCCGACGGCGCATCCTCAGTTGGATTCTGTCCGCGTTGTAACTCACGACGTGAGTTCTACAATTCAATCCCCGAGGACAAGCGCGTCAACAATTCCGACATCTTCACCGGACGCCGTGGCAGCGCAAGAGACAGTTGGAGCGACGACGACGCCGACAACGCGCTCCGCTCGATGTACGCCCGCCGCTAGTTCGCGCACACCCCCCCGCACACACGTAGCAAACCTACACTGCGCATATGAGCACACGCAGCGGCGGGCGAACGCCTGGAGATCCCCGGGACGCCGGAGCCGCGGCCGATTTCTCGGCCGACCTCGCCAGTTTCGCTGTCCGTGCGGTTCCCTTCGACGAATGGGTTGACATCGATACCCTCGTCCACCGCAGCTCGGTGACCTCGGGCGACTTCGACTATGTGCTGCGGCCCCTCTGCCCCGATTGCGGAGCCGAGGCCGAGATCGAATACGAAACGCTCGAGCTTGAGGCTGACGGAGGGCGAGAAGTGATCTCCGCCCTCGTCTGCGGCTCGTGCCAGATCCTCTGGGAACCCGAACAGCCCGACGAATAGGCGCTCACACTGCATCCGCCTGCGCAGACGCCTCCCGCAACCCGCGCTAACCTCTATCCCAATGAAGCCTGTCAGACTGAATCGAGCTCAGTAGATGAGCGTTTCCGTGCGTATTCCCACCCCACTGCGCGCCCTCACGTCCGAACGCGATGTCGTTGAAGCGGCGGGAGAGACGTTGCAGCATCTGGTCCTCGACCTTGAGCGCCAGTTCCCCGGCATCGGCGACCGAATCGTCGACGAGGACGGCGAGATCCGCCGCTTTGTCAACCTCTTCGTCAACGGAGAAGATGTCCGCTTCCTCGAGGGTCTGCACACCGCGTTGAACCAGGGTGACGAGGTATCGATCGTCCCGGCCGTAGCCGGCGGCTGACAGACCATGTCCGTTCGCATCGAGACCGAAGGCAAGATCGCCACCGTCACGCTCGATCGACCCGAGCGAATGAACGCGATCAACCCCGAAATGTCGCAGCAACTCGGCGAGTTCTGGTTCGAGTTCGACCGCAACGACGACCTGCACGTAGCAATCATCACGGGCGCCGGTCGAGCCTTCTGCGCCGGCCGCGATCTGGTCCGTCCCGACGCCCACAACGATGAGATCGATCGCGCCGCCAGATCGGCATCACGTGCCGAGGCCGAAACATCCAACTCCGCCGGTCTGTCGAGTTGGGGCCCGGACAACACCTGGAAGCCGGTCATCGCCGCCGTCAACGGCTGGTGTCTGGCCGGCGGATTTGCCCTCGCGCTCTCCTGCGACCTGCGCATCATGAGTGACACCGCACGAATCGGCTCGATGGCCCCCAGGCGCGGTCTGCTCCCCGGTGGCGGTCAGGTCCAGCGCCTGGCTCGCTACGTACCGTTCGGCAAGGCGCTCGAGTTGCTGCTCCGGGCAAATCACCTCGACGCACACGAGGCCCATCGGATCGGATTGGCCAACGCCGTCACGACCCCGGAGGACTTGCTGCCCACGGCACACGAGTGGGCAGAGGAGATAGCATCCAACGCGCCGCTCGCCGTGCGCGCCTCAAAGCGAGCCGCCTATGAAGGCGTCCTCTTGCAATCGGGCTTCGCCGAGGGCATGAGCCTCGAGTCGCAACTCTATTCTGAAATCATGGTCACGGAAGACGCGCGCGAAGGCACAACCGCCTTCGCCGAAAAGCGCCCCGCCGAGTTCAAAGGGCGCTGATACAGCCCGGGCGTCTTCCGCCGAACGGCAGGAGCACGCCCCGATGGTCGACACCTTTTCCTCCCTCACCGACATCACCCGAGCAATCCGGGATCGCGAGGTCTCTGCCTCCGAGGTTCTCGAAGCCCATCTCGCGCGGATCGAAGAGGTCAACCCCACCCTCAACGCCGTAGTCGCCCTCTGCGCCGAGCGTGCTCGAGCCGAGGCCGCGGAGGCCGATGCCGCCATCGCCCGCGGCGATGAGCTCGGACCGCTGCACGGCGCGCCAATCACGCTGAAAGACTCCCACGACACCGAGGGCGTCATCACCACGGGCGGCACCCTGGGTCGCAAGGAGTTCATACCCGATGCCGACTCCACCGTCACTGCCCGCCTCCGCGCAGCCGGTGCCATCCTGATGGGCAAGACCAACACACCCGAGCTAACCCTCTCGGGCGAGACCGACAACCTGATCTACGGCCAGACACGAAATCCGTTCAATGCCGAGCGAACCCCAGGCGGTTCAAGCGGCGGCGCGGCAGCCATCGTCAGTTCTGGCGGTTCCCCGCTCGACATGGGCAGCGACACCGGCGGCAGCATCCGCCTGCCCTCGCACTTCAGCGGCATCTGCGGAATCAAGCCCACGGCCGGTCGCGTGCCGCGCACCGGACACATCGTGCCCTGGGGCATGGGCGCGCTCGACGCCTGGACCACGATCGGACCGATGTGCCGCTACGTCGAAGACCTCGAGTTGGCCCTGCCGATCATCTCCGGCCCCGACGGCGTCGACCCCTTCATCCACCCCGTCCCGCTGCGCCACTCGGCCGACGTCGATCTGAGCAGCCTCAACATCGCCTGGTACTCGGACGTTGACGGCTACCTCGAGCCTGACGACGACACGCGCGCCGTGCTCGACGCCGCCGTAACCGCTCTGGCGGAGCGCGTGAGCTCGGTCGAGTACGACACTCCCCCTCCGCTGGCCGAGTACGTCGACATGTGGCCGCGCGTCGGCGGCGGCGATGGCCGCGCCTGGGTGCAGCGAATGCTCGACAAATGGGGCACAACCGAGGAGTCCGAGTTCCTCAAGAAGGGTTTCGACCAGATCGAACCAACCGACACCGATGTCTTCACCGAGTCGCTCGAATACCAGGACCGGTTCCGCAGCGAGATGCTGCAGTTCATCCAGCCCTACGACGCCATCGTCGCCCCGGTGGCCGCCCGCCCGGCTCCCGAACACGGCCAGACCTACAGCGAAGAGCTACGAACCATGTTCTACACCGGTCCCTACAACATCGCCGGTTGGCCGGGGACGGCCCTGCGCTGTGGCGCCTCGAGCGACGGCCTGCCAATCGGAATCCAGGTGTTGGCGCATCCCTGGCGCGAGGACGTCACTCTGGCGCTGGCCGCCGCGCTCGAGACGGACCTCGGCGGTTGGCAGAAGCCGCCCCTCTGATCGCTCAGTCATCGCGAGGCAGCACGCGGTCGAGCCAGTCGACCGCCAGCAGCCAGAGTTCATCCCGCCGCTGGCGCAACGAATGCGTCGCGCCGTCAAGGATGTGCAGCTCACTACCCTCGCCCGCGATCGAGTAGACCCATTCCGACAGCCGCGGCGGCAACCGCCAATCGGCCCCGCCGTGAACCAAGAGCAGCGGTCTTGGCGCAAGCGACTGAACCTCGTCCGGCTCAATGCCCATCGTCTGCGTGGAAAGTGCGCACGTCCCGACGATCATTCCCGAACGAGCCGCCGCCCGAATCACGATCGCGCCGCCGTAGGAATGGCCAATCAGAGCGACCCGCTCAATGCCCAGCTGCTCCAGCCAGCCGACGCCGGCCAGCAGGTCGAATGTGCCGTCTTCGATCGGCCCGGGCGAGGTCCTAATCCGGAAGTCGAGGCGAAGCACGCCAATCCCCCGCTTCGGCAGTTCTTGGGCAAAATCCGCGTAGATTCCCTCGGCAGGACCCGCGAAGCCGCCATCGAAGCCGCCAACGCACACGACCGCGCCCCGCGCCCCGGCCACCGCTGGATGCCAGCGCACCGCGATTGGCCCGCGCTCCGACGAGATCGCCCGTTCTGAAGAATCCATATCGCTTGGTACGCTACTCCCGCGCCCATCTGGAGAGTGCCTACATGACCTTGATCGCCAGCTCCGCAGCCAATGAAGCCGACGCCCAGGTCGCGCTGGCCACCGCCTTCGCGCCGCAATCCATCGCGATCGCCGGCGTCTCGCCCCGAACGACCGGCTGGGGCGGCGGCCAGATGTTCCTGCGCGGCATTCGCAACCTCAACCGCGTCCCCGACGTCTATTGCCTCAATCCCCGCGGCGGCGAGCTCGCCGATGGCACCCCGCTGTACAAGTCACTCTCAGAAGTTCCCGGACCGGTCGACTCGCTGATCTCAGCGGTCCCGGCTTCCGCAATCCTCGCCCTGATCGACGACGCGATCGCCAAGGGCGTCAAGGTGATCCACCTGTTCACCGCCGGTTTCGGCGAGACCGGCAGCGCCGACCGCGCCGAACTCGAAACAGAGGTGCTGCGCAAGCTGCGCGACGCCGGCATCCGCCTCATCGGCCCCAACTGCATGGGCGTTCACTCCACCCGCGGCGGCGTCTCCTGGATGGAAGATGGTTCGACGACCCCCGGCCGCGTC
Source organism: Chloroflexota bacterium (assembly GCA_028874365.1). GTDB lineage: Bacteria > Chloroflexota > Dehalococcoidia > Bin125 > Bin125 > Bin125. Next base: position 16,687 of record JAPPJZ010000076.1, on the reverse strand, counting down.
GGCATGCTCTCGCAGTCCGGCATGAACGCCTCCGAGGTCGTCGGTGAAGGCGTCCGCCGAGGTATCACCTTCTCGAACATCGCCTCCTTCGGCAACGCCTCCGACCTGAACGAGGCGGACTTCCTCGAGTTCCTTGCCAACGACAGCGACACCGACATCGTCCTCGCCTATCTCGAGGGCATCCGCAATGGCCGCCGCTTCCTCGAGGTCGCGAAGCAGATGTCGCAGTCGGACAAACCGTTGGTCGTGCTCAAAGGCGGTCTGACAGAGGCCGGTTCCAGAGCCGCCTCGTCCCACACCGGTTCGCTCGCCGGTTCTGCCCAGATCTGGAATGCCGTCCAACGCCAGGGACGCTTCATCTCCGCCAACAGCATCGAAGAGCTGCTCGACCTGGCGGTCACGATCGAGCGAATGCCGGGCGTCTCAGGCCCGCGCTGCGCGGTGCTCGGCGGCGGCGGTGGCGTCTCCGTGCTGGCCGCCGACATCTGTGATCGCAACAGGATCCCCGTGCCTTGGTTCAACGAAGCAACCCAGCAGGTCCTGCGCGAATTCACGCCGGTCGCCGGTACGTCGATCCGCAATCCGCTCGATGCCGGCTTCATGTTCGAAGGCGACAAGATCGAAACCGCCCTGACCGCCGTCGCCGACGACCCCAGCATCGACTGGCTGATGGTCCATACCGGCGCCGACAGCGGCGGACCGAGCTCCCGCCGCGACAACTTCCCCGAGCGGATGGCAAACGACCTCGCCAATGTCGCGCCCAAACTGAGCAAGCCGTTGGCGGTCGTCATTCGCCAGCCGCGCACGAACCGGGGCTTCGAACGAGGACTGGACCTGCAGCGCCGGCTCAACGAGCACGGCATCGCCTGCTACCAGAGCATCGAAGCCTGCGCCCGAGCCGTACGCCGCTACCTCGACTGGCAGAATCGATAAGCTACCGACATGGCCTGGATCAAGCCCCGCCGGATGCTCAGAGCGCCTGACTCCCGCGTAACCGCGATAGACGAGCAGGCAGCCACGCTCCAAATCGAAGGGTTGTTCTGCGGCGTCTGCGCGAACCGCGTGACCAACTCCCTCAATCAACTGGATGCGGTGGAGGCCGCGTCTTGCGACCTCGAGACCGCCACAGCCACCGTCCGCCTGAGCCGCCCCGTTGACGAGGATGAGTTGAGACAGGCGGTGTTCGACGCGGCCTGGGCCAAACCCCTGCGACGCACCGCGGAGCGTGCAGCCCGGGCCGTCGGCCTCTGATCATGGCGCGTACCCCAAGCCTCGGCGCGCATGTCTCGTCGGCGGGACGAATCGACAAGGCCGTCGAGCGCGCCGTCGATGTCGGCGCGGAGTCCTTCCAGATCTTCGGCGCCGCCCCGCAGATGTGGCGCCGCAAGCACCACCCCGACGAGGACACCGAGGCGTACCGGCAGAAGTTCCGCGAAGCCAGGCTCAAGTCATCCTTCATCCACGCCGTCTACCTGATCAACCTCGCCTCGCCCGACGACGAACTCCTGCGCAAGTCGACTGACACCCTGACCGCCGAACTCGACCTCGCCTCCCGGATCGGAGCCGACGGAGTCATCTTCCACGTCGGATCGCACATGGGCTCAGGCTTCGATCACGCCCTCCCCCGGATTGCCGCCGGGATGTCCGAGGCACTCGACCGCACGCCCGACGACGCGCTCTTGCTGCTCGAGAACAACGCCGGCGCCGGCCGCTCGGTCGGTTCCACCTTCCCCGAGCTCTCCGCAATCATGAACGCCGTCGACAACCCCCGCGTCCGCATCTGTCTCGACACCTGTCACGCCCACGCCGCCGGATACAACGTCGCCACCATCGCCGGCCTGAAGCAAACCGTCGACGAGTTCCAGCGCGAACTCGGCGCCGATAGCCTCTCCGCCATTCACGCCAACGACTCCAAGACCGAACTGGGCTCCGGCAAGGACCGTCACGAGAACATCGGGCAGGGCACGATCGGCCTCAAGGCGTTCCGCCGCATGGTGCGAAACCGACTGCTGCGCAAGGCCGCCTGGTTGCTCGAGGTACCGGGCTTCGAAGGCGGCGGACCCGGCAAAGCCGACGTCGACATCCTCAAATCCCTCCGCGACGACCCCGACCTGCCGGCCCTGCCCGCCGCGAAGGACTAGGGCGCAGCCGGCACGCGACCCCGCGAGCCGCGGCCCGGTTGACGAATCTCCGGCATCACTTCAACTCCGAAGACATGACCGACCAGGCTGAGGAACGACAGTGCCGCGTCGCTCAAGGACCGTCGGCGCCTGCGTATCACCGCAATGCTGCGTCGAATCGGCATCGCCGACTCAATCTCGATCGGAGCGAGCTCGCCGCGCCGCAGCTCCTCCTCGACAGCCACCTTGGGCAGGAACGCCAACCCAAGCGCGCGCAGGACGAGTCGTTTCGCCATTTCCAGGCTGTCGACATCGATTGAGTGTCGCGGCGCGACGCCCGAGTTGTGAAACACCGCCTGGCTGATCGCGTGATAGCTGCTGCCAGTGTCGAAGAAAATCACGGCCTCATTGGCAATCTCAGCCGGCGAGATCGGTCCCTGCGCCGCAAGCGGATGATTGCGGCTCGCCAGCAGCACGATGTCGTCCTCGTACAGCGGCACCGATTCAATCTCCGCATGACCGAGCTCACGCTCGAAGCCAATCTGTACCTCGTCGTCCAGCACCATTTGCGAAACCTCCTGGCTACGCCCGGTCCGGATCGAGATCTCCACGTTCGGCTGAGCCGCCGCGTAGCGTTGCAGCAGTCCAGGCAGAACGTAGGTGCCGACCGTCGGCGCGGTGCCGATCACGAGGCTCCCGCCACCGCCTGCGCGTAGTGCATGCACGGCCTCGGCCGCATCCCGCGCAGCCTGGAGCGTGCGCTGAGCGTGCGGCAACAGCACGCGACCGGCGTCGGTCAAACGCACCCGCCGACCCAGACGTTCAAACAGCCCAACGCCAAGCTGCGATTCCATCTGTGCAATGCGCGCGGACACCGTCGGTTGCGTCAGATTCAGGCGTTCGGCGGCCCGCGAAAACGAACGCGCCGCCGCCACTTCGACGAACGCTTCCAGCCGGGCCAGATCGATTCCGTGAATGCCCTGCATGATCCAGACTCCCACCACCGACTAACCGGAACGGACGCCGGTCTTGCGCACTGTGACATCGCCGTACACGCCGAGCTGACACGCCAGGCGCACCGGATGATCAAGAGCGTTCCGTCCCCGCTGGTTGACCAGCGCCTCCGCCTCGGCTCGGCCCATCTCCGACAGGTGCTCCGCCCCCGAAACGATCGTCACGAAGCACCCCGTACAGCGGCACTGCATGTCGCACTGGTTGGGCCACCAGTACCCCGCGTCACGTGCCGCCTGCATCAGCCGTTCTCCATCGGGAACGTCGACGGTCAGTCCCGACGGTTCAATCGTGACCGTGTGTCGCGTCCCAAACATGCTCGTTGTCCGTCCTCAGCCGGCGACGTCGGCGCGCCGAATACCGGCGAACCCCAGGAAATCGTCCTCCCAGCTCAGCACCTGCTCCACGAACTGCCGCGGAACCGGTCGAATCTGCGACGTATCGATGCCATCGGTCGACAACGTGTCGGGCGGAGGCCCCACGTGAACGTTCTCCTCCGCCATCTTCGCCATCACCGCATCAACCACCGCCCCCCGCGCATCGGGGTCAACGCCTTCCTCGATCGCGGTCCACTCCATGTCCAGCACCAGGTCGACGAAACCGCTCGTCACCATCAGTCCCTCTTCCGAGAGCTGCTCGGCGATCCACTCTCCCGCCTCGTTCATCAACGCCTCGGATGGTCTGGGCATCTCATTCCCCTCCCACGATCTCCGGCCGATGACTGTCCGTGATGGTGTCCTCGCTGTCCACGCCCAATCCGGATTGCAATACCACGATCACCAGGACCAACAGAATCAGGCTGCCCAGGATGATCAGGAGCGGCTTGCGAATCCGCGCCCACAATCGCGACGCCAGCGCGGTCGCCGTGTCTAGCGCAGCGCGAATCACCATGCCTTCATCTTACCCACGCACCCCAGCCCTCAGGAGCGAGTCGCCCGACATTGACCGCGTGCGTCAACACAGGAACAATGCGGGAACAGAGCTGAAGACGACCTCATTCCACTCCTTCGAACGGCTGGTGAATCATGACCCGACCCATCCTCCATACCGAGATGTGCGACCTGCTCGACATTGAATATCCCATCGCCCTCGCCGGCATGGGTCCGACCGTTGGCGGCGGGCAGGGCGGAGTCGCCGGCCCCGAACTGGTCGCCGCGATCTCCAACGCCGGCGGACTCGGCGTGCTCGGCGCAGCCGGATTCCCGCCCGATCGCCTCGAAGCTCAGATTCGCCGCATCCAGGACCTCACCGACCGACCCTTCGGCGTCGACATCCTCGTCCCCTCCAATGTCGCCCGACGACCCAGCGGCCGCGAACGACCCAGGGATCCGCGCGACCTCCTGCCTGATGAGCACAAGGACGTCATGGGCGAAATCCGCGTCAACCTCGAACTGCCCGACGTCCAGGCCCCGCGCGCCGACGTCCGAACCCCGCGTTTCACGCCCCAGGATCAGGTCGACACCATCACGGGCATGCAGGTTCCTGTGCTCGCAACGGGCCTGGGAAACCCCGCCCCCTTCGTCGAACAGGTCCACGAGGCCAACGGCAAGGTCATTTCACTGGTCGGCAACGTCAAGAACGCCCGCCGCGTCCACGAGGGCAACGCCGACATCGTCGTCGCCCAAGGCCACGAGGCCGGCGGTCACACCGGTCGCATCGGTACCATGGCCCTGCTCCCGCAGGTGCTCGACGCCATCGCTCCCAAGCCGGTCATCGCCGCCGGAGGTATCGGCGACGGTCGCGGGCTCGCCGCCGCCCTCGCCATGGGCTGCGTCGGCGTCTGGTGCGGCACTGTCTTCATCCCCACTCAGGAGGCCAACCTCGACGAGTTCCGCAAGCGCCGCATCCTCGCCGCCAACGACGAGGACACCCGCGTCACCCGCCTCTACTCCGGCAAGACCATGCGCAACATCACCAACGAGTTAATCGAAGCCTGGGAGGACTCCGGAACCCAGGCACTGCCCATGGGCCTCCAGGGCCTGCTCATCGCTGACATCGCCGAAGCCGCCAAGCAGGGCGAACGAGAAGACCTCCTCATGAACGCCGCTGGCCAGATCTCCGGCCTCCTCAACGAACTCCGCCCCGCCGCCGAAGTCCTCGAAGAAATGGTCCGAGAAGCCGTCGAAGTCTTCACCTCCCGCCTCCCCGCCAACGTCAAAGCCGCCGTCGGAGCCTAACCACAACCGCATATGCCCTCCCCTCTCCGTCATTCCCGTACCTCATTCCCGTCATTCCCGCGAAAGCGGGAACCCATACGGCGGTCGCAAGCAACCAACCGCAACTGTCATCAGTAGGACGCCTCCGCCGCGTGCCAATCGATCGAAAGATCCCCTGCGTCTACCTCATCACCAACAAGCCGCACGGAACCCTCTATATCGGTGTCACTTCCGATCTCCCGACTCGTATCTGGAACCACAAGCAGAGACTGGCGGAGGGATTTGCCAAACGACACGGGCTCGACCGTCTCGTCTGGTACGAGACTCACGACAGCATGGACGACGCCATCCTGAAGGAAAAGCAAATGAAGAAATGGAATCGAGCCTGGAAGGTTGACCTCATCAGAGAGATGAACCCCCGTTGGCGCGACCTATACGAGGAACTTGCCTAACCGAATCGCTCTACAGTCCTCCCCGCCATTTCCGCGCCCTCCTCGCCCTTACTCCCGCTCCTCTCCTCCGTCATTCCCGCACCAACTTTCCGTCATTCCGCGCACCCTCTCCGTCATTCCCCCCAAAGCGGGAACCCATACAGCGTCACCATCCGCCCCACGCTGAATCTCCAGTCGGCAATCAACTGTCCGCAATCACCTGTCCCCGCCCACCGTGCCGTTAGACCTCGCCAGAGCGCCCCAACCCCTCATACACCGACTCCCTGTGACCAATCCTCCTCACCGTCACCTCCCGATGCCCCGGCCCCGGCTCGAAGATGATCCGATAGTCGCCAACTCGAACGCGATACAGACCTTCAAGCGGTGGTCGCAAAGGACGCGATTGCGGTCCGTTTGGGTCGTCCTCCATCTCCCGTAGTGCGCGACGCACTTCGCGTCTGGGCGTCGGAGCGAGAGTGCGCAACTGCGCCAGCGCCTCATTCTCCGTGCGGATCAGCCAGCGCACCGCTACTCATCGGTCCAGAACGACTCGTCCTGGTCCAGCTCATGGAAGTAAACAAAGTTGCCAACCCGCGCAGTGTCTCTTGCTCGACGGAGCTCTTCGGCAAGCGCCTCTTCAATCTCTGGCGTCAACTCAGGATCGTCGAACTCGTAGTACTGGCCGTACAGCGGGTCGACCAACGGCACCCAGAGACCGCCATGGTCATCCTGCAACAGGATCCCCTGGCGCCCTGCCGTCCACTCAAACTCCGGATAGCGTCGATCAAACTCATCAAGCGTGATCGACTTGCGACGCCGAATCTCCGACATCGGCGTCGCCGGCCGACCGGCATCGGGATCACTGTCCATCTTCCTGATCGCCATCTCCGCCTCCTGCAAACCAGCATACGTATTCGCCGTCCTGTCAACTCCTTAGCTTGCATGTTCTGATACCGTGAACCACCACCGAGGCCCGTTCGCATGAACCCTGAGAACCCATACACAGCACAACTCGTCCCCTCCGGTCCCCTCTCCCTGCGGAGAGGGCTCGGGTGAGTGCGCCTGGAGCCGAACCGAACCGAACAAAACCGAACAAGACCGAACGCCCATACCTGACCAAGACTGACCAAACCCAACCATTCCTGACCGCCCCACCCGTCGCGAAACCCCGCAAAACAAAGGAAATCCTTACCAGACGCTCGCTTCTCCAACCCCGAAAAAATCTCCGGCTGTCCACCCTGACCACTGGAATTCCCCTCCTACAATCCGACCATGACCCAAACAGCACTCGACGGCGTCCGCATCCTCGACCTCACCTCCGAGATGGGCTGGTACTGCGGCAAGCTTCTCGCCGACCTAGGCGCCGATGTCATCAAGGTCGAACCAGTCGGCGGCGACCCTTCCCGCGGCCGTGCCCCGTTCTGGCAGAGCACTCCCGGCCGCGAGACCTCCCTCCGCTTCTGGTACTTCAACGCCAACAAGCGATCGGTCACGCTCGACCTCGACCAGTACGACGGACGCTGGCTGTTCGGCGAACTGGTCAACACCGCCGACATGGTGATCGAGTCCTGGACCGCCGCGGAGCGATCGGATCTGGCCGAGCACGGCGTCGATCCCGACGCCTACATGGAGGCCCAACCGGCGCTGATCTGGGTCTCGATCACCGGCTTCGGTCTCGACGGGCCCAAGGCCGGCTGGGAAGTCACCGACATCGTCGCACAGGCGGCAGCGGGCATCGCCACCCTCGCCGGCTACCCGGACGGTGCACCGATGCGAATCGCCGGCAACCAGGCCTACGCCGTAGCCGGCATCTCTGCCGCCCAGGGCGCCCTGTTGGCGCTCTTACAGGCCGAAGCGACCGGCGGAGGTCAGCGCGTCGAAACCTCGATGCAGGAAGCTCTCTCGATCTGCCAGGAGACCGCCCATCTCAACTGGGACTTCCTGGGGAAATCACGAGAACGTGTCGGCGAGAGCCAACGACTGCCTGGAATCGGCACCTACGAGACCAGTGACGGCTACATCTTCTCGATGGTCGGCATCCCCGGGTTTGGCGCGCCCTGGTCGGAGGTGATCCAGTGGATGGACGAGTACGGCATGGCTGAGGATCTGACAAACCCAGAGTACCTCGACACCTTCGCCGGCTTCGATCTCACGATCCTTCTCGTGGAGGAAGAACAGGCCAAGCACGCCGCGACGCTCAACCGCGCGCAGGAGGTCATCAGCAAGTTCTACGCCAGCAAGACCACCCTCGAGCTGTACGAGGAAGGCCAGTCGCGCAGACTGCTCATCGGCCAGGTAGCGACGCCGGCGGACATCGGTGAAAGCCCGCATCTGGCCGCGCGTGAGTGGTGGCTTGAGCTGAATCAACCGACCACCCTCGGCCAACCTGACGCAACGTTGCGCTTCCCCGGCCCGCCGTATCGCCTCTCAGAGACGCCCGCCACCGTCCGCCGACCCGCGCCGCAAATCGGAGAACATAACCAAGAGGTCTGGGTCGACGAGGTCGGCATCCCCGCCGAAGACCTGATCGCCTTCGCCGGAGAGGGAGCGATATGACATCCGCAAACGGTTCACGCCCGCTCGAGGGCGTCCGCGTCGCCGACTTCTCCTGGTTCGGCGTCGGCCCAATCGCCGCGCGCACCCTCGCCGACTTCGGCGCCGACGTCATTCGAGTCGAGTCGGAAGCTCGTGTCGACGGACTCCGACACGGTGAGCCGATCAAGCCCGGCAAGACCGGACACAACGTCTGCGCCTACTTCAACAACTTCAACGCCGACAAGCGCTCTTTCCTGCTCAATATGTCGGTCGAAGGCTCGCGCGACGTGGCCTACCGACTGATCGAGCGCTCCGACATCTTCATCTCCAACCTCACCCCTCGCATGTTCGAGCGCTGGGGTCTGACCTACGAAGATCTCTGCCGAGTCAAGCCCGACATCATCGCCGCCTATCAGCCAATGCTCGGCCTCTGGGGCCCATACCGAGACTTCGCCGGATTCGGCGCCGTGTTGACGCCCATCACCGGCATCTCGCACCTCTCAGGCGAGCCCGAACGCAAACCGGTTGGCGTGGGCACCAACTTCCCCGACTACGTCGTCAATCCCGGCCACACCGTCGTCGCGATCCTGGCCGCCCTCCGACACCGCCGTCGCACCGGACAGGGCCAGCGAATCGAATTGGCTCAGATCGAGTCCGTCTCCGCCACCATGGGCCCCGCGCTGCTCGACTACACCGCCAACGGCGTCACCCAGGAACGCAAGGGCAACCGCTCGAGTTGGATGTGCCCCCACGGCATCTTCCGCTGCGCCGACGATCCCTCCGGCCGCGAGCGCTGGATCGCCATCGCGATCGGCGACGATGGCCGGTGGGAATCCCTGTGCGCCGTCGCCGAAGGCGCGCCGTTCACCGCAGACGACCGATTCGCGACCCTGCTCGGCCGCCGCCGGCATGAAGACGAGCTGAATTCAACGATCTCCGACTGGACGGCCTCGTTCGACGCAGCCTCGTTGGCGATTCACCTGCAATCGATAGGCGTCGCCGCTTCGCTCGTCCACGACGGCGAGGACATGTGCGAGCACGACGATCATCTGGCCGAACGCGGCTTCTACGAGTATCTCGACCATCCCGAAACCGACATCTCGCTCTACGACGGCCCGATCGTCAAGCTGCACCGAACGCCGGGCTACCTCGCCTCGCCGGCCCCATTGTTCGGCGAGCACACCTACGAAGTCGCAACCGAAGTCCTCGACTACTCGCCGGATCAAGTCGCCGAGCTGACTGCCTCCGGCGTCTTCAGCTAGCCGTCGCCGAAGCCAAGATGCCGTTCCAGGAACGGCCCGACCGGCTGAATCCCCTGCGGCATGAAGTCCCAGTGCCCGCAGGGCAGCCAGACTAGCTCCCGCGGCTCCGAGAGCTGGTCGTAGAAACGCTGGGTCGCCTCGGGTGTGATCAAATCGTCATGCTCACCCGCCACCACCTGGATCGCCCGACCCGCCATCATCGGAGCGTAGACGCCGGGATCGGTCAGCCGATTCGCCAGTTCACGCGCACTCCCGCCTCGTCCCGTAAGCGTGCTGGCGCCAGATATACAGAACGAGGCCGCCTTCACGCGCTCGTCCAATCCCACGAATGGCGCGCCGCGCATCCCGCCCATCGAGAAGCCGACGAATCCGACCCGTTCGGCATCGACCTCCGGCCGCTCCGACAGGTAATCAAGCACCCGCATCCAATCCACCACAGTCTGAACCGACTGATCCAGCCGTCGCATCGGCCAACGCTGGAAGTCCTCCATCCCCACCGGCCGCTTCGCGCGCTCGCCGTGTCCGGCCTGGTCGATCGTCGCGCAGATCGCCCCTCGGCCGACCCACTGCTCGGCCGGCCACATAACGTAGTCGCTGGACTTGTCCAGCGTCCCCGGATGACCGACGAGGACCAGCGGCCTTGGTCCCTCCGCTTCCGTGGACTGGAGCAGAAAACCCGAGACCCGCTCTTCGTAGCGGGAGGTGATCTCGAACCGTTCAACGGTCATCCCACCACCCTCACCCGCAGGTGCGGTGGTCGCTTTGAACGGGAAGTCCCGGTCGTATCCGAAGGCCAGTTCCCGTAGGAGATTCAGGGAGTCAGCTTCATCACTCATATCGCAACGCCTCCGCGATCGTCGTACGAGCCGCCTGTCTCGCAGGGAAGTATGTCAGCACCAGTGAGGCCAGGAACGCCCCGATCAGCATCGGCAGGATCGTGCCCAGTGGGATGTACATCGAGATCTCCCCGAACGTGCCCTCGGCGAACAACCGCCAGGCGAGCCCGAGCGCCAGCGCCGTGCCCAATCCGAGGCCCAGCAGCGCGATGAATCCCATCTCCAACAGCAGTTCAAAGCCGACCAACCGCGACTGGAAACCGATCGCACGGAGTACGCCAATCTGCTGCCGCCGCTCGACGACGGCCCGCAACGCGATCACTCCGAGGGCCGCCAGCCCCGCGACCAGCCCGATGCCGATGAACCCCTGGAACAGCGCGAGGATCGACGTCTGTGTCTGCTGCTGACGCTTCAGCTCGCCCTGGATGTCAACCGCGAAGATCCGAAGCTCGCGCTCAATCCCCTGCGCCACTTCCAGCGTGTCCGCGCCGTCCTTGGTCGAGATGTAGTGTCGCGTCGATTCCGAACTGCCGACGACTTCAGCCGCGATCGCTTCAGGGAGCAGAAGCGTCGGCAGGCCGCCATCCTCGCCGTCAAGGTCGACGAACGCCCCCGAGATTCGTTCAAGAATCGCGATCACCTCGACCTGCCGGGCGTTCTCACCGAGACCCACTTCAACGACAATGCGCGGCAAGGTCGTGGCCTCGTCGGTGACGGAATCGGGTACGGACCACGGGTCGAGGCCGCTCTCAACGAAGCCGAACGCGCCATCGATGGCATCGACGGTCGCCACGGCGACCATCTCGCCGCTGCGCAGCGCCGACCACACGGCGCGCTCGTCCTCGTAGCGATAAGAGATGGCCTGCAGCTTCACTTCCTGACCGTCGACGAATTCATCGTTGATCCCGCCGATCACCACGGCGTCACGGTCCTCAAGCCGAACCTCGGAGAGGTCGGTCTCATCAAGCTGGATGTCGCCGTCCCGATCGAGGATGTGGCGCTCGGCGACCGCGTCCCAGCGTTCGGACAGGACGGTGACCGCGCGCGTGCCTCGCTCTGGTCCGGCTTCGATTCGGCCTGCATCTTCAATGTCGTCAAGTACGTCATCCGCGCCGGCCTGGGCCAGCCCTGAACGAATATCGGCGATCGCATTGACGTCGGTGTTGAACGCCAGGACCTCGAAGCCCCCGGCCGTGTCGCCGCCCGTAAAGGCCTTGCTGAACGAGGCGTTGATCGTGCTGAAGTTGACCAGTGCGAACGTGATCAGCGCAATCATCGCGATCGTCATGCCGGTGCGGTAGCGCGCCGCCGCCGGATAGGCCGCAGCGGTGCGAATCACAGGCGCCAGCCGTCCGATACCGCCCACCGCAGCCCGTATGCCACCAACGATCAAGTCGAGATTGAAGATCAGCAACAGCGTCCCCGCCGCCGTGAGCATCGTCCCCGCCAGCACGAAGAGTTCGGGTCCGCCGTTGAGGTTGTTGTCGAAGAAGCTCTCATGCCAGTCGTTGGGAATGAACCAGAGGAACATCACAAACCCCGCGCCCGCCGTGTACAGCAGGCGCTGGTTGATCCGCCGACCGCCGAGCCTGAGCTTGTTCAACCCCATCACGATGCCCAGCGGAATCAACGAGATTCCGGTCATGTAGGGGAAGAAGCTCTCCTGCCCAAGTCCCAGATCCAATACGTACAGCCCACCGATGAGGAAGAGCACCCACCACTGTGGATTCCAGCGCAGCACGCGCCAGCCAAACAGCAACACCCACGGGACCAGCCGCCGCGACCATCGGCTGCCGATCAGGTTCAGGATCAGCGCGATCGGCGCGCCCAGGATCAGCGTCAACGGAGTCGTCAACAGGAGCACCAGGCCAATGGCGGTCGTGAACACCCCAAGGATGTTCCGCAGCACCCGCCACGGAGTCAGCGGATAGGTCTCCTCGTACTGCGCCTCGGGGATGTCGCGGATCGCAGCCACGATGTTCAGCCGCGAGGCTCGGAAGCTGGAGAAGACCACGGTGATGAACGTGATCACCAGGCCGATGCAAGCGGATATCACCAGGCTCTTGATCGTCACCGTCCACGTGAACTGGAAGCCGAAGTTCTCGAACCCCGAGTTGAGCACCGCGATCAGCCCCAGGGCAAACAGGAGCCCGAGCACGACACCAACCACGGCTCCACCCAGGTTGTAGATCATGCCCTCCGACATGAACATCTGGATCAGGTCGTTGCGCTGCATGCCCACGGCGCGCGCGATGCCCATCTCCGGCTTCCGCTCCTCGGCCAGCATGGCGAAGATCAGGAAGATCAGCAGGATCCCGGCGGCGACCGAGAACGATCCCATGAAGAGGAAGAGCGTGGTGAAGACGCTGGCGATCAACTCCGCGTCCTCCAGGCTGTCCGCCTTGACCGCCTCGCTAGCGAACCGTGACAGCCCGTTGCTCAGGTACAGCTCAGGGTTGGACCGTTCCAATTGGTCCAGCGCGGCCTCGATGTCGCGGTCAAGCGCGTCGGAGAGCTCCAGTGGCGCCTCGACTCCGCCCGCACCGCTCACGAGGATGCTGTCCCATTGCCCGGGCGGCGACAGATTGGGACCCAGCAATCTCTGATACTCGGCCATGGCAAGCAGTCCACCCGCGCCGCCGGCAACGAGATTCCCGGTCAGCACGGCGTCTCGGCCGATCGCCGCGACGGTGTACTCCCGTGGCGCGCCGAGGACATACAGCCGAACCTGGTCACCGGGCTCGGCGTCCAACTCGCGTGCAGCCAGCTCGTTGATCACGATCTCGTCGTCGCGGAGATCACTCAATCGAAGCAGGTCCCCATCCTCGTCACGGACCGCCTCGAGCCGATCGGTCACTTCCGGATCCACGCCGACGAGGTAGAACTGCGGCTCGATCTGACCGGCTTCAGGGTGCTCGACCGGCACGAGATCGAAGCGTGAGCCGAAGATCGCGTCGATCCGCTCGTCCTCGGCGAAATGCGACTGCAGGTCGAGCAGCACCTGGTTGGGGATCGCGTCCCCGCCCTCCGCATCGTCGCCGCTGTCAACTTCTTCGGTCGTGATGAAGTGGTCGATCCGCTCCAGGCTGTCCAGAGCCAGGTTGCGAACACTCACGGCCAGCGAGTCACCCGTCGAAAACGCAATCGTCACGATGATCGTCGCCAGGGTCAGTCCCATCGTCACCAGCACCGTCTGCGCGCGGCGGCGCGGGATGTTGCGTAGTCCCATGCGCACGAGAATCGGTCGCTTGAGGAAGATGAACGCGATCACCGCCGCGGCGATCCCGGCGATCACGACGACGATCCACATCAACCGAATCGTCGGCAGCCCGAAGAGTTCCTCCATCGTGCCCTTCCCTCCGCGTCCTCAGGACCGGCTCGCTAGCTGCCATGCTCTCGGTGGACCGTCTCGCCTTCAATCAACCCATCGCGCATATGGATCGTGCGGTTGGCGCGCCGGCCGATGTTCTCATCGTGCGTGACGATCACGAAGGTCTGCTGATTCCGTTGGTTCAGGTCTTCCAGCAGTTCCATGATCTGGTTGGCATTGGTGGAGTCGAGGTCTCCGGTTGGCTCATCGCCCCAGACGATCGCCGGTTCGTTGACCAGGGCGCGCGCGATCGTGACGCGCTGCCGCTGACCGCCGGAAAGCTGCGCCGGTCGGTGTCCGGCCCAATCGGCCAGCCCGACGTTCTGCAACGCCGCCATTGCGCGATCGCGTGACTCGCGTTGTCCCACGCCGCCGAGCAGCAGCGGCAGCTCAACGTTCTCGATCGACGAGAGCACCGGCAGCAGGTTGTAGAACTGGAAAACGAAGCCCATCCGTCGCGCCCGGTGATCGGTCCGCTCGTTGTCCGGCATGTCGTGGATGCTTCGACCTTCCACGAAGATCTCACCCTGCTCGATCGTCTCGAGTCCCGACAGACAGTTGAGCAACGTCGTCTTGCCGCAGCCCGACGGTCCCATGATCGTGACCATCTCGCCACGCGCCACCGAGAGGGTGACGCCGCGCAGCGCGTGCACCGGTTCGCCAGCGCCGGCATACGTCTTGTGTACGTCCCTGGCCGCGATGATCGCCTCACCGCCGACCTCAGCCGAAACGCCCTTCTGTGGCGCGGCCTCGATGTCAATGCCAATCGGACGGTTGCTCATCATCGCCTCCAACTTCGGCGGCTCGGTTCAGACGCGGCGCGGCTCCGACTCAGCCTATCCCGCCCCGCTGTAAGCTGAGCGTTCATTCGGGCCCACTGTCGCGTCAGAGTCAAGACGCGATCCAACTGCGTACCAGCCGCTTACCCGGTACGCGGCCACAGGAGAATCCCCGATGGCCGAAGCCGCCGACCTCATGCAGCTCGCCGATCAGTTCGCCCAGGACCTGGTCGCCAACAACATCGCCGGTCTGATGCCGATGTTCACCCCGGTCGGGATCGGCCAGGCCATGGCCCTCCAGGCGCAGCCGGATTCGGCCGAGGGCTCGGACGAGTACGAGATCGCCGATCAGGGCAACAACCTGCTGCACATCACCTTCCGCGGAGACGACGGCGAAGGCACCATCTACACGCAATGGGTCGAAGTCGAAGGCCTCTGGAAGGTCGACGCGATCGGCCGAGTCGAGTAACCGCTAGGTCAGGCTCAACTCCACATCCCCGATGCCCGGGAAGCGGATCGTGACTTCGCCGCGTCCGCCGGGGAATGGCTGAACTGCAGCGGCGCCGGTGGTGATCACCTCGCCCGCCTTGACCGTCATGCCGCGATTGTTGATCTCGTTGACGGTCGCGACCAGCACTTCGGTGGGATTAGGGCGTCCGTCGCGACCTTCAGCGATCGTCTCGCCATCGACGATGATCGAGCAGTCCAGCGCGACGAGCTCCTTCGACTGCCAGTCATCGATCTCAGGCCCGATAATCAGCGCCTGATTGCCGACGCCGTCGGCGGCCATGCCCGGCATGCCGGGCGGCTCGGAGAAGCGGCTGTTCGGCGCTTCGATCACGATGTACGCATTGGACACGCCGCCGAGCACGTCATCGGCGCTGTGGTCGCCATCGGTCGGAGCGAAATCGTGGCCCACTCGGAACGCCACTTCGGCCTCGAGAATGCAGTTGACGAAGGTGTCACCGGGCATCGAGGCCGGTGAGTCGAGCACCATCCCCTCGAAGAACGGCGCCAGCACCATGTCGCCGTCGATCACCGCCGCCTTCCAGGCAATCGCCGGTGTCGGATTCCGTGACCAGCGCTCCCAGTAGATCCGGCCGCCGTCGGCTGCCGTCTCGGGGCGGCACGACTCCGGAATCGCCGGCAAAGGCAAGCCGTTAGCCGTGGCCTCATCGAGGAAATCTGCGGCTTGCGTGACTTGGGCGTCGGTCAGTGCATCGGGCATGTGTCGTTCCTGTCGATGGACATGAATCTCGTCTTGGCTCTCCGCAGGATAGGTCGACACTCCTCGCCCCTGTCCTAGACTGCCCACGTCCCGCAGGATGCTGACGGCATCGGCGGGTTCTGTGTGACGTCCTTGAGAGGAGCAGGCGGTGACGACCGACATTGACGCAACGGCAGGCAAGTACCTCCGCGACAAATACGCAATCATCGGCATTGGCGAAACGACCTACACCCGCGGTTCGGGTATGACAACCCGAGCCCTCGGCACCTGGGCAATCAAGAATGCCATGGACGACGCCGGCATCCCGGCCTCCGAGATCGACGGCATGATGTCCTACTCCGGCAACGACTCCACGGCATCACCGATGCTCGCCGGCGACTTGGGCATCCGACTCAACTTCTACATGGACGTCCAGGGCGGCGGCTCGTCCTCCGAAGCGCTGATCGGCCTCGCCATCGGCGCGATCGAGGCCGGCATGTGCGAGACCGTCGTCATCTTCCGCTCCATGAACGGCTACTCCCAGGTGCGCATCGGCGGCACCGGCGCCCGAGCCTCGGTGCCCGTCGGTGGAGACGCCCTGCACGCGGCCGCGTATGGCTGGTTCAGCGCCAGCCAGAACTTCTCCCCGACCTTCATGCGTCACATGTATGACTACGGCACCACGCCCGAGCAGGTCGCCATGGTCAAGGTGATCCACTCAGAGCACGCCTCCAACAACCCCAAGGCCTACTACAAGCAGCGCGTGACGGTCGAAGATGTGGTCAACTCCCGCATGATCTGCAAGCCGCTGCACCTGCTCGACTGCTGCGTCGAGACCGACAACGCCACCGCGCTCATCGTCACCTCGGTCGACCGCGCCTACGACTACAAGAACACCCCGGCACGGATCCTCGGCGTGGCCGGCCGCGTCTGCAAGCCGCGCATCGACATGCACTTCCAGCACGGCCCCATCTCGACCG
>JAPPJZ010000026.1 GCA_028874365.1 Chloroflexota bacterium | reverse complement strand
CGCGCCGGCGGCGACGCCGATGTAGGCAAGCAGGGATAAGACGAAGACGATGACGAACAGCCGCTTAGCCTTCGATACTCGATCGGCTTCGATCTCGTTCACACGTTGCTGTGTGAGGATGTCGCAGAAGCGCTTGCGCCGCAGTTCGTAGTGGTCGCGTGCGTGGATGTACTGCATGCCGTGACTGGTTGACCCGAGCACGCCGGGGAAGATGACCACGTAGCCGGCGTAGGCGTATATGCCGATGACGAAGACGTCTGTATTGAAGTTGCCTGAGAATGCGGCGCCGATGAACGACCCGATCACCGCGGCGACCGCGGCGAGCATCGTGTTGGTGACTTGTTTGGCGATCGAGCTTGCGCGGTCGCCGAACGACGAGATCGCGGACCCTATTTCGGCGTCGAGCTCGTGGACCCCTATGGGCGTATCCGTCGAGGGTGTCTGCGAGGAAGTGCCTCCAACCCCACCGCACGTTGGCATTGAGCTCCCCGGCGCCTTCGATGAGGGCTCTGACTCGATCGTCGGGCCCTGACTGATGCTGGTTCTCGGCGATCCTGATCTGGACGAGCTGCAGTCGCTCGGCCGTCCAGTCACGTTGTGAGTCCGGCGGGTCGGTGTTGTAGACCCAATCGATGATGTCGCGGAGTGCGTCTAGCTGCTGCGGATCTGCGTCCAGTTGCCCCACCGCTTCGACATTCAGGAAGGTGACGTGGCTGGTTGACCGATACTCTGCGCGGATCGCGTCCTTCTTGCCTGTGCGAGCACGGTCGCAGCTGAAGAGGCAGAAGAGCGCGACGAACGAGGCGTTCGCCGCCCGCAGGATTTCCGCGCAGCCATCGTCGGCGGAGCGCACTTCGTTGATCAGCAGATGATGCGGCGTGAGGCGGCGGCCCCAGTCACGGTCGTGAGAGATGTCGGCTTCGGCTCGGCGGCGAATCTGATCGAGCAGGCATGGTGCGATGCCCGCCCAGGGTGCTCGGTATCCGGACGGCAGTCCGGCGAGCAATTGACCGCCGAGGACGCGGAACATGGGACCCCGAAGGTCGCAGTCCACTTCCGATACGGCAACCGTCGTCGGCTGATCGTCGTCGGCCCACAGACGCACACGCGTCGCGTCCAACGAGTCTGTGAGGTCTCGGATGAGGGCAGCAACTGTGAGGTACCACACCACCTGGCCCGCGCCGGGCAGCGCAGCGGTGGCAGCAGCCGCCTTGGTCAGCTTGACGCGAATCGTGTAGTTCGCGTCGTCGTCGATCGCGTCGGTCAGCAGGGGCGCCGACCTCGTCGAAGACGTGCTCGCGAAGTGCATCGCCGAGCCAGACCTCGACGGTCGTATCGCCGGGCCATGGCCTGACTGCGGCGCATCGCTGCTCGCGCGTGAGCCCCTTGAGATGCCTCCCGTCGCATGTCGCCTCCAGGGCGACCTCACCGGAGGCTTCGTGCCCCTCGATATCGGCGAGACCGAGCCCGAACACTGCGATGGCTTCAACGAAGGTTTCCAGCGCCGAACGGTCGATCATCGCCGGCGCCAGTCTCTTGTCTCGATACTCACCGTCCAAGTGCCCGAGTCGTCTCGATCTGCGGTGACCTTGTTCAGCGCCTCCGTAAGGATGCTCACACGCAAGCCGTCGCTGCCGACAAAGGTCGTGGTCGCAGGACGCGCATCGTCGAGGGAGACGGTGAATCGGCGATCGGGCACCTTCTTCGCAATCTCACTTCGCAGCAGTGCGCGCTCGCTATCTTCGAGGCGCACACGGTTGTCGACCCAGTCTTCGACATCGACGGTGTGGTTCTGCATCGCTGCGTCTCTTGCCTCGGCCAACTCGCTCGACGTTTCTGCGTCGATCTCGAACTCCTCTTCGAGTCGCTGGATGCCGATGGTCACGCCCCTGATGGATCCCTTCGTCCGTTCCTGGTCGGTGCGAGCCAACGCTGCGCCCAGAAACCTCTCGACGAACCAGTCCGCGACGTCGCCGACCTGGCGGTCGATGACAAGGAACTGATACTCAGCGGCCTCGTCGAAGCGGCGGAACACAGCGGCCTTATGAAGCCGCTCTTGGCGAGACGGCAAGATTCCCGACACAACTTCGAACTCGAGGCGGGCCTTGCCCTCATGTGTGTGCATCTCCGCCCGGTACTGGTCGGAGGGATCCAGCTTCAATACCGCCGCATAAGTGTCGGTCCGTCCGTCGATGCGGACGCTGAATCGCGCGACGACGATGGTCCCATCGTTGATGCGCCCGTCAGCAGCCATGACGCCGAACAGCGCCTCCACGATCCCCCGGCTGGCCTGGACGAACTCGACGTCTCCGATCAGATCATCGTCGGGGAGCAGATCGCCGACCAGACCCGAGACCTGGCCGGTCTGCTGGGGTTCAAAGTTCGCCGCACGCGCCGCGGTGTCGGCCAACACGCCGCCAAGATGCCGCACCAGAAAGCCGGCCACCTCTGGTGGCAGGGCATCCACCGCCAGCGCGAGCTCTGACAGCTCCGGCATCTTCTTGCCCAGACGCGGCCGGGCCCAGTGCAAAATGACGTTGCGGAGCTCGACATCGGTTGCTGTACGCATGGTGCACTCCCACCGGCCATGAAAATGCCGCGAGTGTGCCACCCAACGAGCGCGCAGCCACCGCAATAGTTGCCGCCATCACGTTGCGTCGTATATCCCTGAACCACCGGCATGGCTCGGCCGGGCGACCCGAACCCCAGATCTGTAGTCAGCATCGAGAGTTCGTCGGTCAGGCGGACGCGGTCCTCAATCCACGGTGTCCGGCGGCCATCGCCCACCTGAACAAGGAGAGGCGCTGGCGGACCTTCTTGGCGGTGTCGCTCGATGAGTCTCCCGCCTTCGAAGTAGAACATGTGTGCGACGACGGGCTGGAGCGATCACGTCGGGAAGTGCACTGCCGGGCGCGCTAGTCGGGTCTGAAGGCGTCTCCCTTGGCGAGGCGAGCCTTGGTCTCGCTGACGATTAGGTCGATCAGTCGTTCCGGGCGGCGCCATCTCATAGCCAGTCGCGTGTGATCCATGCCGTGCTCGGCCACTATGTCCTTCAGTTCCTCGACACTGAGTTCTGTCAGGCGGTGTCGCAGCGTGTCCTCGCCGCTTGCTAGAACATCGAATGGGTCGAGTCGGCCGCGTGCGCGGCGTCTAGAGGTTCTTCTCGGGGGTTCCGTCGCAAGCGCCCGGTCGAGGCGTGCGGCGAAGTCGGCATTGCGTTGTGCCTCTGCCACAACTTCTCGGAACACTACTTCGAGTCTTGTAACGCCGGTCATGCGTGAATCCTCTCGAGCACCTCGGCCGTCAAGGCGTGGTAGGCCCTGAACCCTTCCTGGCTCCACTTCTGGCGCAGGGTCGAAACATGTTGCGGACTAGCGGCCTCGGCGAGTGCATTTCCCTCGGGAATCCGGGTCT
The DNA here is from genome assembly GCA_028874365.1 of Chloroflexota bacterium. GTDB lineage: Bacteria > Chloroflexota > Dehalococcoidia > Bin125 > Bin125 > Bin125. The sequence goes on along the minus strand of JAPPJZ010000026.1, from coordinate 6,173 downwards.
CGAAGAGGGGCGCGTCTCCTTGCTCCTGCAGGATGCGCAACTGGGTGCGGTGAACCGTCGACTGCGTGCGGTACTTGGCAACGACAATCCCGAGAGGCTCGATGGACTGAGCGATCGTCTCTGAGAAGTCGCGAACTCGTCTAACGATTTGGGGGATCCCGTACGTTGAGAGGATATCGGGGATTGTGGGAATGATGTATGCCTGGGACATGCGCAAGCCGTTGAGGGTGATGATGCCGAGGTTGGGTGGACAGTCGATCAACACGATGTCGAACTCTTCGAGGATCGGCTTGATCGCTCTCCGCAGGATGTCGGTTGGGCTCTCAGCGAAGAAGGGTCCGCTGGGCATTGACCCGAGCTTGTCCTGAGTGTCGATCATGTCGAGGCTTGATGGCAGGAGCGACAGCGAACGCGCTTCGTCCACGCGCGAGGCGTTGCGAACGAGCGTGGCCTGGAGGTCGAAGGACCGCTTCTCCGGCTCAAGCAGCGCGTCGCTGAAGAGCGTCGCCAGCGTTCGGCCGTCGCTGTTGAGTTTGCCCCAGCGCTTGTCTCCGATGAGCATCGACGTGGCGTTCGTTTGCGGATCGAGGTCCACCAGGAGTACCCGCTTGCGGAACTCACCCGAGAGCATCTCGGCGAGTGCCACGGTCGTTGTCGTCTTGCCGACGCCACCCTTCAGGTTGATCGTCGAAATCACTGTTGGCATGGGGATACCTCTCTTCCAAAGCCATGCTTGTACCTGCTCGCGGCTGAATACTGGGCCGGCACGAAGCTCCGCCACCGGCATCGGATAGTCCGAGAAGCGATTGCGCCAGTTGACGACCGCCTGTGGGGACACTCCGGCCATGGAGGCAACTTCGTGAATCCCAACCAACTCAGGATCAGCCACGACCTAACTCCATGTGTACACCATACACGGTGTGAACGTTGTACACACGCGTCGACAAGGGCTCCCTTCCCGGCATTCGGTGTCGGAACCGCCATCGCCGCTGTCACCCGCAGCAACTACTCTCGACGCTGTGGCCGGCCCCACCGACATGACGACGCTCACCGCCCCCGCGGCTTCTCCAGCTGAGGCTCTGGAGCCCTGCGAGAGGGCGATCCTGTCGGTGCTGCGCCTCTGGCCACGCGGTGCCGCTGAAGCCGCGGTCGCACACCGCGCCGGCCTCGACGCCATAACCGCTGCGGCGGCGCTGAGACGGCTCCTCGAAGCCGGGCTGGTCGTGTCCAGCGAGGAGACCCCACCGGCGCGGCGCCAACATGAGCGCATCGTGTTCTGGCGTCTCGCAGGCGCCTCAGCCACCGCGGCGCTGATGGCGGATGTGCCTCGGACCGACCCCGCCCAGCGTCGAGGCCCCCAAGGCCCGGTGCCCGGTGAGTTCTGGCACCACTTCTGTTCGGGATCGGACCCCGCCGATCTGCGCCTGCCCCGCGACGCCACGCTGGTGGGCTGCCGCCTCATTGAATCGTTCGACTCCGAGGCTCGATCCTGGGTGCTATCGAGCTTCACCGTCGAGCAGCTCGCCGCCTGCCGCGACCGCTATCCCGACCCCAGCTCAGAAGCGCCTGAGCTGATCGCCGCGGCCATCGAGGCGCTGACTTGACCGTCATTCGGGACTACAGCGACGTCCTCAACGACAACATGATCGCGGCGTGGCTCCGCGTCGGCGCCGCCCCTGGAGGGCCTCGAGTGCGCTCTGATGGGCGGCACCGCGGTGGCCATGGTGCTGCGGCACCGCCACAGTCACGACCTCGACTTCATGACCCTGCAACCCTTCGACTCGCGCGCGGTCGCCGCCAAGCTGCTGTCATCCGCCGCCCGGGCCGCCTACAAAGACGACGACCGCGAACACATCGCCAAAGTCGCCTTCGGCGGCGTACCCGTAACCGTCATGAGAGACCTCCGAGGATTCGTCAAGGGCCACGCCACCCAGCTCGCCGCCCCCAGCGTCATCGACGGTCTCGCCGTCGGGTCAGTCCCAGACCTCATGGCCACCAAACTCGAAGTGATCCAGCACCGCCAACAGGGCCGCGACTACATCGACATCTCCGCTATGGACCGTGCCGGCGCCTGCACCATCGAAGACGGCCTGCGCTACCACCGACAGCGCTACGCCCCCACCGTCACCTACGAAGAAATCCTCCGCATCGCCCGACTCGCCAGCAGCCCACCGCCCGCAGACCCCGACCCCGCCTTCAACGACCACCTCGCTGAAGCTGCCGGCCACCTCGCCGCCCGCCGGCGCGCCGTCCTCGAATGGGCGCTCCAATCCGGGCAGCGGCCTCGCCCGCCCCAGCCCGAACCCCCCGCACACGAATTCTGACCCGTCACGACGGACACGTCGCAGGCGGGTTCCTCCTGGGCGCCGGGCGTAGTATGGCTTCTTCCGCGAGCGAGGATCGACAATGGAACCATACGACGCGGGCCTGCGCTGTCAGGACGTGAACAGTGGTCTTCGAACCTTCGACGCTTCGTCTCCGAGCCTCACCCCGTTGAAGAAGACCCGCCTCGTCGGCATGGCTGCTGATCTCGCAGCCCTTATTCGTGACACCCCGTTGATCAGTGACATGTCGGCGCTTGAGAGTGTCGCTGCAGGGGAGCTGGACATCCCGTCGACCTCGTTCGACACAGTACTTGCGGTATTGGAGACTGCAGAGTTGGTCGAGCTGACCCGAGACCCTGCAGGAGAGGTGGCAGGGCTCACGTCTGAAGTCCCGTTCTATCGTGATCTGTACTCGACGCTTGGCGAGAGTTGGCGTGAGCGCGGGCCGTCTCAGCTCGAAGAGGAGTTGGTAGCCGTTGTCGATCGTCTGGCTGCTGGACCGATCCCGGCGGAGGCTCTAACGGAGTCGGTCGGTGTCGAACAGAGCGACGTCGCGAGGATTCTAGAGTTGGGCCAGGAGGCGCAGTTGATCAAGGCTGTCTCAGGCGTGGACGGCGCGATCCTCTACTCGCCGTTCACCGCGTTCGAGAATCCTGCGCTGCTGAACGAACTGGCTGAGGCACATGGCAGCGATCGGATGCTCGCCGACTTTGACGCGCTGCGACAAAGGCAGGGCTTGGCCGTCACTCCCGAGTCGTTTCCGCTCTTATATGACGCGGTCGCTCGCGGCCTGCTCCTCGCGCCGAGCGTCGAGCTCCCAAATGGCGGCCGTCAGCCGTTTGCGGTGCTGCCGTACACCCTCGACCGCCAGTTGCTAATCGGCGAGAAGCCCGTTCTGGACAAGGCCCTCGCGGTCGTAGCGTGCGTCCGCTGTGGAGAAGAGTTCGGTGGATACTCGGACCTGCCATCGGCGACGGCGGCCATCAACAAGCTCCTCCGAGAAGGCGAGTTGGCGCCCCACTCTTCCAGCCGGAGACAGTACCGACTCATGCGCAACAAAGGAATCGTCGCCTACGGTCCCGATCCGATGCCGTGGGGTAGTTGGATTGTTCCAACCCTCATCGACACCAAAGACAACCGTAAGGCACTCGAGATTGCGCGGGACCTAATAACGCTTGGTGAGTCGATGGCGGGACGGGACTCCTCAAGAGCCCGGGAGTACCTCGCGGCTGACGCTCGTTACCTCAATCCGATGAAGACGGTCGCGGTCAGCCGTCCACGGCTGCTGCAAAGCGAACCCGAGTACTCGAAGATCATCGCGGCCGTCATGGGATACGGCTCCGCATGAGTAGCCCGACAAGCGCCGATCACGCCAGGAACCGACGGACGAGTCGTCAAGTGAGCCGCGCTGAAGACAGAGCCAGTTCCATGCAAGATCTGCCGCTCAAGCTTGCGATGCGACGCCTGTTCTGGTCGATGGGTGCCAGCACGTGCCTAGACGTCAAGCTGAGAGCCTACGTCGCCGGCGACAAGCGTGGCTCCGGTTGGCAGGAGTTCACTGACCTAGATGTACTAAGCGTCGCTTGCTCGCTCAGCGGACAGCCGCGGATCACGTTGGCCGACTGCAAGACGTCGAGTCGTCGCGCCATTGAGCGGATGTTCTGGATTCGCGGTGTTGCCGACTTCTTCGCTGCCGATGACGCTTACCTAGTTCGGTCCAATCCGGTCCCGGTCGCGACACGGGCGCTGTCGTCTCGACTAGGTGTGGGTGTCCTAGATCCTGACGACTACTCGGCACTGTTGCGCACCTTCCCAACATCGCTCGAGCTGGAGGGACCACTCGGATGCTTGTTCGACCTCGACAGCGTGCAGACCCAACTGGACAACACATCCGGCCTCGATCGCAAACTCAATGGCCTCGTCGAATTCGTCCGGTTTGACTACTGGGTCTATGAGCCCTACCGGAACCTCACACAGGTTGTCGCGCACCTCGCCGATGCGGTCGGAACACTGGATGCGAACAACCCGCATCACCTCAGCCTGTTCTTCGAGACTGCGTGGCTCTACGCCCTGGCGCTTGCTCACGCAACGCACCATGCACGCGTCAGCCAGATGGCAGACGTGCCACTGGCGCTTCGAACCCATGTTGCAGGCGGAGAACTCGCTGCACGCGAAAAAGCTGCACTAGCCGAGTTGCTCAATCAAGCAGGTATCAGAGTCGACACACGCACCGCAGTACTTCCGCCCTACATAGACCTGATGGCCGAGCTGGTTACGCGTCTACTCGTGCGGCCAGCCGAACTCAATGATGTTCTGCGATACGCCGAATACCTAACAACGGCAGTCGCCGTGGGCGAGCAGGCAACCGTCGGGGCCGCGTTCGGCAAGGACACCGTTAGACCGATCGCAGCCAAACTGCTCGCTGATGTGTGTGGCTTTCTCGTAACTGCGTCGGGCATCAGACGCGAATTCCGAACCGCGGCCCGCGAACGCCTAGTCCACGACCTCACAGGCGGGCACCCCAACCACCCCCAGACTACGGATCACCAACCACACCAAGAACCTGACCGCCCGATCCCTCAACACAAGAGCAACCAGCGTCAGCAAGAAGCCCCCGCCTTACCATTCGACAACAACACGCCCACCGAACAGACAAGCTAACCCGCCGAAGAGATCCCCCTTGCAGCTCACAACCAGTCCGCCGCGCCCATGTTGGGACGAGGCGGGCTCCTGCTTTGAGTCCGCCTGATCTGTCCACCATTCTCGCACTCGGTCGGCATGAGCGCCCCAGAGGCCTCCACGACGGCGTTGCCGTATGCATCGTGACTCTGCCGAAGGACTGGACGAGCCCTGCGGTTCGGACTTTCTGGCTGATCGCTCACATGATCTTCGTCCGGCTCCCGATCGGCCACCTGTACGAGACATGGGATCCCGCGGACACGGACCTCGTCATTACGAACCCGCCGAATCCGGGTCGCAACCACACCATGCTCGTGATCGGACACGCCGCCACCTACGACACCGCTGACGGCTGGCCCTTCGACGACACTGACGATCCCGCGATCATCAAGGCGACCGATACAGCTCAATCAGCGGGCAAGGGCCTCCCAGGCAAACAGAAGGTCGCTCCAGAGCACGGCAACGCGAACGCGCCGGTGCTGCGCCATCCAGACCCGATCGACGGAAGCCGCGTCATCGTCTACGGCGACATCCGCACGACCGGTCTCCAGTTGAACGCCGTGGCTCAACGCCTACGCAACTGGGGTGCTGTCTCGGTAGATGGCGTCGCGCTCGCGCGTCCTGGAGCGAAAGCAACATCTGATCGTCGCAGCGTCCGCCCACGCGGCGAATTGCGCGCTGGGCTAGCTGCACTTGATGTGCGCTGAGGTCCAGTTCTCGGACTCGGCTGCTTCGCCCCACAGTCGGCCCGCTGCCTCGCCGCGGATCCGGGTCAGTTCCGTCAGTCGCGCGAGATCCTCCCGCGACCAGTCCTCGGCCCGATCGGAGTTGCGTGCCGCCAGAGCCACGAGCTCTTGGTGGGCTCGCTTCCATTCGTCGTAATGGCGGCACCACGTTGGACGATCTGACTCTTCCATCTTGGTCTTGGTTATCAGGCGTCGAAACGCAGCTAGGAACCTTCGCCAACTGCGGGTATCGGAGTCGCTCAAGCTCCCGGCGTCGTGCATCTCGGTGGTGCCGTCTAGCGGTGTCTCGGGAGTCTCAGCCCAATTGGGTGAGTTGCTGTCCGGCATCCATTGATCCCATTCCGATTCGTCGGGAAAGTTCGTCGGCGCTGTGGGGCCGTCGTAGAACCACTGGTCGGTGGGCGGTCCGGCGGCGCCAATCGCG
>JAPPJZ010000070.1 GCA_028874365.1 Chloroflexota bacterium | reverse complement strand
TCCGACATCGGACCGTCCTGGGGCTCCTACCAGTGGGGCGACGTGCCCGACGACAACTTCGACTGGTATCGCGAGCGCTCGCCGATCACCTACGTCCAGAACGTCCAGTGTCCGGTCCTCATCCTCCACGGCGAGCACGACTGGCGAGTCCCCATCTCCCAGGGAGAGGAATACTTCGCCGGCCTCCGCTACCGAGGCAAAATCGCCGAGATGGTCCGCTTCCCCGGCTGCTCCCACCTCATGTTCCGCGTCGGAGATCCCGCCCTCGTCAAGGAGTACTACGAGCGCATGGTCCAGTGGTTCAAGCGCTACGTGTAGGCCGATCCTGAACCTTGCCATTGAAAGCCGCTATGGCGATCCAACAATTCCTTTCTCCCCCCGCGGAGCGGGGGGAGATGCCGAAGGCAGAGGGGGGCTTCCCCTACGCAACACGACGAAGGAGTACTACTTCTGAGGCCGCATCACCGCAGCCACCGGCCGAAGCGTCCGACGAATCACCCGCTGAGCCGCTTCTTGAACCTGGATCGTCGGCGGCTTCATCCGCAGATAGACCAGACCCAGCACCAGGCTGATCGCAATCGACGACAGCCCCATCAGAATGAACACGTCCTGCTCGCCGATGATGTCGGCGACGTATCCAAATCCCAGCCCGGTGAACGACTGCACGCCAAACGGCAGGAACGTCAGCGCCGTCACCCGACCGTGATACTCCCGCTCCGACTGCCGAATCACCTCGGCCGTGTTGAGCGTCTGGAAGGCCGAGAACCCGGAACCGACCAGGAAGATCACCGGCAGCATGACCAACGCGTTCGGCGTCACGCCAAGCAACGCGACGCCGAGACCGAACGCGCAGCTCATCACCAGCAGCACGCCCGCCGACCATCGAGTCCCGACCACGCCGGCCACCGACAGCCCGACGATGAACGACCCCACGCCCATCGGCCAGGTCACCAGCCCCAGATTCCTCGATTCGATCCCGAAGATGTTCTCGAGCAGGCCCGGCAGCACGTTCTGATACGGACCGGCGGTTGCAGAGACAAGCAGCAGCGTCGCCAGCAACACGCGCAGCCGTGGCTGTCGCCAGGCATAGCGCAGCCCCAGCAGCAACTCGCGCGTCACCGAGCCGCGAGGCACGTTGCGCGGGCTGCCCGGCGGCATCAGGTAGAGAGAAATGATCGTCACGACCAGGATCCCGGCCATGATGAAGTACGCCCCGTCCGCGCCGATGAACGGGGCGAAGAGCAACAGCGAGCCCAGCACCGGACCGACCGACTGCGGAAACGTGAGCCCGGTCTGCAGCAGCGCAACGCCGTTGCCGACCAGCCGCGGAGGCACGATGTCGGCCACGTACGCGCGCCGCGATGGACCGGTGAAGGCGAAACACGCCCCGAGAAACAGCGTGCTCACCGTCAGCCAGATCACCTCGATCCGGCCGATCAGGATCAGGAAGCCGATCAACGCGTAGTTGATCGCGATCGCTGTCTGCGCCAGGACGATCAGCCGGCGCTTGGACAACCGGTCGGTCAGCGCCCCCGCGAACGGGCCGATGAAGAACCACGCGATCCCGTTCCCCGCCATGGCCAGCGCAACCGACGAGTTGGTACCGCCGAGGTCAAACGCGACAATCGGCAGAACCGTGAAGTTCATCGAGAACGACATGAAGGCCATCACCGTGAGCAACCAGTGAAGCCGGAAGAGGCCGACCCCAAAGGCCTCGAACGTCTGACCGATGCCTGAGCGAATCATGTCACGTGATCGTATGCTGGACGCGCGTCTGGGTCGCGTGGGCCGCAAGCACTCCCCCTTGGTCCCCTCTCCCCCCGCGCAAGCGGGGGGAGATGCCGAAGGCAGAGGGGGGCTCCGAGTAGATAGCGAACCTCGGAGTGGGTCCCCAATCAAGCCAGGGAGGGAGGAAGTGGCTATGGACGTCGACACTGCAATCAAACAGCGCCGCACCATCGGCGTCTTCTCCGACCGTCCCATCACTCAAGGCGCGGTGGAGGAACTGATTGAGGCGGCGCGCTGGGCGCCGAACCACAAGCACACCGAGCCCTGGCGATTCCACGTGGTCTCCGGCAAGGCGCGCGAGGAAATGTGCGACGCCATCCTGGCCGGCGGGGGAGAATTCGCCAAGGACCCGCGCGGCAAGCTGATGCGCTCCCCGCTGTTCATCGCCGTCACCCAGCAGGCCGTCCTGGACGACCCAGTCCGCGACCAGGAAGATTACGCCGCCGTCTGCTGCGCCGTCCAGAACATGATGCTGGCCGCAACCGCCCGAGGCCTCGCCTCAAAGTGGAGCACCGGCGCGCTCGCCGAGAATCCCGCCGCCAAACGCTGGCTGGGCATCGGCGAGCAGGACCGCATCGTCGCCTACCTCTATCTCGGCCACCCGCCCGAAGAAATGCGGGAGATGCCCGCCGAACGCCGTCCCGCCGAAGTCATCTGGCGAGAATGAACTCCGCAATCGCATCCGCCGCCAACTCCCGATTCCCCTCTTCCGTATGCCCCGACCGCTTCCGAGGAACGAGTCCGTGGTTGCCGTCCGGAATCCAACAGAGTTGAACGTGGGGCGAGAGCTCGTATCCGTCAACCTCTTCCCGCGTCCCGTACTCGTCCCGCTCGCCCTGAACAATCAGGGTCGGCGTGGCCAGTTGCTGCAGATGAATGATGATCGCCGATGACGGGTTGTTGGGCGCATGGAACGGATAGCTGATACAGACCATCCCCGCCGGCTCGACCGCGTCGGCGATGTAGCTGGCAATCCGTCCGCCCATGCTGCGGCCACCGAAGAACAGCTTCGATGTCGGCACCCCCTGCTCGGTGAGCTGCTGGATCACCTGCACCCAGGCCCCGGCGAGCACATCTTCCGGATCGGGCGGCCACGGCCGGCGTCCCGCCTCCATGGCCCGCCGCATGTACGGGAAATCGAACCGCGCGACGCGGATGCCTCGTGCGGCAATCAGTCCCGCCAGCGCCGTCGTGTTGGGATGCGTCGACGACGCGCCCGCGCCGTGCGTCAGCACGAGCGTCGGAGCCGGCGGCGAAGCGGGCAGATTCCAGACCAGCGGCGTCTCCATCTGCGACGTCTAGCCGCCCGTTCGCGCAATGATCGGCGCCAGCTCGTCGATCAGATCGTTCGCCGCAGCCGGGTCGAGCGCCGTCATCGCGAGATGGTCGACGCCTCTGGCCTCCGCCTCTTCCGACTTCTCGATGATCTGATCCGGCGTCCCGATGATCATGTCCTCCAGCCGGTCTCGAGTGACGAAGCGCGCCTCGCCCTCTTTGAGGTAGCTGTAGTGCCCCTCATGAACGTCGAGATACAGCCGATCCAGCGGCCGCCCGCGCTCCTCGGCGTACTCCGTGATGTACTGGTTGTACTCAGCCGCAAGATCAGGATTCGCGCCCTTCAGGTTGCCGCCCCAGCCTCCGTACTCCGACTCCCACAGCGTATGGTTGGCAACCGCCGCGACCGCACCGGCACGATGGACGACGCGCTCCGACATGATGTCCTCGCCGTCCTCAAGCACGCACGCGCCGACCAGGCCAACCGTGTAGGGCTTCTCGGTCGAGCGACCCGCCGAGCGCGCCGCGTCCTCGATGATCGGGAACGCCGAATCGAGCCACGGCCCCGTCCCCGCGGTCACGAACCCGTCGCCGATCTCGCCAACCACCGCCGTCGCTCTCGGACCGTTGGCGGCGAGATAGATCGGAATGTGATCCTTGATGTTGTAGAAGTCCGGATGCTCGGGGTGGATCAGCCGAATCCACGTCTCACGACCGGTGACGTCGTCGGTATGAAGGATGTCCCTGCCGTCGAGCAGATCGCGCACCTGCTGCGCGTACTCGCGGAACTTCTTGACCGGATACGACGGCAGACCCATCGTGTTGCGACCGGTGTAGCCCGTGCCCAGCGCCAGGATCGTGCGGCCCGGCGCGAGCTTGTTGATCGTCGCGATGGCCGATGCGGTCACTGGCGCAATTCGGTTCGAGGGAATCGAGACCAAGGTGCCCAGCTTGATCGTCGAGGTCCGCTCGGCAGCCAGCGCCATCGCCGCATAGCAGTCGGACCAGATCAGCTGCGAATCGGGGAACCAGGCGTGAGTGAAGCCCGCCTCCTCGGCGCGTACGACTTCCTTCCACATGTCGATGTACGTGGGAACGAGCAGTCCGTACTCCATCACTGGCTCCTGTCAGCGCTTCTGGATGACTTCGCGCGAGAAGTCGTCAATGATCTCCCGCGCGCCGGCGGGGTCGTTGGCCGTCAGCGCGATGTTGTCGACGCCGATCGACTCCAGGTGTTCAATCTTCTCGATGATCTCAGGACCCGTGCCAACCAGGCTGCGCTCCAATACCTGCGGGAAGACAAACCGCTCCTCGCCCGGCTTGAGATAGACCATGTGCCCCTCGTGGACGTCGAGGTAGAGCCGGTCCTCCGGCGTGCCCTTGGCGGCCGAGTACCCGCGGATGTAGCTGTGATACTCGCCGGCGAGGTCGGGGTTATCCATGCCCAGGTTCGCGCCAGGACCGTATGCCGCTTCCCACATCGCGTGAACGCCCGGGACCATACCGGGTCCCAGGATTCGCGTCACCCGCCCCGAATCAAACCCTTCGCCGTCCTGCAGAACCAGTCCGGTCGTCAGACCGACCGTGTACGGCTTCTCGGTCGAGCGGCCCCCCCCCCCCGCGGGGGGCCCGCCCCCCCGGGAGCACTGGTGAGCGTTTAGCCCCAATCCCGTGGTGACCCAAACCTAGCCCCCCAGTACCACGACTTCCATCGCGCGCGGGCCGTTGGCGGCCACGTAGATCGGGATGAAATCGTCGAGGTTAAGGAACTCGGAGTGTTGCCCGTGGATCAGCCGGATCCAACGCTGCCGCCCAGTGACGTCGTCGGTGTAGAGCACGTCCTCGCCGTTGAGCAGTCCGCGCACCTGCTGCGCGTACTCGCGATAGCGGGCGATCGGGTAGGCGGGCAGGCCCATCGTGTTGCGACCCGTGTACCCCGTGCCGATACCCAGGATGATCCGGCCCGGCGCCAGCTTGTTCAGCGACGCCACCGCCGACGCCGTCACGGGCGCAATCCGGTTCGACGGGATCGCCACCAGCGTGCCCAGCTCGATCGTCGACGTGTGATGCGCGGCCAACGCCATCGCCGCATAGACGTCGGAATAGATCAGCTGCGAGTCATAGAACCAGGCATGGGTAAATCCGGCCGCCTCCGCTCGCTGAACCTCCTGGTACGCGTTAATCCAACTCGGTATCCCAATGCCGTAGTGCATGTGTGTCTCCTGATTCCGATGATGTCGGACCTAGCGCAACTGATACGTCGGTGGTTTCTTCCAGAGATCCGTCGGCGGATTCTCCTGCTGGGCGAGGATCCTGGCTCGTTGCGCTTTGTCCAGCCGCTTGCCTTGCTGGATGATCTTGCGGTTGGCCTTCTCCTTGGCCTTGTTCTTGGCGACCGTGGCAGGATTAGGCCGCTTCTTCTCGCCCCGCGACGCCCGAACCACGCCCGACCTCTGCAGGCTCTTCAGATGAGCCTGGACGTTGCCATCGGCGGCGCGGCGCAGACGCTTGTCGATCGAGTCTCCGTAGATCGACTCCATGATCTGCCACGACGTCCTCGGCTCGCCGTCTCGCAGCTGTTCCAGGATCTGGTCCTCGCGCATCTGCCGGTGAGCGACGTACATCTCCAGCCGGTCGCGCGCCTTAGCGTCTTCGGTGTCGGTGATCAGCGGGCCATGACCCGGGCACAGCACCTTTACGTTCGGTAACTCGAGCAGCCGCCGCAGCGAGGCCATGTACGAGTTCACGTCGCCCACGACCGAGGTCGTATTGCCCAGGATCGTGTCGCCGGTGAAGAGGATGCCTTCCTCCTCGATGTAGTAGCAGAGCGAGTCGACTGAGTGCCCGGGGCTGGTCATCACCTGAACGCGAATCCCGCCGTCGAGGTTGATCTCGTCGCCATCCGAGTACGTTTTGACGCCGTCCTTGGGCAGTCGCCCGCGCAACAGGCGCACGCCGTTCTCCGGCACAGCGACTTCGGCCTTGAGATGTTCGTTGACATGCTTGAGATTGCCCGAGTGGTCGAAATGGTGATGCGTGATCGCGGCGACGCCTATTTCGGAGTGGTCGATCGCCGCCAGGTAGCCGCGCAGCATCCAGCGGAACTTGTCAATCGCCTCGCCCGAATCAATCGTCAACGTCTGACCGCCCCGCTGGCCGATGATATAGATGTTGGTCGAGGTCGGCCGCATCGGCTGGTCTTCGGGCACCGGCACCATTCGCACGTTGTCGCTGATCTTCATGTCGCGGCCTCCTTAGCTGTGGCTGCCGATGGCGATGCCGGCGACTTGCGGCGCGACATCGCGGGCCAGGAACTCGGGGACATCGTCGCGGTCGAACATGAAGTGCTGAAACTGCACCTCAGCGACGCCCGCCTCGGCCAGGCGGCCGAGTGCGTCAACCGTTTCGTCAGCGCCGCCGACGAGCCGCCCCATCGCCTTGAACTCGGCCAGGAAATCGTCCAGCGATCGCCCCTGCCCGCCGAACATGCGCTGGACGAACCGCCCGCCAGCCTCAACCAACTCCGGTGTCCCGACCGCGTGGAACATCATCATCGAGTGTTCGATCTCGTCCGGGTCGCGGTCAACGGCCTCGCAGGCGCGAGCCATCACATCCCGCTTATGGCCATACGCCTCCGGCGTGAGCGAGACGCTGTTCCACTCCGAGGCGTACTTCGCCGCCAGCGGAATCGTGCGCTTCTCACCGCCGCCACCGATCAGGATCGGCGGCCGCCCAGCTTCCGGGTTCGGCAGACACTCTGCCCGGTCGAGTTGGTAGTACTGCCCCCGATATGTCGACGGCCCGGCGCTCCATAGCGCCCGCATCATCTTGATCGCATCCTCGAGCCGGTCGAAACGCTCGCGGGTGGCGGGAAAGTCGAGACCGTGGGTGTCGTGCTCGAGCTGATTCCAGCCAGCCCCGAGTCCCATCACGAATCGCCCGCCGGAGAGTTGGTCGATCTGCGCGGCCATACGGCCGACATCCACAGGCCGGCGGAAGGTGACCGGGGTGACCATCGGACCGAAGCGCAGCCTGGAGGTCTCCTCGGCGGCCATCACGAAGCTCAGGAAGCACTCCAGGCTGTCCTGCTGACTACTGTCGATCGGGCCGGTGAAGTAGTGATCGCTGCGAAAGAGTGAGGGGAACTCGAGCCGCTCGGCGAGCTGAAGGATGTGCCGCCAACGTTCCCAGGTCAGACCGTTCTGTCCCTCGACCATCAATGCGATCCGCATCGGCGCTCCTTGTGCATTGCCGGTCCGGCAGCCCGTGCAGGCATGGTAAGGGCCATCCAGGCCAGCGGCGGCGGGCCGCCTACTGATTCTCCCGAGCCAGTCCGATGCCGTCGTCGAGCACGATCACATCGACGGGATCATCAGGATGCCACACCACTTCCGTGCGCAGTCTCGCTTCGACTTCGATGCCAGATCGCAAGCGGACTCGGACGACCTGGTCATGTCCGTAGTACTCGCTACTGATCACATTCGCGCAGTCCGGCCCGTCGTCCTGGCAGGGCTTCAGCGCCAGCTGTTCTGGTCGGAGAAGAATGTCAATGGCCTGACCGCTTGCCTCGCTCCCGGAGTTGCTCAGCACGACGAAACCAAGTTCCGTTTGCGCGCCGCCTCCGACGGTCTCGCCCGGCAGGATGTTGGCGTCGCCGACAAATGTGCCGATGAAGCGGGTCTCAGGACGGTAGTAGATGTCGTCGGGCGCGCCGATCTGCTCAATCTGTCCGTCTCGCATGACCGCGACGCGGTCGGCCAGCGAGAGCGCCTCCTCGCGGTGGTGCGAAACGAAGACCGCCGCCGTGTCAGCCGCCTTGAGGATGTTGCGCATCGCGAGACGCAAGCTGGCACGCAGATTTTGGTCGAGGTTGCTGAACGGCTCGTCGAGCAACACCGCGGCCGGTTGCGGCGCCAGGGCGCGGGCAAGCGCGACACGTTGCGCCTCTCCGCCGGAGAGTTCATGCGGGAAGCGATCGGCGAACCCGACCAATCCGACCAGTTCCAGCATCTCCTGGACCCGCTGAGGCGCTGCCGCGCGCCGCAATCGGCGCGTAGGTTTCGTCCACCAGGCCCGATGCCCGTTCGGGAGGCCAAAGCCAATGTTGTCGCCGACGCTGAGGTGCGGGAACAGGGCGAAATCCTGCGGCACCATTCCGATCCGCCGCCGTTCGGGAGGTTGCCAAACGTCCGCGTCGACAACGGTCTCGCCATTGATCCGCACCTCGCCATCGTTGGGACGTTCAAAGCCCGCCAGGAGTCTGAGGGTGGTGGTCTTTCCGCATCCGCTGGGCCCGAGCAAGGCGAGAATCTCACCACGCTCAACCTCAAACGACGCTTCGCGAACCGCGACGGTCTCGCCGAAGGTCTTGGTGACCCGCTCAACGGTCAGCGCCGGGGGTTCGCTTGGGCGTTCAGTTCCGGAGGCCACGGTCGTTCCCAAACAGGATGATCATCGGCAAGGCAGCACACCCAAGCAGTAACAGGGCGTTGGCCGCCGCGCGGGCGAAGAATACATCTTCCTGGTGGCCCCAGAGGCTGGTCGCCAGGGTGTCGAATTCGATGGGCGCCAGCAGGAGTGTGGCCGGGAGTTCCTTCATCGTGGTCAGGAAGACCAGCGCGAAACCGGCCATCACTCCGGGCGCAATTAGTGGAAGCGTGACGCTGCAAAATGTCTGCCAGGGAGTTCGGTTGAGCGATCGCGATGCTTCTTCCAGTCCTGGCTGAACCCGAACCAGCGATGTCCGCAGACCGGAGATGGCCTGAGGCAGAAACAACACGGCATAGGCGAAGACGAGCGTGATGATTGTCTGGTAGATGCCCGGCGTTATGCGGAGCGTGAAAAAAATCAGGGCGAAGGCAACGACGACGCCAGGCAACGCGTATCCCACATATGACGCGCGATCGACCAGTCGCGACACGAAGCCCGGACGCCGAACGACGACGATGGCAATCGGTATCGAGACGGCGACGGTTGCCGCACCAGCCAGCGCCGACGCGTAGACCGAGTTCAGGGCCGCGCCCCAGATCCCGGGAAAGTTCTCCCCGCCCTGGAGCCCGATCGAGAGCCAGTGAAACAGCACGCCCACCGGCACCAGCAATGCCACTCCGCAGACCAGGCTGAGGCCGACCAGAGCAGGCCAACGGTAGCGTCGCAACCTGACCAAGCGCGGCATCCTCGCTGCTCCGCTGCCCAGCCGGTGATAGCGCGCGTTGCGTCGCTGCGACCAATCAATGAGCAACACGACGGCGACCAGTGCCACGAGAATCAGGCAGAGCACCGCGATGCTGGAGCGGTCGAACGAGGTGCCGAGGCGAACATAGATCGCTCGCGTGAAGGTGTCGAAGCGCATCATCGAGACGGCGCCGAAGTCGGAGATCACGTACAGCGCAACCAGCAGACTGCCGGTGGCCAGCGGGATCCGCAGCTGCGGAACAGTCACTCGCCAGAACGCGCTCCAGGCGGACTGTCCGAGGGTGCGCGCGGCCTCCTCGACCCCCGGGTCGAGATCGCGCAGGCCGGCCCGAATCACAATCAGCAGGTAGGGAAACGTGAACAGCGTCAACGTCAGCCAGGCGCCAAAGAACCCGTAAATCTCGGGGATGCTCTCGACTCCCAGCGGCGCCAGCAGGTCCTGCAGTGAACCGTTCGGTCCGAGCGCAATGATGAAGGCGAATGCGCCGACGTACGAGGGCACGGCGAGTGGCATGATCGCGATTGATCGCCACCAGCGCGCAAATGGCAGGTCGGTGCGCTCCGTCAGGTACGCGATGGGCAAGGCCAGAGCGGCTGAGGCGCCCGTCACGGCGAGGGTCAGGCCAGCGGTGTTCAGCAGGAGCCGGGCGGTGCCGTCCGTCAACGCTTTCGACCACGCCTCAGCATCGGCCTCCGCCGCCCGCACGAGCAGATAGACGAGTGGAATGCAGGCCGCCGCGGCTCCGGCGATCGCGAGGATCCAGATCGCCGGGATGTTGACGCGGAAGCGGGCGTGCGACGCGACCACGCCAGGGAGGAGAGTCATAGCAGGAGGTTATCGGAGTTTTTCACCATGAAACTCAACAATCTCGGCCGCGACTACGGCAGCGCACCAACATCTCGCAGCAACTCCAGAGTGCCCTCGAGGTCGGACAATGATGTCAGCGCCAGGGACGGGGGATCAAGATCGGCCAGGGGCACCAGATTGGCGGGCACATCCACCTCGGAGGTCAGCGGATATTCGCTGGTTTGATCGCTGAAATAGGTCTGGCCTTCTTCGCTCAGGAGGAAGCGCACGAACCTCAGCGCATTCTCGGAATTCCGCGACGCCTTCAGCACTGCCACTCCGGCTATGTTGACCAGTCCACCGGCCGCACCGGCGTCGGTGAAGTGATTGAACGCAGGAAAGTCCGGATCGTCGGCAATGAAACGGTGAAGGTAGTAGTGATTGACCAGTCCGATGTCGATCTCGCCATCGCCAACGGCTTGAACGATTGGGGAGTTCTTCGGGTACTCCACGACGTCGTTGGCCAGCATGCCTCGCAGCCAATTCTCAGTTGCATCTTCGCCATGGATCTGACGCATCGCTGTGATGAAGGCCTGGAAGCTCGCGTTGGTCGGCGCCCAGCCAATGCGGCCACGCCACTCCTCGTCGACGAGGTCGAAGATGCTGTCCGGCGGGTCAGGCACACGTTCGGTCGACACAACCAGAACCCGCGCACGACCCGATGTGGCCACCCAGCGGCCTGAGGCGTCCGCCAACTCTTCAGGCACGCCCGTCACGACATCGTCGGGAAGTTGATTCAGAACCCCGCTCTCGGCCAGCGCGGTCAGCGCTCCAGCGTCTTGCGAGTAGAACACGTCAGCGCGGGATCGATCTCCCTCTTCGAGGATGGCGGAGGCGAGCTCGGCAGTGCCCGCGTAGCGAACTCTGACGGCGATGCCAGTGACCTCTTCGAATCGCTCGATTAACGGACCGACGAGCGACTCACCTCGGCCCGAGTAGATTGTCAACTCGTTGTGTTGTGGAGAGGAGGGTTGCTCGGGCTCTTCTGAGCACGCAATGGCGGCAATTGCCAGCATGCCGAACAACGCAAGCGCGATGGCCCAACAGCGTCCCACGCGGATCTTAGCCATGGGCAACAGATACCTCGCTCTGTGGCTCGTGGCCGCTAGAGATCACTCGGACCAGCTGATGACTCGGCTCGGTTGCAGTCGATGCAACTTCCTTCGACGAGCTCAACGCATCAGCGGTTTGGGCGCTACCAGGAGCTCTTGCGGACGCCAGGCAGCAACCCGAGCGAGGCCATCTCGCGGAAGGTGATTCGGCTGAGACCGAACTTGCGCATGTAGGCTCGCGGGCGACCGGTCACGGCGCAGCGGTTCTTGATTCGCGTCGGCGAGCTGTTGCGGGGCAGCGCCTGAAGCTGGAACTGGATGTTCTGCTTCTCACGAGGATTGTTGGATTCTTTGAGCTGCTGCTTGAGCGCCGCGCGCCGATTCTGATACTTGGCGTGCATCTTGCGGCGCTTCAGGTCACGGTGAACATTCGAGGTTCGGGCCATGCGTTGTCCTGTGTGCGGTCTTCAGGTCGTCTCTATGAGCCTAGTGGCAGTCCGAGGGTTCGGGCTAGTCTCGTCGCTTGCGCTTGTCGATCTTGCGTCCGCTCTGCTCTTCCAGGCGGCCGAGCGCTCGGCCTTTGTCTGGATGCGGATCCTTACGCTCGCCGTAGATCGTGATTCCTTCGTGGTCGTTCGGCAAGTACTCGGTGATGGGAAGACCTTCCTCATCGCAGAACAGCAGTCAATGGCAGTACTTCCAGCGCTGCATCTCCTCGCACGGACAAATCCAGGTTGAGTCCTTGACCTCTTCCGCCTTGTCTTCGTAGAAGTTGCAGGGACAGAGCGGCCGGCCATAGTCGTCGATGTGCTTGGCCAGGCCGATCACCAGGAACTCGGTGATCTCCTCCTGGGGATGAAGATACGACCCGCTCTTCTCCGCGAAGTTGCGGGCGAACTTCCACATCTTGTTCAGGTTCTTCTCGGACGCCTGCTGACGATCGTCGTCACTGACCTGGTCAACATCCGCCATTGGTCGCTGCCCGTCTAGCTGTGCGTCGGATTGGTCGCTGGATCCACTGTAGGTGCTCGTCGGCCCCGCTGAAGGGGGCTAGTTGTTGGCGTTGTCGCCGCCTTGTCGGAAGAAGTCCTCCAGATCGGCGATCAGCGCGTCCGCGCTGGGCAATTCGCCCTCCGGCTGCGCCTCCCGCTGCGGCGCCGGACTGGCCGCTTCGAGCCGGGCCACGTAGTCGCGAAGTTCGTTGTTGTCGCGCAACGCTTCCTCGAGTTGTGTGTGAAAGCGATCGATGCCGCGCTCGAGCGGATCAAGGTCGAAGTTGAGACCGGTCATTTCGCTAACGACTCGCAGCAAGGCCTGCGCCCCGACCGGATTGGTGATCCCCGGCAGGTAGTGCGGCACCGATGCCCAGAGGGAAACCCCTCCGACGCCGCGGCGTCGGCAGTGGTCGTGGAACACGCCGACGATGCCCGACGGTCCTTCGAAGCGTGAGGGATGCATGTTGTATCGCTGCGCGAGCGCGGAGTTGTTCGCCGATCCACGAACGTGGACCGGCTGCGTGTGCGGCGTACCGGCCGCAACTGAGCCCAGCGAGAGGATCAGCTTCGCGCCGATCTCGTCGACCAACTCCGAGAGCGCAGCCATGTACCGCTTCCAGCGATAGTGGGGCTCGATCCCAATGCCGACCACGATGTCGCGGCCGCTGGACGAAGGTCGCAGGTGGACGAACTCGGTTGCCGGCCAGGAGATGAACCGCTCGCCTTCGCGGTACCGGGCCATCGGCCGAGCCTCGGTGAAGTCGTAGAATTCCTCGGGGTCGATAGTCGCGAACGGCTGCGCGCCCAGCTGTTGAATCAGGTACTGGGCGGCGGTGGAGGCCGATTCTCCGGCGTCGTTCCAGCCTTCCCAGGCAACGATCAAAACGGGATCGGTGAGGTCGGGGAGTTCTTCGATACTGAGGTCAGGTGAGGTGGTCATGGACGAAGTTTACTCCAGCGGAGGTGCCGCAACGGCACAGCGATTGACTCAAGCCTGGGCTGCTCGTGTGGCCGCCAATCGGGAACAGGCCGAGCGACTGCGCGAGGAGTCTGACGGGGGTGACCACTATCGACCGTTGGCATCGGCATTCCGTGCCGATCCGTACCGGACTGGAGACTCTGCCCTGGAAACCCTGAGGGACATCGCGCTGCACGACGACACCTGGCTCGACATCGGCGCGGGCGCTGGTCGTTTCGCGTTGCCGCTCGCGTTGCACGTGCAGCAGGTCATCGCGATCGAGCCTTCGCCGGCGATGAGATCGGAGCTGGCCAACCTGCAGATCGAACACGGGATCACGAACATCGACGTCCGTGATCAGCGCTGGCCCTCCGAGGATCCGGCGATCAGCGGCATCGCCGATGTCGCCTTGATCTCGCACGTCGGTTACGACATCGAGCCGATCGGCGCGTTCCTCGACACGATGGACCGCGCGGCGACGCGCGAGTGCGTCGCTCTGCTGTTTGACCGCGCGCCCGGGTCGTTGTTCTGGCAGGTCTGGCCGAGAATCCACGGTGAAGAGCACGCTCGTCTGCCGGGCGCCAGAGAGTTCATCGAACTGCTCGAGGCTCGCGGATCCTTGGTCGAAGCGAACGAGGTGGAGCGCGGCGGTGACCGCCAGCGCTTCGCATTTGCCGCGCCGGCGGACGCGATGGACTGGGCGCGCAGACGGCTATGGTTGTCTGAGAACTCGGCCAAACTGCCGGCTCTACGGCGGGCCGTGGAGCAATTGCTGATCGAGCAGGACGGCGGCTGGTGCTTGCCCGATCAACCCACTGAGATGCTCATTCGTTGGAGGACACGATGAACCGAGTCACACCGCTCACGACGGAAGAACTCATCGATGCGGCTCCCTACCTCGCGCAACTGCGAGACGCGGGTGTGACGCTGCCGACCTCGTTCCATGTCTTGGGCCGACGTCCGAAAATCCTCGAAGCATTCCAGCCGTTCTTCGGTGCAATCATGCGCGAAGGCGGCGTGCCGCCTGGGCTGAAGCAACTGATCGCCCACGTGGTCTCTCGCTCGGCAGGTTGCCTCTACTGCCAGGCCCACACCGGCCATTTTGCGCACACGCTGGCCGGCGAAACCTACGAACGAGTCGAAGCCGTCTGGGCCTTCGAGACATCGGAATTGTTCAACGACGCAGAACGCGCCGCCTTGCGAGTCGCGCGTGACTCCGGCGTCGTGCCGAACGCAGCGACCGACGAGCAGTTCCAGGAACTCGCGAGGCACTGGTCGGAGTCCGAGATAGTCGAGATCGTCAGCGTGATCTCGATGTTCGGCTTCCTCAACCGCTTCAACGACACCCTGGCTAACGAACTCGAGCCCGACGCCGTCGAGTTCTCTGACGCGCACCTGGCCCAATCGGGCTGGACGGTCGGCAAGCACGGCTAGGTCAGCATCCCGCTAGCGCGGCTTGTCCTCCAACGGGTTATCGACGCCCCGGAAGAACGCGCCTCGATAGATCTTCGTATCGCCTCTGACCCGCTCTTCCCACTCCTGGTCTGTCATCGCTTCACGCAGACGGATCGTCTGGATCGTGTCCTCGCCGATCGGCCAGCGCATCGGCAGACGCTGTTGCAGTTCGACGATGTCGGCGACGGCCGTTGCGACGGAACGCGAGCCCGGCCTCGTCGCGGCGCGCGTGCGGAACGCCTTCAGCGCGTGATCGGCTGATTCCTGGTACGGGGAGCGACCTTCACGGACAGCGGCGGCGACATCCAGGTTCGTGGTCTGCCAGTCGGAGGCGTACATGCCGGGCTCGAGGATGGTGACGTCGATGTTCCAGCGCGACACCTCGTAGCGCAGTGCCTCCGACATCGCCTCAACGGCCCACTTGGAGGCCGCATACAGACCCATCAGCGGTGCGACGATCCGACCCGCCAACGAGGACACATTGATCACCTTCCCGTGGCGCTGCTCGCGCATCGACGGCAACACCGCCTGCGCCATCCTGATCTGCCCGAGGAAGTTCGTGTCCATCTGCCGCGTGACTTCCGCGTCCGACATGTCCTCAACGGGCCCGTAGAGTCCGTACCCCGCGTTGTTGAACAACGCGTCGATGCGTCCGAACCGCTTGAGTCCGGCCTCAACGGCGGACTCTATCGAGTCTCGATCGGTGACATCGCAGGCCGCGATTTCAACCAGGTCGGCATCCAGAGCAGCGAGATTTGGGCCGTCGCGGTCTGGATTGCGCATCGTCGCGATCACCGGATGCCCTCGCACGGCCAGCTCTTCGGCAGCAGCCAGACCGAAGCCCCGCGAGGCGCCCGTGATCAGTGTGACCTGTCGCTCAAGTACCATAGGAGTGCCTCCGTCGAGTAGATCGTCTGTTTGGGCAGATGGTAGTGGCGAAGGCCTAGCAAGAGCATGGGTGGACTGGCTCACCGACCCCTGGTCGTTTGAGTTAATGCAGCGCGCTCTATTGGCGGGCATCGTCGTGTCGATCGCGGCCGGCATGGTCGGCGTCTTCGTCGTCCTGCGTGGTCTGGCATTCCTCGGCGACGCGGTCGCGCACACGCAGCTCGCGGGCGCAGCCGTAGCGTTGGTGGTTGGCGGCGGAGCCGTACTGATCACGCTGGGCGCCGGTGTCGCAGCCGTCCTCACCGCGCTCGGCGTCGCGCTGCTCACGATCCGCGGACGCCTGCGCGAGGACACCGCGATTGGGATCATGTTCGCCGGCTTCTTCGCCCTCGGTGTCCTGCTGATCTCGCGTCAGCGCACGTTTGCCGTGGATCTAGGCTCCCTGCTGGTCGGACACATCCTCGGCGCGTCCTGGACGGACCTGATCGTGATGGCGATCCTCACCGCCGTGGTTCTGGTCGCGGTACTCGCGTTCCTGCCGGAACTGCGTTTCGTCGCCTACGACCCTGAAGTGGCCTCTGTCTCCGGCGTGCCTGTCACGACGATGCAGATCGGGTTGCTGGTCCTCATCGCGCTGGCCACAGTCGTCGCGTTCCGACTCGTCGGCGTGATTCTCGCCATGGCGATGTTGGTCACACCGGCCGCCGCCGCCTTGCTCTTCTCGCAGCGGCTAACAACCATGATGTTGCTTGCCGCGTGCATAGGGATCATCTCAACCGTCATTGGACTGTACGCCTCGTTCCACCTCGACCTGGCCGCCGGGCCGTCAATCGTCCTGACCGCCGTGCTGTTGATGGGCGTCGGCTTCGTCCTCAGCCCTCGCGGGCTGCGAGAGGCGCTACCAACCTTCAGATTTTTCGCCGAGGACAGAGCACAGGAATCACCGACCGGTTGGCGGGGAACTGCGCGCGCCTGTTGGGGTGTGTGCTGTCTGGTAGGTGGCGTGTGCTGGGGCGCATGTTGCCGCGTCGGCGCCCGGCTGCTGTCGCGGAGCTAGACCCAGTTCAGCTAGCAAGATGGCTTGAAGATCTGCTGCCGATACCAGCGCAGCTCGTCGATCGACTCACGGATGTCGTCCAGGGCACGATGACGCTCCTGCTTGACGAACGGTTCCATCTCCGGATACCAGCGCGTCGCCAGTTCTTTGACGGTGGAGACATCAATGATCCGGTAGCTGACCCAGTCAATCAGCTTGGGCATCTCGCCGTACAAGAAACGCCGGTCCTGGTGCACGGAGTTGCCGCACAGTGGAGCCATGCCCTCAATCGTCCACTCTCGGACGAACTCGAGAATCTGCTCCTCGGCCGCGTCAATCGTCACGTCCGACGCCCTCACCCGCTTGACCAGGCCAGATTGATGATGCGTGCGCCGATTCCAGGCATTCATCACGCTCAGTTCGTCCTCGCTGCGCCGAATCGCGATGTCCGGCCCATTGGCGATGATCTCGAGTTCCGAGTCGGTGATCAGCACGGCCGCCTCGATGATCACGTCGCGGCCAGGATCGAGCCCCGTCATCTCAAGGTCGATCCAGACCATGTTCCCGCTGGACGGCTTCGCTGTGCGATTGGCGCTATCGTCGGACATCGCGTCTCAGCGTAGCGCCGCGCTCTGCCCGCTACTGGTTGGCGATGGCCTCCGCGTTGCCGACCAGGATGTCGATGTAGGTCGGCTTCTCATCGGTCGGCTGCGACCAAATGATGCCCTGTGCGGCACCGGTTTCCTCTGAGATCGCATCGAGGATGCCGGAGTCGAACTGCGGCTCGTGGAAGATGGTCCGGATGCCTTCGTGCTCGATCAGTTCGACCAACTCGATGATCGTTTCGGCGCTGACGCCCTGTTCCGGCCCCTCGACGAGGAAGCCTGCCACGGTCAGATCGTAGCGGCGGGCGAAGTAGCCGAAGGCGTCATGGAAGGTGAACAGCAGACGCTGGTTGGCGGGTATATCGGCGAGCAACTCGCGGACCTCATCGTCGGCCTCCTCAATCTCCTTGAGGTAGCTGTCGCGGCGTTCGATGATGTCATCTTCAGCATCGGGCGCGAGCGCGATCAGTTCGGCCGCAATCGCGGCCACCGCAGCCATGGCGATGTCCGCGTCGAACCAGAAGTGTGGGTCTTCGCCGGTGTGGTCGTGTTCGTGCTCTTCCTCTTGTTGCCCGTGTTGGTCCTCTTGCTGTTGCTGTTGGTGGTGTTCCTGCTGCTGCGCCTGCTCCTGCTGCCCCTGATGATGTTCTTGCTGCTGTTGCTGTTGCTGTTCTTGTTCCCCTTGCCCCTGGTGATGCTCCTCGTCGGAACCGAGCAACCCTTCGAACGGATGCAGCACGTGTCCCAGCGCCTCAACCGCGTTGGCCAGTTCAAGCAGATTGGTCGCGTTCTCCTCGACCGCCTCCTCATAGCCCGACTCCAGTCCGGCACCGTTGATCACGACCAGATCGGCGTCGGCGACCGCACGGATGTCGTCCACCGTCACCTCGAACGTGTGCGCGTCGGCACCGGCGGGCACCAGCGCTCGAACCTCTACCAGGTCGCCACCGACCTGGCGGGCCCAATCGGCGATCACCTGGGTGGAGACGACTATCTGGAGCCGCTCACTATCGGCATCGTCGCTGCCACAGGCTAAGGAACCGAGGATCGCGATGCCCGCAGACGCGAGCAGCGCGACGCTGAGCGCCAACGCTCGAAGACGGGGCATAGAAAAGAGCTTCGACAGTCTAGGCGGCTGATTGCCGCATGAGCGGATCGCCCTGGAGGTAGATGCGATCCGCGGGTATGCCCGATACTATACACTGCGCGAAGATAGTTCGATACCGACCCCGCTGCCGGGGTCCTAGAACCGAGAATTCTTGCGAAAGCGGGTGGCGCGTGGGCCAGCGGCCGTCTACTCCTTCCCGCGAGAATTCACCTGATCACCACGATCACGACGGTCATGATCACGATGAACACATGCCCGGTGAGCACGCCGGACATGACTACCATGATCACGACGACCACGATCACCATGACCATGACGATCACTCTGGTCATGATCATCACGACCACGATGATCACGCCGGTCACGATCACGGCGATCACGATGGCCATGATCATCATGGCCACCACGACCACTCCCACGACCTGAGGGGTCAGAGCCGACGGACGCTGGTCGTCTCACTAGGCATCATCCTCTTCTTCATGGTCGTCGAGATCGTCGGCGGCATCCTCTCCGGTTCGTTGGCGCTGCTGGCCGACGCCGGTCACATGGCGACCGACGCCGGAGCCATCGCATTGGCGCTTGTGGCGATGTGGGTTGCCGATCGTCCGTCGTCGGTTGACCGCACCTTCGGGTTCGCCCGAACGGAGATCCTGGCGGCGTTCCTCAACATCCTCACCCTGTGGTTGATCTCCGGCTGGGTGATTTGGGAAGCGGTGCACCGGATCGGCGGCGATCCTCATGTCGAAGGCGTGCTGATGACTGCCGTGGGCGTGGTCGGCCTCGTCGTCAATATCTTTGTCGCCTACATCCTGCACGGATCGTCGGAACACAGCCTGAACGTGCAAGGCGCGTTTCTACATGTCCTTGGCGATCTGCTGGGATCGGTCGCTGTGATCGTTTCCGGCATATTCGTCCTCGCCTTCGGCTGGCACCTGGCCGACCCGATCGTCAGCGTCCTGATCGGGATCTTCATCCTCGCGCTCTCCTACCGACCCGCCATGCAAATCTTTCACATCCTGATCGAAGGCGTGCCCGCCCATATCGACCTCTACGCACTCTGTCATGACATCGAGTCGCTGGACGGCGTCACCGTGGTACATGACGTCCACGCGTGGACGATTACCTCCGGCTACGACTCGATCTCCGCCCACATCCTGATCGACGACGAGCATCCAGACCACCAGGCCTTGCTGGATCAAGCGAAGGAGATCGCCAGGGAGAAGTACCACCTCAGCCACATCACGTTCCAGGTTGAGACCTCGCTCGGAGGCTGCACCGAGGACCACCACGTGGGGCATCTCGAGGCAACTGCGCGCGGCTAAGCCGGGGACAGGCAGACGGGAATCCACACAGCGTTCAAATCGGATACCGGACCGATTCGAAGGAGGAGCCATGACGACAGAGACTCACACCCACCGATACGAGCACACCGCGCACCACGCGCACAGTGCCACTGAGGTAGCCGAGCACGACCACTGCCAGACCGACCACGCCTGTAGCTGTGATCACGGTGAGCATTGCTGCTGCTGCGAGGACTCCAACTGCGTCAGCAGCGACTGCGACTGCCACGCCGCCGACTAACGTCGCGAATGCTCGGGATTTGTCAAGCGGTCCTCAAGGCCTTGAGGACCGCTTTGGCGTGCTCAGCGGCCTTGGCACGCTTCCAGACTTTAGTCAGTACTCCGTCCGGCCCGATCACGAACGTTGCACGGGTCATGCCTATACTCTTGCGCCCGTACAACGTCTTCTCACCCCAGGCGCCGTAACGCGTCGCGACCTCTGCATCGGTGTCGACCAGCAGCGGGAAGTTGAGCTGGTACTTGCCGATGAACTTCTGGTGCGATTCCGCCGTATCCGTCGAGACGCCGAGCACGACAGCCCCTTCGGCACTGATTTCGTCCATATCGTCACGGAACGAGCAGGCCTGCTTGGTACAACCCGGCGTGTCGTCGCGCGGATGGAAGTACAGCACGACCGTCTGGCCGGCATAATCGGCCAGCTTGTGAACCTTGCCGTTGTGATCCGCAAGTTCGAAGTCCGGAGCCTGATCGCCTTTGCCGAGCGTGACGGGCATGGTGTATCGCTTTCGTTCGAGCTATTCCCTGTGCAACACAGGGCTTCCGTGATGGTGGATCAACAGCCAGGTGTTCGACGGGGTGTCCGCGTTGTCCGTGAGATCCGCGTTCCGCGATCGCTGGTAGACGTTCGTCGCCACGATCGGCACGCCGGCCACCACCTCCCGACCGGCGACGATGCCAATGTCGCCAACCACTCGCGCTTCTTCAGCGGCGAAGACGATCTTCGGTTGGTCCGGGTTGGTCAGGATCGCCCGCCACGTGCGTTGAACCTCGGCATGGCCGGTGGTTACGTTGCGATGCGGATGAATACAGGTGACATCGTCGCTGCGTTGCCAGAGGTCTGCCATCGCCTCGATGTCGCAAGCGTTGAACGCCTCGTAGAAGGCGCGGTTCGCCTCAAGTACGTCACGTCGATCGTCGCTCGGAGCGGAGCTGGATCCGCCGCCGTCCGCCATGGTTGAGCTCCGAGTCCAGGCCCACTCCCGCGTATGCTCAGGATCATGAGAATCATACGAAACATAGCGCGAACGCTCGGCTCCTTCGGAGTGCTGATCGGCGCGCTCGCGCTATTGCTTGCCGCATGCGGCGACGAACCCGCGCCACAACAGCAAGAACAGCGCGCTGCGGCAACGCAGCAAGCAGAACCCGAGACGGTGGAGAGTCAACCGGGGCAGCAGCAAGCCGAACAACGACAGTCTCAGCCTGATCCAGCCAGCGACGAGCAACAGCAGCCGGATGGAGCCGCCGCTCAGACCGGGCCGTCGCCGTCATCCCAGGCCGAACAGGACCAACAATCGCAAGTGGCAGCACCGCCTACCGAGCAGCAAACGGACCAGCAGAGCCAACAGGACCAACCGGAACAGCAGGAGATTTCTCTTCCGATCGGCACCGTGACCTTCTTGCCGCTCGACGCCACCGAGACCGCTGAGGGTATCCCGATCATCCGCGACAATCAGCGGCCCCGCTATTTCGGTCTCGATTGGGGCACCGCCTGGAGCATCCGTCTGGTCGACCTCGACGACTTTTCCCAGGGAGCCGCCCGCGATGCGATCCCCGCGATCTCCGGTCCGCTCTACGTGACCCTTGAGGAGGCATCGGCCTACTACACAGACAACGTGCCGCTGGTCCAGGTCAACATCGACGGCGACGTGCGCGGCTTCCCGCTCGAAATCCTGACGTGGCACGAGATCGTCAACGACACCATCGGCGGCATGCCCATCACCGTCACCTACTGCCCGCTCTGCAACACGGCCATTGCCTTCGAGTCACAGATCGGCGAAGAGGTCTTCAAGTTTGGCGTGTCTGGGCTGCTGCGCAACTCGGACCTCGTCATGTACGACCGCAACACCGAGTCGCTCTGGCAGCAGTCATCGGGACGCGCGATCGTCGGCGCGATGGTCGGCGCGCGGCTGACCTACGTGCCCGCCCCGGTCGTCTCCCTCGGACAACTGCGCGGCGCCTATCCCGACGCGATCGTCATGTCGCGCGACACCGGCTGGTTCCGCGAGTACGGCCAGAACCCGTATCGCGGTTACGACGACCCGGCACGCGGCGGTCCGTACCCCTTCTTCTTCGACCGCGACACGATCGATGAGCGGCTGCCGCCGGCAGAGCGGGTCGTCAGCATCGAAGGGCCGACCGGGGCGGCCATCGCCTACGCCTGGTCGGCCGTCGCCGACGCACGCGTCGTTCACGACACGTTCGACGGCGTCGATCTGGTCGTCTTCTGGACTCCAGGCGTGCTTTCGATCCTAGACACCGGGCATGCGGCGATGGCGCGAGATGTGGGCACCACCGCCGTCTTCGAGGTGTCACTCGGCGGTCGGACGCTGAGCTTCGCACCCAATCCCGCCGACGAGGGTCAGACCTTCATCGACGAACAGACTGGCTCCGTCTGGGACATCTTCGGCCGTGCGGTCGACGGCGAACTGGCCGGATCGCAGCTCACCCGCGTCATTCACTCCGACCACTTCTGGTTCGCCTGGCAGGCGTTCCATCCCGACACCGAGGTCGTGTCGATGGTGATGACGGTCGACTCCGACGGCTAGTCAAGCAGCTCGACCGAGTCGCCAACATTGACCGTGCCGGGCTCCACCACGTAGCAGTAGCTACCGAGGTGCTGCTTGGTCTGCTCGATCAGTGCGCGGCCAACGGCACGGCTGGAACCGAAGTCCCGCTGCGCATGTGCCGGAATCGAGCAGCGGACGGTAGTGGTCTTCAGCTCGATCACGACCTCGCCCATCCGCAGCCTGCCGCCGTTCCAGTCGACTTCCAGCAGACCTTCGGCGTCCCCGGTGTCGATTAGCACGTTGGGCCGGAAGCGACGCACGTCGGCGTCGTCACCGGCGCCGACGGCGGCCAGCGTGTTCAGCGAAGCCGTGGTCATGATGTGTATCGGAAAGGCGTCGAAATAGGTCCCCGGCGGACTCTGAAACTGGGCGAGGACATCCATAGGGATATCGCCCAGGTCGGGGAACGGATCGCCTTCCTCAAGTCCGAAGACCTCCCGCATCAACGCCATGGGATCGACGGTCGGGTCGGCTGGAGGGCGGCGATAATGGTCCAGATCTTCCGCCGGATGAAGCGGGAGCGCGGCAATCTCCCGGCCAAGCACCTGAGACAGACGCTGCTCAAAGTTGTCGGCGCTACTGGCTAGGGTCTCGTCGTCGGGCAGCGTGACCTCAAACTGCGGCGATCGGCGTTCCGGCGACGGCGCTTCAACGTAGCGCGCCGCGCATTGCAGCAAACGCGGGACCTGCCTGGCGGTTCGATTCTCCCCACCTTCACGAATCACCCATCCGCGGTCACCGGCTACCCCGTTCTGATCGATAGCCGCTGATTCGATCTGCTCGCCGCCCATCGACTTGACTGGATAGCGCCAGAGCTGGCTGACTTTTCCTACTACGTTGCCGTCTGACATCGCCGCGCCCTCTCAGATCACAGGATCTGTTACCTGTGTGTTCTCTTGCACTGGCGGGCAGGGTACCAATGCCCTCATACATGAGTGATCTAGTAATGTTTGTCATGATTGAGCCCGAAGCTCACCGAGGAAGCGATGACCACAACCGCGACGCGTCCGGCCTCCCTCGACACCCTCTCCTGGCTGGAGGCCGAAGGCATCCACATCATTCGCGAGGTCGCGGCCGAACTCGAGCGTCCCTGCCTCCTCTTCTCTGGGGGCAAGGACTCAATCGTGATGCTGCGCTTGGCCGAGAAGGCGTTCTGGCCCGCGCGGATTCCCTTCGCCGTCATGCACGTCGACACAGGACACAACTTCCCTGAGGCAATCGATTTCCGCGACCGTCGTGCGGCTGAACTCGAAGTGGAACTGCTCGTCGCCTCTGTACAGGAGTCGATCGACCGGGGACGCGTGGTCGAGGAAGTCGGACCGCGAGCCTCGCGTAACCGCCTCCAGACCGTGACCCTGCTCGACGCGATCACGGAGCACAACTTCGACGCGCTCTTCGGCGGCGCTCGCCGTGACGAGGAAAAAGCGCGCGCCAAGGAGCGCATCTTCTCCTTCCGCGACGCCTTCGGTCAGTGGGATCCGTCGAATCAGCGACCCGAGCTCTGGAACCTCTACAACGGCCGACTGACCCGCGGCGAACACATCCGCGCTTTCCCGCTCTCCAACTGGACCGAGCTCGACGTCTGGCAGTACATCAAGCGCGAGCGGCTGGAGATTCCCTCGATCTACTTCGCCCACCAACGCGAAATGTTCAGGCGCGACGGCATGCTCTTCCCCGTCTCCAACTTCGTCCCGCGTCTGCCCGGCGAGGACCCGTTCGACGCCCGCGTGCGCTTCCGCACGGTCGGCGACATGACCTGCACGGCCGGCGTGCTCTCCGAGGCGGACACGCTCGACTCGGTGGTCGCCGAGATCGCTGCCACGCGCATCACCGAACGCGGCGAGACGCGAGCCGACGACCGCTTCTCTGAAGCCGCGATGGAAGATCGCAAGCGCGAGGGGTACTTCTAGTGGTCGCGGCAGCACTGGCCGACCCGCTCGACCCCCTGGGACCCGACGAGCGGACGCTCCTGCGTCTGGCCACGGCCGGATCGGTCGACGACGGCAAGTCGACCCTCATCGGTCGACTGCTGTTCGACTCCAAGCAGACCTTCATCGACCAGATGGAAGCCATCGAGCGCACCTCCCGCACTCGCGGGGAAGACGATGTCAATCTCGCCTATCTGACCGACGGCCTGCGCTCCGAACGCGACCAGGGCATCACAATCGACGTCGCCTATCGCTACTTCTCCACGCCGCGGCGCAAGTTCATCCTGGCCGACACGCCCGGCCACGTGCAGTACACCCGCAACATGGTCACCGGCGCATCGACCGCCGACGCCGCATTGCTCCTGGTCGACGCGCGGCGCGGCGTGCTTGAGCAAACACGACGCCACGCCTATCTCTCGAACCTGCTCGGAATCCGCCACTTCGTGCTCTGCGTCAACAAGATGGATCTGGTCGGCTGGGACCGCTCGATCTTCGACAGCATCACCGAGGAGCTGACTCGGTTTGCCGGACGCATGGGCGTGTACGACGTGCGCGCAATCCCCATCTCCGCCAAGCATGGCGATTGGGTCGTCGAGGCGTCCGAGCGCATGCCGTGGTACCCCGGACCACCGCTGCTCGAGCTGCTCGAAACGCTGGAGGCGTCAGAACCGCCGCAGCACCACGCCTCGCGGCTGCCGGTGCAGTACATCATTCGCCCGCTGCGAGACGAGTACCACGACTACCGCGGGTACGCGGGTACGATGGCCTCCGGCGTGCTGCGGGTCGGCGATCGAGTCAAAGTCATGCCTGCCGGCGCCGAGACGACCGTGGTCGGAATCGATGCCTTCGACCAGCCGATCGTCGAAGCGACGCCGCCGATGGCCGTCACCGTCCGTCTCGCGGACCAACTCGACGTACGCAGAGGCTCAATGATCGTGTCCGCCGAGCATCCACCGATCGCGGCGACATCGATCGATGCCCACATCTGCTGGATGAGCGAGCGCGTTCCGCTGCGCGAACGGGATCGGTTGGTCGTCAAGCACACCACGCAGAGCACTCGCGCCCTCGTGCAGGAAATCGGCGCCCGGCTCGACGTCAACACCCTCGACTACGACCTGACCGCCTCGCAGCTCTCCTTGAACGAGATCGGCCGCGTGCGCCTGCGACTGATGGCGCCTGTAGCGGTCGACCCATACGATGAGTCGCGTGAAACGGGAGCGTTCATCCTGATCGATGAAGCGACCTCCGCGACCGTCGGCGCCGGGATGATCACCTCCGGCGGGTAACTGATCAAGGAAGCGACAGTGCGGCGAGCTCGCATGCTGGGCTGGCTAATCCTGGCGGTGCTTGCGGTCTCGGCGTCGATCGCCGCGTGCAATGGGGATCCCGGTTACAACGAAGAAGAACTCATCCTCGCGACCACGACCTCGCTCAACGACTCGGGCTTGCTCGACGAGCTGGTGCCTATCTTCGAAGCGGAACACGACGTCCGCGTCAAGATCATCGCCGTCGGCACCGGCGCAGCGCTGCGCATGGGCGTTGACGGCAATGCCGACGTGCTCCTCACCCACGCGCCCGCATCCGAACTGGAACTTGTCAACGCTGGCGACGTCACGCGCCGCACCCTGGTCGCGTACAACGACTTCGTGATCGTCGGCCCCGTGCACGATCCGGCAGTCATCGCCGGGATGCGCGATGCGGCGATCGCGCTGGCAAACATTTCCGCGCTCTGCGTCGGCGGCCCCTGCGAGTTCGCCTCGCGCGGAGACGACAGCGGCACCCACAAGAAGGAACTGTCCCTCTGGGCCGACGTCGACATCGACCCGCAGAACGAGGGCCGCGACTGGTATCTCGAGGTCGGACAGGGCATGTCCGCCACGCTCACCGTCGCCAACCAGCGCGGCGCCTACACGTTGACCGATCGCGGCACCTATCTCGCCCTCCTGGAAGACATCCCCGAACTGGTCGTGTTAGTCGAAGGCGATTCACGACTGCTGAACTTCTACAGCGTCATGGAGGTCAACGGCGACAAGGGCCGAATCAACACGAGAGCATCCAGGTCATTAGCCGACTTCCTTGCCCGCGAAGACATCCAGGCGATGATCGGTGAGTATCTGCGCTCCGAGTACGGTCGGCCGCTGTTCATTCCCGCCGCGGGTGACTCCGAGAAGGCGATCTCCGCCCGCGGCGGCGCGGCTGACTGAGGTCGATACTCACCAGTTCAACGCGCGGTTAAAGTGGCGGCATGGAACTGATCTGGGACGGGATCCGCGAGGCCGCCAGACTCTGGTGGGCCGGCGACGCCGAGATCATCGAGATCACCCTGCGCACGCTAGCCATCTCGTCGGCGGCCACCGCTATCGCCTTACTCATCGGCATTCCCCTCGGCGCCGTGCTCGCTCTGCGCCGATTCTGGGGACGCGGCCTAATCGTCGCCGCAGTCAACACCGGCATGGGCATGCCCCCGGTCGTGGTCGGGCTGATCGTCGCCTTGATCCTCTGGCGTACCGGTCCGCTGGGCGACCTCAACCTGATCTATACGCCGACCGCGATGGTCGTCGCGCAACTGCTGCTCAGTCTGCCGCTCGTGGTTGGATTCTCGCTCGCCTCGATCCAGTCGGTGAACCCGCGACTGATCGGCCAGATGTGGGCCATGGGCGCCAACCGCTTGCAGGTGCTCTGGCTACTGATCCGCGAAACGCGACTCGGCCTACTGGCGGCCGTCATGGCCGGATTCGGAGCGGCAATCTCAGAGGTCGGGGCCTCGATGCAAGTCGGTGGCAACCTCGCCGGCGAGACGCGCGTCCTGACGACGGCGACGGTGCTTGAGACCGGACGCGGGAACTTCGAGGTCGCGATTGCGCTCTCCCTGGTGCTGGTCGTGTTGGCCTTCCTCGTCAATCTCGTCCTCACCGGCGTACAGCAACGCCGCTTCGTTTCATGAATTCCCCTTCCGACACCCACCTGCAGGTGCGAGACCTCATCATCCAGCGCGGCGGTGTCAACGTCCTCAAGATCGACGCGCTCGATCTGCCACGCGGCCTCGTGACCGTGATAATCGGGCCGAACGGCTCGGGCAAATCAACACTGCTCGCAGCGCTGCAACTGGTGTTGCATCCGTCCCGAGGAACCCTGACGCTCGACGGCCAACCGATGGATGCCGATCCGGTCAAGACCAGGCGCCGGATGTCGGCCGCATTCCAGGAGCCGCTGCTGCTCAGCATGTCGGTACAGGCCAACGTCGAGTTGCCGCTTCGCCTACGCGGGGTGGATCGGCAGGCCCGCCGCGAGTCGGCCGAGCACTGGCTCGAGCGCTTCGGCATCACCGAGCTCGCTAGGCGGCACGCCCGACAGCTCTCAGGCGGCGAGGCTCAGCGCGTCAGCCTGGCCCGCGCGTTTGCCTCACAGCCCGAGGTGCTGCTCCTGGACGAACCCTTCGCCGGCGTCGATGCGCCGACACGCGAGGGATTGATCGAGGACTTCGCCGAGATCGTCTCCGAGGCCAGACCCACCACTGTGCTGGTCACCCACGATCGTGACGAGGCGCTCCGCCTCGGCGACTATGCCGTGTTGTTGATCGGTGGCCGCGTGCGGCAGACGGCAGCCCCGGCCGACATTTTCGAGCGTCCGGCCGATCGGGCAGTAGCGGAGTTCGTCGGGATGGAGAATGTCTGGGAGGGGCGGCGCTCCGAGTCCGGCGTCTATCGAGCGGGTGGCGTCCGGCTGGCCTCAACGGCCAGGTCGATCGCCCTGGGGGCGCCGGCGCTACTCTGCGTGCGGCCCGAACGGATCACCTTGACGCATACGACCGATTCGGCCGGCAATGAGTTTCGAGCGGTGGTACGCGCGATCCGGCCTCGGGGTCCGGTCGTGCGCGCCGAACTGACCAGCAGCCGATTGGAGTTGACCGCCGATGTCCCGGTCACCGTCTGGCACGACCTCGGCCTCACGATCGGCGACGAAGCCATCGCTCGGATCGCGCCCGCAGACCTGCATGTGATCGAAGTATCCGACTAGCTGCGTCGGAGTCGGCCCAGGACGCCGCCCGATACCTCTTCCGTGATTCCGAAGATGTCCGCCAGCTCGGCCCGGCTGGGCTCGGTCGCCACGTGCACGCCGTCAACCACGATCGTCGGCACCGACCGGCTGCCCCGATTGAGCGCTTGAACAATCTCGGCCGCTTCGGGCTGATCGTCGAGATCGATGGTCCGGTACGGAATCTCATACTCGTCGAGGAAGCGGATCGCGCGGCGGCAGTCCCCACACCACGCGTTGACGTACAGCAGGATGTCCCGGTCCGACTCCCCGATCTTGTCGGTCGCCTCAATCGGTCCCGCAGCGGGATCGATTTCGCAAGCGTCCCCGATCTGCACTTCAATCTCTGGCGCGTCATCGGTCATCTGGTCCCCCTCGCGTTTCCCGTTCAGGATATCGAGGGCGGGATCTGGTGCAGCTTGAGGAAGTTGGTCGGTTCACCCTGGCCAAGCGGGAATCCACCCGTGAGCACGATCTGATCGCCGGGCTCGAGCTGGAACGCGTCCTCGGCCGCGCGTTCGACCTCCCTCAGCATCCGATCGATGTCGGTCGGTGGCGCGCACTGCCTTGGTTGAACACCCCACATTAGGGCGAGACGCTGCAAGATCGTGTCGTTCGGGGCGAGCACGAGTACCGGCACCGGCAGACGGACATGTGAGATCAGGCGTCCTGAGCGTCCGCTGATCGTGAAGACGATCACGGCTCGCACCTGCGGATGTTGTTCGACGGCTGCCGCGACGGCCGCTGCAACGGTCCGAGCGGTGTCGGCCTTGAGCTCGATCGGCCGGGCCACCGCCGCGCGTCCGGCGTCGCCCGTTTCGGCCCGGCGAATGATGTCGTCCATCATCGCGACCACTTCGACCGGATGGCGGCCGACCGCAGTCTCGGCCGAGAGCATGAGCGCGTCGGCGCCGTCCCAGACCGCATTCGCGACGTCCGAGGCTTCGGCCCGCGTCGGACGCTGGCGCTGGACCATCGATTCCAGCATCTGCGTAGCGATGATCACCGGCAGCAACGCGCGTCCAGCGGCCTCGATGATGCGCCGCTGCAGCACAGGCACTTCAGCCGCACCGACTTCGACGCCGAGGTCGCCGCGAGCGACCATCACGCCGTCAGAGACCGCGATGATCTCCTGTAGGTCGTCAATCGCTGAGAGCGTCTCGATCTTGGCGATGAACGGAATCTCCCCACCTGCCGCATGAACGGCGGCGCTGGCTTCCGCCAGATCGAGCCCACTGCGCACGAATGAAAGGGCGAGGAAGTCGAAGCCGTGTCGAACAGCAAACCCGACATGCTCGCGATCCTGGGCGGTCACGGCCGGCAGGCGCTGGCCCGCGCCGGGCGCGTGCAAGCCGGCCCTGGCGGTCAGCAGTCCGCCACCGCGCACCGTGGTGAAAATCCGATCGTCGTCGATTTCCTCCACCAGCAGGTCGAGTTCGCCGTCGCGTAGATACACGCGTCCGCCGACCTCGACCTCCTCGACCAGCGCGGGGTAGTTGCAACTCAAGATCAGGCAGCCGTCGTCGTACAAAGCGTCCGCGTCGCTGCCGACGACGATGTCGACTCGTTCCCCGCGCGCGATCTCGGTGCCGTCGGGCACCCCGCCAATTCGAATCTTTGGACCCTGTAGGTCCCCGAGAATCGCGACAGGCTTGCCGGCAATGGCTTGTGCGCGACGCACAGAGTCGACGGCCTGCAACCACGATTCCTCGTCACCGTGCGAGAAGTTGATTCGGGCCACATCGAGCCCCGCCTCGACGAGCGCAAGAACTGTCTCGGGATCGCTGGACGCCGGACCCAGCGTCGCAACAATCTTGGCTCGGCGACGGTTGGACATGGCTCAAGCGTATTGGCCCGAGCACCGGCGGACGTTAACGAAACGGGCCGCCCGGTGGGCGGCCCGCTGCTCGTTGCCGTGGAGCCGGCTCTAGTAGGCCGGTGCGGGCGGCACCGCGGCCGCGCTCTCGTCAGGCTTCTCGGTGACCAGGCAGTTGGTGGTGAGCACCATGCCGGCGATCGAAACAGCGTTCTCGAGTGCAGCGCGCGTAACCATCGCCGGGTCGGCGATGCCCATGTCGATCATGTCGCCGTACTCGCTGGTCGCCGCGTTGTAGCCGTAGTTGGACGTTTCCGCGTCCTTCACCGACTGGACGATTACGGAGCCGTCCTGGCCGGCATTGATCGCGATCCGGCGCATCGGCTCTTCCAGCGCCCGGTTCAGGATGCTGACGCCGGTCGCCTCGTCGCCGTCAAGCTCGACATTGCCCAGCGACGGGATGACGTTGATCAGCGCCACGCCACCACCCGGGACCATGCCCTCTTCGACGGCCGCGCGGGTCGCGGACAGGGCATCCTCGACGCGGTGCTTGCGTTCCTTCAGCTCGACCTCGGTGGCCGCGCCGACCTTGATCACGGCGACGGAGTTCGACAGCTTACCGAGTCGCTCCTGGGCCTTCTCGCGGTCCCAGTCGCTCTTCGCTGCCTCGTAGACGTGGCGGATCTGGTTGACTCGATCGTCGATCGCGACGGCGTCGCCGTTGCCCTCAATGATCGTCGAGGCCTCCTTCGAGGCAATGAACCGGCGCGCTCGACCGAGCTGCGCGATGTCGGCAGAGTCGAGCTGGCCACCGAGTTGCTCGGAGATCACCTCACCGCCGGTCAGCGTGGCGATGTCGCCGAGGTTGTCCTTCTGGCGGTCACCGAAGCCAGGCGCCTTCACCGCAATCACGTTGATCGTGCCGCGCAGCTTGTTCACAGCCAGGGTGGCCAGCGCTTCGCCGTCAACATCCGAGGCGATGATCACGAGGTTCTTCGTCACCTTCAGGATCCGCTCGAGCAGCGGCAGGATGTCCTGCACCGCCGAGATCTTCTTGTCCGTGACGAGGATGTAGGGATCCTCGATTTCGGCTTCCATACGGTCGGGGTTGGTCACGAAGTAGGGCGAGATGTATCCGCGGTCGAACTGCATGCCGTCGACATACTCGACCTCAGAGCGGATGCCCTTGCCCTCTTCGACGGTGATCACGCCGTCTTTGCCGACCTTCTCCATCACCTCGCCGATCAGCTCGCCAATCGCCGGGTCAGCCGCGGAGATGCCGGCGATCTGCGACATCTGCTCGCGCGTGGTCACGCGAACAGCGTTCTCACGGATCGCGTCGGAGAGGACCTCGACGCCCGACTCGAGGCCGCGCTTGAGCGCCATCGGGTTGGCCCCGGCGGCGACGTTGCGCATGCCCTCGTTGACGATCGCTTGGGCCAGCACGGTCGCGGTCGTCGTGCCGTCACCGGCGATGTCGTTGGTCTTCGAGGCGACTTCCTTGGCGAGCTGAGCGCCGATGTTGTGGAACGGGTCCTCGAGATCGATGTCGCGGGCGATCGTCACACCGTCGTTGGTGATCGTCGGCGCGCCGAAGGTCTTGGCGAGGACGACGTTTCGGCCCTTGGGGCCGAGCGTAATCTTTACGGCGTCTGCGAGGGCGTCGATGCCATCGCGCAGCGCCTGGCGAGCGTCCTCGTCGAACAGCAGTGCCTTGGCCATGTTCTGGGGTCTCCTTCTTGCTGGAGTCTGGCTATGTACGTGTGACTTCTAGCACTCAGAGCCTGAGAGTGCCAACGCGTGTATTGTGTCGAAAATCTTGGCACAGCGCAAGCGTCCGCTCCGTTATCGTTTCCTGCGCTCCGCGCCACGAAATCGGGCTGTCAAATTGGATACAGCTCTCGCCCGATGCGGCCGTCAGGACAGTAGCCAGCGGGGTGGAATCAGGCCCGCAACCGCCGTCGCGCGGACTGTGTTCTCTGGTACCGCACCAAAGCGCCGGCTGTCGCTGCTGCGCGACGGGTTGTCGCCCACGACGTACCAGCCCTCCCCCTCGCGGTTCAGCGCGCGCTTGATGTACAGCGCCTCACCGCGACGAAAGGCGACGATTCGCCCGGGCTTGACCGGCAGCCAGCGCGTCGAGAGGGCCACGAGCGCGTCGCCGTCCCGCAGGGTTGGCGCCATCGAGTCGCCCTGGACGCGGAGGAAGTAGATCACCTGCGGCGAGCGCCCTAGAAGTCGTCCATCCCGAAATCGCCCATGCCGAAGTCGTCGTGACCGTGGCTGTGACCGTGGTCGTGCCCGTGACCGCCCATGCCCATGTCGGGCATCCCCATGTCGCCCATGTCGAAGTCGTCGAAGGACGAGCCGGACGCGCCAGTGTGGATCGCCACGCCGGCTCCGAAGACCCGTGCGCCGACGCCGTCATCGCAGGCCGGGCAGTCTGGCGATTCCGGCGCTTGACCCATCTTGGCGAGCACGTCAAAGACCTGGGTGCAGGCTGGGCACTTGTACTCGTACATCGGCATGGCATGACTCCTCTCGGGAGGGACAAAACGGATTCGGTGTGTTCAGTCATATCTTACGACCGTGGCCTGCGTTCCCTGCGCAACGGCCCGTACCGGGGAATCCGGGTAAGGAGCGAAGCGATGCCTGACCTTCGAGAGTTCTGCGATCGCCTCTGGCGCGGCGAAATCGACATCATTCACGAGGCGCACCCGGTGACCTCTACCTGGAACAACCGCGAGCCCGAAGAACTGGACGACGGCTTCCTCTACATCAAGTCGGCTGCCTCGATGAACACGCTCGACACCGGCGATGGCCTCGTCATGCTGGACACCGGGACGGCCCGTGACGCCGAGGGCCTGTACAACGGCGTCCGCGCGTGGCGGCCCGGCACGCCCCTGCGCGCCGCCGTGTTCTCGCACCACCACGTCGACCACATCTTCGGCGTCGGCCGCTTCGATGACGAGGCCGAGCGCAATGGTCGCGCCCGCCCGGTCGTCTACGGACAGCGCCATATCCCGTCGCACTTCGATCGCTACAAGCGCACGGTCGGATACAACACGGCCATCAATTCGCGCCAGTTCATCCGTCCCGGCATGGACGCCGAACAGGTCCGTCTGCCGTGGCCCGACGAGTTTCGCTATCCCGATGTGACCTTCGACGACGCCGTCCGGTTCTCGGTCGGCGACCTCACCTTCGAGGTCACGCACACCCGCGGCGAGACCGAGGACGCCGCCTGGACCTGGGTACCCGAACGCAAGTGGCTCTTCCCCGGCGACCTGTTCATCTGGGCCGTGCCCAATGCCGGCAACCCGCAAAAGGTCCAACGCTGGGCCGGCGAGTGGGCGGCCGGTCTCCGGCAGATGGCCGGCAAGGGCGCGGAAGTCATGAGCCCCGGCCACGGCTTCCCCATCTTCGGCGCCGAAAGGGTCGCCGAGGCGCTCAACGACACAGCCGACCTGCTCGACGACATCGAGAACCAGACCCTCGCGATGATGAATCTCGGTTACACGCTCGACCGCATTCTGCACTCCGTCGAGATGCCGCAGCGCCTGCTCGACAAACCGTGGTTGACGTCCGCCTACGATCACCCCGAGTTCATCATCCACAGCGTCTGGCGCTACTTCGGCGGCTGGTACGAGGGCGAGCCCGATCGCCTGCTACCCGCCCCCAGGTCCGCAGAGGCGGCCGAGTGGGTCACCCTGGCCGGCGGATTGGAACCGGTTCTCGATCGTGCCCGCGCCCAAATGCGAAACGGCAACCTCCAGATGGCCTCTCACCTGATCGAGGGCGCCGCGCTCGCGGCCCCGAACAGCCCCGAAGTCCACGAACTGCGCGCCGCGATCTACGACGCCAGAGCCGCCGAACAGGACTCCTCAATGGCCAGAGGCATCTTCACCTTCGCCGCCTCCTCAAGCCGCCACGGCAAGCGAGACATGTTCAACCCGTAGCGCAACTACGGCAAGCACCCCGACTGG
Organism: Chloroflexota bacterium; assembly: GCA_028874365.1. Classification (GTDB taxonomy): domain Bacteria; phylum Chloroflexota; class Dehalococcoidia; order Bin125; family Bin125; genus Bin125. The sequence continues at coordinate 29,301 of JAPPJZ010000070.1, read as the reverse complement.
AAATGGTGCGACGCGAACGCCGTTCCCTTCGCTATCTGGACCATCGCACGATCGTTGATCAGCTCGTTCGACGTTCCCTCGTTCAGCCCACGAGTGAACGTCGCGTTCGACAGCGGCCACTTGAGGCCGACCGTGACAATCCCCTCGACCGTCTCACTCACCGCAGTGATCGTCACGTAATCGCCGATCGCGCCGTGGAAATGAGCCTGACTGACTCCGTTTCCGTTCAGAACGGTCAGCGCGGTCCAGCCGTCAACGGCCCAGGTTGGAATCTGGCGCAGGCTGGGATGCGTCAACAGATACAGGTTGGCAACCTCGTGGTCGTAGCGCGGGCCACCGAACAGTCCAACAACGATGATCTGCGACGCGCCCCGCTTCAGCGCATATCCGATCGCGACATCGCCGTCGGTGCGCTGCTCCGGATCGGGATGCGGCTCAAACTCGACCCCGACCGCCTTCAGGTTGAACAGATCGTCGCCCTGAAGCGAATCGAGATCGCCAATCACAACGTGGGGAAGGATGCCCAGTGCGCGCAGCCGATTGGCGCCACTGTCGGCAGCCACGATCAGTCCAGCGCCATCAAGCGCGCTGCGAACCAGGGCAGAATCGTGGATCTCGCCCGCCAGGGCAACGACAGCCTGCATGCCCTCACCCTAACCCGCTCCCAGGGCGAGCGGGACGAGGGCGCCTGAGCGCACTCCATCTCCGTGAGGAGACCCGAACGCGACTCTGTTCCGATCCCCACTCCCCACGGGAGAGGGCTACGGGGAGGGCTGACTTAGTCGGCGACGGGCTCAGCCTTGGCCTCGGCTTCCGCCGGAGCCTCCGCCCCATTGCTGGACCCTTCGGCCGACTCCAGACCTTGCCGGAAGGCTTCCGGCATCTCCTTGCCAGCGTCGGCGAATGCCTTGGCCATCGCTTTGTTGCCCGCGCCGAAGATGTCGAGCTGACGGTCCTCGACGAAGTCGCGCGAGGCGACGATTCGGTCGAGCTGACCTTGGTAGCGCGGCGCGACGTAGCGCATGAACAACTCGTAGCTGCGCTTCGTCGCATCGCTCGACGCCCACTCGTGGTGCATGCCGAGCACCCCGCCGACACCGCCGGAGCGATCGTGGATGCCTTCAATCTGCTCGATCACATCGTCCGGCGAGCCGACGATCACCTGGTTGGCGTCAATCGCTTCCTCGATGGTGTCGGCGCTGAACAGGACGATCCCGCCCTTACGCCCTTGGTCGCGAACGTCGCCGACGTAGACGCGGCGTAGATAACCGGCGCGCACATCTTCAATCGCCTGCGCGCGCGTCTCGGCGACGTGGATCGCCGTGACGACACGCCAGTTCTTGCGCGAGACCTCGTGACCATTCTCGTGAGCAGCTTCTTCGTACCAATCCCAGACGTTCTTCATCCCGTCCGAGTCGGCGCCGCCCAGCGAGAGCATGCTGACGCCGTGCTTCCCCGCGAGTTGCGGACCGGCCGGCGTCAGGATCACGGCGACCGCGACCTCAGGGTGCGGGTCCGAGTACCAGGCCATCTGCAGGCGGGCCTCGGTCAGCGAGAACCAGTCGGTCTCCATCGTGACCGGCTCCTCATTGCGCGCCATCTGCATGATCGCGTCGAGCGACTCGGCCATGCGGCGACGTTGGGTCTCGGGCGGGATGCCCATCTGCACGGCGTCCGAGGTCAGCGCCCCCGGTCCAACGCCCAGCGCGACCCGACCGCGAGTCATGTGGTCGAGCTGCAGCAGGTCGTCGGCGACCATCAGCGGGTTGTGGTACGGCAGCGAGACGACGCCGGTGCCGAGCTTGATGTGCTTGGTCCGCTCGGCGGCCGCGGCCAGGAAGATCATCGGGTTCGAGATCAATTCGCGGCCGAATGAATGGTGCTCGCCAACCCAGACCTCGTCGTAGCCAAGATCGTCAAGGGTCTCGATCAACTCAAGGTCGCGTTGCAGCGCGAGCGTGGGATGCTCGCCCACCCGGTGGAATGGAGCCAGGAACAGGCCAAACTTCATGCGCTTCGGTCGCCAGGACATGGTGCGTCGTCCGTTCTATCGGTACAGGTTCGTCCAAGTCTGAGGATAGCGGGGTGGAATGGCAGCCGAACCAGAGCGCCCGCAGCGGGCAAGCTCTGTTCGCCCTCAGCCCAGCACCTCGGGATTGACAATCGCCTCCGGCGTCTTCCCGCTCACCACATTGACCACGTTCCGCGTCGCCAATGCCCTCATGGCATAGCGGGTTTCCTCGGTCGCGGTCCCGATATGCGGGAACGTGATCACGTTGGGCAGCTTCACGATCGGCTCATCCGGGTCGGGCGGCTCGTCCTCGAGCACGTCCAGCCCCGCGCCGGCGATCTGATTGGCGACGAGGGCGTCATGCAGCGCCTTCTGGTCGACTGCAGGGCCCCGCGAAGTGTTGATCAGGTATGCAGTCGGCTTCATCAGCCCGATCTCCCGCGCGCCGATCATGTGTCTCGACGACTGGTTGAGATCCGTGTGTACGCTGACGAAGTCCGACTCAGCCAGCAGCTCGTCGAGCGTCCGCTTCTCCGCCGCCGGAGCGTCGGCGGGCGGCGTGTCGTAGATGTCGTACCACAGCACCTTCATCCCCGCGAAGTTCGCCCGCCGCGCAACCTCCTGGCCGATCCGGCCGAACCCGACGATCCCGATGGTCTTACCTAGCGGATCGTTCGCCAGACCCGGATACGGCTCGCGCCGACCCCAGCCGCCCGAGCGGTTGTAGGCCTCGAACTCCATCAGGTGACGCGACAGCATCAGCAGGAACGCCATCGTCAGGTCGGCCACGGCAGCGCTCAACACGCCCGGTGTATTGCACAGCGCGATCCCGTTACTGGTCAGGAACGGCACATCGAACGCGTCGAAGCCGACCGAGGTCGTGGCCATGACCTTCAGGTTGGGCGCCAGGTCGACCACTTGCTGGTCGATGACAATCAGCGGGTTGCCCAGCACGCCATCGGCGTCTTTGACCGCCTCGAGAAACGCCCCCCGGTCGCGTCCATCAACGACACGCACATCGCCGGCCTCAGCCAGCATGTCGTGCAATTCGTCTTCAATCGGTACGGCCTGAACAATCGTCGGCATGGTCGGGTCCTTCGCTTGTCAACTGCTGGGTGAATGGTAGGACGGCGCCGAGAGCCCCCTAGTGTGCCTCCAACCGATACACCCGCATCGCAGTGTCGTGGAACATCTGATCCTTCTCGTCTTGCGGATAGTCGGCGACCAGCTTGAAGAACTGGTTGTACATGTTCGTGTAACTGCACGACGCCTTGTCGACCGGGAAGTTGCTCTCGAACATGCAACGCTCGGGACCGAAGCACTGGATCGTGTGCTCGTACCAGGGCCGATTGACTGCGAGCATCTCGTCCGACGATGGGGCGCGCTCCCGCTCGTGCCAGCCGAAGCCGTTGAGCACCATCTGAATCCCGCCGACCTTGGCCACGACGTTCTCGCACGTTGCGAGCTCGGTGATCGAATCCCGCCAACCGGGGAAGATCTCGTCGTGGCGTCCGGCGTAAGGGCCGATGCCCAGCGGGCCGCCCAGGTGATTGAGAATGATCGTCGTGTCGGGGAAGGCGCGGGCGAGATCGGTTAGCTCGGGGATCTGCGGATGATAGAGCCAGCCCTCGAAGCTGAGGCCGCGCTTGCCCAACTCCGCAAAGCCCGCGCGGTACGTCTCGTTCAGATACAGGTGCGGCTGATCCACGATCCGCGAGTTCGGCACGTCCGGCGACGGATCCCAGCTCGCGTGATGGCGGATGCCGCGGAAGCGTGAGCTCATCTCCATGTGCGCGTCGAGTACCTCGCCGACCGCCGATCCGAGCAGCAGGTCGGCGTGCGAAACGATCCCGGTGCAGGCCCGCATCTCGCCGTACATACCGCTCGCGCTCTGGGCCGAGACTCCCGCCACATACTCGGTCTCTCCCACGGGGCGCATGGCCTCATCGCCTTCGGCGCGGTACATCGCACCGCACTCGATGAACACGGTCTGGCGCACGTTCAGATCAGCCGTGTCCTCCAGCAGTTCATCGAGGAAGTAGCGCAGAAGCCGGCCGTCCTCGCGACCATCCCACAGGTGGTGGTGCGGATCAATGATCTTCTGATCCGGGTCGAACGCCGGCTCCTGGTTCGTCGCCAGCCAGTCAAAGTTGTCGGTAACCACGCGGCACTCCTACGACTCGTCCAGGAGCTCGCGCAGTCCGCTGCCGAGCTCGGTGAAACCCTGATTGAGCAGGAAGCGATCCCAGCCGATGCAGAAGTGCCGCACCCCGAGGTCGAGGTAACGCTGTGCCTGCGCGACCGAGCCGATCTCGATGCGCGGAGCGACGCCATACTCGAGCGACTTCGCGATCGTCTTCTCTTCAGCCTCCCGAATCTCCTCGGGATTGGGGCGCTGATCAAAGGAGAAGGCATAGTCGGCCGGACCCCATTGGGTCATATCGACGCCAAGCTCGGCCGCTCGCTCGAGGATCGCGTCGATGTCGTCTAGCGCCACCCGCTTCTCGATCATGATCACCGTGACGATTCCGTCGAGATCGGTGCCGTAGTTGTCGGCGTCGTAGCCGGCGAGCCCGGGACGCCGCGTCTTGACGCCCATCACGCCGCCCAGCTCACCCGCCGTTCCGGGCCGGTCGGGACGGATCGCCTGCATCGCAAGGTCGACATCCTCCGGCGTGCGAATGTCGGTGTACAACATCGCCTTGAACCCAGCCCCCAGCGCAGCCTGGGCCCAGAACATCTGGTTGGCCTGGTCGAGCTTGATCATCAATGGCAGATTCCCGCATTGCGCTGCCCGCGCGATGTGGTACAGCTGCTTCATGTCGAATGTCGAATACTCAGCCACGTACTCCGCGTAGTCGAACTGCCCGGTGTCGCCGATCAGCTCGGCGATGTCCGGATCGTTGAACAGGAAATGCGTGCCGATCGTCGATTCGCCGGCATCCAGCTTCTCGCGAAAGGTGTTGGCGAGCACAGCCATAAGTTCTCTCCTCGGTGGGGATCTAGTGCACGTACGGCAAACAGGGTAAAGGTGCGTCAGACGCGGCGGCGACGTACCGGATCCAGGCGTTCGGTCAGCACGTCGCTGAGGAAGTTCAGCGCCGTCAACATCAGCGCCAGGATCAGCACCGGCCCCAGAACGAAGTGCGGAGCATCGCGCATGAACGGACGGCCCTCCTGCATGATCGCGCCGAGGGTGGGGTCGGGCAGTTCTGCCCCGAGACCGAGGAAGTTGAGCGCGGCCATGATCAGGACCGACGCAACAATCGCGAGGGGGACCTGCACCGTGAACGCCCCGAACGTGTTCGGCGCGACGTGGCGGAACAGGATCCTCCGTCCCGACAAGCCAAGGCAGCGCCCGGCCAGCACATAGTCGCGTTCACGCTCCCTCAACACACCCGCGCGAGCCAGACGGGCAGAGCCTGGAATGTTGAAGAACGCGATCGCAACGGCCACGCTGAAGATGCCCGAGCCGATGATCGTGATCAGCAGGATCGCAAACACGATCCCCGGGAACGCCAATAGGACGTCCACTCCTCTCATGATCAGGGTGTCGGTGCGTCCTCCTCGCCAACCGGCCGTGTAGCCGATCGTGATGCCGACCAGCCAGCCGACGAACACCGCGATGAAACCGTGTTTGATCGTCCGACCCAGACCAATCGAGTTGCGGGCCAGCAGATCCCGCGAGATGTGGTCGGTACCCATCGGCGCGTCCCAGGTAATGCCGCCGTTCTTGGGGGTGTCGCCGGGTTTATTCGGATCCGTCGGGTCAAGCACCGGGAAGATGAAGGCGAAGAACAGCAGCACGACGAGCACAGTGATCGCGAGCGCCCCGCGCGGCTCCCGCACGACGGCGCGCAACTCGGTGCCCAGGCTGCGCAGGAAATGGAAGCGATCGCTCTCTTCCTCGAACGGGATCTCCGCCGATCTGCCCGACATCGCTACGCCTCTGCGCTTTGACCGATGCGGATACGCGGATCGAGTCCGACGTACACGAGATCGACGATCAGGTTGACCACCACGAAGACGAACACCAACAGGATCGTGGTTGCCTGGATCACGGTGTAGTCGCGGTTGTTGACCGCGTTGATCAATGCACGCCCAAGTCCTGGCCAGGTGAAGACGGTCTCGATCACCAGCGTGCCGCTCAGAATTGAAGCGAGCTCCAGGCCCATAATCGTGACGACGGGGATCAGGCTGGGTCGCAGCGCGTGGCGGATGATCACAACCCGGTTAGTGAGGCCCTTCGATCTGGCCGTGCGGATGTAGTCCTCGGTCATGGTGTCGAGCAGCGACTGCCGCGTGAACCGGCTGATGTTGGCCGCCACGATGCCTCCCAGCGCCAGCGATGGCAACGCGAGATGCTCCAGCGCCTTGATTGGATCCTCCGTCAGTGGCACCCGTCCCGAAACCGGAGTCAAGTCAAACCAGACCGAGAACACGATCAGATAGACGAGTCCCGCCACAAATGACGGCACCCCGATGTTCCAGCCGGTCCAGAGCGCGGCGAACCAGTCGAAAAACCCGCCCCGGTTGATCGCGGCGAGCACGCCCAACAGCAGTCCCAGCGTGAAGCCGATGATGATCGCCAGGCCGGCCAGTTCAACCGAGGCTGGAATCGCGTTCCAGAGGATCTCCGTGACCGGCAGGCCAGTCAGCGATTGCCCCAGATCACCGGTGAAGATCCGCCCCAGCCAGATCCAGTACTGCTCGTACATCGGCTTGTTCAGGCCGAGTTCTTCCTTGAGCTGTTCGTAGACCTCGGGATCGGTGTTGCCCATCGCATCGCCGATCGCCCCGGCGACCGGGTCGCCGGGGATCAGGCGAACGGAGGCGAAGATCAGGATCGACGCCAGGAAGAGGACCGGAATCATCTGCGTGATGAGCCGACGGAGTACGTAGGTCATCGGTCCCCTACGGCCACAACTCGCTGCCCCCAGCGGAGGAAGCTGTTGTGTAGCAACTGAAGGGGGGACACCCCCCCAATGCCTTCGGCCTCTCCCCCCGCAGCGGGGGGAGAGCGAAGGTCTCAAATCGAGCCTTACGTCTGTTCCAGCCAGATCGTTTGCGGGTTCGGCGTCGTCGGACCCGGATCCGGCACGTGGACCCGGTTCGTATAGAACTCGGCCCCACGTTGACGCGCGATCGCCTGGGCGAACATCACCTCGTGGAAGGTCTCGTTGAACGAGCGCCAGTATTCCTCGGTGTCGTCATGGTTTCCGGTCTGAACGTCAATGATCATGTCCAGCCAGTGGAAGTAGTTGTCCATGTACGGGCGTTCACGCACGGGAATCGGGTTGCTGGCGTCGCCGCCGCGCTTGGCGTTGCCTTCGCCGTGCAGGGCATCCTGCATGACCATGGCCAGCGCCGCCGACTCGGGGCGGATCCAGTTGCCGAAACCGATCAGGAAGTTACCGAAGTCGCCGGCCTGCTGCTTCTCGATCATCACGTTGTACTCGGTTGGGTCGAGTTCGAGTTCGATGTCGAGCGTCGAGAGTTCGGCCTGCAGCAACTGCGCCAGCGCCGGCGCATACGGGCGAATCGGCAGGGTGCTGGCGGTCAGCACGCTGCCCTCGCCCACGCCCGCCGCGTCGAGCAGCTTCGCGCCCTCGGCCGGGTCGTAGTTGGGACGGTCGAGGTCCTCGATGTAACCCTGCGATCCGCGCTGGAAGAACAGGCGGCCCGCGTCGTCGTACGGACCGAAGTAGTCGCGCACCACGCGCTCCTGGTCGACCATCCGCCACACGCCGTGACGGGCGCGCGGGTCGGTCGTCGGCTCGACGTCAATCGCGAAACGGAAGATCTGGCCGCCCAGGCTGGTCCCTGCCCAACCCCAGTGATCGTCGCTGGCGATCAGTCGGTCGATCGTCTCCGGATTGTTGAACGGGATGCCGTTGTGCGAGTCGATGTCGCCGGCCTCGAGGGCAATACCGATGGCATCGGCGTCGGAGAAGATCGTGTAGGTGATCTCCTCCATGTTGGGCGCGCCCATGTGGCTCTCGGGGAAGGGGACGAGGCGCCAGCCGGTGTTGGGGTCGTAGCTGTCGGTGTCGAAGCGCCAGGGACCGGTGCCGATCAGCACGGCCTCTTCGTTGCGGGCCATGTCGAGCGCCGGTGCGGTTTCCGAACCGGCGGTCTCCGGGTGACCCATGCGCACGTAGGCGGTCAGCGCGCCGGTGAAACCGCGCGGCTCGCCCAGGTTGAGCTTCATCGTCGAAGCGTCGATCGCCTCGGTGCCGGCGATCACCTTCCCCAGGTTGTAGGCCGGCGAACCACCGCCGGAGACGCCCTGGTCGCGGATCGCCTCATAGCTGTGCGCCGCGTCGTCGGCCGTGAAGGCGCGACCGTCGTGGAAGACCACGTTCGGCTTGATGTCGAAGATCCACGTCAGGTTGTCGGGAGTCTCCCAGCCGGCCGCTACGTCGGGCTTGATTTCCCAGTCCGGGTTGGCGTATTCCCAGAACCGATTGGCGGTCTCGTCAAGCTGGACGCCGCCGTACTGCGTCAGGCAGTTGTACATGTACCCGGTCGGGTCGATCGTGCCATTGTTGCCGGCCGAGTTCCAGGGGAAGCGGATCAGCGTGAGCTGCGACGCAGCCGCTCGCTTGAAGACGCCGCCGGTCTGGATCGCATTGCCCTGGCTGTCGACCATCGCCTGGTCCTGCGCCTGGGCGACGGCCGCCTGCTGTTGCTGTTGCTGCTGAGCGGCGGGCTCTTCCTGCTGCTCCTGCTGCATGGCCTGCTGTTCGGCCTGCTGCTCCATCGCCTGCTGCTGTTGCTGCTGGGCCTGGGCCGCCGCCGGCTGATCGTCGTCGTCATCGTCGCCACAGCCGACCAGCGCCAAACCGGCCGCGCCGACACCGGCGCGGGCGCTCGCCCGCAGCAGCGATCGACGGCTCATCCGCGACCGCTTCATCCGTGACCAATAGTTGCGTTCCATGCGTCTCCTTCTGTTCTCGCTCTACGCGTCCCCGATCGACCGGGGGCTCGCGCATGGATCCGAGAGTACCCGCGATCTGCCGATACGGGCAATCAGAAATGTGTCATGAAGCTGCGCCCGGGAGCCGGCATCAGCGGCCGTGGCAGCGCTTGTACTTCTTGCCTGATCCGCACGGACACGGCTCGTTTCGTCCCACGGCGCGCGTCGTCACATCAATCAGACCCGCGTTGATCAACGGCGGCAAATCGCGCTCCAGAATCTGCCGCAACCCCTGCTCGCCGCGCAGATTGTGCTGCCGATTCACGGTCGACACGATCGTGCCCAGCGCCGTTCGACCATTCATCTGCCCAATGCAGGCCGCCATCACGGCAGTGATCGGATACGGTTCCGACTGCCTATCACCCGCATCGACCACGAGTTGAAACGCCTGCTGGAAGTTGGCCCCGGCCAATGACCGCCGCTGTTCCAGCCGGACGTGACCGGGCAGCGATGGCACCGCCCCGAACAATGCGCCCGGTTCCGACGTAATCGCCTCGGTTGCGCGGCGTCGCCGTTCGGCCCGCTCATCACGCCGACGCACCTCCGCCTCGATCTCGGCAGGAAGCTCGCCGTGCTCGATCACGGCCCGCTCGTAGCCCTGCGGCGGCTGACCGCTGACCACACGCACAAACGCCTCGCGCGGGCCCGTCTCGTCGTCGCCGAGGATCCGCCGCGCCTCCCAGAAGTAAGAGTCGGCGCTGCGGTTGGTCCCGTAGAAGAGCTGGGCCGTCAAATGGAAATAGTCGTACTGCTTGCGATACAGCGACTCATAGAGTTGCGCCGCCTCGTCGCGAGTCTGCGGCTCCTCGAGCGCCGACTTCACGTAGTTCGCCGCCAGCGTCGCGCTGCCTAGCGCCAGATGCACCCCCGACGAGAACAGCGGATCGACAAAGCAGGCCGCATCGCCAACCAACACATAGCCGTCGCCCGCGAACTGCTTCGACGTGTACGACCAGTCGCGTTCGACGCCGGGATCGTCGACGAGTGTCGCTTCGCGGAGCAGTTCTTTGGTATGGGGAGCCAACGCGACCTGAGCCTCAAGGAATCCTCTGGGCCCGAGCTCACGCAGGCCCTGCTGTCCGATCCCCTTGTCGACCACCGCGCCGACGCTGGTCACGCCGGTGTGCAGCGGGATTTTCCAGAGCCAGCCGTGTTCGTAGGACTCGATGAAGATGTTGCCGTTGTTGGGCGGATCGAGGTGCGCGGCGTTCTCGTAGTAGCCGTAGACGGCGAGGTTCTTGAAGTACTCGTCCCACTGATGCAGGTTCAGCTTGCGGCTGAGCAGCGCGGCCTGACCACTGGCGTCGACGATGAATCGGCAGTCGATCTGGCCTGCGTTGCCATCGGTCATGTACTTGACGCCGGTGCCGCGTTCGCCGTCGAGTTCAATGTCGAGCACCTGGTGCTCTTCGCGTACATCAACGCCGTGCTCCGCTGCATTCTTGAGCAGGATGTGATCGAACTCCGAGCGCACCACCTGGAACGATGTCGGACGCTGACCGGGATCGTCGGCGAAGTACCAGCTCCACGGCTCCGGATCCTTGCCCCAGACCAGCGTCGCCCCGCGCTTGACGACGAATCCCGCCGACTCAATCGCAGGCATCACGCCAATTTGCTCCAACACCGGAATACTCGCCGGCAACAGCGACTCTCCGACGTGCTCCCGCGGAAACCGGGCCCGCTCCAGCAGCACCACGCGGTAGCCCTGGTCCGCCAACAGCGTCGCGCACGCCGACCCGCCCGGCCCGCCGCCGATCACCACGATGTCGCACGACTCCGCCATGCCCGCTCCCTGTCGCTGAGCCTACCCTGCACCAAAATCACCGTCAGCCAACCGGGGAGGCCAGGACATGGAACTGTACGAACACCGAACAACGATGGTCGAGCCGAAGCGCTTCCCCGAGTACCGCGACCTCTTCCTGCAAGAGACCTGGCCGCGCCTCACCGAGGCGGGCTTCCGCCCGCTCTGCCTGCTCAACCCGACCATCGGCGGCACGCCCGAGGAAGTCCACACCTTCATTGGGTCTCCCAGTTGGGACGAATGGCGCCGAGGCCAGGAAATCCTCGTCGGCATCGGCAACGACGCCTACCGCACCGCCCGCCGAGACATGATCGTCAACGAGACCGCCAGACCCAAGATCCCATACTCGGGCCGCCCGTTGGCCGAAACCCCCGTTTCCGATCGCCGCGCCGTCTACGGCCTGCGCCGCTGGACCATCGACCCCGACACCTGGGAGCGCTTCGCCCACCTCACCGAGTTCGGAGTCTGGCCCGCCATGGACGCCATGGGCCACCGCGTCCTCGGCAATTTCTACGACGCCGTACTCAGCGACGACATGGAAGTCACCAACCTCGCCGGCTACCACAGCGTCGGAAACTGGCACGAAACCCGGACGCCACAGGCCCCCGACTCCGGCGTCTCCCAGGAACTCCTCAAGCTGTTCCAGGACAGCATCCGAGAACGCCACGCCCTCACCCGTCACACCTGGGTCCAGGTCATGACCGCCCACTGGCCGGAGTAGGATCGCCGTTGGATGGCGCCGATGTGTCCGGTCTCGGTGCGCGGACTCTAAACTTGCCCGCGCGGCTTCATTCCGGCGGCTCGGTAGACGTTGTCGATCACGCGCATGCTGATCACGCCGTCCTCGGTGTCGGTCGGCATAGGCCTGACGCCTTCAATCGCGTCAATGAAGGCCTGGAGCTGGAACTCGAACGTGTGACGCTTGGTCAACGTCTCTCGACGCGTCCCCCACGACGTCACCAGTTCGATCACGTGCGGTTCGCGGTGCGGCACGAGCGGATTGATCACCTTCAGCCGCCCGCGGTCGCCGTACACATTGACAACGGATGACCATCCCGCCGCCGGGTTCATCCGCGACCAGATCCGAGCAGGGACGCCGCCGGGGAAGAGCAGCTCGGCCTCCATCTCAATGTCGATGTGCTCATGCACCCTGCCGGCCCTCGCCGACACGACGTCGGGCTCAGCGCTGAACGTGTGACGGAGGAAGTGCAACGGATAACAGCCGAGATCCATCGTCGAGCCGCCGCCCAGCTCAATCCGGTAGCGGATCTCGTCGGGTGTCTCCTCGACGATGTTCTGGAAGTGAGCGTCCGCAAAGCGAATCGCACCCAGGATCCCGCTCTGCACGATCTCGCGCATCCGCGCCGACACCGGGTGATAGTAGTAGTGAAACGCCTCCGCGCAGACAAGTCCGTTCTCACGAGCGCAGTCCGCCATCTCCCGCGCCTCGGACTCGTTCATCGCGAACGGCTTCTCACAGAGCACGTGCTTGCCCGCATTCAGCGCCCTGATCGTCCACTCGCGATGGCCGCTGATCGCGAGCGGGTTGTAGATCGCGTCAACGTTCGCGTCCGTCACCACGTCTTCGTAGGTGTCGTGAACGGTCGCAATCCCGGCTCGGGAGGCAAAGACCTCGGCCCGCGCGCGATCACGCGCGGCCATCGAGACGATTTCGACGTGGTCGAACAGCTGAACGGGCTTGATCAATGCCCGAGGCGCAATCTTGGCGGCTCCCAGAAGACCGAAGCGCAGCGACACCTGTTCAACAGCTACGCGTTGAACTGCGGGACCAGGTAGTCGTGATCCTTGTGGTACACCTGCACCCGGCCGCGCCCACCATCGCTAATGGCGATCCGGTCCTGGCCGTCGATCGCGATCCCGCGGGGACGGTCGAAGATGCCGAACTTGATCAACTCCACCGGATTCACGCGCCGGAACGCCTGCGCGTACTCCATATTGACTTCCATCACCTGCTGCGCTGCCTTCGAGAACTCGTGCGCGTCGCCCTGCAGGCTGCAGATGATGTCGCCGTCCGGGTAGTAGATCTGCACCCGCCGGTTGCCCCAGTCGCAGACGTAGACATCGCCCACGCTGTCAACCGCAACGTCGGCGGGGCGCTTCAGGCTGCCGCCGTCGTCGAATTCGTCGTACTGCGAGCCGAAGCGCACCAGGAACTCGCCGTCGGGCGCGAACTTCTGCACCCGGTCGTTGCCCCAGTCGGCGAGGTACAGCGAGCCCTCGTTGTCGAACGAGATGCCCCAGGGATGGTTGAGCTGGCCCTCGTCTGAGCCCTGCGTACCCCAAGAGCCGAGAAACTCGCCGCCCTTGGTGAACTTCTGCACGCGGTGATTGAGGCTATCCACAACATGCAGGTTGTCGTCGGCGTCGAACGCGATCCCCGACGGTCGGTTGAACTGCCCGTTACCATCGCCGAATTCACCCCAGTCGCCGATCGGAGAGCCTTCCGCGTCGTAGCCGAAGATGCGGTGGTGGAACGCGTCGGCGCACCAGACGGAGCCGTCCGCGGCCAGGGCCAGGCCCTCGGGCCACCTCAGGTCGCCTGCGCCCATCTCGCCGAGGAACTCGTCCTCGATCCGGTGCTTGTAAATCTTCGAGCCAAGCCCTCCCGCGCCCGAATACTCGGCCAGGCCGATATCTGCCACATACATCGTCCCGGTCGGCGTCATCGCAATCGGAGTCGGATACGTGTACCCCTGCGGGCCGACAAAGTGCCCGATCGAGTGGTCAAAATGCCAGGTACGCCCGGCAACAGTCGTGGTCAGCATGGCGGTTCCTCATCGCTTCCGTATGGTTGGTCCTCATCCTCCGGCGAGTGCGTGGCAGCCGTCCGGTGTTCCCTCTCCCCAAGGCAGAGGGCTAGAGCCTGCCCCCGCGAAGGGGGGGTGAGGGCCCTCCCGGTCCTACGCAGTCGCCATCAAAGGCTCGATGAAGCTCAACTTCTCGAACTCACCGTCAACGATCGGCTTGGCGTCCAGGCGCATCCAGTCTTCGAGCAGGGTCGAGTAGACCCCGCGGAAGTCGTGGTTGGGAACCAGGTCGCCCTGCTCGAGGTCACTGGGCTTGATGCTTGGGAACTCCCCGTGCATGCCGCCCACCGCATTCGGACCGATCACGAAACAGCCGCCGCCGGCGCCGTGGTCGGAGCCGGAGCCGTTGTCCCGCACCCGCCGGCCGAACTCGGTGAACAGGAACATGATTACGTTGTCCGCGCGGTCGTGCGCCTTGACATCGTCCCAGAAGTCGGAAATCGCTCGCGAGAGGTCGGTCCAGAGTTTCTCGAAGACCGGCTTCTGGTTCGCGTGCGTGTCGAAGCCAATCAGCTGCGTGTAGAAGACCCGCGTGCCGAGGTCCGCGCAATGGATCGTCGCCATGTCCTTGAGGCTGCGCGAGATCTGCTCGGTGCCCCACTCGACCTCGGTCTCGTAGCGGCCCAGGCCTTCCTTGAGGATGTCGGCGCCCTTGAGCGCGTCCAGGCCGGTCCGGCCCAGGTATTCCTGGACGTAGCCGGTGCCGATCGCGCGGCCGTACATGTTGACGAAGCGCTCGAGCATCTTCTCGCGCTGCCGCTGCTGCTCGATCCCGGTCAGCAGACCGTACGTCGAGAGGTCGGCCACCGACGCGACGGTCACGCCCGGCACTACCAGCGCGCGGGGCAGGCCCTGCCCGATGTGGACGCCCGTGACGGGGTTCTCGCCGGTTGGGTCGAGGTCACGGATCGCGCGGCCCACCCAGCCCTCGGTGCCAACCTTGTTCGGCTCACAGGTGTGCCAGATGTCCATCGAGCGGAAGTGCGAGCGCGGCGAGTTGGGATAGCCCACGCCGTGAATCAGCGCCATCTCGCCATCGTCGTACAGCTCCTTCAGCGGCGCCATCGTCGGATGCAGTCCGAAATGGTCGTCGATCTTCAGAACCTGATCCTCGCCGATACACAGGTCGCCGTTGCGGGCGTCGTTGTAGTACCCATCGGCGTAGGGCACCACGCTGTTCATGTAGTCGTTGCCGCCCGTCAACTGGATGATGACGACAACCGGGTCTTTGCTCTTGGTCGCGGTGGTCATGGCTGGGGTCTCTCTGTCCTGCTCCTGTGCGTTGGTAGGTCGTTACTTAGCCGAACTGGTACTCGGTCGTCGCCGCGATCAGCGCCAGCATCTCGCCGACCCGCTCCGAGGAGCCCTCATAGTCCTCGCTCCACGAGAGGTCGCCGCCCTCTGACGCATGCTCGATTAGCTCCAGCCGCGTGGCCTCGCCCACGTCCAGCGGCCCGAACAGGTCAAGGCACTGGTCGACCATCTCGTCCGGCCGCATGTTCGTGCCGTTGGATGCGGCGACGCGCTGGCAGATCTTCTGCACGCCCGGCAAATCGGTGTTGCTCACTCGGTCGGCGACGAAGTTGATCCGTCCGACGACCGCGCCGGAGTTGATCCAGTTAGGACCAGTTGACCAGCCCTCGACCGATGGCGGGTTGTGCAGGCTCTGGCCCATGTGCGCCGATTCCTGGCCGAGTGCGATCAGCTCGGGCTTCGGACCGTACATGTCCTCGGTCAGGCGCAGCGTCGAGACCACGGTCTCGACCGGGCTCTTGACCTTCTGGAAAGTCGCCTCCTTGAAGAAATCGGAGTTGAACAGCGCGCGCAGCACCGGCTTGATCTCGTAGTTCGAGTCCTTGAACACGCCGGCCAGGTAGTCAATCGCCTCCGGATCCTTGGGCGGCTCGATGTCCCACGCCGGCACCTGCGGCTCGTCGGCCACGAAGAAGGTGTACAGGTGGCGCGCGATGAACCGCGGACAGGCTTCCTCTTCGAGGATGATGTCGATGATGTCGAGCCCGTCGAAGTTGCCCGTCCGACCGAGGAACTCCTTCTCGCCGTAGTCATGCTCTTCGGGTCGGAACTCGAACTGGAAGAAGAAGCGGTGGTTGGGCACGCGCGGGATCTTCGGGCCCAGCGTCCAGCCGGTGAAGGCGCGCGCGCATTCGAAGACGTCCTTCTCCGTGTAGTTGCCGACCCCCATCGAGAACAGCTCCAGCAGCTCGCGGCCCCAGTTCTCGTTGGGCGAGCGCTTGTGGTTCTCGTGGTTGTCCAGCCAGTAAATCATCGCGGGGCTCTGGGCCAGCATGATCAGCAGATCGCGATAGTTGCCCGTGCCAAAATCGCGGAACATGTCCACCATTGCGATCAGGTGATTGTCGTTATCGACCTTCGAGTTGCCCACCGCAAAGATGCCGTGCCAGAACAGCGCCATCTTCTCTTCCAACGGCCGCTGCGTGTTGACCAGGTGGTACAACCAGTTGGCGGCGCCGGGAACGGTCACCGGACCACCGGTCTCGAGCGACGGCATGTAGCGGAACAGCAGGTGCAAATCCGCGCGCGGTATGTCCGCCGGCGGATCGACCAACTGCTCGACCGTCTCCTCGTAGCCCTGCGCCACGAGTCGCTCCAACTCGTCGCGCGACGCGCCGAACCCTGCCCGGCGCATCAGGTGCGCCATCTGGGCGATCTCTTGCGTTTCCGACATGTGTTGCCTCAGATTTCCTACCAGAACGAAGCCCCACTCACCGCGTGGCGCTCCGTATCACAAGCTACACAATTTGTCCTGCTGTCGCAGCGGGCATGGCGCGGGAGGCTAGAGGACGGGCAGCGACAACGGCTACCCCTACGTCGGAGTCCGTAGGGGCGACCCTGGTGGTCGCCGTTAGGTGCGTTCTTTAGCGACCAGCCAGCTCCCGACCGCGATTCAGCGCCTCCGACACCCTCGCCGCACCCGGCATCAGGAACGAGAAGCCCTCGCTGATCCGTTGCTCAACGTTCGACATGTCGACCTGCGGCGATCCGTAAGGCACGCCGCGTTCCTGGCAGACTTCGCGGGCTCGTCGGACGGCGTCGTCGACCAGCGGGCCCGGTGCGCCCTTTTGACCCAGCGACACCGAGAGATCGCTCTCGCTAATCAGGATCAGGCCCGGGCTCGGCACGGCGTCGAGGATCGCCGGCAGGTTGTTGACGCCCTCGATCGTCTCGCACTGGAGGATCGGCAGAACCTCTCCGTCGGGATCGAGTGGCCACACATCGGCGCGGTCGAAGTACTCGGGCTGGTCCAGTCCCCAGTAACGCAACGCATTACCGGGCGCGTGGCCGCGCCGCCCGATCGGCTCCTGGTCCGGCGCGTCCTCCGCCTGGATGTAGCGCGCCGCCTGGAGCGCGGCGATCGCGTCCTCAGGCGTGTTAATCATCGGGAAGACGATCCCGTACACCCCGATATCGAGCACCTGCTTGACGATCCACTGGCTCTGCTCTCGCCCATTGACCGGGATCCGGACCATCGGCGTCACGGCAGGCGCGAGCGAGCCCGATTCGAGGATCTGACGTCGATTCAGCATGTACTGCAGCGACAGGCTCAGGTCGCTGAGGTTGAACGCGTTGTGCTCGAGCTCGTAGACGACGAAGTCGTAGCTGGACGAACTAATCCACGTGGCATCCGGGATCGAACCGGCGGGCAAGAACGGCCCGAAGGCGGGTTTGCCCGACTCGATCAGCTCAATCACATTGTTCAGTCGCGCGGCCATGCTGTCACCTCGGATCCGGATTACGTGGCAATCGACTGGCACGAAGGTACCAGCGACCTCGATCCTCGTGATCTAGCCTGCGAGCCAGACATTGGAGTCCACACATGCCCACGCAACACAGCGAACTCATCGTCGACGACGGACCAGTCACGCGGCTGACCATCAACCGTCCCGAACGACACAACGCCATCAACACCGAAGTCGGCGACGCCATGGTCGACATCGTCAACCGCGTCGGACGCGACCCCTCGGTCCAGGTCCTGGTCCTGGCCGGCGAGGGCCGCTCCTTCTGCTCCGGCGACGACGTCAGCGAAGGCGGCGACGGCAGCATTCCCGACTACCCGTGGAAGAACCCCTACCACGCGCCGCACATCGCCGCCTTCAATCTCGAACGCCACCCGTACTTCCGGCTGCAATCGCTGCTTCGGCGGATTCCCCAGATGGTGATCGCCCAGGTGCAGGGCTACTGCATGGGCTCCGGCTTCGACCTGATGCTCGCCTCCGACTACGCCATCGCCGATCCCGACGCCAAGCTCCGCTTCGTTATACCCGCGACCGCCTTCCTGCCCAAGTACGTCGGCCTCAAACAGGCGACCCGACTGATCCTCGACGACCAGTTCATCTCCGCCGCGGAAGCGGCTGAGCTTGGCCTGGTCACGAAAGTGGCCGAGCCGGGCAAGCTGCGCGAGGAAGTCGACGAGCTCGCCAACCGGCTGGCCGCCATGGGCCGCGAGCGGCACGGATACCTCGGCGTCGTCAAGGAATCGATCAACCGCTCGCTCTGGCCGCATCTCGACGACGATCTGCGCATGCAGCTCATCTCGCACCGCATGAGCGACCTGTATCGCCAACACCCCTACGAGCCTAATCTGGGCTGATGGCCTTCTCCGACCTCCCGCTCGCCGGCTCGGTCGTCATCGACCTGAGCGACGAGTGCCTCTGCCTGGGCGCGCGCTGGCTCTCCGACTTCGGCGCCGACACGATTAGGGTCGAGTCCGCATCCGGCGATGCCCTGCGAATCAATGGGCCGCATGTGGACGACAGATCAGACCTCGAGAGCGGCTTGCGGCATCTGCTCTACAACGCCGGCAAGCGCAGCCTGGCACTCAACTTCGACGCGCCCGGCGCCTGGGACCTGATCGATCGCCTGCTCGCCCGAGCCGACATCGTGCTGGCCCCGCTGGACAAGTCGATCGACGCCCGCCGATTCTTCAACCGCGAACGTCTCGAACGAGTGCATCCGCACTTGGGCGTCATTGATGTCGTCACCCGGCGCGGAGGCGAAGCTCTGCCTGCCTCCGACATCGTCGGCGTCGCCGCCGGCGGACTGATGCAGGGCCTGGGTTTCCCCGACGTCGCGCCCGACTACCCAGCCGGCAAACTGGCCTACAAGCAGGCCAGCCAGGTCGCCGCCGCGACCGCCGCCGCGATGCTCTACGACCGCCGCAACGGGAAACGTGCGAGCCACGCTTATATCTCACTGCAGGAAGCGATCCTCTCGACCACGATCCACTTCGCCAACGAGAACATGTGGCGCCAGTTGGGCGAAAAGGCGTCTCGCCCCGGCGGCAACATCTCCTCCCTCGTTCAGGCCAAAGACGGAAAATGGCTGACCTTCGGCATCACGCCCAACACCCACGAGCGTTGGGCCGCCTTCGGACAGTGGCTCTACGAGCGCTCCGGCTACGACGGTCTCATTGGTGCGGAGTATCCCGGCGACATCTACATCCAGGAATGGGGAAGCGAGGGCCATCGCGCCTTCCAGAGGGCCTGCGCCAGCCTCGACCGCGAAGAACTGTGCTACGAGGGCCAGTCCCGTGGCTTCCTCGCCGTGCCCGTCAACTCTGCAATGGACATCGCCCAAGACCCCCACCTCCACGAACGGGGTGCGTTCCTCACCGTTGACCATCCCCAGTTCGACCGAGAGATTGACTTGCCCCGGCTGCCGATCCATTCAACCGGCTACGAGCCGGTCCCTCGCGCCGCTCCCACCCTCGGTGCCGACTCGGCGGATGTGCTGGCGGACCTGCTTGATGTTGACCCGCCCGCATACGATCGGATGGTCGCCAACGGATTGGTTTCCGGACCAAATCACCGTTCCGAATCGAGCATTCCATTCTCCCCCCGCGGAGCGGGGCGAGATGCCGCAGGCAGAGAGGGGCAGTCGGAGCCATCCCACGTGTCCTCTAACGTCATCTCCAGAAGCGATCTCCCCCTCAAGGGCATCCGAGTCGTCGACTTCTGCTGGCAGGCCGCCGGACCGCTCACCACGGAGTTAATGGCCAATCTCGGCGCCGACGTGATCAAGATCGAGTCCGACGCCCGAATCGACACCCTGCGCGTCGCGCTGCCCGCATACGACCCACCCACCATCGAGACCGGCGCCTTCTTCCAGGACTGCAACACCGACAAGCGCAGCATCAACCTCAACCTTGGCGCGCCCGACGGACTCCGCGTTGCCTACGACCTGATCCGCGAGGCCGACGTGGTCACCGACAACTTCACCGGCGGCGTGATGAAGCGGCTCGGACTCGGCTTCGACGATCTCAAGAAGATCAACCCGCGCATCGTCGTCTGCAGCCTGCCCGTGATGGGTACCTGGGGACCCAAGGCATCGTGGAAGGGGATCGGCAACAGCGTTGTCGCGCTCTGTGGACTGGCCGCTCACACTGGCGCGGCCGATCGCAAGCCGACCGGCGTCCTGCTCCACACCGACTTCACCCTGGGACCGCTGGCCGCGACAGCCATCCTCTCCGCGTTGATCCAACGCGACCGCACCGGCGTCGGCCAGGAGATCGAGATCCCTCAGTACGAGGCCGGCATCCACCTGCTCGACACGGAACTGATCGACCAGCTCGCCAACGGCAAGCTGTCGGAGCGGCGAGGCAACCGCTCACCCGAAATGGCGCCGCACGGACTCTTCCGCTGCGCCGGCGACGATCGCTGGCTGGCCCTCAGCGCTCGGGACACCGTCGACTGGCTGGAAATCTGCCGCGTCATCGGTCGCGCCGACCTCGCCGCCCGCGAGGATCTACGAACCCTCCCCGGCCGCCACGCCGCCGAGGATGAGATCGAGGCAGCCATCAGCGACTGGACCCGCGCTCAGGACGTCTGGAAGGCAACCGCCACGTTCGAAGCCGCCGGCGTCCCCGCTGGACCAAACGAGGACATCGAGGACCTGGTCGAAACCGATCCGTCAATGGAGGGCTTCTTCCACGAGTTCGACCACCCGGTCGGGATCAGGTTCATGGCCCAGAATCAGCCCTTCCTCTGGAACGGCCAACGCCTGCCAATCCGCCGAGCCCCCTTTTTCGGAGAGCACAACGAACAGGTCTACCGAAACGAGATGGGTATCAGCGAAAAAGAGTTCACCCAGCTCCTGGTCGACGAAGTAATTCGCTAGCCCCAGGGATCGATGATCACCTTGCAGCCGCGTTGATTGAACGCCGTCTCGTAGGCCTCCTGCGCCTCGTCGATCCCGAAGCGGTGCGTGATCAGCCGTTCGACCGGTAGGCCCTGCTGGACCAGCTCAAACAGCTCCAACATCTCGTGCGGCGCGACGCTCCAGCTGCCGATCAGTGTGAGTTCCTTCGGCAGCAGGTGACCGGCAACCGTGATCGGCGTCGGCCGAGGCACCGGCCCGTCCGGCGTCTCGTCGAACTTGAGCCCGATGAATCCAACCCGACCTCCGACCTTCACTGCGTCGACGCACAGCATCTGCGGCTCGGTGTAACCGGTGAAGTCGAGCGCCACATCCGGCCCGCGCCCACCAGTAAGTTCCATGATCCGCGCGAGCGCATCCTCTGAGACGGGATCGATCGCCACATCGACGCCGTAATCGCGAGCCATGCTGCGCCGGAACTCGGCCGGTTCCGTGGCGATCACCCGCGCCCCGAGCCGCTCGCAGATGATGGCCGCGGAAGCGCCGAGCGGACCCAGTCCGGTGATCAACACCGTGTCGAATCCGTTCACGCCTAACCGGCGAATCGCTCGATACGGCGTCCCTACCGCGTCGACCAGAATCGAGCCGATCTCGAAGGGAACGTCGTCGGGCATCGGAATGCAGTGTGTGTCGGGACGCGAAATGTACTGCGTATGCGTGCCCAGGTACTCCTCGCCGCCCTCCGTAAGATCCGTGCAGAGCAGCCAGAGACCCTGGTGGCAGTACCAGCACTGACCGCACTGCTCGCCCATGTGGGCAATCACCGCGACGCGCGTCCCCTCCTCAATCTTCGCCGCCGGGCCGGTCTTCACGACCACGCCGGCCGCCTCGTGTCCTGAGTTGTAGGAGTGCGAGTTGAAGTCTCGCTCGCCATGCCGGTAGCTGCGAAGCTCCGTGCCGCAGATCGTGCTGGCGATCACCTTGACGATGACCCAGTTGTCGCGCGGCTCAGGTTCAGGCACCTCAATCACGTCGACGCGCGAATCGCCGTACATCTCCACGATCTTCATGACGGTCCTCGAATCCAACCAACTCCAACTAGGGGCGTCAGTACCACTTGTCCTTGTCAACGACGTTGACGAAGTCGCCGCCCTCGACCAGGCGACGCGCATTCTCCAGGATCAGCTCGAACCGCCGCTCGGGGATGTTCTCCGCGTCGGCGACCGCGATGTGAGGCGTAAGGATGACATTCTCGGCCTGCCACAGCGGGTGGCCCTCGGGCAACGGCTCGATCTCGTACACATCGAGACCCGCGCCGGCGATCGCACCGCTGTCAAGCGCCGCGACGAGGTCGTCCAGCCGGCACGTCATCCCGCGACCAATGTTGATGAAGTAAGCCGAACTCTTCATCAATCCGAACCGCTCGGCGTTCCACATGAACTCGGTCTCAGGCGTGTGCGGCACCGTCGTGACGATGAAGTCTGCCTCCGGCAGACGCGCATCCAACTGCGATGGCGCCACGAGATCGCCGTCGAAGTCGCCATACGGACTCGGATCGACGCCAATCACGCGGCAACCGAACGCGGTACACAGGCGCGCCGCTTCAGCGCCGATCCCGCCGATGCCATTGATCAACACGGTCGCTTCGCTCAACTCCACGTAGCCGCGACGCCGCGCGCCGGTGTCCCAGCGACCCTCCGCTTGCGCCGCCGAGTAGTACGGCAAACCCCGCGCCAGCGCGAGCATGTACATCATGATGTGCTGCGCGATGTGGTCGGAGTAAATCCCGCGCGGGTTACTGACTACAACCGAGTGCTCGGCCAGCTCCGGGTAGTACCAACCGACCGGCGGTCCCGCCATCGGATTCTGCAGCAGCCGCAGACGCTCCACGTTCGGCAGCACCTCAGGCGAAACCCAGCCGTAGGCCCCGTCGGCATCGATCAACTCCTGCGGCGCGTTGGCTTCGTCCTCAACGATGACCACGTCCAGGCCGGGAATCTCTTCCTGTATGCGCTGCGCCCAATCGCGGATGTCATCGTCGATCGGCGGCAACATGACGTACTTCGGCATATCCGCTCTTCATCCCTTCTCGTGCTGATTCAGCCGACGACCCCGGCGGCGATCAACTCGGCGATCTCGTCCGAACTCTTGCCCGGCAAGCCGCTGAGCACTTCCTCATTGTGCTCGCCCAGCATCGGCGCACGCTCGATCACACGCGGCTCGAGATGCGCGAACTCCCAGGGCGCACCGTCGATCCAGATATCGACGCCCGGATGGGAGGGCTGTTCGACGTGCTGGTAGTGATCGCGGAAGTGCTCGTCGATGTCCATCATGTCGCGCAGATCCTCGACCGCATTGGCGGCGATCCCAGCGGCCTGGAGCTGCTCGGCGGCATGCCACTTGCTCAGGCCACTCGTCCAATCGCCGATCGCCGATTCGATCTCGTCCTCGCACGCCTTGCGGCCGACCAGCGTTCGCAAGTCGGAACGCTCCGCCCAATCCGGCCGTTCAATCGCATGCGCGAAGGCCGGCCATTGCTCGTCCGACTCCAGCGCGATCGCGACCCACTGGTCGTCTCCCGTAGACGGAAACACTCCGTGAGGGCACATGTTGGGGTCACGATTGCCCGGACGCGGCAGGTCCTCACCGACCTGATCGAACTGCATCCACTGAGCTCCAAGCAACGCGACCGTCGCGCTGAGCTGGCTCAGCTCGATCTCGCGGCCCTCTCCTGTCTCTTCGCGGGCCCGCAGCGCCGAGAGAATCGCCGTCACCCCAAGGTGCGGCGTGGTGAAGTCGGGATAGGCAACACCCATGCCGCGTGGCGGTTGATCGGGATAGCCCATCTGAAAATTCATTCCCGACGCGGCCTTGAGCAGGTTGCCCAGCGTGCGCAGCGGTCGCCACGGGCTGTCGCCGCCGACGCCGGGCAGATGAACACTGATCAACCTCGGGTTGATGGCTCTGAGCTGCTCCCAGGGGAAGCCCATGCGCGCCAGCGAGCCGCCGGAGTAGTTGTTGGTCAGCACATCGCAATGGGCGACGAGCTCGCGCAACAGATCCTTGCCGCGCTCGTCGGCCAGATCGATCGTCACAGATTTCTTACCCGTGTTGACCTCGTTGTACAGGTCGGGCAGGTCGAAGTGAAACTCGCCCTTGATCGGCTGGACACGCAGCGGATCCATCCGCTCGCCGCTGGACTCGACCTTGATCACTTCAGCCCCGAAGTTGGCCATCAGTCGAGTCGTCAGCGGTCCCGCCGCGACCCAGGTCAGATCGAGCACGCGGATGCCCGCCAGTGGCATGTCGGGGAACGCTTCCGAGGGCCCTGCAGCGGCAACCGTTCCGTTCGCATTCGCGGAGGAAGCAGAGTCGGAATGCTCTCCCAGTCTCGGCGCCGGACGCATCGGCAGCGGCGACTGAACCGGATCGAGCGCGCTGCGCGAGTAGCTCAGCGACCTGCCTATCGCCGGGGTGTCGACCTCGCTGAACTGCCCGGCCGTCTGGTAGTGCTCGTTCTCGGCGAATTCGCTGAAGCGCAGGGTCGGCATGGCCGGCGTCCCGCAGGCCCAGAGGCGATCGAGCAGCTTCTGACGCGGCCAGACCGCGGCCAGCTTGATCGCCATCTCCTGTAGAGGATTCTCCAGGTACTGCCAGGCCGCTCGGTCGCCCCGGAACAGGACCACCCAATTGTCCGGATCGAGGTCATGCTCGATTCCGGCCTCGTCCAACATGGCGATGAACTCGGGCAGCTTGTTCGGCGAGATGTTGCACGCCATCCAACGATCGTCGGCGCAGCGGATCACCTGCGACAACGCCGGCCGATACGGCGCCTCGCCCCGCCAGCGCCAGATGTTCGGATTCGACGTCTGCACGGTCTGGAACGATGTCGCCTCCTGCATCGAGATGTCAATCTGGCAACCAGGCTGCCCGGGCGTGCGGTCGCGTCCGTGCAGCGCCGTCATCGCCGAGGATGCGACGGTCAGGCCCGTCATCGTATGCGCGGGAAACGCCGCTCCATGGACCGGCGGGTCGGTGCGTTCGCCGCTGATCTGCAGTAGTCCACCTGCCGCCGTCGCGGTCAGATCGGTAGCGCGCCAGCCCGACCTGGGCCCTCGTTGTCCATACGGCGTCACCGAGACGACGATCAGATGCGGATTCGCCGAGCGAACCTCCTCAACCGGGAACTCACCCGGCTGATTCGACTCGATCAGGATGTCGGCCGACCCAACCAGTTGCAGCAACCGCTGCATGCCCTCTTCGACTCGCCAGTCGAGCACGATGGAGCACTTGTTGACGTTGAAGTAGAGGTGCTGATAGCTCCCGTCGGCAGACGGCGCGTCGTCGACGAATGGCGCCAGATGCCGAATCGAACTCCCGCCGGGCGGCTCGACCATCGTCACCTCGGCGCCCAGGTCGGCCAGCGTCCGGCTGCCCAGCGCCGCTCGATGATCGGAGAGGTCGAGAACTTGCACACCGTCGAGTGGAAGCGTCATCTGCGTCACCCGTCTGGCCGCTGCAGCTACCCGACCGCTCCGGCGGGCTTTGCCATACTAGCGATTGCTCAGGTCGGTTCGCGGAAGGAGATCGCCATGGAAGCACTCGAGGGAATCCGGGTCGTCGAGTTGTCGATTGCGGTGCAGGGCCCCGCCGCCGGCGGCTACCTCTCCGATATGGGCGCAGACGTGATCAAGGTCGAGCCCCCGATGGGCGACGCCAATCGCTGGTACCGGGGCAACCACAATGAGCTGCCGCTGGAGTCGGTCGGTACCCAGTTCATCGGAGCCTCGCACGGCAAGCGATCCGTCTGCGTCGACATCCACACCGAAATCGGCCTGGAACTGGTCGACAAGCTGGTCGACAGCGCAGACGTCTTCCTCAGCAACTATCGCGAACCGGCGCTCGAGCGCATCGGAATGGGTTACGAGCGGCTCTCAGCGCGCAATCCCGGCCTGGTCTACGCCACGGCCAACGGCTTCGGACCCGACGGGCCCGCCCGCGAGAACCGGATGAGCGATCAATACTCGCAGGCCCGCAGCGGCATCTCAGGCATAACCGGCACGCCCGACGATCCGCAACTGATTCCCGGAGCGATCATCGCCGATACCGGCGGGGCGATGGCATTGGCGATGGGCATCCTCACGGCTCTGGTCGCGCGTCAGCGCGACGGCCTGGGCCAAAAGGTCCAGACATCCTCCTACGGCGCGATGATCTGGATGCAGGCCTGGGAGATCAACCACACCTCGGCGACCGGAAACCTGCCCACGCGCGACGGCGCATTCCACCCCATCGTTTGCGCACTCAGCGGCATCTACGAAGCCTCCGACGGCGTCGCCTTCTGCCTGGGCATCCGCGAGGACGAGACGTGGCGGGAGTTCTGCGAGTTCGGCGGCAATCCCGACCTCGCCGACGATCCGCGCTGGAATCACCGCGAAGGTCGCGATCCGTTCCGCGATCAGACCGCGATGGACCAAGTCGAAGACGTGCGCCCGTTCGTGGCCGAGATGATGAAGACCCGCACCAGCGAGGAATGGCAGGACTTCTTCGACATCCACCCCGACGGCGCCATGGCCCAGCGAGTCCTCAACTACGAAGAAGTCTTGGACGACGAACAGGCGCTCGTCAACGGCTACATCGTCGACAAGGACATCCCCCACGTCGGCCGCCGCCGAGTCGCCGGCATCCCAACCCGCCTCAGCCGAACCCCCGGCACTGCGAAGAACATGTTCTCCGACCTCGGCGAGCACACAGCCGAACTGATGAAGGAGTTCGGCTACGACGCTCCCGCGATCGCCGAGGTGGAGTCACACAAGGCGCCGCCATTTTAGGGCGGGACCGATGACTGGGTAGAGTGGTGTGGGCGGCGTCGGGGTTCCCCTAGTTTGGCCACTATGCGCCCCGGCGCCGTTCCTACATTGTACGCACAATGTACGTACATCGTCGATTCACTGTAGCGACAGTTCAGGGGGCGCGAATCACGGCAGGTAGGGAATCCGCGCCGTCGGACCCAGATTCTGCGCGATGTACGACTGCGCGTCCCGCACGAACTCGACCATCAGTGGACGCGTATCGCGCGGGTCGATCATGTCCTCGATCCCGAAGGCGTGCGCCGTTCGCAGCGGCGACCGAATCTCGTTGAGCCGCGCCTCAATCTCTAGGCGCTTCGCCTCAGGGTCGTCGGCCTCGCGGATCTCCCGGCGATAAGCCGCCGTAACGCCGCCTTCGATGTGCATCGACCCCCAGTGCGCCGACGGCCAGGCATAGCGCCGGTACAGCGCGTTGCCCCGTCGATACTGCAGTCCGCCCGCCACGCCATACGCCTGACGCACAATGAAGACCAGGTACGGCATCTGCGACAGCCGGCTGGTCAGCATCAACCTCGCCCCGGTCCGGATAATGCCCGATTGCTCGTCGGCCGGACCGACCGAAAACCCCGGCTCATCGCAGAAGTAGATCAGCGGCAGGTGGAAGGTGTCGCAGAGCGAGATCATGCGCATGATCTTCTCCGACGTCGCCTTGTTCGGAGAGCCGCCGTTCTCCCGCGGATTGTTGATCATCACGCCAACCGGATAGCCGTCGACCCGAGCCAACCCGGTGATCCGTGACTTACCCCAGTGCGGCTGAATCTCGAAGAACGAATCCTCGTCCAGCACCCAGTCGAGGATCTTCCGCGCGTCGTAGATCCGCCGGATGTTGCGCGGGATGATTGACACCAGCCTCTCCTCGCGACGCTCCGGATCGTCGCTCGGCTCGATCCGCGGCGGCATCTCCCACACGTTCTGCGGGAGATAGCTCAGGAACCGGCGCGCCTGCTGCATGGCGTCCGCTTCGGTCTCGGCCAGGTTTTGCACGACACCGTTGCCGTAGACGTGAACGTCCTCGCCGCCCAGTTCCTCCTTGGAGATATCGAGTCCGCGACTCGCCTTGACCACCGGCGGCCCACCGACGAAGAGCTGACTCGTCCCTTTGACCATCACGTTGAAGTGTCCGTCGGCCGCGACAACCGCCGGAGCCCCGGCGACCGACCCCAGCACCACGTTGACGACCGGCATGTACCAGAGCAGGTCGTCGACGCCGGTACCACCGCCTACCTCCGGCCCGACCACGTATGTGCGCCCAAGCTGCTCGAAGTGCTTGACGCTTCCGCCGGTGGCGTCCAGCAGCCTCACGTACGGGATCCGGTTCATGTACGCGTGACGCTGCGCCCAGCCGCCCTTGGTCCCAATCATGCCGTCGGCCGAGCCCCCGCGGATCGTGAAGTCGTCACCCTGCACCGCCACCTTGCGCCCGTTGATTTTGGCCACGCCCACAACTGAGTTGGCGGGCATCAGGCCGGTCAGCTCATCACCGTCCCACTGCGGATTGCCGGCCAGCACGCCGGTCTCCTGGAACTCGCCCGGGTCGGTCAGCAGCTCAATCCGCTCACGCACCGTGAGCTTGCCCCGGCCATGGTGAAAGGCAACGCTGTCCGCCCCACCCATCTGCCGAGCAAACCGCGCGCGCCGCTCCATCTCGTCCAACTCGGCCTGCCAACTCATCGGCGGTTCCCTCGCATCCACGCTCGCCGGACGTGCCGACCGCCGGCGAGACCACCATAGTCCGAATCCCGCGCACTTCGACTGCCGGCTCGCAGCGCCCCGCAACACTGCTCGACGGAGCGTTCGTGTCGCCGTTCGAGTTCCGCCGCCGACCGCTCGACGTCATCATCGACCCCGACCGCGGCGTGTATCAAGCACTACACGACAAACTGCAGTCGAACTTGTGTTCTGCTACCATCAGCGCAAAGCAAGCCGCCCGATACCGGAAGCAACTCCCGATGATCCACCGACGCCGACTCGAACACGCCCCGCATTTCCTAACACACCGCGGCCAGGCTTCGACCGCGTCCCGCACGATACCGAACACAGCCGAACACTTCCGAACAGCACCGAACGCTCCCGCAGCCCCCATCAACGTCGTTCGACCGGCCCGCGCCCGTCCAGCAGGCCTGAAACGCCCTGAAGAAACCTGAAAGAACCTGAAAGAACCTGAATGCCTTCGAACTCACGATTCCCTGCAAAACACTGGAGATCGTCCCCGCTGCTCCACAATCTTGGCGCGGAAAAAAAAGTTCGTCTAAGACCTGAAACTCGGGCGCAGGCGGTACCCTCGCTCCAGCCCGGATAGACCGCCAGATGATGGAGGTACCAGATGACAGTCGAGTTTTGGACGATGGGCGCCGGCGTCCCGACCAGATCCGCCCCGGGCGCCAGCTCCGGCATGCCCTCCTTCGATGGCGTGCAGATGGCCGTCGAGGCCGAGCGGCTCGGCTATGACGGCATCGTCTGGGTCGACAGCCAGAACCTTGCGCCCGACTGCTACATCTCGATGGCGCTGGCCGCACACGCGACCTCGCGGATTCAGCTCGGCACCGGCGTGACGAACTCGTTCACCCGCCATGCCGCCGTCACGGCGTCCTGCATCGCCACGATTCAAGCGGAGAGCCAGGGCCGAGCCCACATGGGCATCGGCCGCGGCGACTCCGCCCTGGCGCATCTCGGACTCGCCC
>JAPPJZ010000001.1:1242-9784 GCA_028874365.1 Chloroflexota bacterium | reverse complement strand
GGTCTACAGGGATCGCGCGCGAGCGACCGGAAGCTTCAACGTGGTGGAGTCCGGCTTCGCCACCGCGACCGCCGAGCAGGACGCCGCCGAGGAGGCCGCACGGGTGCTGAGCGAGGACATCCTCACGCTGATACTCCTGCACCTCCGCCAATGAGGCGCCCGCGACCCTCCAGCCCGCCCGCTGGCAGGCCGTGAAGATTGCGCCGGCCCGCGCCGAGCGGTTCTGCGCCGCGCCGGACGCGGGCATCCGGCTGGTGCTGATCTACGGGCCCAACGAAGGGCTGGTGCGGGCCCGGGCCGAAGCGTGCGTGCGCGCGGTGGCGGAGGATGCGGACGACCCCTTCCGCGTCACCAGCCTCGATCCGGCGCTGCTCCGGGACGAGCCGGGCAGGCTCGCCGACGAGGCGGCGGCGATGGCCCTCACCGGCGGCCGCCGCGCCGTGCGCCTGCGCGGCGTCACCGAGGCGGTGGTACCGGCGGTCCGCTCGTGCCTTGCCCTGCCCGACGTGGAGAGCCTGGTGGTGGCCGAAGCCGGCCCGCTCACGCCGCGCTCCGGGCTCAGGAAGCTGTGCGAGCAGGAGCAGAGCCTCGCCGCCATCCCCTGCTACGACGAGAGCGCCGAGGGCGCCCGGGCGCTGATCGAGGGCTTCTGTGCCGAGTGGCGGATCGCGGCGGCGCCCGAGACCGTCGCCTGGCTCGCCGAGCGCCTCGGCAGCGACCGCCGCCAGATCGAGAACGGGGTCGAGACGCTCGCGGTCTTTCTCGGCGAACCGGGGCCCGAAGGCAGTACGCTCACGATGGAGGTCGCGGAGGCTTGCGTCGGCGATGCGGCCGAGGCGTCGGCGGATGCGGTCGCGCGCTTCGCCGTCGCGGGCGACCTCGAGGGGCTCGACCGCGCCATGTCGCGCGCGCTCTATGGCGGCGTGCAGCCGATCACCATCCTGCGCGCTGCGGCCCGGCGGCTCGCGCGCCTTCATCGCGTGGGCGGCGCGGTGGAGAGCGGCGCCAGCCGGGCGGACGCGATGGCTGCTCTCAGGCCGCCGGTCTTCCCGCGAGAGCGCGCCGCCTTCGCGCAGGAGCTGGCGCGCTGGCCGAGCGCGCGCGCGGCCGGCGGCCTCGGCCTGCTGACCCGCGCCGAGCGCGACTGCAAGGTCTCCGGCGGTGCGCCGGCGGCAATCTGCTCCGACGCCCTCCTCCGTATCGCGCGCGCGGCCCGCAGGGGGCAGCGCCGAAACGGCAACGAAACGGAGTGATACGTGCCGAGACGGACACCCTGACCTCTTCCGATCCGGTGCGGCATCGGCTGAACGGATTCCGGGGAGCCGGCGACTTCAGGGATGATGTTCTGATCGCCCGACCCGATGACCGGGTCCGCACCCTTGCGCTCACCACGCCTGGATTGTAGATCACCAAGGCATCGAGAAGTCGAACAAATGCTTCATCAAAGTTGAGAACCGCGGAGCAGCTTTACGGATTGGAAGCGCCTCCAGGGGTCAACTTGAGGGAACGATGTGCTTGTCCGGGTCCGACCAAGGATATCGCGCGAAACTGGCAGCTTTGGATGGGGCGACCGCAGGACGCTCGTCCGGTACTGAGCAGAAAGTGGCGGATTCCAAGGCTTTCGCGGCGCGCCGACCACGCCTGACGAAGCCATGAACTCGGGAAGCCTGAACCTCTCCCGGTCCATGCGGAGGGCCTACCGGGACTGGAACGTCAACAGCCGCGTGGCGCGCCTGAACAATTGGGTGGACAGGAGTCGAGAGGGCCAACCCGGCAGCCGTTCGTATGACCACACCGAGACGGTGAACGATTACTATGATTTGTGTAACGAACTCATGCAATTCGGGTGGAACGAGTCCCTGCATTTTGCGCCATTGACGCCGGAAGAGACGCTCGAAGAGGCGATCGTCAGGCACCAGCGCCTGATGATCGAACGGTTGAGACTGCAAGAGGGGATGAGGATCGTTGACATCGGCTGTGGCGTGGGCGGTCCCATGCGACGGGTCGCCAGAGAGTCCGGCGCGAACGTTGTCTGCCTCAACAACAACAGACAGCAGCTCGACGAGGCCAGGCGGAGGAATCTCGAGGCGGGGCTCGACCACAAGGCGGAGTACATTCGATGCAGCTTCATGGATATGAGCGCCATCGAAGCCGACTCGTTCGATGCGGGTTATGCGATCGAGTCCACCTGCCACGCGCCTGACAAGGAACGCGCCTTTGCAGAGATCTTTCGCGTGCTGAAGCCGGGAGCGCTGTTCTGGGGCCAGGAGATGTGCATGACGGAAACGTTCGACCCGGACGACAGCCGTCACCGCGCAATCAAGGACGCGTTGATGCTGGGAATAGCGCTGAACGACATCGCAACGTTCTCGGAGGTGAATCGGGCGCTCGAGTCCGTCGGATTCGACGTCATCGAAGCGATGAACAGGGACGTCAAGGACGGTCCGAGTACGCCTTGGTACCAGCCCATGGAAGGACAGAGCGGCACGTTGCGCAATGCGTTTCGCAGGACACCATTGGGTCGCAAGGCGATAATGGCAGGCCTGCGCCTGGCCGAGACTGTCAAACTCTTTCCCCAGGGTTCGGCAGCCGTTGTCCGCTTCATGGATAGAACGGCCGAGGCATATGTCGCGGGGGGAAAGACGGGAATATTTTCACCGCTTTACTGCTTCCTGGCCCGCAAGCCCGGTTGAGCCGGGGAACTGCACGGTCAATCCGAATATCGGGTGCGGAAAAGAGACCCCACTGTGCAGCGCGTTGTTTATGAACGCGTATATGAAACTTGCTTGAACTTGTTTGTCGTTGCGAGAGGGTCCTTGGCCGCAACGCACAGTGGCCGACAAGCGGCGTGAGCCGGATTGCGTCCCGGGCACACACGCATATCGGGACGACAGGCGCTTCGTCGGCTCGGGCAGCGAGGCCGAATTCACGATCGCGCCGGGGAGTCGGCGCCCTGGTCTTGGCCAAGGGGGGAGCCCATCGCCCGGAGGCATGAGAATGTCGGTCGCACCAAGCGCCGGAGTCGTGATTGCCGACGTCACGTGCCGATGGCTCGCTCGAGCACGCCGATCTCGGCCGACACCGCCTTGTTGCCCAGCCCGTGGGCGAAGCGTAGACTCATGCTGCAGAGATCGGACTTGGAGCGCGCCGCACGGTGAGGATCGACCAGACCCTCCGTAAACGACCGTTGCTAATCCCCTGAAACCACGGTTGCCAGCGGACAGCCAGTACCGCGTGCCGTCGAAAAGTCCTTCAAAGTCCGACTCGGAGGACTACATTACAATGAACCTTGCTTCAGCGACGGATAACGGCTTGCCGCGCGTGTCTGCCCGTCGGCAAACCCTCATTCGACGCCGATGCCGCAGGATGACCGTTCGGACGTGCCGGGTGACCTGGGCGCAAGGAGGCCATGGTTGACATGACTGTGACGGCCGCGCAGCTGTCGTTGCCCGAAGAGCTTGTCCTCATGCTCCTCAACGAGGAAACCGGGTACTTTCATCAGGTCCAGGGCTGGGAGCTGAACTGCGCCTTCGTCGGCGCAGTGCTTGCGGAGCTCTCTCTCCTCGAGCGCATCGACACGGACATGGACTCGCTGCTCGTTGTGGACCGGACGGAAACGGGCAACCCCATTCTCGATCCCATCTTGACGCAAATCGCGGACGAACCGGAGCAGCGAAACGCGCAATTCTGGATTGAACGGCTCGCCGGACAGGCGGAGTCCGTCATCGATTCGACTCTGGATCACCTGGTCCATCTGAAAATCCTGAGGCACCACGACGGTGACTTCTGGACGCTGGCTCCTGTTCAATACGACGGCTCCACGGAGGAGACTCCGCATGAGTTCATCAAAGCACGTATCAGCAAGTTCATCTATTCCAGCGTAATTCCTGATCCGCGGGACATGATCATCATTTGCCTCGTCAACACGTGCGACGTCTGGCGCTTCATATTCGAGCTGGATGACGAGGCCGAAGAACGCATCAAGTTTATCTGCAAAATGGACTTGATAGGACGTTCGATAGCTGCAGCGGTCGAGCACACCGTCGCCAGCCCATTGCTTCGGCGATCCTCCTTGAACAAACAGATACCGACGGTCTCGCTAGGTCGGCTGCTGCTCAATCCACACTTGCGCAAGGGCAACATTCCGGCGGTCTTTGCGGACCTGGCAAAGCAATATGGTCCGGTGTTCCAGATCTGCCCGCCGTTCAAGAGACCCATGATCTTCCTCGCCAGCTCACAGACGAACCACTGGGTGCAGAGGCACGGGCGGCTGCACCTGAGAGCCAGTGACTATTTTTCCGGCTTCGAAAAAATCTATGGTGCCCATGGCGTACTGCCTTCCCTGGACGGCGGCGACCATTTCCGGCTACGGAAGGCCATGTCTCCAGCGTTTTCTCGCGACAGGCTGGAAGGGCAGATGGACCAAGTCTACCACCAGGTCCGAAAGAATCTGTCGAGTTGGAAGGTTGAGGATTCCTATTCTGCAAGGCGATTGTGCCGGCTCATGGTCAATGCGCAACTTTCGTCGCTGTTCTTGGGCGTTGATTCGCAAGATATCATAGACGATCTCATCGCCTTCAAGGAACGAGCGCTCATCACGCACATTATGGAGGCCCTGCCCAAGTTCATGCTGAATACCCCGGGCATGAAGCGGCGGTCAAAAGTCGTCGATACATTGTTGCAACGGGTGCAGAGTTCCCACACGCCTGCCCAGCGGGCCGGTTGCCCGCGGGACCTGGCCGATGACTGGTTGAGCCTGCACGCAAGCGATCCACAGTTGGTGCCGGAGGCGAACCTGCGTTTTGCTCTGTCTGCGGCGCTGGTGGCCAGTGTATACCTCGGCGATGCGCTGAACTTCGCGATTTACGCCATGGCCTCGCAGCCCTCGCTCTACGAGAAACTTAGGAGTGAGGCCGATGCCCTCTTCGACAACGGCGATCCCCTTGGTGCCGACTTCACCCCGGAGGCGATCGACGTCACGCACCGCTTCCTCATGGAGTGCCTGCGCCTGTACCCGATCGTCCCGATGTCCATGCGGGACGTGATGAACACGTGCGTGGTCGAGGGCCACGAACTGCCGGTCGGGTCGCGGCTCCACATTGCCCAGACGGCCGCGCATTACATGGAGGAAGACTTCCCCGATCCCTACACGTTCGATATCGACCGCTATCTGCCTCCCCGTAACGAGCACCGCAGTCATGGCTACGCGCCGTACGGGTTGGGCACGCACAGGTGCCTCGGTTCCAACTGGTTGAATCTGCAGTTGGCCGTCAACATACTGATGATCGCGCACCACTTCACGATCGAGGTGCATCCCACCAATTATAAGTTACGGTTCAGCCCGCTTCCGTCGATGAAGCCGAGCAAGAAGCTGAAGTACCGCATCGCCGAGCAGAGACACGAACTGCCCGTCCACTAGGCTAGGGGCTCCTGATCCGCGTCGCGGTATCGTGGAGAGTATCGTCGCTCTCTGGCCGGGCTGCCCCAGGCACGTGGCCGGGCCGCCCGATCGCAGGAAGCCCCAGGCGCTGCCGCTATCGCGTGCGTTTCAGCGCCGTCTTGGTGAAGTCGCCCTCGTCGAGGTCGGTTCCGAACTCGTAGTCCGTCCAGTTCAGCACGGTGCTCTTTCCCGTGAGATGGTTCGTCATCTCCACCGTGCCTGCCCGCCAGAAGCGGTCGAGATATTGCGCGAACTCGTCGACCACCATCGTCTTGAGATGCTCGTCCCTGCGGTCGAAGTACTGGACCTGAATGGTGCGAAGCTCCTCCTGGTCGAGCCAGACCAGCTGTCGCGAGTACCCTGAATCCTCGCTGAGGGGCACGCGTTCCAGAACCGTGCACTGGAAATCGCCGCAGGCCTCGTCGCGCAGGTAGCGGTGCGTGTATTTCTCGACTTCGACGGCGCTCAGGTCCTCGTACGAGAACTCGCTGCCCATGAAGGACCCGGACTGCTTCGACGAGCTGATGCGCTTGACCCGCTTCAGGGCGGGCAGGTAGAGCCACTGGTCGTCCGGCTCGTTCTTGTGGGCGTGGACGAGAAAGGCGGTGCCCTTGACGTCGCGCGGGCGGTCGAACACGAACATGGTGCGATCGCCGTCTCCCTCGACTTCGATGACCTTGAGGCGGACTTCGCGCGTGCTCTCCTGCCCCCGCTTGTTGCGCAGGGTCATCTTGAGGTTTGCGGTGAGGTTGCCGTAGCCCTTCTGGCGTTCGCGGGCGTCCGTCGCGATCCTGAGCCCGGCCTCCTCGGCGCTCTCCGCGAGGACGGCCGACGGCCCGCCGGCCCAGACGAGAGCGGCAAGAACGATCGCGGACACTGCAAGCATTGGGTGGGGGAGAGCGACGCGCATCAGCGTTTCCTCCTGTCGGCGGCCGATCTGCGGGCAATCATCCGCTGGCCCGCTTCAGAAGTTGTAGTCCAGGTTCACCCCGATGAAACTGTCGCGCCGCACATCATACATGGCATCGTCCTCATCGATCCCGACATAGGCGTAGCTCTGCACATGCAGGGACCAGCTATCCGAAAGGCGGCGCTTGAATTCGGCGTTCAGCACGCGGCTGCTGTAGTCCAGGGATTCCAGAACGCTGAGCGTGAATTCGGTGCTCTGTTCGTCGTTCAGCCCCAGACGCGCGGCAAGCAGCACGTCGTTCTCGAACGCGTTGGTCGCCCATCGGCCGCGCCCGTCGCGGGCCCATTCGCCGATCAGGCTGAGATCGGCGTCCGAATCCCACACGGCGTAGATTGTGTATTCGGCGCCTGCGACGAAGGCCGCGTAGTCTTCCTCTTCGTACTGCAGGAACCGGTCGAGCCGGCGGTTCTGCGCGCCGGCGCGGTGAATGGCTTCCAGCTTGAGAAGCCAAGGGCCCGTGGTGAGCTGGGTATCCAGGCCGAGCTGGGTGATCTGCTCGTAGTAGGGCGCCAGAACGAGTTCGGTGCCGGCCAGGGTCGGCAGAAGGGTGGGCTCGCGGCTCGTGCCGTCGAACACGCTGAGCCCGATGTCGACCGGCCCGAAGCTGCCGGTGTAACGGGCGGCAAGATCGAGATGCCACTCTCCCGCCGAGGACTCGTACGAGGTCAGGTCGCGGTCCACGACAGGCCCGGGACGCAGGCGGCCGTGGCGGCCCGGAAAGGTGCGCTCCCGGTGCCCGGTCAGCCCGAACAGCTCAAGCGCCCCCCAGTCCCCCGACCACGTGAGGTGGACCATCGGCTGGCCCATCTTGGTCTTCTCGTCCGGGTCTTCCACGAGGTCCGTCTGGTTGACGATATCGACCAGGGGGCGCGATTCGACGACCCCCCAGAACACGCGATCGACGCCCAGGCGCAGCTCCCATTCGTCGTCGCCGATATCGCCGTAGAGGAGAAGGAAAGCCTCACGGAGGTCGGCGTGGGTGCGGTCCGGATCCCCGGCGTCGTATCGGAGGAAGGGCGTTATCGTGATGCTCCTGCCCTCATTGTCCTCCATGTAGACCGTCGCCTCCGCAGCGAAGCCGCTCGCGTGGGAGCGCTGGTCGGGATGCGCGGCCGTCTCGGGATAGACCCGCGTTTCGGAGGAAAGACGGCCAGTAACCTCCACGAATTCCACGAACCCGTCGTCGGCACGCGCGCCGGTCGCCATCGGTACCGAAATCAGCAGAGACAAGAGCGCCGCGAGAAGGGTGAGACGCGCCGCACCGATTTGCCCGAGGAGCTTCACGAGACCTGGCTCAGGGGAGTGGCCCGGCCCGGACGCCTTCAAGTCGCCTCCCCGCCCCGTCTCCTGAGCCGCTCGATACTGAACCGCTCGAGCACCATGAGCAGCGGCGGCAGGAACAGGAAATCCGCCAGCAGGGCGATGATGACCGTAATGCCCACGAGCAGCCCGAGCGCCTGGTTGGTCGCCATCCCCGACGCCCCGAACACCAGGAAGCCCAGCGCGAACACCGCGGTCGTCGCCAGCAGCGCCTTGCCCACGGTGCGGAACGCGGTCTGAACGGAGTCCGCCGCCGACTGCCCGCTCTTTCGGGCCCTGATGTACTTGGTCATGAAGTGGATCGTGTCGTCCACGACGATGCCGAAGGCGATGGCGGTGACCACGGCCGCGGCGTTTCCGACCGCTCCCACGGCATAGCCCCACAGGCCCAGCGCCATGGCGGCCGGGATGAAGTTGGGAATCAGGCTGATGAGCCCGAGACGCAGGCTCCTGAAGATGAACACCAGCAGCAGGGAGACGATGCCCATCGCCGTGATGGTGCCGATCAGCATGTTCTTGATGTTCTTCTGAATCGAATGGGCGCCGACGATCGAGACGCCGGCGGCCGCGGTTTCGAGACCCGGGGCATTCTGGCGCAGCCAGGCCTGCGCGCGGTCGTCGAGCGCGATCTTCTCGTTGGTGGACAGGCTCGACAGCACGACCGTCATGCGCGTGGACGAGCGTTCCACGTCGATGAGATTGTTCAGGTCGAGCCCAACCGGCAAAGAGAACTCGTAGAGCAGCAGATACTGCGCCGCCAGATCGGAGTTGTCGGGGATACTGTAGAACGCCGGATCGTCGCCGTTCAGGTT
>JAPPJZ010000001.1:0-1232 GCA_028874365.1 Chloroflexota bacterium | reverse complement strand
AGATGGCGAAGACGTGAGCGACCTCC
Organism: Chloroflexota bacterium; assembly: GCA_028874365.1. Taxonomy (GTDB): domain Bacteria; phylum Chloroflexota; class Dehalococcoidia; order Bin125; family Bin125; genus Bin125. Next base: position 1,206 of record JAPPJZ010000001.1, on the reverse strand, counting down.
GGCTGCGCCCGATACCACTCCGCGAACGCGTCCACCCGGCTCAGGTACTCGACATCGGTGACGCCGCCCTCCTGCCCCGCGTCGAGAGAGTACTCGAAGGCTTCGACGCCGGTGAAGTTCTCGCTGATGAAATCCGTCGATTGCCGGAACTGGTAGCTCTCGCCGAGAAGCTCGAGCCAGTTTTCCTTGAGCTCGATCCGCGCAATGCCGGCCATGAGCGCGACGGTCAGAACGCCGAAGGAGCACAGAAGGAGCATGCGGCGGGAGACGACGAACCGCCCGAGACGGTCGAAATAATCCACCTTCCCTTCGCGCGCAGGCCGGACGCGCATGGGCAGGTAGGAGAGGACCGCCGGCAGGAACGTTACCGCGAAGAAGAACGCGAACAGCGAGCCGAAGGCCACCATGTTGCCCATGACCTGGAACGGCGGCATCTCCGAGAAGTTCAGGCTGAGGAACCCGATTGCCGTCGTGATCGACGTGAGGAAAACAGGCCATATGTTCAGCTCCAGGGAATGAATCGCCGCCTGTTTGCGGTCCATTCCCTCGCGCAAGCCCGCCAGCATCGCTTCTATGATGTGGACGGAATGCGCGACAGCGATCGCCATCAAGACGAATATGGCGGCAGCGCTCTCGCCGAACAGCGTCATGCCGGTCCAGCCCACGAAGCCGGCCGAAGCGATGATGACACCAACGATCATCAGGACGATCGCAACGGTTCCCCAGATGGAGCGCAGCATCAGCACGGCAACCAGCAGCATGACCCCGAGCGCGATGGGTCCGAGGAGTTCGAACTCCTCGTTCATTGCGTCGCCCATGGCACGATCCAGGGGAAGCTCGCCGGTTATGTGGTAGTCGATGGTCGAATACTTCTCCCCCGCCTCGGCTGCGGTGCCGTAGAGGTAGTCGACGACCTCCATCTTGGCCGCCTGTCGGACGTCCCGGCCCTCGGGAAGCGCGATGCTGACCACCAGCCCGGCCACGCGGCCATCCCGGGAAACGAAGCGCCCGTCAACCTCTTCCGTCGCGTGCGCGATCGTCTCGATGCGTGCGATGTCGTCGTCGGAGAGAGAGGCGGCGTCGTCGATGAGCGGCTCGACGATCAGCTCGTCCTCGAAGGCCTCGCTGTGCGAGTAATTCGCGATGGAATCGACGCGGGTAACGTAGGGCGTCAGCCAGAGCTGCTCGGTCAACTCCTCGATGGCA
>JAPPJZ010000023.1 GCA_028874365.1 Chloroflexota bacterium | reverse complement strand
GTGTTGTCCCGAGCGACGGTGCGGGGGTGGCGGAATGCGAGAATGGCGCCGAGGTCGAGCGACGGCTCGAGCGGACGATAGGCCAGCTCAGACTGTCACGGCTGGACCCGGAAGCGTGCGTTGAAGCGCGGCAGGAAGCCGTCGAGCACGGTCTGGGCCTCGGCGATCGTCGAGGCGCCGGCGTGACACAAGTCGGTCACGAGCCGGTCCTGGAGCGTGCCGGCGGAGCGTTCCACGCGCCCTTTGGCCTGCGGTGAGCGGGCGAACACCTGGGTGATCCCCAGTTCCCCGAGCGCCCGCGCGAACTGGGTCGACGGACGTGTTTTGATCGCTCTTGATCTAGACCAGTTGATCGGTCTAAGACTAGGCCACCGGGGGGGGTGGTCGTGGTCTCTCCCGACGGTGGTTGCTAGGCCTCACCTCCCGCCTGCTGCGGCGGCGACGCGGTTGGTGTTCGCGCATGCCGAGTCCGGTAGGACTGGCCCCTGGTCGTGAGGAGCCACGCATGCTCAGCCCGTTTCAGCGTGCGCGGCTGCCTCGCTCCAGGGAATCGGTGAGTGGCAGGGTTGCTCCTCGTCAGTGGCGAAAGGTCAAGCGTGGGGCTGGGCATCGGCGCTCGCTCCACGGTGACCCAGCATTTCTTGCATTCTCCGGGCGGACGTAAAGTGCAGGGTTTGCAAATGCTGCTCGCCTAGAGGGTTCGCAGGACCTCGGAAGTTGAACTCCTTGCCGGTCATCTGATAGTGGCCAGCCAAGGTGGGTCTGCCTTCGACACTCGATCCCGAGAAGTCGACCACATCACCAATCTCAAGTTCCAACAGGAACCCACTGATGTTGGAGAGGTGCTCATAGTCGATGTGCTCAAGAGGTGTCTCAATGGACACGTGATCGAGCGACTCGTAGCTGAATCCCGACACCATTGCCGGGTGCCAGCCTTCGCTTGCCCCCTGGACCAGCAACTGCGAAGACATGCCCTTGAGATTGAAGACCGCGCGCCACGGGAGCCTATTGCTCTCGTAGACATTGGGATTTAGCGCATACAACTTGCCGACACGACCCTCAGATATCAACAATCCCGTCCACAGCATGTACTCGTTGAGCGCCTCTATCACTGTGCCGGAGCGAAAGTGAAAGTCTGAAGGAGGGACACTGATGCTGGCCGGGTCAACCCGGTTCCAGTCCACTCCGATTCCGCTGGTGCCTGTCAACCTGTCCAACAGGAGTAAGGCTTGACGCTGAAAAACGGTCAGCGGCGGCTTCCAATCGTCGCCCGGTTGATGAAGCGCGGTGAGGTCTGTTTCTCCTTCGACGACCCCGGGCGGAAACAAATCCTCAAGGGTCACGATCAACTCTGGCGAACCCGCCAGAGCAGAAGTGAACGCCCCCGCGCCGAGCGCCAACTGCGCCACTTTCTGGGCGGCGCTGAGCCTAGTCGGCAATGGGCGTTTGGTTCTTCGTTTCGCCACCTCTTCCCCCAAGCTCAATCCGGTCCGCCCTACTAGGAGCCAATGGCCGCTAGAGACCAAGCCGGGAACTCTCCGCTCGGAATCAACCCTGCCCCTGCTGCCGCACATCCTGCATTCAGCGGTGCCCCCGCTATGTTCTCTGATGGTACGCCATTGCAATCCAATGGCTGCCATTGGACGTTGGTAGTTTGTGTGTGACACACCGCCTGATGCACCTCGGCCAGGAGCTTCAACAGATGCGCACAGCCGCCGACGGAAACAACGAGGTCCGCATGTGCATCCTGTGCGACACTGAGCGCATGACTGACGCCCAATCTTCGATCGAGCGAGCAGGTGAGACCGCGCGAGAGGAAGCGGTCAACGTGTTGTTGGGGCAGCTGCTTCGCGACCGCGGTGTTCGGGCCCGGGCCGAGCGGCGCAGCCGCGGCGACGCGCCTGACATCCGATTCGAGCTACCTTCTGGAGATGTCGTCCTGATCGAGTGTAAGTGGGAAGACGGTCGGGCCGAGCTCGACGCTCAGCTAGACCGGCGGATGGTCAGGTTTCCTGAGGCTGCGGCTCGTGTCGGCGTGCTGTATCCCGACTGGCTGAAGCAAGCCGACGACATCCTCGACGAGTTGGCGCACACGCCAAATCTGGAGTGGTTCGTCCACAGTTCCCGCGTACAGGCATTCGCGGACCCACCGGTTCGCGAGGGGACGGTCGATCAGTTCGCCGAACAGCTGCGGCTGCTGCCGCTCGAGCTGGAAGGAGTTGACCGGGTAGTCGCCGCGGCCGGCGCGATCGGCTACGCCCTGGATGTGGCGGCATCAGAACTGCGCAAGCACGCTCGCGTGGCGCGACTGATCGCGGAGGCGATCGCCGAGACCGACGACGAGCAGGACAAAGCCGCCGCGCAGCGAATTGCCTGTTTGGTCCTGTTCAACGCCCTCGCCTTCCAGGACCGCTTGGCTGGCATCCGAGATGACGTGCCCTCGCTCAACGAGGTGACAGTGGATGATACCTCGACGCTCGAAACTGCCTGGCGCGGCATCTGCGCCGAGATTGACTACGTGCCGGTGTTCGAGCTGGCCGCCGAGCTGGTGAAGATTCTCGGCTATGCTCCCCGGCCGATCCCGCGTCTGGTGTTGCGGCCGCTGCTGCGCGTTGTCGAACAGACCCGCCTTGTCGAAGGACACGATCTCTCCGGGCGCCTCTTCCACACCTTGCTCTCCGACGCCAAGTTCACCGGCGCCTACTACACGTCTGTCCCCGCTGCGACGATGCTGGCCCGGCTCGTGTTTGAGAACTGGCCGCCCACCGTTGACTGGGCCGACCACGAGTTCCCTGCCTCGTTCAAAATCGCCGACCTCGCCTGCGGCACCGGAACCCTGTTGATGGCAGTGGCGGCCGAAGTCGAGCGCCGCCACGAAGCCGCCGGCGGCTCGCAGTCGGCCGAGTTGCACAAGGCGATGGTTGAACGGGCCCTGCACGGTTACGACGTGCAGCTCTCCGCCATCCACTTCGCCGCCACCAGCCTGGCCATGCTCAATCCACGGATCGAGTTCGATCGCATGAACCTCTACGTCATGGACTACGGCGCGGAGGACGGCAAGACTGCGCTCGGCTCGCTCGACTTCCTCGGCCAGGACGAAGTGCCCGTGCAGTTCGCCCTCTCTCCTGAGGTCGCGCCGCAGGGAGCCGAACGGCTTTCCGGAGAGGGTCCTCAGGGCGTGGAGGCCGGCGTCACCGCCCGGCTGCCCGAACTCGATCTCGCGATCATGAACCCGCCATTCACCCGCTCCGTGGGCGGCAATCTTCTCTTCGGCAGCCTGCCCCGAGACGAGAGACGCAGGTTGCAGGACGAGCTGTCCCGGCGGCTCAAGTCGAGGCAGGCCACCGCCACGGCCGGCCTCGGCGCGGCCTTCGTCGCCGCCGCGGCGCCCAAGCTGCGGGCCGGCGAAGGGCGCATTGCCCTGGTCCTGCCGGCAACCGTCTGCACTGGCCCCTCCTGGGCTCAGACCCGAGCCCTGATCGAGCGCGACTTCAGGCTCGACACCGTGATTGTTTCGCACGACCCGGAGCGCTGGAACTTCTCAGACAGCACGGACCTTTCCGAAGCTCTGTTGGTCGCCACGCGCAGAGACCAACCAAATGGAACCGGTGGTCACCGGACCACGTTCGTCAACCTTTGGCGCAACTCGACCAGCGTCTTTGAAGCGGGAAGGGTCGCCGACGCGATCGCAAGCGCAACGCCGGCCAATTTCGAAGATTCCGGCTCGACGCTGCTGACAGTTGACGGTCGGCACATGGGAGAAGCCTTGGCGATGCCGGAGGCAGGGCTCAACGGCGGCAAATGGTCCGGAGTCCAATTCGCGCGGGCCGATCTCACACGCAGCGCCGTACGACTTCTCAATGATGGCGAGTTGTGGGTACCCGGCAACGGCACAGTACCAGTGACCCTCTGTCGCCTGGGAGAACTTGGGGAGATCGGACCAGATCGACGTGACCTGTGGGATGGCTTCGAACGCACCGATGCGATCACCGCCTACCCGATGATCGAGAACCACGATTCTGAACGACGGAATACGTTGGCTGTCGAACCAGACAAGTACCTGGCACCCTTAGCTAGTGCTCGCCCGGGTCGAAGGCTGAAGCCTTTGAACACATTATGGCCAAAGGCGGGGCGTCTCCTGATTGCGGAGAGGCTGCGTCTAAACACGTCACGAGTTGCGGCCTTGTGTGCCGATCGAGAGGTGCTGTCGAATGTGTTTTGGCCGGTGAAGACCGATACCCAACAACACGACAAGGCACTCGCAGTCTGGCTGAACAGCAGCACAGGAATCCTCACGCTATTGGCAAGGCGCACTACGACCGAGGGAGGATGGGTTTCGCTCAAGAAGGCAGATCTCAAGCGACTCCCTGTACTCGACGTCCGACAGCTCACCGATGACCATCTCGCCGCCCTGTCCGACCTCTTCGACGAACTCGCCGACGCAAGCTTCGAACGCCTCCCCGCCATGGTCGATTGCCCAACCCGCGTCAGGCTCGACGACGGCCTCGCCGAAATCCTCGACGTTCCCGACTTACTCCCCCTGCGTCGCCTATTGGCCTCGGAGCCGGTCATCTCAAATCGCCGCCTGTGAACACGGCAGCAATCCTCTTGGAGTGTACACTCACGGTTACGGCGCATATGGCCCAGTTCAGCGAGCAGCGTCGGACGGGATGACTACACCCCTGGACTCACGTCCAGGACGAAAACGGAGATTTTGAGTGCCTCGTCTGCTGTGAGGCTCTCTTCCAGACGATCCTGCAGTTCGCCTGGAGTCCTTGGCCGCTTGCCCACCGGAGCGGCTGCCATGGTGACATCATTGAACCAGAGCACCAGGTAGATCCCGTAACCGGAGGTATCGGGATCACGCGCATACTTGCTCATCAACTGGTCTCGCATGGCGCTCCATAGATCACGATGGGAGACCTTCTTGATCTCCACGGGAACATTGCATCTATCGGACGTTACGCGGATGTCTGAGCGGTTGTTGCCTGCGTACTGGCCTTCCGGTTGGCAGTCCACACCTTGCGGCATCTGGTTGCGCAAATGGCTGAGGAGAGCATCTCTGCATGAATCCTCAAGCTTCGGTCGCTGAGGGCGGCCATGGGAGTCTTCGTTCCAGTACTGCCGCCATCCGTTTGCGTTGCTTGTGCGAATCGTGCGGCCGAGCTCTTCAAGTCTGTCGAGCACGAGCGCCGCGAGATCTCCGGCGTTCGCAGGTTCTTGGTTGTTCAAGGAGCGGAGACACTCCTGAAGGTCAGGGTGAGCGTAAGTGGCTTCGCGGTGTACGATGCGTTGCTCGATACAGGCTTGGGCCAATCGTCCCCGCCACGGAACAAGGTCGGCATTGGAATGCAATGACTGCAGGGCCAGCTTCGCTTCTAGGTCCGGCAATGACGCAAGTCGCTGAATGAACTGCATCACCATCGGTGGCACTCTCCTCTCAAGAGCCTTGAAGCCGGACGCGCCCGCGGTGTCCGGCTCATCTGGAGCGAACGAGCTTCCGACTAGCTCGATCAGAAGCTGCAATGACGGGATATGTGCTTCAAGGTCACTCCCTGGGAGAACATCGAAGCGATCGAAGAAAGAGGCAAGGTGTCTCGCACGCCGCTGATGTCCGCCGACGTACTGGGCTACTCGCTCGGTGTACTCACTAGGAGCAGCGATGAGGCCCGCGGCCAACCAGTGAACCCCTTGCGCCACTCCCAAGCTCCTTCGCGAGAGCTTTGACTCGATGACATCGAGTAACGCTGACCTGTCGTCATGGTCAAGGGCATTGCGGAGTAGGATGTCCAGCGTCCGCAGTTCCTGAAGACTGGCTCGAGGCGGAAAGCCAGCGAGGATTTCTAGCAACGCATCGTGCTTGAGTCGCGGGCACGAGTCGAGCTGAATCACAGTGTCGAGCGCCATCGAAGTACTGTATTTGTGCCGGATTGCGGAGAGCGCCGTCTTGGTAGCAGCGTTCGCCACCACCTCCGGCCTGAGAGCAATCCAATCCGCATGCCACGCGGGGTTGTGTAAGAATCCGCCAGGAGTGCAGTAGTAGAAGCCGAGCACGGTCTGAATCTGTGTCTGGCTCAGTTTTCGGAGCTGGTTCGGATCATTCCGATAGAGGAGTTCGACACCGGCCTGTACCGGCAGTGCGAGAAAGTGCAGACGAGACTGCTGACTAAGGCGGACGATCTCATCGAGATCAGGCAGGTCGTCCCTCCATACTGAGCCGACAAGGCCTGAGATCGCCGCCTCGACCAGATCTGTGTCGGCTCCTAGAGCTTCAGTGATCCTGGCAAGTGGCTCCTCGGTCGGATGCTCAGAAACCGGATGCTCGAAGTAGATCTGACCCAGGTTGTGAAGCAGCGAAAGCGGAGCTTGATTCTTACGGAGCGCATCCGCGTTCCCGCGAACGTACTCGATGCCCTCTCGGCGCTCCTCCTCGTGCTTCGCTTCCCGCATCGCTCGCTGTTCGTCGCCGATTCTCTGCCATTCCGTATGTGGAACTGGCTTGAGCCTAGCGGCGAGTCGCTCCTCCAACACCGTGACACCTGCGATTCGGTCCCTCAGTTCATCGATCGGTATGGCGCCATTCCGATTGCTCTGGAACGCCTGATCAAAGAGAAACTCGGATGCGCTTCGCATCTGTGGCGCCAAACGGACAGACTGTTCCAGGCACCATACCGCAAAGTCGGGTGGAGGCTGACTCCCATGAAGCAGTCCCATGAGGTCCATGTTGAGTCGGTACGCGCGGCCTTGATTGTAGTGAGCTTCCAAGGTGTGAAGGATTACTGCCTTCTGGACCTCGGGATGCCCCTCAAGCCACTCGCGGACAAATGCGTGGGCGTCGTCACCAAGGGAAACGCCTGTCCTGACCCGGATGACAGCCGACCGCAGCCAACTGCACAATCGATCCAGAGAAACATCATCGCCGTGTGTCTTCAGTGCCCGCGCAAGGAGATGTACCGGAAGTTGGTCCACCAAGTGTGAAGACAGTACCGATTGTATCTCTGCTACGCGAGAGGCCAAGCTATCAAGGAGTATCGCCACGTCATCATCAGAAGACTGCTCCAACAGATACCGACGCCAGAACATTATCTCGCGACCCACGAAACGTTGACCGACGCGGTCTTCAAGGTAGTCCCATAGGCAGGCTGCGGGGAGGTGCCTGGGATACAGGGAAGTGAGCAGGATTCCTCTCAGCTGGCCTTTCCAGTCGGTGACGGCGCCGGCACAAATGTCCTCCAACAGGTCGACTAGATCCTGGGGTCTTGAAGCGGATGACGTCATTGCAATCGACGCATCCAAGGCGGTCGATCTAACCCACGGCCATCGGCTCTCGTCGCGCACGATGGAGAGCAGCATTGTTCTGAGATTTGGCAGCGGAGCGCTGTGTCCAAGTATGTTCAGAACGAACTGCACCATGCCCTGCTGGTCCTCGTCGCGAGCTGGATCCAATAGAGCCTCAGTAATCGCTGGTTCCATTTCGGGCGTCGCGATCGACGACAACGAGGCAGAGAGTTCGGAGAAGTCCGTTACGCGCCTCAGCGGGAGAAGGACTTCTCTGCTTCCTAGCGTCTTGAGGAGACGGCTCTTCTCGACTCGGGTGTAGTCGTACAAGTCGCCGTACAAGGCGACACCGATGGGATCTCGCTCGATCAGCAGTTGACGGGCCTGACTGCTGAAAGCCGCCAGCCAGCCGGACAACCCCTTCATCGAGGAAACAACGATCGCATCGAAGCCACTGATGAGCGACAGCACGCGCCTAACCGGCAGCCCGTCTTTGATTCGCTGGGCCAGGAACCGAGCAGCCAAGAACTCTCCAACGTGCCGGTGAACCGGCTCGATGCGGTCCTTGGTTGTGCCCCGGAATAGGCGAGAGGACAACGCAGCATGGAGAAGTACTCGTTGGTCGGAGTCAAGGTCGCCTAACGCGATACAGTCAGAGTCCGTTTGGTGACTGTGGATCCGGAATCCGGCGGCCGATGTGATCAGCTGAACGGCGCAGAGAAAACCGGCTGCATCCAGTAGTCGCTCGACAGGCGGCTGACTGCCAGCGACGGAGTGTTCCTCGTTCACCTCCCTCGCCATCATCAAGGAGGCCATCTCAAACGTGTCGCGGCGGCTCTTGGGCCACCGTTCGCCGCCACCGACGACCTCGGTGAGCATCGTGAGTGTCTGCGGGTTCGCCAAGAGGGCGCCGATTCCTTGCCGGTTGGCCGCAGCAATGAACGCTTCGGGATCGCCGACAGACAGGTGTGCCTCGAGTACTCGCTCAATGTCGGCGTCGGACAACGGGTCAAGCCGGACGACCCTGACCGTCGAGTCGGGACTCACACACTCCAGACGATCTCGATCGTTGTCACCGAGCCAATCCGCCTGACGGCAAGAGATCCGGAACCTCGGTCGGCGAAGCGCGTCGAGGCGCCGGCGAATCTCGTCAAGCGCCGATCGGGCATCAGCGGACCCAACCCTGACTTCGTCGAGCCCATCGATGAAGAGTGTCTTGGTGCGCCATTCCCCGCGACTCTCCAAGTCGGCCGCGAGGAAATCGCGCGCGTCGATCAGGACCGCTTCTTCGCGCAGATCAAGACACTCACTTTCGAATGCGGTTGACTTGCCAAGACCGGGGTCCCCCAGGAGCACGTAGGCGGACGCGGATCGAAGGTCTTTGAGCTGCCCCGTCTCGAGGACGACCTTGCCCTGTCCCTCATCTCTCCGAGCTTCCGTGAATGTGCGATCGATGATGGCCGTCATGGCAGCCGAAACCACTCGTCAGTCGGCGCCGCTAGGAATTCGTTGAGGGGAATCCCTCCTTCACCTACTGTCAGCGACCGCGGGGCGTTGTATCGGCGCTCGAACTCACGCAGCGAGTTGTCGCTCACTTGGCCGTGACCGCTCTTGACCTCGACTGCCCGAACCCTGGAACCAGCTCTGATCACAAAGTCGACTTCCAAAGAAGCCTCGCGCCAGTACGACACACTCAAGTTCGATGGGGCAGTGTTGATGAGGTGAGCGCCGACGCAGCTCTCGACCAACCTGCCCCAGAATGTGCGGTCAGCTCTGGCTTCCTGGAAGGTGTATCCGGAGGTCGCTGACATTAGCGCCGTGTTGAGTACGTTGAGTTTCGGACTCGATCCGCGGCGACGATGCGCGCTTCCGGAGTACTTTGGCAAGCCAGCCAGCAGGCCCGCTGCGGCCAACAGATCCAGATATCTGGCCAAGGTGGTGGTGTTGCCCGCGTCCTGGAGTTGGCCCAGCATCTTGTTGTACGAGAGGATCTGTCCCGAGTACGAGGCACCGAGTTCAAAGAGCCTCTTGAGCAAGGAGGGCTTGTCAACTCTGGTCATTGCGAGGAGGTCGCGTTCCAGATGTGGCTCGATCAAGGCGCGCAATATGTAGTCGCGCCAGCGCTCTTCATGCTCAATGAGGTCGGCAGCACCCGGATAACCGCCAAAGTACACGTACTGGTCAAGGTTGAAGTCGAATGCCTCAGACATCTCGGACAAGGACCAGTGTCTGGATAGGATCGACTCGAATCGTCCCGCGAGGCTCTCGCTCAATCCTGACTGAATGACGAGCGGAGCAGACCCGAGCAACACGACATGCAATCGGGTTCTCTGCTGGCGATCGGCATCCCACAACCCCTTGACTGCCTCCGACCAATCGGGGACCTTCTGTATCTCGTCGAACACCAAAACGAACTGCTGAGGTTCTCGCTCGGCGAGGCGCCGTGCCTCCCTCCACTGCGAGGCAATCCACTCGGTGGTGGGAACAGCCTCCGCGAGACTAGTCTGCTCGGCCGTCCCGCCGACTGCAAACCCACCGAAGAGAGGCCCAGGCTCATCAACGGACAGGTAGCGTGAGGTCAGGTCAATCTGGCCGAGTGCCTGGCGAACCATCGTCGTCTTCCCGGTCTGCCTCGGTCCGAAAACGGTGATTAGCCGCCGTGGTTCTTCGGTGAGACGCTTGACGATGGTCGTCACGCCTGAGCGCTGGAAGCCTGCCATGAATTCAGGATACCCTCCTGAGCAAGGGTACTCAAGAGGAGTGATGTGCTAGCGCCAATGGAGCCCCGCCTCGAGCTGGGCAAGGGATTGGGAGTGCAGCCTCCTCCGCTTAGGACCCAACCAGTCTCAAAGCGCCACTTCCCACGAGTAAGTTCGCAGTTCGGTAGCGTTACGCCCACCAAACTGGACAAAATCGAGAACCTTCGAATTGCGGTTTAGATTGGATGTCT
>JAPPJZ010000051.1 GCA_028874365.1 Chloroflexota bacterium | reverse complement strand
TCTTCTCCAGGATCTCCGATGCGGCGCGCCACGCGATCCTGCACGAGAACGCGGAACGGATCTTCGAACGGTGGCTCTGAGTGAAGACCCTTACGGTCAGACTGCCGGAGCAACTGGCCGCGTTGCTCGAGCATGAGTCCAGGCGCACACATCTCTCGAAGTCGGAGATCGTCCGCAGCATCCTGGACCGACACCTGAAAGCGGCGTCCGACTCCGCGCTCGATCTCGCCGGATGTGTGGACAGCACGCTCGATGACCTCTCCACCAACAAGGACCGCCTGCAAGGGTTCGGACGCTGATGTCGTGGCTGTTGGACACCGAAGCACCTGAGCAGCCGCTGGGAGCAGGAACGCGAAGGGTTCGAGAACTCGCTACGTGAGGCCACGCAGGAGGTGCCTGCGGAGGCCGCGACGCTACTATCCGTGTCGCTACGCTTCGAAGATGGGCGCAAAGCGACCGCTTCGCGGCAGCGTGGTCGCTACTGTCGGCAACCTATCGAGCCGAAATCTCGCTCCCCGATCAGATCGAGTCCGTCTACGGTCATGCCGCCTGACTCGTCAGTTCGAGACCTACACCCACTGGGAATGCACCCAGCCGCACAGCCGCACAGGTACCAGACCTTTCGTCAGCCGCGCGACCTGCTCGTCGTAGATGCGGCGGCTGCGCCGCTGCGAGCGGCGCTGGCCGACGACGATCTTGATCAGCTCGCCGTCGCGGCGTTCGCACACCGTCTTGCCCCACATGCAGCAGCCACCGGGCGTGATGGCGGGCAGCCGCGCAGACCGACGAACGCGTCGAGCATCGCCGCCTTTCTGTCGATTGCTGGCGCGCCGGTACCGGTTGGCCATCTCTCTCGTAACCGTCTTTCGTTGACCCATGGTGAGCCCCATCTCCTCCGACCTCCGCCCCGATGGTGGGCCGGCCGTTCGTGTGAATTTTTCGATGAGGCACCGGTTTCCGCTCGCGTGGTTTTGATGAAGGATGAAGGCAATGCGGGGCCTTGACCCGGCACGCCTTAGCGGAAACAATGCAAGCGTCGCCCGCGTCCGGTCGCCGATGCTGAAGCGGGGCCGAGGCGCCGAACGTCATCGGCCAATGAACCGGGAAAGGAGCACAAGATGTCAAAGCACCTCCGCGCACCAAGCCGGCCATCAACAGTGAACGAGCGGGAATGTCGAGCGCCGGGCAGCCCGGTCATTGACTGCACGACAAGCCCACGCATCGGCCGCGTGGTTCGGTGCTTGGCCTTGGCTGGGCTGCTGCTCGTACCGTGGTCGGCGGCCGCAGAGTTGGAGCCCGCCCTGCAGGCCGATCTGTATCTGGTGCAGACGGAGGCGTATATCAAGGAGAAGAACTACGCGGCAGCGGAGGAAACGATGAGCAAGATGACCGCCTTGAGGAAGGAGCACGACATCCCGGCGACGGACGAGTTTCATTTCATATATGCGCAGGTACTGGACTTGGCGGGAGCGCATACGGAAGCAGTAGCGTCCCTGACCCGTTACCTTGAGTTGACCGGAAACACCGGACAACATTACTGGGACGCGCTCGAGCTGCTGCACCGGGCGATGGAGTCGGCAGAGCAGCTGACGCACGCGGATCGCGTGTTTCGGGATTGTGCGGAGTGCCCGGAGCTGGTGGTGGTGCCGGCGGGGACGTTCATGATGGGCGCGCCGAGATCGGAGGAGGGGCGTTCGGATAATGAACTCCCGAGGCATCGAGTGACGATCCGGGAACCGTTTGCGGTGGGAGTGTACGAGGTGACGTTCGCGGAGTGGGATGCGTGCGTGGACGCCGGAGGCTGCGGAAGGATTCCTGATGACGAGGGGTGGGGGCGTGGCAGGCGGCCGGTGATCAACGTGAGCTGGGACGATGCGCAGGGCTACGTGAGGTGGTTATCAGACCGGACTGGCAAGGAGTACCGGTTGTTGAGCGAGAGTGAGTGGGAGTACGTGGCCCGAGCGGGGACGGAGACGCCGTTTCACTTTGGGTCGACGCTCTCGACCAGCCAGGCGAATTATATAGAGGACTTTACGTATGGGAACGGTAGCACGGGTGAGTATCGAGGGCAGACGGTAGAAGTGGGGACGTTTGCAGCCAACAAGTATGGGCTGCATGACGTACACGGGAATGTGTTTGAGTGGGTAGAAGACTGTTGGAACGACAGCTACACGGGGGCGCCGAGCGATGGAAGCGCGTGGGAGCGTGGCGATTGCAGTGGTCGGGTGTCGCGCGGGGGCGCTTGGAACTTCAAACGTGAGCAACTCCGCTCCGCCTACCGCTTCATCAGGAACGATACAGGGCATCGTATCAACCACCTCGGCTTCCGCGTGGCCCGGACTGAGTTTCTTGATCTTTATCTCTGGCGGACCGGCTGGAGACATATTGTGCCTGCGACGACACCACCTCGCAACTGACTGCCGGATGGTCGTGACCGTCTCTGGCGGATACAGGCACAGGTCGTGGAGCTGCGCGAGCTCGTCGGGCGTTGGGGCCGACTCACCGAGCGCATGAAGCGATCCGGGATGCGCTGGCGGGAGGCCGGTGGGCAAGCGATCCTGACGCTTCGAGGATGGGCGCAAAGCGACCGCTTCGCAGCAGCGTGGTCGCTACTGTCGGCAACCTATCGGGCCGAAATCTCGCTCCCCGATCAGATCGAGTCCGTCTACGGTCATGCCGCCTGACTCGTCAGTTCGAGAACCTACACCGATTTCGGTGTTGTCTATCGCCGCATGGGTCGCCGGGTCATCGGGTCATCCCCCTCGTTGCGCCCTTGGAGGCGTGACCGAGTTCCGGGAGCCGGCTCCGCTCGACGTGCGCTTGCGCTGTGCCCGTGCGCCGCTCCGGCGTCGGAGTGCGCGGGGCGTTCGCTGCGCGTCGGCGGGCCGACTGCCGCTGCGCGCTCGGCGCGGTGGCTGGCTCAGGTCGTGGCGATCGAGCCACCTTGCGGCGCGACCGCCGCGGCTTGCGCCAAGCGGCCGACCTGCGCAATTCTCCAGCCTACTGCCACGGAAACACTTCGACTCCCGTGACCGGATTACGTGAGAGCTCACGCCATGCACTGGTCACCGGCCGCACCCATAACCGGGACGGTGCGAGCATGTAACCGCATACGTACCGGCATTCACCGTAACCCTTCCATCACGCGCAATGTACCAGATGTTGATCTGATCCTCCGCGAGCTGATCCCAGTCGATCGAGGACATGGTATCCGCTAGGCCTGCTTCTTGGCTGCAGAGAGTATCATAAGCAAAGAATCCGCTGTTATTGGTGTGGACATATCCGATTACAATCTTTCCCTCATCAGCCAGGAACGCACCGACGCCACTGCCTGCCGTGCCCCCGGACGACAAGTGCTGATACTTGTGTGCGGCCGACGACCCGTCAGCTATTTCCAAATAGGCGGAATCGCTACCGACGTTCTCGACTGTATAGTGCGGAATCTTGTTCCCGTCTTGGTCGCTCTCCACGGTCCACCCCAAGATCCGCAAACGCGCGGATCCTGATCCTCTCTCACACTCCGCAATTCGGTTCGCTCGCGCCGGCTCATCCCCGGACATCGTTCCCTGTCGTTCCACCTCGGCCTCCCCCCGACGCGGTGCCTGGGCCTCGGTGGAACCCTCGCCACTGCGGCCCGTATCCGCGGCCACTCCACCGTTCGTCGTCGTGGACGTCTGTCCTCCGCCCTCGCGACGTTCTCCAGACTCCTCAGCGCAGGACGACACATAAACCCGACAGTCCTTACCTCCCTTGTCCTCGCACTCACCGACAGCGGCCTCCGTGGCCTGGAGCTTCGTATCGAACTCGCTGCCCCAAGCGTGCACCCTGCTGCTGCTCTGAGTCCGGCCAGCCGCATAGGCGGCACATCCTCTTTCGAAGGTCATCACGATCCTGCAACTTTCGCCGCACTCTTCAAGCGCCCCTTGCCTCGCTTCTGCCACCTTCGCGTACCCGGCAGCCCACCCCCACGATCCTCGATTCGCGTCGATCGCCAGTGCGCCCGCGGCGTCTTCGGCCGCCGTGAACATGCCGAGCATGCCCGTCACGACTCCGGTGTCCGGCTGTGCCGCATCGTCCCCGGACGGGCTCGTGGTCGCGCCGGCATCGGTCGGTGGCGTCTGCGCGCCGCTGCCGAACATCCCCAGCAGGTCGATCACCGTGAGCGTATCGACGAACTCCATGAACACGTCGGCGAGCTGCGTCGCGCTAGCCGCGTGATGGTACTGCCCGCCGCTCGTGGTCGCGATGTGGCGCAGGTCGCGGGCGGCGTCCGATGCGGGTTCGATGCCGAACCCGACCGTCTCGTGCCGGAACACGATGCCGGCCGCTTGCAGTTGCGCCATCGCCTGCGCGACGTCTCCGCACGCGTTGTCACCGTCCGCGAGCAGCACGATCATCTGCGAGTTCGCCCGCGGATTGCGGTTGGCCTGCATGAACCGGTTCGCAACCAGTACCGCCTCCGCCATCGGCGTACCGCCCCCCGGCCGCAAGCCGTCGATGAAACGAGTCAACCGATCCCTGTCGGTGGTGAATCCCAGCCGTTCGGACACCGGGTTGTCGCACTCCCCTTCAAAGGCCAGGATCGCCACTTCCGTACGGCCCGCCAGCGCTCGGTCGACCGCGGCGATCGCGGCCTCCTTCGCCGCTTCGAGCTTGATCTCAGCGTTACCGCTGCCGATTGGATCGCCCATGCTTGCGGACGTGTCGACGAGCAGCAGCAAGCTGCTGTGTACCCTCGGCGTTTGACCGAACGAGGGGGCTGCCGCGGCCAGCAGCACGCACAGGATTCCGGTCATTCGGCACGCGGACATCATGCATCCGCGAACGTACACCGGGTAAACGACCGTGTCACCTGCTGTGCCGCCGTCGCCCCGCAAAACGGCGGAGTGCCGGGTAGTGTCTCAGTTTGAATTCGCAGCTCTCCGGGCGGCCATCCGGAGGTGAGCCCGAAGTGATGTAGCAGATTGCCTACGTCGGTCTTCAAGGTGGCCACGTCGGTCTTCCACTCTGCGATGTCCGATGATATTTCGTCATGCATCTCGGCTACCGCACTGACGATATTGCCTGACGTTGGATTCCGTGCCGCTCGTTGAATGGCTTGTGCGGCTCGTTCGGTGCATGCTGCGCTCCCGAGGAAGGCACTGGCATCGTCACATCCCTGCGTTCTCAGACTTTGCGCCATCGAGCGGCAGCGGCCTTCCGTGCGATCTCGGACCCTTGCTCCGGTGTCAGCTTGGCAGCGCGCGCAGAGCCTCCGAGAGACTGCATGGTCTGTTCTAGTTCCGCTGGCGACTCAGGCTGAGGCTTGGGACGCTAGCCCGTAGCCATGTCCCATGATGGCGTGGGCTCGCTCATTCACGTCTCTCGGTAGCTTCACGTTCATTCCTCCACTCACAGGGCAAGTCCAGATGGACCGATCCTGTCAACTATCTTGGTTCCAATTCGGGACTCGCTATCCATGCCATGGCATAGCGCGCTGAGTCTGTTGACGTAATCAAATTGATCAAGCCTTCCACGTCGTTGATGATTTGATCAATTCGCGACAACGCACGAAGGAAGTTCGCGCCACCCTGGATGATCTTCTTCCAGTTCCACTTATCAAGATCGTCTATCGAATCATCGGCGCACTTACAGACGAACGCCACGAATCGGTTCCTCGTATGACCGTAATTGTCATGTATGTGCAGAATATACCTCTCAATACTATCTCCGTCTTCCGCTTCGTGATTCACAATCCTCGATGCCGTATAGCGAGACCTTGATAGCTCCCTGTTGATTTCTTCCGCGCTAAAGCCGTCGCTATCATACGTGGCGTGAAATACGTCCTCGTAGCTAATTCGCCGGCCGTCCTCCTCATATACGGAAAGAATGCGCATAGCCTCTACAAAGCCATCCATACCTCCTGCTTCATTGATCTTCGATTTCAGACTATCAAGCGTATTGGCGCCCATCTGATCCCACATGTCCAACACATCAATGTCTGGATCACATACAAGTTCAATGGCTCTACTCGCGCCATCGGCTGAGATTGCATCTTGAGCAAGGATCGACCTCAATTCATGATAGCCATCTATGTGCTTCCTCTCTGCGGCACCGACGAATGCCACCAATACGGTCATAATAGAAATCGCGATGATTCGTTTCATGGTTCTTCCTCCGCCTTGGCGTACGGACTCTTACCGTTCTGTGACTGACTCTAATAGAGCATCTATCTTCTTATCCATGTTATCGAGACGGGTATCGATACGGTCGAACTTCTGATTCGTTTCCGTTCGCTGTTGATCGAATCTCCGATCCATCTCCGCGCGTTGTTGATCAAGTAGCTTTCCAAGCAGTGAGAAGCCTGCTCGAACGATCTTTGCTCATGGTTCTCTCTCTGCAGAACGGCATAGCACAGGCCGTGAGAATATGTCAAGCACTTGGTGGCGTGACAGGCACCATCGTCATTCGTTAAGTTCACCAAGGGTGTAAAGCGTGTACGGTTCATGGGTCACCCCGATCTGATGTTCGTTGTATCGGTGTCAATGCCGGAGCAAATCTCCACTTGTGCCGGAGTAATAGTCCCCAACCCGGCATGGCGATGGGGTCGGTGGTCAGCCGTTGAGTGACGGGGCCACCTCCGTCTTCCTAGGTCGACCCGGCCGACGCTTCGGCGGAGTCGACACGGGCGTTGGTCAGTCACGTGGCTCGACGAACGCCGGCACCAATCCGATCCCGGCTCGCCCGCGGATTTTCTCCAGGGGGCTCGGCCGCCTGGACACCCTTCACGGAGGTAAAGCGGCAATGACTCACGAGTTGAGCGTCCGGGCAACCCGAAAACCGATGATGAGGTTGCGATCGCCGGAATCGAGCCTGCCGCGGGAGGCCGAGCGCAGGTTCATCGGTTCGTCGCCCCAGGAGCCGCCCCGCACCACCCGACGACTGCAATCCCCACGCACCCACGCACTCCCGTCCGTCGGTGCGCCGGCATAGGTCCCGTTCCAACAGTCCTGGACCCACTCATACACATTCCCGTGTACGTCGTGCAGACCAAATTGATTCGCCGTAAACGTCCCCACCGGCGCCGTTCCATAGTGGCCATCGTCGCAGTTCGCCACCGTCCATCCGTCGGCGTAGCGTTTCGCCGTCTTGTCAGCTCCATTCGCATGACGACACTGTCCCGTCTCACTCTCTCCCCAATACCGCGCCGTGCCGGTCCCCGCTCGTGCCACGTACTCCCACTCCGCCTCGCTCAAGAGCCGGTACCGCTCTCCGGTCGCCTCGCGCAGCCACTCGAGAAACCGCAGCGCCTCCTCCCAGCTCACGTGGATGACCGGGCGCCTGCCTCGCCCCCAACCTTCGTCATCGGGTCGATACCCTCCGCAGCCGCCGGCGCTCACGCACGCATCCCACTGCTCGAACGTCACTTCATGGACACCCACCGCAAACGCATCGCCGATTGTCACCCGGTGCTGCGGGCCTTCGTTGTCATCTCGCCCCGCTTCCGAAGACGGTGATCCCATCAGGTAGCTCCCCGCCGGCACCACCACCACTTCAGGACAGCCCTCACAGTCCCTAAATCGTGCCCCCGGACGCTTCCTTGCCTCTTGCGTCTGCGCCACCGTAGCCGCGTGCAGCAATTCCAACGCCTCCCGGTAGTGAGTTCCCGAGCGGCCGGCCAGCTCCAGGTAGCGGTTCAACGACTCGATGGCCTCCGCATACGATCCGGCGCGCTCCAACACTTCCGCATACTTGAAGTGAAACACGTCCGGTGTCTTCAAGTCGTGCTTCTTCTGTAGATCGAGAATTTTTGCCATCGCTTCCTGCGCGGCCGCGTAATCCTGCTCCTTGATGTAAGCTTCCGTCTGCACCAGATACAGATCGACCTGAATCTCCGGCGACAACTCGGCTGCTGCCGAGAGGGGCACCAACGTGATGAGCCCCATGACCGCAGCGCCGAGTAGTGCGGCTCTGGTGCGTTTGTCGACGGCGCGACGTGCGCCGCGATGCGGGCGCGGCGCACGTGCCCGGCCGCCGTTTGCTCGATGCCGCGCGCTGCGGATTCGGTCGCGGGTCTGCTCGATCATTTCACGCTCCTTCTTCGAGTCGGTAACCGACGCCGCGCAACGGGCGCATCCGCTCCGTAGCTCCGATGTCCGTGGGAAGCCATGATACCGTGAATTGTCGCCGGGCGGCGGCGGCCGAGAGAGGCGATCTCATGCGGCGCACGAGATCTGGCCTGGCGTGCCGCGCTTCGCGCACGTACTGGTCGACCAGTCGATAGCGGCCGAGCGGTTCGGGGTCAGTGGGTGGCGATGCCGAACCGGCAGAAGGGGTTGACATGATCAGGCGGCCTCGTTCCAGACGTCCGGACGAGGCTGGAAGTAGCGTTCCAACTCGCCGTTGAGCACGGCGAGGCGCAGCACGCATTCGTTGTCGTGCGGCCGCCAGCGCATCCCGTTGCCCTTGAACTCAGATTCATGCTCATGGCTCGCCTACCCCTATCCCGCGCTCCGGCCGCGGGGATAGTGCCGAAGGGTCATTCAACGGCAAGGAGCCGCCCCTCCACTGGCGCGACTCCTCGATACCAAAGTTCTGCATGGGAAGAGCCGGCATGTCGTAGTCGGTTACCGCCGGGCTTGTCGCCGCGCCCCTGATGATGGTCATGATCTCGGTTTGCATGGCCTCCCAGTCATCGCGCTCCACGGGTATCTCTGACCTGCTGCTGATTCTCTCGACACCGCTTGCATCCATCATCTGCTCGTACTTCTCGGGCGACACCACCCAGGCGCTCCAGAGTTCCGCCTTCTGTAACGACTCGGACAGTTCTCCAAGGCGTTCCGCGTTGTTGACAAACTCATCCCGTAGAGAATTCGGCAACACATGGTAGGCATCGTCGATGGTTTTTCGGAGCGCGAGCGCGATCCGCTCGTCGTTCAGAAGTTCGGAGAATGTCTCTAAGCGGTCTTCAGGCACATCTTCCACCGGATACGCCCATGCGACGGCGTTGTCGCGGGCGAGATGCGGCGCTGCCATTTGCTCAATGGTGAATAGGAACCGCCGGGGCCATGTGTGGTTGTGGTAAAGCCATACATACTCCTGCCCTTCGTACTCCTGCCCTTCGTACTTCCCGTCGAAAATCACCTCACCATCTTCCGTGAGGCGCCATGCGTCCACGGGTTGCGGGGACTCTGAGTATACGCCAACCGCCATCATCAAGGCCGTCGCCGCGAGCGTCGCCCTTCGCCAATTCTTCATCCGATACCTCCTGTGCTTTGCAAGCCCCTTAATACCTGCAATGCACGGCTGATGATAGACAGAAACGCTATCACACTGCCGGAACCGATAGCGATGTATTTTGCAGGTACGGTCTCACGAGCAGCGCCTCCGGCCAAAGTCGCGATAAAGGTGTAGACAACGACGAACGCGACGTACGGGATGGCGTCAACGGTGTTCAATCGCGGGATGTCGAGGCCGTTTCTCGGGTCTAGTAAATTGACGCCGAGGAAGGTGGCGATGACGCTTCCTGCAACGAGGGCGTACTTGCGCCAAGTAGGTATTTCCGCGTGCTGAATGCAGGTCATGCCGGGATCAAGGAACTTGGTGCAACGGAGGGGTTCTGGCATCCGAGGTCCTCCTGCTCCGACACAATCGTCAGATGACGGGCTCATACAGGCACCTGCATCCGTCTTCGCCGCACTCTTTGCCGGGAGCGGCATGTCCCGCAGAGCTTCCTCATTGGTGAATGCTCGGCCCTCTAGCTCTAGCGATGGCTGCGGAGTTGCCGGTTGATGAGCTGGCCATCACCGGCCCCCGCTGCTGCGATGGCGCAGGCGGCACTTGGCGAAATCGTCGCCAGCGCGCTTGTCGTAGCAGTCACGGGCCGCGTCGATGATGACGGCGCGGAGTCGGCAACGGTGGAGCAACATTGGCCCACCCCCTGATGTCGCCCGGCGTAGGTGCCGGGCCATGGATTGACGACACCTAAACGCTACTCGATCGTGGACCCTTCCCCCTGGCTGTTCACCGCGACCACGGGGCGCTACCCCGTGGCCGTGCGCGGCTGTTGTACTGACCCAGGCAACCCGGCGCTTCCCCGGTGCCGTCATGATCGAAGCCTTGACGGGGGACTCGCCAAGTGTCAAGCGACATTCCGACCCGCCCCACACAGGCCGCTTCACCGGGGCTTGCACTCTATCTTCTCTGATAGAAGTTAGTTGCAAAACCTATTCACATGAAGGGTCTTCGATGAAGGGCCGGGGCCGAATATCGCTTGGCGAGCGGCCGAGGGCAGCCGCATTCTTGGGGTTCCATGAACCGGCAAGCCTTCGCCGGACCGGTCGCAGGGGGGCCTGTGGTCGGACCTGACTGGAACCTCAGTCCTGCCGCGATGGATGTTGCGTCCAGTGGAGTGATCGTCCTGACCCGGACCGGCGGTTCTGGCCACATCTTGGGTGATTTCGTAGTAACTATTCAGCCGTGGCGGACGGTCTGAGGCAGGGAGGGATCATGGGG
>JAPPJZ010000050.1 GCA_028874365.1 Chloroflexota bacterium | reverse complement strand
GCGAGGTTCTCGGAGTAGAACTCGTCCACGCTCTCGATGATCGCCTCCATCAGCTTTCCGGTGGGTGTGTCGTCAGCGTGCTCGGTGATCGAGGTGACGCGGATGCCGCGCCGGCGCAACATGGATTTGAACGCGACCGCATGCTCGCGTTTGCGGGTGAAGCGGGAGAACTTCCAGACCAGGATTTCCTGGAAGGGTGCGTCGGACTGGCTCGCCTCATCCAGCATCTTCCGGAACTGCGGTCGGTCCGCAACTCGGCCGGATTCGGCTTCGTCAATGTACTCGCGCACCACGAGATAGCCGTTGCGTTCGGCATACTCCCGCAAAGCTCGGAGCTGCGCAGCGACCGAGAGGTCGACATCTTGGCGGTCACTGGAGACGCGTGCATACAGGGCAGCCGTCGTCACATCATTTGATTCGTTCATCGGATACTCCTCGACTTCTCGCCGCTGGTCGACTCTGCATCCTGAGTGGCGCACAGCCCGCGCAGCCGAACCTCGTGGCCCAGTTGTGTGTTCGAAACATGGTAGCTGACTCGACGCGGGTTCATGTGCAACCGGACACGGTCGCTCCCCCGACTAGGCTCCGACCTTTAGACATGACTCAACGTGAGCAGCGACGCGAGAAGACACCAGATTCGAGTGGTTTGTGGTGGCTTAGGGGTAAAGGAGCTCGTTTCGGTCAGTTGGGTCAGCTAGGTAGCGGTACCCGCTAAAGGTGCGCTCACTGGGTGAGGCTTCGATGGGGACGCTCGAGTTTCGGAGGGCCAGAAGGAGCACGCTGTCCGTTCGACTATGCACGTCGCTCTGAACGCGCTTGTAACCCAGAAGTCAAGGGTGATCCCGAGACAGCCTTGTGTCGTCCAACACCAGGCGCAAAGTCGTCTTCGCGCGGAATCCCGCTGATCGCGGCAATCTTCTTCCTCCTAGACGAGTGGCCCACGCGAAAGACGCAGGTCACCGGATGGCATGATGCCGAACTCTGCCAGAGTAGTCACATTTCCGCGCGGAGCCAGTCTTCCACACCCAATCCTCGCGCTTCGCAGGCGCGGAGAACGATCTCCGCCGCCAGCCGAGCGTCTTCGACCGCTACATGATGCCGAAAATCGATTCCCAACATCGCGGCTAATGCGGCAAGCGACCAGCCGCCGTTGCTGCGCTGCTCGGGCCAAGTCCGGCGTGCGATTACAGCGCTATCAAGCCATTCGACCCTGATCCGAGGCAGACCGTACCGCCGCATCGCGCGATCTAGCGCGAGCCGGTCGAACGAGGTGTGGCTTACCAGGATGGCGTCCTCGATCTGACTGCGGAGCTGTCCATACACATCGGGAAGCCTTGGGCTGTGGAGGACCGTCTCTTCGCTGATCTTGTGAATGGCGACGTTGGAGGCGCGGAACCGCGTCTTCGGGTTCAGAAGGGTCTGCCACTGATCTCGGATCTCGCCTGCGCGGACGTGCACGATGCCAACCTGACAGATGCTGGCCGGATCGGCGTTGGCTGTCTCGACATCGATCGCGCTGAAGGAAGGCTGCTCCATTTGATCCTCAACCATGATTTGGGCCACGTACCGGAGACTGCGACCGATAGGCTAGTTCCGCCGAATCGTGGAGGCGTGGAGGAGCGACCGCGATGTCGAACGACGAGTTGCCAACCACTGGGCGGCCTCGGTATCTGGATCAGTTCTGGGCAAAGGCGCGACCTCAGCGAGCGCGGGGACCGGAGCGAATTCACCTGCTTGAACACCATCTTGCCGATGTGGGTGCGTGCCTGGAGGCTCTGCTGCGCCAGCCCACAATCCGCCGACGCTTGGCACGCACGGCGGGCCTGACAGATCTGGATGCGGCGACGACAGCGAGGCTATGCGTATTCGCGGCGTTGCACGATATCGGCAAGGTCAATCTGGGCTTTCAGGCGCAGGTTTGGCGGGATGCGGACCTGTCGAACCTGCGGCCGCGGCGAGCCGGCCACACGCTCGACCTCGCTCCGGTGCTGATCGGCGACGACGCAGACTCAGCGTTGTGGTCCTTCGACGCGCTGGGATGGGACGAACTGACGCAGTGGGACGCGCGTGACGGCGAAGTGGTCAGCGATCTGCTGGTCGCGGCGCTTTCCCATCATGGACTGCCGCTGCAGCTTGAAGGCGAACGCCAGCGGAACCCAACAATCTGGCGTCCCCTTGGACGGCTCGACCCGGAACAGTACACGCGCCGCATCGGATCGTTGCTGAAGGAGTGGTTTCCGGCGGCCTGGGACCGAGCCGCGGCTCCGTTGCCCGGGGCCACCGCCTTCCAGCACATGTTTCTTGGCCTCTGCACACTGGCGGATTGGATCGGCTCGAACGAAGGCTGGTTTCCGTTCGATGACGAGCCGACGGACGGGTATATCAGTCGTGCACGAGCGCAGGCGCAAGCAGCGATCGCTGAGACCGGGTTAGACATCTCGGAACAGCGCCTCGCCGTTCATGATCGAGACGCACTGCCCGGATTCGCTGAGTTGTTCAGGATTGTCGATGGGTCTGCGAATGCCATTCAGCGGCAAGCTGCGCTCGGGACGGCGTTGCAAGAGCGGTTGATCGTGATCGAGTCCGAGACCGGCTCGGGCAAGACGGAGGCAGCGCTCTGGCGGTTCTTGCGAATGTATGAGGCCGAACTGGTGGACGGCCTCTACTTCGCTCTCCCGACCCGCTCAGCGGCGACTCAGATTCATGGGCGCGTGCGTCGCTTCGTCGACTCCGCATTCCCCGACGGCCATCGGCCCGACGTGGTTCTGGCCGTTCCCGGGTACTCGCATGAAGCTGGTGACGGGAAAGAAAGGCTGCAGGACTACCGGGTCTGGTGGGACCAGGCGCTTGACGACGCAATCCCGGGTCGTCGATGGGCCGCGGAGCGCCCGAAACGGTACCTGGCCGCACAGATCGCAGTCGGAACCATAGATCAGGCGATGCTGGCGGCGCTCAAAGTAAAACACTCACATATGCGGGCCGCGTGCCTGGCCCGCAATCTGCTGATCGTGGACGAGGTGCACGCTTCTGATTCCTACATGGGCGCGATCCTGCGAGCGTTGCTTGAGGCTCACCTTGGTGCAGGCGGATATGCGGTGTTGATGTCGGCCACCCTGGGTTCGACCGCGAGGCGAAGCTGGCTGACGGCCGGAGCAACTCCCGGCGCGAGCGATCTGCCGCTGGAGGAAGCGATTCGCGCTCCGTACCCGGCCGTGAGCGTTCCCTCGGATTCATCCGAAGAGGTCCTGGGCGTCGGAGAGAACGGGCGCGAGAAGACAGTCCGGATCGATACCCAGCCGTTGATGGAGCAGTTCGAGCGCGTGGCCCAGCTCTCCCTCGACGCTGCCAGCGTCGGGGCGAAGGTGCTGCTTGTGCGCAACACGGTAGATTATGCCGTCCGCACACAGCAAGCGGTCGAGAATGCCGCCTCCGGACAGGCGGAGTCGCCGCTCTTCAGCTGCGGCGGGACAGTCACGCTCCATCATGGTCGCTTCGTACCAGGCGATCGCGCGCTGCTCGATCGGGAAGTTGAGGCTCGACTGGGCCGCGTTCGGTCCCAGGGCGGCGTGATCGTGGTCGGGACGCAGACGCTGGAGCAGTCCTTGGACATCGACGCCGATCTGCTGATCACCGATCTCTGTCCGCTGGATGTACTCTTGCAACGGATCGGCAGACTTCACCGTCATCCGCGAGACGACCGACCAGCGGCTCAGCGTCGGCCGGCCTGCGTCGTCCTCACGCCGGGCACGTGTAATCTATCGCCGTTGCTGAAGCGGGGCGTCAACGGCCTCGGCCAGTACGTGTACGAGGACCTTCGCATCCTCGAAGCGACCCGCCGGCTTGTTGTTCGGCATCCAGAATGGGCGATCCCACGCATGAACCGGGAACTAGTGGAGCGAGCCACGCACCCAAAGGCGCTGGAGGCCATCGTTGCGGAGTTGGGCGATGACTGGCGCACGCATGCCAACCAGCTTGAAGGTGGAATGCTGGCAGAGGGACTGAGCGCGCGCAATGTGGTTGTCCGCCGCGAGGCTGCGTTCTGCCGCGACAATCGTGAAGTGCTGTTTGGATCGTTGGAAGAGCGGATTCGCACGCGCCTGGGCGACGAAGCGATCGAGTTTGATCTAGATCCTCCACAGCGGAGTCCATTTGACTCGGGCCCGATCGCGCATATCTCCGTCCCGCGGCGCTGGCTCGGCGACTCCTGGGCAGACGCCCCTGCATCGGCAGATCCCGATGCGGATGGGTTCACGTTCCGTGTCGCTAACCGCATCTTCAGGTACGATCGCTTCGGTCTGCGGAGAGAACCTGCGTCCCAATGATCCCAACATCCGGCCGACGCGAGCCAGAGTTGCCCCGGAGTGGCTTCGGTGTTCAACCTTTTGACTGAGCCGCTGATTCGCTTTGATTCGGTGAGAGGTGAGCGCGGTGCGGCGTCGCTGCCAGAAGTCTACGCGGCGTTGATGGCGGACGAGGTGGCGTCGTTTCCGGCGCTGCGCCCGCACCAACGCCACGCCTGGCATGCGTTTCTGGTTCAGTTAGGCGCAATCGCGATGCAACGGGCCGGAGTGGTCGGCGAGCCGCCCGCCGCGCCGGACGACTGGCGTTCGCTGATTCGAGAGCTCACCGCGGAGTACGAGGACGATGCGCCCTGGCGCTTGGTGGTTGACGACTTTATTCAGCCGGCGTTCCTGCAACCTCCGGCGACGTCGGTGGATCTGATCACGGATTACAAGACGGTCGTCGCAACTGCGGACGAGTTGGACATGCTCGTCACCGCGAAGAATCACGATGTCAAGTGCGCAGTCGCGGAGGAGGCGGGAGTTGACGATTGGTTCTTCGCGCTGGTCACCCTACAGACCATGGAGGGGTTTGGTGGCGCGGGCAACTACGGAATCTCGCGAATGAACGCAGGATTGGGCAACCGTCCAGTCTTCTCTCTGGCTCCGCTCGGAGGTCCCGGCACCCACGTCAGACGCGACATTCAGACACTGCTTGCTCGCCGAGCGGAGATGCTGGCTGAATCGCCTGCGGGTGGTGGGGACCTCGCGCTGGTTTGGACCAGGCCGTGGGACGGGCTGAAGGCGCAGTCGCTGTTGCCGAACCAACTGGAACCGCTCTACATCGAGGTGTGTCGACGGATCCGAGTGCGGACGGGTCCGGATCGCTCCCTTTCGGTCCAGCGCGCTACGTCGAAAGCGGCGCGAATCGAAGCGAAGCAACTGAGTGGCAGAACCGGTGACCCGTGGACTCCGATCAACCTCAAGGAAGAGAAGTCGCTGACGCTCGCCGGCGGCGGGTTCACCTACAAGCGCGTGACCGAGTACCTGACATCGGCTGATTGGCGTCAGCCGATCTTGCTGCGCCCGACCGAGGCCGAGGCGCGCTCGACGGAATCGATGTGCCTCGTCGCCAGGGCGATGGTCCGCGGCCAGGGCAAAACTGAGGGCTATCACGAGCGAATCGTGCCGCTGCGCTACAAGACGATCCGAGCGATGGGCAATGCGCTGAGTACTCAAGACATCGGCGAGATTGCCAAGGGACGTATCGAGCAAGTTGGAAGGGTCCAACGCATCCTCAGCCACGCGATTCAGACGTTCCTGAGCAGCGGCGAGGCCGACAACGCCAGCCCCGAAACCCGCGAGCGCGCCCGCCCGTGGCTGAATCGGTTGGACGAGATCGTCGATGCGAATTTCTTCGCCGCGCTCCAGGAGGAGTTCGAAGCGTCCGACTCACAGCGCGAGTCGATCCACAGCGAATGGCTGCGTGGCGTGGTCAACAGCGCTCGCGAACTACTGCGAGATGCGTGCGACACACTTCCTTGTCGGTCGGTTCACCGTTATCGGGCGCGAACACGGGCGGAATCGCTGTTGGAAGGACGGCTGCGCTCCAATAGCGGACTGCCATTCCTGTTCACGGAGACAGGCGATGACGACCACGACTGAATCTCCCGTCAAGAGCACCGACGGCGGCCTGAGCTGGGCCGGAACCGCCGTTCGCATCGCCGTGCGCCTGGCTCGCGAGGACTTTCCGCGCGGTGATCTCGCCGCGCTGCGGCGGATGTCGCCGGGCAGCGGCCAAGACGCTCCCGCCTTCTGGCGCTTGGCGGCTCGCTACGACCTCCTCGGCGCTCAAGAGGTCGAACGCAAGTGGGCGTTGATCATCCACGGGATCGCGCTGATGACGCCCACGTCGGCGCCTGATCGGGCGGCATCGAGCGCTCACGACCCGCAGACATCTGTTGGCTCCGCGTTGTTCGGCAGTGAATCATCCGGCGAATCCGGGTTCTATAGCGAGTTGCGACTGAATCGTCTCTTGGCCGCCCGCGGAGATGTCTTGCAGGTCCTGCTGGCCCGGATGTTCCGGATGCTCGGCTCCGGCGGCGTCGCGTTCGACTGGCGCGAGATGGCGCGATTGATCCTGCTAGACGGGTTTGATCAGGCGGGCTCGGAGGGCGCTCGCCAACGGATCGCCCGCGACTACTTCCGCGCCGAGTTCCGGGTTGAACGACAATCTGCAGAGTCGGCTGGCCAATAACGGACTGCGAATGAGGAGACGAACGTGACCAACACCCGATTCTTGCAGGTGCACAGTCTGCACTCGTATCCGGCCGCGCTGATCAACCGCGACGACAGCGGCCTGGCCAAGCGTATGCCGTTCGGCAATGCGATCAGAACCCGCATCTCCTCGCAGTGCCTCAAGCGCCACTGGCGCACGGCGGAGGATGACTTTGCGATCCGCCATGCCACCAGCGACGGCTTGGCCATCCGGTCGCGCAACGTCGTCGAGCGACGGGTGATTGCCCCGCTGCGCGACGCGGCGCAAGCCGAAGCAGAGGTACTCGATGCGGTAGAAGCGGCGTTCAACGTCGGTGTCTACGGCGACAGCGGCACGACGGAGCGCGGTCGTCAGCCGTTGCTGTTGGGGTTGCCCGAAGTCGAGTACCTGCATACCCGGGCGACGGAAATCCTCGTTGCGCATCCAGACGACGCCAAGGCGGCCGGCGATGCAGCGAAGCAACTCTTTCAGGCGCGAGCGGGCGAAGGCGCGAACTTCCGCGCGTATCGCGATCGAGCCAGACTCCCCGGCGGCGTCGAGGGAGCCTTGTTCGGCCGTATGGTCACCTCCGATCCGGCCGCCAACATCGACGCGGCCGTGCATGTGGCTCACGCCTTCACGGTGCATCAGGAGGAGAGCGAGAGCGACTACTTCTCGGTCGTCGACGACCTGCAAGCGGACGATGAAGATGCCGGCGCTGCGCATATCGGCGACATGGAACTGACGGCGGGGCTGTTCTATGGCTATGTCGTCGTCGATCTGCCAGGCCTCGTCTCCAACCTGGAGGGATGTGCGGCGAGCGACTGGATCGACGCCGATCGTGAACTGGCCGCCGATGTCGTCGAACGGCTGATTCATCTGATTGCGACCGTCTCGCCCGGGGCCAAGCGCGGCTCAACCGCGCCGTACAGTTATGCGGATCTGATGCTGCTCGAGGCCGGCTCGCGACAGCCGCGCAGTCTGGCCAATGCCTTCCGTGATCCGGTCGCGCCTCGGTTGGACGTCGCAGTGTCCGCCCTCGCCGCACAACTCGACCGTGTTGACACGGCGTACGGAACGCACGAGCGGCGGCGTTTGATGTCGGTCGACGACTTCGATGGTGCCGGGGCCGAGCGGGTCAATCTGGACGAACTCGCCGCCTGGGCGGCGAGCGTCGTTCGCCACGGTACTGCGGAATAGCCGATGCGCCATATCGCTTTGCGCCTGGAGAGTCCGTTGATGTCCTTCGGTGGCGAGACCGTCGACAACCTTGGCGTCACTCGCCGTTTCCCGGCCGCTTCCATGCTGACGGGACTGCTAGCCAACGCCCTGGGTTGGCGGCGAGTTGAGCGAGACCCGCACCAGCGCTTGCAGGACCGGCTGGTGTTCGCCGTGCGGATCGACCGCGAGCCGGCGGGCAGGGCGTCGATTCAGGACTTCCAGACCGCGCAACTGGATAAGAACGACAGGAGTTGGACCACGCGCGGAGCACCTGAGGGTCGCGCGGGAGGATCAGCAACGTTCGACGCGCCGCACTTGCGTTATCGCGACTACCTCGCCGACATGCTGGTCACGGTCGCGTTCCGGTTGGAACCAGTGGACGAGCCGCCGAACCTCGATCAGTTGGCTGTCGCCCTCCAGCAACCGGCGCGACCCCTGTTCATTGGTCGCAAGCCGTGTTTGCCATCAGAGGCGGTCTTCGCTGGCTTCTGCGAGGCAGACACCGCGTTCGCCGCCCTGCAGTCCATTCCCCTGTTCGAGCCCGGATCAAGCGGAGAAACGATCTCGGCGCTCTGGCCGCTGAGCGAGCCACAAGGCGACGTGACCGTGACGCGGACCTATGCGCTCACCGATCAGCGCAACTGGGCCAGCTCGGGTCTGCACGGGGGCGGTCGCATGGTCTGTGAGGGCGAGATTGAGCGGGCTGCGTTCACTGCCCCTCAGACACCCGTGGACAGGAATGGTTGAGCGGCTGTCCATGTCTACCCCACTTCGCGATCCAGTAGCGAGGGCGCTCCAGATGATCCGGGCCGACGTCCACCTACACGAGCTTCACCGCTGGATGGGTTCGCGCCGGATCGAGGACATGGATCGCGCGATGCACGCCTTGTTGACGGAGTGCTTTGGGGACTTGGCTCCGAAACCGTTTCGCCTGATCGTCCCGCGCAGCGCTCGCCTGGGCGTGCTCTACGGCTACGGGCGGGCGGATGCCGCCGCGCTTCAGGAACAGGGAGCGATCTGTGCTGACCCCCTCCAGATCCGGGCGATCCCTCCGGCAATGATCCAGAGCAAGCCGATGCCGGAGACTTGGCGGTCGGGAGTGCGGGTCGGATTCGAGGCTCGAGTCCGACCCGTCATCCGACGCTCAGGCGACGCCGAGGGGATCGGCGCTGGCGAGCGCGATGCCTTCCAGATTGAAGCATTGCAGCATCCCGCTGGGGAGATACCCCGCGATCGGGAAGCGGTCTACATCGACTGGCTGTCGCAAGAACTCGACCGGCGCGGTGGCGCGCAACTAGATCCGGAACACACACAGATGGTGTCATTTCGGCGCCTGCGGTCGCAGTACAAACCGAGAAGCCGGTATAGCGAAGGCCCGGAAGCAGTGATGCGCGGCACATTGACAATCACCGACCCGGACGCGTTCGCCAAACTGTTAGCCCGTGGGGTCGGTCGTCATCGCGCATATGGCTATGGGATGCTGTTGCTGCGTCCGGCGAGCCGCTGACAGTGGTGTCGTCCGATCCGGCTGGGGCTAGCCTGCACACAGGTGAACGTGGACAGCAACGGTCCGCCGACTTAACACCAGAAGAGTCCGAATAGGATTGGTCGGCTTGAATGCTGGAGCGGCGGTAGCGCGACAAGCGCAGCCTGCCGCTCCCTGCCATGAGGCTGGAGGTAACCAGTGCTGAAGGGCAGACTAGGGCTGGAAACAGCGAGAGTGCCGCACGCCGATCGGCACGGATTGCTGTGGCTCTCGCGCGGTGCATTGACCGTGCGCGACGGAACCCTGCGATTTCTGCGCAAGGCCGACGCTGACGACCAGAGTCCGCTGGAGGCCGGAGAGTACGGCATCCCCTTCCAATCACTCTCCATGATCCTGCTCGGTCCCGGTTCCACAGTGAGCCATGACGCTCTGCGCCTGTTGGCCCGACACGGCACCGCCTTGATCGCGGTCGGCGAGGATGGCGTACGCTGCTACACCGCACCACAGATCGGTCCTGACACCTCCGAAGTCGCCCGGCGGCAGATGCGAGCCTGGAGCGATGCTGACGGCGAACGAATTGAGGTCGCTCGCCGAATGTATGCGCTGCGCCTGGGTGAAGTGCTGCCCAAGCGCAACCTCGACGCCTTGCGCGGGATCGAAGGCGCACGGATGAAACGCACCTACCGATTGGTCGCCGAGCGATTCGGGATCGACTGGCTGGGACGCCGCTACGATCGCTCGAATCCGCTGGCGGCCGATCTACCGAATCAGGCGATCAACCACGCCTCAGTCGCCGTCACCTCGGCCGCTGCGATCGCCGTCACGGCGATCGGGGCGATTCCACAGCTCGGTTTCATCCACGAGCACAGCGGCGAAGCATTTGTGCTCGATGTCGCCGATCTGTTCCGCGACACGATTCTGCTGCCGGCCGCATTCAAATCGGCTAGGGCGGTGTCGAACAATCCGACATTGAACATCGAACGAGTAACGCGGCGCACGACCGGTGACATGTTGCGCAGCGAGCGGGTGATTCCGAAGATGATCGAGCGGATCAAAGGGTTGTTCCCGGACGACTCAGCCGCCTGACGGCTGAACCGCGGTGAAGCGAAGCACGTGACTGTCATCGTCACCGTCAACGTTGAAGCGCGCTACCGCGGCTTCCTAGCCTCGGTCATGCTGGAGATCGCCCCGGGCGTCTACACTTCACCAGCAATGACGCAGGGGATCCGTGATCGGGTCTGGGGAGTAGTCGCGCGGTGGTACTACGAGCTCGGCACCGGCTCGATCGTCATGACCTGGAGGGACGCTAGCGCTCCGGGCGGGCAGCGGATTCGGAGCCTCGGCGAGCCACCAAAGGAGATCGTTGAAGCGGATGGGATCCAACTGGTGCGCTACCGTAGCCCGGAGCCTGCCGGCCAATGAGCATCCCAACCGAGTCTGGTCAAGGCCCAATCCAGCCTGATTGCGTGAAATCAGGCGCCCCCTTGAG